>NZ_JBFAPZ010000037.1:0-1003 GCF_040676935.1 Saccharopolyspora sp. NPDC049426 | reverse complement strand
GCAGGCGTATGCGCTGCGGTGCCGGATCGTTCTTGCGTGCGCGGAACCCGGTGCGTTCAACACGGACGTGGCTGCGGAGCTGGGTGTTTCGGTGCCGACGGTGGCGAAATGGCGTGGCCGGTTCATCGAGCACGGCCTGTCCGGGCTGGCTGATGAGCCCCGTCCGGGCCGGCCTCCGTCGATTCTGCTGGATCAGGTGCAGCGTGTGGTGGAGTTGACCCTGGAGCAGGCCCCGGCCGATGCCACGCACTGGTCGCGGGCCTCGATGGCCGAGCGCACCGGGCTGTCGAAATCGACGATCGGGCGGATCTGGCGGCGGTTTGATCTCAAACCCCATCGCATTGACGGATTCAAGATCTCCACCGACCCGTTATTCGTGGAGAAGGTCGTGGATGTCGTTGGCCTCTACCACAATCCGCCGGAGCGGGCGGTCGTGTTATGCGTGGATGAGAAGTCCCAGATGCAAGCGTTGGATCGCTCTCAGCCGGTGCTGCCGATGATGCCGGGGATGCCCGAGCGCCGCACCCATGACTACGCCCGCCACGGCACGACCAGCCTGTTCGCGGCGTTCAACATCGCCGACGGCACTGTCATCACCGAACTGCACCGCCGCCACCGCGCCACCGAGTTCAAGAAGTTCCTGGTCAGCATCGACAAAACCGTGCCCGCCGAGCTCGACGTGCACCTGGTCTGCGACAACCTCGCCACCCACAAAACACCCATCATCAACGAGTGGCTGGCCCGGCACCCCCGCTTCCACGTGCACTTCACCCCGACCGGCTCTTCCTGGATCAACCAGGTCGAGCGCTGGTTCGGCTACCTCACCGACCAACTCACCCGTCGCGGAGTCCACAAAAGCGTTGCAGCGCTGGAAAAAGACGTCCGCGACTGGATCCAGCACTGGAACTCTAGCCCCAAGCCCTTCGTGTGGAAGAAGACCGCCGAAGAGATCCTCGATTCCCTCGCCCGATATCTACAACGCATTTCCGACGCAGGACACTAG
>NZ_JBFAPZ010000036.1:0-1368 GCF_040676935.1 Saccharopolyspora sp. NPDC049426 | reverse complement strand
CTTGGAGATGAGGTCCATGACGGAGGAGTCGGCGAGGGTGGAGACGTCGCCGACTTCGCGGTTTTCGGCGACGTCGCGCAGCAGGCGGCGCATGATCTTGCCGGAGCGGGTCTTGGGGAGTTCGGGCACGACCATGATCTGCCGGGGTTTGGCGATCGGTCCGATCTCCTTCGACACGTGGTTGCGGAGTTCGGCGAGTGCGGCTTCGCCGCCGGCTTCGTCGGTGACGCCGCCGCGCAGGATGACGAAGGCGACGATGCCTTGTCCGGTGGTGGGGTCGCTGGCGCCGACGACGGCGGCTTCGGCGACGTTGGAGTGGGAGACCAGGGCGGATTCGACTTCAGTGGTGGAGATGCGGTGGCCGGAGACGTTCATGACGTCGTCGACGCGGCCGAGCAGCCACAGGTCGCCGTCGGCGTCGTACTTGGCGCCGTCTCCGGCGAAGTAGAAGCCCAGGTCGGCGAACTTCGACCAGTAGGTGTCCTTGTAACGCTCGTCGTCGCCCCAGATGCCGCGCAGCATGGAGGGCCAGGGCTTGTCGAGCACGAGCAGTCCGCCGCCGCCGGGTCCGACTTCGGTGCCGGTTTCGTCGACGACCTTGGCGGAGATGCCGGGCAGGGGGGTTTGCGCGGAGCCGGGTTTGGTGGCGGTGACGCCGGGCAGCGGGGAGATCATGATCGCGCCGGTTTCGGTCTGCCACCAGGTGTCGACGATGGGGGTGCGGTCGGAGCCGATGTGGGTGCGGTACCAGATCCAGGCTTCGGGGTTGATCGGTTCACCGACCGAGCCGAGCACGCGCAGTGAGGACAGGTCGTACTTGGCGGGGATGTCCGCGCCCCACTTCATGAAGGTGCGGATGGTGGTGGGGGCGGTGTAGTAGAGGGTGACGCCGTACTTCTGGACGATTTCCCAGTGCCGGCCCTCGTGGGGGGTGTTGGGGGTGCCTTCGTAGATGACCTGGGTGGCGCCGTTGGCCAGGGGCCCGTAGACGATGTAGGTGTGGCCGGTGACCCAGCCGATGTCGGCGGTGCACCAGTACACGTCGGTGTCGGGTTTGAGGTCGAAGACGTGGTGGTGGGTGTAGGCGGCCTGGGTGAGGTAGCCGCCGGAGGTGTGCAGGATGCCCTTGGGTTTTCCGGTGGTGCCGGAGGTGTAGAGGATGAACAGCGGGTGTTCGCTGTCGAAGGCCTGCGGGGTGTGGACCTCGGGCTGGGGGTCGACGAGTTCGTGCCACCACTTGTCGTGGCTGGTGTTCCAGGTGATGTCGGTGCCGGTGCGCTGGACGACCAGCACGTGCTCGACGCTGGGGGCCTCGGCCACGGCGTCGTCGACGGCGGCCTTGAGCGGCATGGCCTTGCCGCGGCGGTA
>NZ_JBFAPZ010000035.1:0-1877 GCF_040676935.1 Saccharopolyspora sp. NPDC049426 | reverse complement strand
GTCGTCGCCGACATGATCACCGTCGTGGCCGACCGGGTCGCCCGCATCCGCGAGGTCTCGAAGATGGGCGTGTCCTTCGTCGAGATCCACGCCGGACTCGACGAGCAGGCCAAGCCCGGCTACACGATCCAGACCCTGCTCGACGACGGAAAGCAGGCCGGCGTCCCGTTCTCCATCGCCGGTGGCATCAAGGCCGAATCCATCGCGGCGGTGCAGGACTCCGGGGCGACCGTCGCGGTCGCCGGTGGCGCGATCTACAGCGCGAAGGACCCGGCCGCGGCCGCGAAGAACCTCAAGAGCCTCATCCGCTGACCGAGCGAAAACCGCTTTCGAGCACGCACTCGGCACGAGGTGGAGGGCCGGGCCATTTCTCCGCGGCCCCTAACGCCTGTGCCAGCCCTCTCCGGCCGGCCCGAATTCGGGCCGGCCGGAAACCAATCATTTCGCAATCACGAACGACATGCCATCACGGCTGTTGCCCGGCTGGACGCGTTGTCCGGAGTTGTCCCACTCAGCCGGGAATCGGGAACAGGAATTCCGGACACATGATCGGGAGGAGCGCTTGATGGTTGACGAACCGAACAAGCCGCTGCGCGCAGAACCACGGCATTCCGCACCGAGCTGGTCGATGAAGGAACCGGTGATCGTGGGCTCAGTCCTCGGCGCCGACTACGCGCGACTCGGTGATGAGGTCGCCGACCTCACCGATGCTGGGGTGGGCCGCATCCAGTGGGACGTCATGGACAGGCGCTTCGTCCCCAACATGACGTTCGGCCCGGATGTCGTGGCCGCGTGCCGCAAGTACAGCCGCCTGCCGTTCGAAGCGCACCTCATGGTGCAGGACCCGGACCCGGTGATCGCCGACTTCGCCGCCGCCGGGTGCGAGACCATCATCGTGCACGCCGAGACCTGCGCGCATCTGCATCGGACGCTGTCCACGATCCGCGACCTCGATGCGAAAGCGGGTGTCGCCGTCAACCCGTCGACCCCGCTCGACTTCGTCCGCCACGTGCTCGACCGGATCGACCAGATCGTGATCATGACGGTCAACCCTGGCTTCGGCGGGCAGAAGTACATCGCCGCGATGGAGGACAAGGTCGCGGAGATGCGCGCGTTGGTCGACCTGTCCGGGAGCCCGGTGAAGATCGAGGTGGACGGAGGGATTTCGACCACCACCGCACGGTCCGCGTGGTACGCGGGCGCAGAACTCCTCGTCGCCGGTTCGGCCGTGCTGTCGCACCCGCGCGGGAAGCGAACGGCAGTGGCCGAGCTGCACGCCGCCATGACCCAGTCGGCGCCCGCGTCCTGATCGACCGATCTGCTTCGACGGCGCCTCCCCGCACCAGCGGAGCGGCCACGTGCTGCGCCGTCAGCCCCGGCACCGCGAGACGGTGCCGATCAGAAGCCTCGCCAAGGGAGTTCACCGCGACGTGCGGTGGGTGAAAGGGGTAGTGAAATGGAGACCTTCAACAGCGAGAGGGATTTGCTGGAAGCTCAGCACTCCCTGCTGCTGGACGCCGCGGCGGTGATGCGGCGGCGGTACGTGCGCGGCGTCGGCGGCGACGACAGCATGTCCCCGACTGCAGCAGAGGGCCTGGCCAGCGTCTTCGAGGGCATCGCCAGGGCCGAGCCGGCACTCGACAAGGCCGATCGAAACGAGGCGATCGCCTTGGCACATCGCTTGGTCGACGACGACCATCCCGAGCTCTCCCGGATGTGGCCCGCCTGAGGCGGCCACGTCCCAACACCGACTCCCGAAACACCGCGAGCAACCCAGACCACCAGGAGTGCGCGTCCATGACCGCGAACGAAACCACCGCCCACTACCGGGTGAGCGACGAGCTCGACCGGTTGACCACCGCACACCTGCCCGACGA
>NZ_JBFAPZ010000034.1:0-3398 GCF_040676935.1 Saccharopolyspora sp. NPDC049426 | reverse complement strand
TGTCTCCAATGCAGCGGGTTCGCCTGGGGCGATCCGCCGCAGGTGGAGCTGCGTGCCTGGTGAGGACTGGTTCACTTGATCGGGGGGCAATCCCGACAAACTGTCGAGATTTCCGACGTAACGGCCGAATACATGACTTGTGGAGCACTCACGTGAACCGGGCAGGTCATGAACCTCGCGGTCGTGCGCAACATCGGCTCGCCGAACACGTTGCGCTCGGCGCAGGAGCTTCAGGATTTCGAGCAGGAGCTCGTCGACCAGTACGCGTTGTCGATGGCCGCGGTTGGCCTGACTGATCGGCACATCGCGGCGGCGCGAGCTGTTGTGATCGAGTTCGCGCGGGTCCTGTCCGGACCCGTGTGGACCGCGAGTGTCGGTGACGGTGACCGCTACCTCGTTCAGCTGCGGCAGCGAGGACAATCCCGGGCAACCGTGCGGAGCAAGGCCGATGGCGTTGCTCGCTTCTACGACTTCGTGCTGACGAGGTACCAGGGTGATATTCACCGGCTGACGGGCCACGTAGTCGAGCAGCCTGTCGACGAGTACAACCGCCCCAGCTTTCCCGTGAGCGGCACGCCGCGCGTGCCACCCTCGGACGACGAGGTCGACACGCTTTTTACGCACTGGCGCCAATCGTTGGTGCACGCGCGGAAATACTTGCCCGCCGCGAGGGACTACTTCACCGCCTCGTTGTGGCGACGGCTCGGGCTCCGGATCAGCGAGTCGACCAAACTCGATATCCGCGACTGGCGGCCAGATCTTGGAACCTCGGGCAAGCTGCATGTCCGCCACGGCAAAGGCAGTCGTGGCCGCGGGCACAAGCCGCGGCTTGTGCCCGCGATCAACTCGGCCGACCAGTTGATCGACTGGTGGCTGGCGGAGGTGCGGCCGCAGTTCGGCCCGGACTGGGCTGACCCGGATGCGCCGATGCTGCCCAGCGAACGTCGGGACCCGGACCTCGGTCGATGTATCCGTGTTGGTGCGGACGCACTGCGGTCGGGACTGGCTACTGCGACCGGCCAGTGGCTTCCAGGATGGTCGGGCAAGCTCACGCCCCATGTATTGCGGCATTACTGCGCCTCCTCTCTTTACAGCGCCGGGATGGACCTCAAGGCCGTGCAGGAGTTGCTGGGGCATGAATGGCTGTCGACGACAACGCGCTACGTGCACGTCCACAGCGACTCCATCGAACGCGCCTGGGAGCAGGCGAATCACCGCACCTCGCATCGACTCACCACAGTGGAGGCCCGGTAGAACCATGCGCTGGAATCTGCGAATGAAAGCCGCCGAATGCGGAATCTGGAAATCGACAGAGTTGCGTCGGCGACTTGCCGAGGCCGGTCTGGAGATCAGCGCGGGGAAAATGTCGGCCCTGTGGACCGGCACACCAACGACGATCCGCCTGGATGACCTGGATGTGATCTGCTCGATCCTGGATTGCGATCCCACCGATCTGCTGATCCGCGAACCGGACAAGGTCGCAGCCCTGCGCCCACGCAAGGAGGCAACCGCACAGGCAGCTCCACCACCGATTACACCGCGGTTCGGCCGCCATCGATCTGAGCCGCCGGCATGACCGCGCCACCGAAGTTCTGTACGAACTGCCGCACCAACCGGGCCGCGTGGACGACTCCTCGGATCGACTACTGCTACGACTGCTTGCCAGGCGGCCCCTTCACCCCACCACTCTGCCGCGCTTGCGGATCCGACCGCTACTTCTCTCAAGGCATGTGCGTGGTGTGCCACCCCGGCTCCCCTGGTCACCCAGGATCCTGCAAGGACTGCATGGCCTGGGGCGTGATGCGCCAGAACAACTGGCGGTGCTGGAGCTGCCGAGGCTGGCGATCCCGCCACCCGCTTGGCGAATGTCCCTACTGCGGACGGCAGATGCCACTCGGCGATCACGGCGCCTGCCGCCTGTGCTGGCATCAAGCGCTGCACGAGCGCTCCACCGGTGAACCCTTCGACCTCGCCGACGCCAACCGGTTCGGTCAGCAGCTCTTCCTGGCCAACATGCACTACCAGCCCCGAGGAGCCACCAGAGCCAAACACCATCGCCGGTTCCGCGCCTCCGCGGTCGCTCGCGGAATCACTCGCGTCGAGACCGAGTTCACCCCGGTGGACAGTCAGCAGCTCGCACTGTTCTGGATACGTCCGGACTTGACCCGCATAGCGACGCTTCCCGCTGCGCCTGATCCAGCGATGTCGCACTACTGCGACGCGGTCTTGCATGAACACGCCGCGCGTCATGGCTGGAGCACCAGACTGATCAACGTGGTCGGTCAGTCCCTCGATGTCCTGCAAGCGTTTCAAGCCACCTCGGGGGCCAAGATCGTGGCGAGTGAAGCCGCGTCGCTTCTGACGCAGCGCGGGCTGACCGTCGACTCCACCCTGGAAGTACTGGCCGCCGCCAACCTTCTCGACGATGACCGAATTCCCGGAACCCGCAACCACTTTCTGGTCAAGACCGAGCGTCTCCCCGCAACGATGCGCACGCAGCTCGATACCTGGTACACGGTCATGGCCGAAGGCAGCACCACACCACCACGCCGCAAACCCCGAAACCACAAGACCATCCGGGCGCAGCTCAACGGAATGCTCCCGATCTTGCAAAAGTGGGCCGACGCCGGCCACGACTCGCTGGCTGAGATCGACAAAGACGACGTCGTCACAGCTCTGCCCGAATCCGGACCGGCCCGCCAGGTCGCTCATCAAGGACTGCGGTCCTTGTTCCGAATCCTGAAAGCCCGCAAGGTCGTGTTCATCAATCCGACGACAGGTGTACCTGCTGGTCCACAGGGCCAGACCCTCCCTCTCCCAGTCGACACTGCAGTGATCTGCGACGCGCTCAACGCGCCACACCCAGCACGCGCACTCGCGGTCGCGCTGGTCGCCTTCCACGGACTCACAGCACGCCAAATCAGCACCATTCGGCTGACCGACGTCGGCGACGGAAGACTCCGGCTGGACGGCCGCAGCATCCCCCTCGCAGGCCCTGTCCAGGCCAGGCTTACCGCCTACCTGGACTTCCGGGAGCAACGCTGGCCCACGACGACGAACCCCTACCTCATCGTCAACCGCAGGTCCGCGCCCAGAGTCGACCCGGTCGACCACCGATACCCGTGGCACAGATATCCGCTCGGCCCCCGATCGCTGCGCGAGGACCGCATCCTCCACGAGATCCACGCCACCGGCGGCGACGTACGCCGCATCTGCGACCTGTTCGGACTGAGCATCACCGCGGCAATGCGATACAACGCAGTCCTGGAACATCCCGACCTGGCCAACGACAACGCCGGTTGCTGAACCCACGACACGACCCACGCTCATCGCCAACCCCCTACACTTGGGTTCCGGTCAACAGACCCGTCGGTTTTCGTGAACTCACGAGGGACGGC
>NZ_JBFAPZ010000033.1:0-4148 GCF_040676935.1 Saccharopolyspora sp. NPDC049426 | reverse complement strand
AGCGTTTTCGACCACCACATCTACGTCATCGCCTCCGACGGCGACATCGAAGAAGGCGTGACCTCCGAAGCCTCCTCGCTGGCCGGCACCCAGCAGCTGGGCAACCTCACCGTCCTCTACGACGCGAACGAGATCTCCATCGAAGACGACACCAGAATCGCGCTGACCGAGGACACCGCCAAGCGCTACGAGTCCTACGGCTGGCAGGTGGTCACCGTCCACGGCGGCGAGGACGTGCAGGGACTGCTGGAGGCCATTGAGTCCGCCAAAGCCGACACCACCCGCCCGACGCTGATCGTGCTGCGCACGGTCATCGGCTACCCAGCACCCACGAAGATGAACACCGGCAAAGCCCACGGTGCCGCGCTGGGCGCCGACGAGCTCGCCGAGGTCAAAAAACTCCTGGGCTTCGACCCCAAGAGAGCGTTCCAGGTCGACGACGCGGTGCTGGACCACACCCGCGCCATCACCGAACGCGGCAGGGAAGCCCGCGAGAAGTGGCAGATCGCCTTCAACGCATGGGCCGCCGACAACCCCCAGCGCAAGGCGCTGCTGGACCGGATGCAGACCCGCACGCTGCCCACCGGATGGGCCGACGAGCTGCCCAGCTGGGAACCCGATGAGAAGGGCATCGCGACGCGGAAAGCATCGGCGGAGGTGCTGGCGTCCCTGGCCGACGTGCTGCCGGAACTGTGGGGCGGTTCGGCCGACCTGGCGGAAAGCAACAACACCACAATGAAGGGCGCCGACTCCTTCGGACCGGAGAGCATCTCCACCGACGCGTGGTCGGCCAACCCCTACGGCCGCACACTGCACTTCGGCATCCGCGAACACGCCATGGGCTCCATCCTCAACGGCATCGCCCTGCACGGCGGAACCCGGCCCTACGGCGGCACCTTCATGGTCTTCAGCGACTACATGCGCCCCGCGGTGCGGTTGGCGGCGCTGATGCGGCTCCCGGTGATCTACGTGTGGACCCACGACTCGATCGGACTCGGCGAAGACGGTCCGACGCACCAGCCGGTGGAGCACCTGGCGAGCCTGCGCGCGATCCCCGATCTGGCGGTCGTGCGCCCGGCCGACGCCAACGAGACCGCTGCGGCCTGGAAAGCGATCCTGGAAAACACCGACGGACCCGCCGGACTGGCACTGACCCGCCAAGGGGTGCCGACGCTGGAAGGCACGGACCCGCAGGGCGTCGCCCGCGGCGGCTACGTGCTCGCCGAGGCCTCCACCGGCACCCCCGAGGTGCTGCTGATCGCAACCGGATCCGAAGTACAGCTGGCAGTGGCGGCCAGGAAGTCCCTGGAGGCCGGAGGAATCCCGACGCGCGTGGTGTCGATGCCGTGCGTGGAGTGGTTCGACGCGCAGGACGTGACCTACCGCCGACACGTGCTGCCCCCGTCAGTGCGCGCCAGAGTCGCCGTCGAGGCCGGCATCGCCCAGCCATGGCACCGCTTCGTCGGCGACGCCGGCGAAATCGTCTCCCTGGAACACTTCGGCGCCTCAGCCGACTACCAGACGCTCTACACCGAATTCGGCATCACCACCGAGGCGGTCACCACCGCGGCGCGGCGCTCGCTGAACGCGCTCCGGGCGGGCTGAGCCCGCCCGGAGCTCGGCCCGCTCGGTCGTGAACCTCGATCGCGCCGGTCGTCCGTTCAGCTCTCGGCGACTTCCTTGGCGTACTTCTCCGTCATGTGCTCCACGGCCGCCAGCTGCTGCTGGGCGTGATCGCTGCGGGTGTCGCGGGCGTGCTGCTTGGCGCGCACGGTCGACTCGTGGTGGCTGATGCCGGGTCCCTGGAAGTGCGGCAGGACGTCCTGCGCGATCAGTTCGTAGGAGCGCTTCGTGGCCTCGGGGTTGGCCCATTCGTGGGCCAGCAGCAGCATCGCGCCGAAGCCGCCGGACTGGTCGGCGAGGCGCTGCACCTGCGCGCGGGCGTCCTCCGGCGTGCCGATGGCGCCGATGCCGGCCTCGTTGATGAAGTCGATCATCTCGCGGATGTTCGAGCCGTCCACGGCCATCTGCGGGAACGCGGCCACCTTCTGGAAGTAGGTGAACCACTGCTCGATGCCGTACTCGACGTCCTTGTACGCCTGCTCCCGGGTTTCAGCGATGTGCATGAGCCCGACCAGTCGCCACCCGGAGCGATCCGGGGCAGGCTGCCCGAAGTGAGAGGCCCGCTCCTCGACCACGCTCCAGTGGTGCGCCAGCGCGTCGAACCCCTCCTGGGTGAGCGTGGCGCCGATGGACAGCAGCCCGGCACCGTGTCGTCCGGCCAGTCGCGGGCCGGTGGGCGAGGCGACTGCGGCCACGGCGACGTCGAAGCGGGGCTCGGTGTAGGGCCGCAGCTGAAGCCGGGCGTCGATCAGCTTGTGCGTCGGGGTCTGCTCGGTGACGGTTTCGCCCGCCAGCAGCCGCATGATGATGTCGAAGTTGATGTCGAGCAGTTCGCGCGTGTCGGTCGGGTTGAGCCCGATCATCGCCGAGTCGGTGGGCAGCGACCCGGGGCCCACGCCGAGCATCGAACGGCCCCTGGTCAGGTGATCGAGCATGACCATCCGGTCGGCCACCCACAGCGGGTTGTGGTAGCTGACGGAGGTCACGCCGGTGCCGAACCTGATGTTGCGGGTGCGCTCGGCGGCGGCGGCGATGAAGATCTCCGGCGAGGCGATGATCTCGCTGCCCGCGGAGTGGTGCTCGCCGATCCACGCCTCGTCGAACCCGATGTGGTCGAGGTGCTCCATCAGCCGGAGGTCGCGCTGCATGGCCAGCGTCGGGTTCTGCCCAGCTGGGTGAAAGGGGGCGAGGAAGACCCCGAACCGCAATCTGCTCATGACCGTCTCCTTCGTCCGCGATCAGCCCGAGTACGTAACCCAGGTCACATCATCGGCTGATCCTTTGCAAGCCGCCTCTTCGATCGCGCTTCGCGAGGCGTTCCGGAACTAGTTCGAGCAGGTAACGTGTCGCGCATGCGTTCATTCGCCGAGGCGACGACCGTGAGCCCCATCCGCGAGGGCGTCTTCACGTCCACGCTGGACAGCGAGTGGTCGATCGGCGAGAACCCGCACGGCGGCTACATGATGGCGCTGCTGACCAAGGCCGCGCTCCGCACCGCTGAGCGGTCGCACCCGCTGGTGGTCAGCGCGCACTTCCTGCGCTCGCCGGACGCCGGCGAGGTCGAGCTGCACACCGAGCGGATCAAGCACGGGCGCATGTTCACCACGGTGCACGCCCGCCTCGTCCAGAACGGCAAGGCCTGCATCGAGGCCACCGTGACCGCGGGCGAGATCTCCGACGCCGCGCACGAGTGGGCGGCGGGACCGCAGCCCCCGATCAAGCCGCTCGACGAGTGCGAGGATCGCCGCATGCCCACCGAAGGCGGCCTGCTGGGCCACCTCAACATCCGACTCGACCCCCACTCCACCGGGTTCCTGCGCGGCGAGGCCACCGAGGACGGCGAGGTCCGGGGCTGGATGGAGCTCACCGACGGCACCGACTTCGACCCGCTGACGCTGATCGTCGCCGTCGACATGCTCCCGCCGACCGTGTTCGGCCTGGGCCAGTCCGGCTGGTGCCCCACCGTCGAACTCACCTACCAGCTCCGCGCCCTGCCGGCCCCCGGCCCGGTCGCGGGCTACACCCGCTGCGACGCGCTGAGCGCCGACGGCTGGTTCAACGAGGACGCGGCCGTCTACGACTCCCGAGGGCGCCTGGTCGCCCAGAGCCGCCAACTCGCGCTCTCGGGAAACGCCCTCAACAACCGCTGAACAACGGCGATCACCACCGTCGAAACCGACCTCACCACCGGAACCTCCCGAGGGAGCCCCGGAAAACTCCAGTAATCCGTCATCGGAATACTGCGGTATTCCGTCCCCGGACCCGGAAAACTCCCGTAATCCGTCACCGGAATACTGGAGTGTTCCGGGTGTCGGCTGTTAGAGGTCGAGGAGTTGGCGGGCTTGTTCGCGCATCTCGACCTTGCGGACCTTGCCGGTGACCGTCATCGGGAACTCCTCCACCACGTGCACGTAGCGCGGGATCTTGTAATGCGCCAACTTGCCCGAGCAGAACTCCCGCAACGACTCCGCCGTCAACACCGCAGCCCCCTCCCGCAACCGCACCCACGCCATCAACTCCTCGCC
>NZ_JBFAPZ010000032.1:0-5313 GCF_040676935.1 Saccharopolyspora sp. NPDC049426 | reverse complement strand
CGAGGAAATGACTCCCCGGAGTTCACGCCCTGGAAGTGGGGTTGTGGCGATGGTGTGGGTGTGTTCTTTGAGAACTCAACAGTGGACTGTTTTGGTTAGTGTTCTTTTATGCCCCTGACCAGTGATGCGAGTTTTTCGTGTTGGTGGTTGGTGGTTTCTTTGAGTATCACGCTCCGACCTTTGGGTTGTTGAGTGTGTGCTGGGATTGTTTCAACAAGGCATTGTTGGAGAGTTTGATCCTGGCTCAGGACGAACGCTGGCGGCGTGCTTAACACATGCAAGTCGAACGATGAAGCCGCTTCGGTGGTGGATTAGTGGCGAACGGGTGAGTAACACGTGGGTAATCTGCCCTGCACTCTGGGATAAGCCTTGGAAACGAGGTCTAATACCGGATATGACACACGGAGGCATCTCCTGTGTGTGGAAAGTTCCGGCGGTGCAGGATGAGCCCGCGGCCTATCAGCTTGTTGGTGGGGTAGTGGCCTACCAAGGCGACGACGGGTAGCCGGCCTGAGAGGGTGACCGGCCACACTGGGACTGAGACACGGCCCAGACTCCTACGGGAGGCAGCAGTGGGGAATCTTGCGCAATGGGCGAAAGCCTGACGCAGCAACGCCGCGTGGGGGATGACGGCCTTCGGGTTGTAAACCTCTTTCGACAGGGACGAAGCTTTCGGGTGACGGTACCTGTAGAAGAAGCACCGGCTAACTACGTGCCAGCAGCCGCGGTAATACGTAGGGTGCGAGCGTTGTCCGGATTTATTGGGCGTAAAGAGCTCGTAGGCGGTTTGTCGCGTCGGCCGTGAAAACCTGCAGCTTAACTGTGGGCGTGCGGTCGATACGGGCAGACTTGAGTTCGGCAGGGGAGACTGGAATTCCTGGTGTAGCGGTGAAATGCGCAGATATCAGGAGGAACACCGGTGGCGAAGGCGGGTCTCTGGGCCGATACTGACGCTGAGGAGCGAAAGCATGGGGAGCGAACAGGATTAGATACCCTGGTAGTCCATGCCGTAAACGTTGGGCGCTAGGTGTGGGGATGGGTTCCACCGTTTCCGTGCCGTAGCTAACGCATTAAGCGCCCCGCCTGGGGAGTACGGCCGCAAGGCTAAAACTCAAAGGAATTGACGGGGGCCCGCACAAGCGGCGGAGCATGTGGATTAATTCGATGCAACGCGAAGAACCTTACCTGGGTTTGACATGCACTAGACAGCCGTAGAGATACGGTTTCCCTTGTGGTTGGTGTACAGGTGGTGCATGGCTGTCGTCAGCTCGTGTCGTGAGATGTTGGGTTAAGTCCCGCAACGAGCGCAACCCTTGCCCTATGTTGCCAGCGGGTTATGCCGGGGACTCGTAGGGGACTGCCGGGGTCAACTCGGAGGAAGGTGGGGATGACGTCAAGTCATCATGCCCCTTATGCCCAGGGCTTCACACATGCTACAATGGCTGGTACAGAGGGTTGCGATGCCGTGAGGTGGAGCGAATCCCTTAAAGCCGGTCTCAGTTCGGATCGGGGTCTGCAACTCGACCCCGTGAAGTCGGAGTCGCTAGTAATCGCAGATCAGCATTGCTGCGGTGAATACGTTCCCGGGCCTTGTACACACCGCCCGTCACGTCATGAAAGTCGGTAACACCCGAAGCCCATGGCCTAACCCTTTGGGAGGGAGTGGTCGAAGGTGGGACTGGCGATTGGGACGAAGTCGTAACAAGGTAGCCGTACCGGAAGGTGCGGCTGGATCACCTCCTTTCTAAGGAGCAACATAAACCCCAGTCATAGACTGGGAGTTTCCGTGGGTTGAGCGCGAGTGTCGTTCACCACGGGTGCTCGATGGATTGTGGAACACACTAATCGTCTGGCCGGCTGGTGCTGGTTGGGGCAGTTCACTGTTGGGTATCTGAGAGGACACACCACGTGCCCGGTTGGGTGTGTGGTTGTTTTTTCGGGTTGTTGTTTGAGAATTGTATAGTGGGTGCGAGCATCTTTGTGGCCAAGTTTTTTAGGGCACATGGTGGATGCCTTGGTACCAGGGGCCGATGAAGGACGTGGTAGGCCGCGATAGTCCTCGGGGAGTTGTCAAACGAGCTGTGATCCGAGGGTGTCCGAATGGGGAAACCCAGCCCGAGTGATGTCGGGTTACTCATGCCTGAATATATAGGGTGTGAGGGGGAACGCGGGGAAGTGAAACATCTTAGTACCCGTAGGAAGAGAAAACACTGGTGATTCCGTGAGTAGTGGCGAGCGAAAGCGGAAGAGGCTAAACCGTGCGCGTGGGATACCTGGTAGGGGTTGCGTGTGCGGGGTTGTGGGACATCGCCTGAGAGGGCTACTGACCTCTCAGCATTTGTGTTGCGTGTTAGTTGAACAGGTTGGGAAACCTGACCAGAGACGGTGAGAGTCCGGTAGACGAAAATGCGTGGCCGGTGTGTGGTGGTGTTCCCGAGTAGCAGCGCTTTCGTGGAGGGTGCTGTGAATCTGGCGGGACCACTCGCTAAGCCTAAATACTTCCTGGTGACCGATAGTGGATAGTACCGTGAGGGAATGGTGAAAAGTACCCCGGGAGGGGAGTGAAATAGTTCCTGAAACCATGTGCCTGCAATCCGTCAGAGCAGTCTTAGCAACTGTGATGGCGTGCCTTTTGAAGAATGAGCCTGCGAGTTACTGCTGCGTGGCGAGGTTAACCCGTTGGGGGTAGCCGGAGCGAAAGCGAGTCTGAATAGGGCGTGTGAGTCGCGTGGTGTAGACCCGAAGCGGAGTGATCTACCCATGGCCAGGGTGAAGCGCGGGTAAGACCGTGTGGAGGCCCGAACCCACCAGGGTTGAAAACCTGGGGGATGAGCTGTGGGTAGGGGTGAAAGGCCAATCAAACTCCGTGATAGCTGGTTCTCCCCGAAATGCATTTAGGTGCAGCGTCGCATGTTGCTTGGGTGGGGTAGAGCACTGGTTGGTTGATGGGCCTTCACGGGTTACTGAGATCAGCCAAACTCCGAATACGCCTGAGTTGAGTGTGGCAGTGAGACGGCGGGGGAGAAGCTTCGTCGTCGAGAGGGAAACAGCCCAGAGCATCGGCTAAGGCCCCCAAGTGTGCGCTTAGTGGGAAAGGATGTGGGATCGCTTAGACAACCAGGAGGTTGGCTTAGAAGCAGCCATCCTTGAAAGAGTGCGTAATAGCTCACTGGTCAAGTGGTCCTGCGCCGACAATGTAGCGGGGCTGAAGCGCACCGCCGAAGCCATGCCAATCCAGCGTTTGTTGGGTTGGGTAGGGGAGCGTCCTGCACGAGGTGAAGCGTCCGCGGAAGCGTGGTGTGGATTGTGTGGGAGTGAGAATGCAGGCATGAGTAGCGAGTGAAGAGTGAGAATCTCTTCCGCCGGATGACCAAGGGTTCCTGGGGAAGGTTCGTCCGCCCAGGGTGAGTCGGGGCCTAAGGCGAGGCCGACAGGCGTAGTCGATGGATAACGGGTTGATATTCCCGTACCCGTGCATACGCGTCCATGATGAGGTTTCTGATGCTAACCATCCGGAATCCGGTTGACTCTTCGGAGGAGACCGGGGACTGCATGGGACCCGATGGGATAGTAGTCAAGTGATGGGGTGACGCAGGAGGGTAGCTCTGCCAGTGAGTGGTTGTACTGGTGTAAGCCTGTAGCCCGGTGTGTAGGTAAATCCGCACATCATGTGGGTGAGGGGTGATGCGTAGCCGTTGTGGTGAAGTGAGTGATCCCATGCTGCCGAGAAAAGCCTCTAGCGAGTGTGTGCACGGCCCGTACCCGAAACCGACACAGGTGGTCAGGTAGAGAATACCGAGGCGGTCGGGTGAACTGTGGTTAAGGAATTCGGCAAATTGCCCCCGTAACTTTGGGAGAAGGGGGGCCACTGCTGGTGAACACTTTTTCGGTGGGAGCTGGTGGTGGTCGCAGAGGCCAGGGAGAAGCGACTGTTTACTAAAAACACAGGTCCATGCGAAGCTGTAAGGCGATGTATATGGACTGACGCCTGCCCGGTGCTGGAACGTTAAGAGGACCCGTAAAGCCCTTTGGGGTGTAGCGGAGAATTTAAGCGCCAGTAAACGGCGGTGGTAACTATAACCATCCTAAGGTAGCGAAATTCCTTGTCGGGTAAGTTCCGACCTGCACGAATGGCGTAACGACTTCTCCGCTGTCTCGACCACAGGCCCGGTGAAATTGCAGTACGAGTAAAGATGCTCGTTTCGCGCGGCAGGACGGAAAGACCCCGGGACCTTTACTATAGCTTGGTATTGGTGTTTGGTTCGGCTTGTGTAGGATAGGTGGGAGACTGTGAAGCTGACACGCTAGTGTTGGTGGAGTCGTTGGTGAAATACCACTCTGGTCGTTCCGGGCATCTAACTCGGGTCCGTGATCCGGATCGGGGACAGTGCCTGGTGGGTAGTTTAACTGGGGCGGTTGCCTCCTAAAGGGTAACGGAGGCGCCCAAAGGTTCCCTCAGCCTGGTTGGCAATCAGGTGTTGAGTGTAAGTGTATAAGGGAGCTTGACTGTGAGACTGACGGGTCGAGCAGGTGCGAAAGCAGGGACTAGTGATCCGGCACTGGCTGGTGGAAGCGGTGTCGCTCAACGGATAAAAGGTACCCCGGGGATAACAGGCTGATCTTGCCCAAGAGTCCATATCGACGGCATGGTTTGGCACCTCGATGTCGGCTCGTCGCATCCTGGGGCTGGAGTTGGTCCCAAGGGTTGGGCTGTTCGCCCATTAAAGCGGCACGCGAGCTGGGTTTAGAACGTCGTGAGACAGTTCGGTCCCTATCCGCCGCGCGCGTAGGAGACTTGCGGAAGGCTGTCCCTAGTACGAGAGGACCGGGACGGACGAACCTCTGGTGTGCCAGTTGTTCTGCCAAGGGCACGGCTGGTTGGCTATGTTCGGGAGGGATAACCGCTGAAAGCATCTAAGCGGGAAGCCTGTTCCTAGATGAGGTCTCCCACCCCTTTGTGGGTTAAGGCCCCCGGTAGATGACCGGGTTGACAGGCCGGATGTGGAAGCACAGTAATGTGTGGAGCTGACCGGTGCTGATAGGCCGAGGACTTGCTCACGAAGATGTTACGCACCCACTATACGATATCTGAGACAACAACCCTCGGTTGTTGTTGATATCTGAATATTTGTGTCAACGTGTATTGGCATCCATTGTTTTCCCACTTGAGGGTGGGTACGGGGTTGTCGGTGGCGATGGCGGGGAGGGTCCGCCCGGTCCCATTCCGAACCCGGTAGCTAAGCTCCCCAGCGCTGATGGTACTGCACTCGCTAGGGTGTGGGAGAGTAAGACACCGCCGACACAATCCTTATG
>NZ_JBFAPZ010000031.1:0-8047 GCF_040676935.1 Saccharopolyspora sp. NPDC049426 | reverse complement strand
GTTCGAGGATGTCCACGTGCTCGGCGGTCTGGCGGGCCAGGGTCAGCGCGTCTTCGAGGGTGGCGACGTCCAGTGCTACCTGCAGCTTCACGGCAATCTCCTCAATTCGTGGTGCTCGGCGGATTTTCAGGGTTTCCGATCGGTTCCGCGCTTTCGGTCCGGAGTCGGAAACGAGCAACGACCTGTGACAGTGCACGGATCTCCACAACCCGGTCAACCGCGCCGGAACGAACGGACGCCACGGCGGAACAAACGGCCGGAACGCCCTTCCAGATGGCAATTCCCGCAGTGCTTCGAGGTCGCCGGAATGGTGATCTCCAGTCCGCTGACGAGCGCGAACGACCGTTTGAGCGGACCTGGGCGCCGTTCGTTCCACCCGGATGCCTGTTCGTGACCGCTCAGTTGACCGGATCTCGGCGTCCGTGCAGTCTCACAACCGCAGAATGCGTCCCGAAAATGCGACCGCGGGAACCGCGGATTCGCGACGAGGGCGGAATCCAGGAATGGGAACGCGCGATTTCACCATCGCGGATGAGCGCCTGGAGTTCTTCGACGAACGCAGTGGGGAGTGGCTCAGATGACCGGAACGGACACGGCTGACCAGAACACCGGCGACAGGCTCAACCCGCCGCACTTCAGCTACGCGACGCTGGCCATCAGCGGCGAGGTGGACCGCGTGCGCCGAGACGTCCAGCCCGCGGCCTGGGCCCGCGCCGGAGCGATGCTGCTCAACGCGACGGCGGTGTTCACCGTCGGCGGCGGGCGCAGCGGACTGGCCCTGCAGATGGCCGCGATGCGCTTCATGCACCTCGGGCTCTCCACGCACGTCGTGGGGGAGACGACCGCGCCGGCGATCGGCACGGGTGACGTCCTGGTCGCCGCGTCCGGTTCCGGCACCACCTCCCGCGTGGTGCGGGCGGCCGAAACCGCGCGGGGTCAGGGGGCGAACGTCATCGCGCTGACGACCGCGCCGGACTCGCCGCTGGCGAAGCTCGCGACCGAGGTGCTGGTCATCCCCGCCGCCGACAAGCAGGACTTCGAGGGCGAGGCGTCCGAGCAGTACGCGGGGAGCCTGTTCGAGCAGTCGGTGCTGCTGCTCAGCGACGCGCTGTTCCACGCGCTGTGGCGGTCGAGCGGAGTGCAGGCCACCGACTTGTGGCGGCTGCACGCGAATCTGGAGTGACCGGAGCCGGACATGCAGGCAGGCAGCCGAACCGAGGAGCCCGAGATGCACCGGACCGAACCGCGCACCCGCACCGACGTCCGCGCCCTGGAGGCGATCGCGCTGGCCGCCACGCACAGCGCGGCGATCGCCAGCCACGCCTGGGTGGGCAGGCACGACAAGAACGCGGCCGACGCAGCGGCGACCGAGGCCATGCGCCAGGTGCTCGCCGACGCCCCCGGCCGTGGGACGGTCGTCATCGGTGAAGGTGAGAAGGACGAGGCTCCGATGCTCTACAACGGCGAAGCCGTGGGCAACGGCCGCGGCCCGGACTTCGACATCGCCGTCGACCCGCTCGAAGGCACCTCGTTCTGCGCCAAGAACCACCCGGGCTCGATGGCCACCATCGCCTTCGCCGAGCCCGGAACGCTCTGGTCGCCCGGTCCCGGCTTCTACATGGACAAGATCGTGGTCCCGCCGCGGGCGAAGGGCGTCGTCGACCTCGCCGACACGCCCGAGCGGACCGTGGCCAACGTCGCCCGCGCCCTCGGCAAGCCGGTCGACCGGCTGCGCGTGGTCATCATGGACAAGCCGCGCCACCAGGAGCTGATCGCGCGGTTGCTGCGAGCCGGTGCGTCCGTGCACACCCCGGCCGAAGGCGACGTCGCCGGCAGTCTCGAAGTGCTGCTGCCGACCGGGGACGCCGACCTGCTGCTCGGCATCGGAGGCACGCCCGAGGGCGTGATGACCGCCGCCGCGGTCCGCGCGCTGGGCGGCGACATGCTCGGCCGTCTCGCCCCGCAGCGCGAGGAGGAAGCCGCCGCCATCCGCGCGGCGGGCATGGACGTCGACCGCGTCTACACCTGCGACGAACTCGTCGGCGGCGATGCGCTGTTCGCCGCCACCGGCGTCACCAGCGGGTCGCTGCTGAGCGGTCCCCGGGAGTCCGATGGCGCCGTGCTCGCGGAGTCCATGCTGATCTCCAGCGGCCAGGTGCGCCGCATCTCGCACACCGGCGCGCATCCGGTCAGAGGTGGGATCCGATGACGCTGCACCTGGACGACCTGCGCGTTCGCCACCTCGGCGAGTGCCGCCACGACTCGCCGCTGTCCGCGCTGCTCGCCGCCAAGCGGACCTCCCCGCACTACGTGGCCGAGGGCGACCGGGTCCTGCTGGAGGACACGGTGTCCATGCTCGCCGAGCACGGCCTCCCGCCCGAGGACCTGCCGAGCTTCGAGGCCGCCGGCCCCCGCCGCAAGATCTACTTCGACCCGGCGCGGGTCACCGCCGGAATCGTCACCTGCGGCGGACTGTGCCCCGGGCTCAACGACGTCATCCGCGGCCTCGTGCAGGAACTGACCGTGCAGTACGACGTCAAGCGCATCGTGGGCTTCCGCAACGGGCTTCGGGGCCTGACCGCCCGGCACCGCGACGACACCATCGAGCTGACGCCGGACCGCGTGCGCGACATCCACAACGCGGGCGGCACCGTCCTGGGCAGCTCGCGGGGTGGGCAGGACGCGGAGGAGATGGTCGACAGCCTCCTGCTGCGCGGCATCAACGTCCTGTTCGTCATCGGCGGGGACGGGGGCATGAACGCCGCGACGCGCCTGGCCGCGGCGATCCGGGCGCGCGGTCTGGACATCGCCGTCATCGGCGTGCCCAAGACGATCGACAACGACCTGCCCTACACCGACCAGTCCTTCGGGTTCCAGAGCGCGTTCGCGCAGGCGGCCAACTTCATCTCCTCGGTCTCCGTCGAGGCCGCGGCCAGCCCGGACGGGATCGGCATCGTGAAGCTGATGGGCCGGCATTCCGGGTTCATCGCCTGCTACGCGTCGCTGGCCCGCAACGCGGCGGACATCGTCCTCATCCCGGAGGTGCCCTTCGCCTTGGAAGGCGAGGACGGGCTGCTGGCCCGGGTCGAGCGGCACGTCCGGTCGAAGGGCTTCGTGGTCATCGTCGCCGCCGAGGGGGCGGGGCAGGACCTGCTCGCCGAGCGCGGACTGCTGGAGGGCGGCGCCACCGACGCCTCCGGCAACGCCAAGCTCGGCGACATCGGAGGGCTGCTCAGGGAGACCATCACCGCTCACCTGACGGCGGCCGGACTGGCGCCGACGGTGCGCTACATCGATCCGAGCTACGCCATCCGCAGCGTGACCGCCAACGCCTACGACAGCGTCTACTGCCTGCGCCTGGCCCACGCCGCGGTGCACGCGGCCATGGCCGGTCGCACGGAGACCGCGGTGGTGCGCTGGCGGCGGCGGTTCGTGCACGTGCCGATGCCGCTGATCATCAGCCACCGCAACCAGGTCGATCCGGACGGCGACCTGTGGATGTCGGTGCTCGAAGCGACGGGCCACCTCGTCCAGGATCCGGCACCGCACCACCCGCTGCTCGTCGAGGGGTGACGCGGACCACCGCTGGTTGTCCCCGGGCTGCCGCTCGTGCGCCGTTCGCCAGCGGTCGTCGCGTTCTGCTTGCCCCGGAAATCTCGCGCGACGTAGCTTTCGGCCCGAGGTCATCGAGACCGGAGCGCGAGACCCTCCAACGCCCGTTCGCCTCGGTATTCGTGACGTGCTCCCGACGAGCCGGCGGTTCGTCCCGGCACGTGAGTCCCCCGTCCGCACGCGTTCCGGGTTGGTGAGAAGACCAAAGGCGGTCCCCAGATGGTAGACATGCACCGGCTCGACCTCCCGGCACGCAAACCGCGCAAGGCCACGGTGTACGAGGCGTGGGAGCGCTTCGTGCGGGGTGAGGACGACGTCCACGGCGTGCGGCCGGAGGTGGCGCTGTCCTGGCACCGCTGCCGGGACCAGTACGGCGTCGACCCCTCGCTCACCGAGGCCCCGGTCGCCACGGCCGACGTCGACCACGCGCTGGAGCACGACGTCGTGTTCGCCGAACTGGGCTTCCGCGCGGCCTCGGTCGTGGACGAGGTGAGCAACATCGGTGGCGTGGTGACGATCGCCGACGCCTCCGGCCGGGTCCTGGCCGAGTGGGGCGACAAGGCCACGCGCGCCTTCGCGGCCAAGGCGAACCTGGCGCCCTGGTACTGCTGGTCGGAGTGCGCCACCGGCACCAACGGCATGGGAACCGCGCTGGAGACGACCTCTCCCGTGGTGATCAGGGGAGCCGAGCACTGGTGCCAGGCGTTCCACGACTGGACCTGCGCGGGCGTGGCGGTGCGCGACGTGGTGACCAAGGAACCGGTCGCGGTCCTCAACATCTCGTGCTGGCGCAGCGAGCTGCCCAAGGCCGCGGGTGCGTGGCTGAGCAACGCCGCCAGCAGGACGCAGTTCATGCTCCGACGCCGCGCCCGCGATGCCGGTGCCGAGCTGGTCGCGGCCTACAACCACGCGCGTTCGCGTTCGGGCGCGTCGGTGGCGGCGATGGATCCCGCCGGCCGCGTGGTGATCGCCGACGAGAAGGCGAGCGTGCTGCTCGGCGTGCCGAGCTCGACGCCGGCGCCCGACCCGGCGGTGCGGTGGAACCCGAGGCTGCCGGAGCTGATCAAGGCCGCCCGGTACGCCGCCAAGCAGGCGTCCCACAACCCCGCCTGGGTCGGATCCACGCAGGTCTTCACGCACCTCGCCGACGACCCGACGCCGATCAGCTTCCGTCCGGTGTTCCTGTCCGGGCACCTGGTCGGCAACCTGGTGTCCTTCGGGGTCTCCGAGGGCGAGCAGCTGCCGCGCGCGGACAGCGGGGGAGGTGCGCGCGGCCAGGACCACGCGCCGCGGATCGTCGCGAGCAGGGAGAACCGGATGGTGCTGCTGCGCCCGCCCGAGGTCTCCTTCGCCGAGTCGGAGGGCAACGACGTCTGGCTGTCGACCGATCAGGGCCGCCTGCGGGCGGCGACGCCGGCTCTGGACAAGCTCGAACGAGAGCTCGGCGGCAGCGGATTCCTGCGAGTCCACCGGCAGTACGTGGTGAACCTCGCCCGCGTCCGGGAGGTCGAGCGCGGTTTCAAGGGCGAACTGGCGCTGGTGATGGACACCGGCGCGGACGCGATGGTGCCGGTGTCGCGGCGGAACGCCCCGGCGGTGCGTCGAGAGCTGGGCATCTGAGGTTGCCGGGAGGGAGGTTCCGATGCCGGAGAACCCGGATGCGGTGGCGGTCAGCAGGAACTACGACCAGAGCGTGCGGCGGCGCGTTGTGCGGGTCCGCAACCACCCGGCGGCGGGTGGTGACAACCGCGACTGGTGGCCGGCCCGACTGGACCTGGGGATCTTGGCCAAGCACCACCCCGCGGCGAACCCGTTAGGGCCGGATTTCGACTACCCGGCCGAGTTCGAGAAGCTCGATCTGGATGCGCTCGCCCGCGACATCGACGAGGTCCTGACCACCTCGCAGGACTGGTGGCCGGCCGATTTCGGGCACTACGGGCCGCTGGTGCTGCGGATGGCCTGGCACAGCGCGGGGACCTATCGCCTCGGCGATGGCCGTGGCGGTGCGAGCTCGGGGATGCAGCGCTTCGCGCCGACCAACAGCTGGCCGGACAACCGGAACCTGGACAAGGCACGCCGGTTGCTGTGGCCGGTCAAGCAGAAGTACGGCCGCAGCATCTCCTGGGCCGACCTCATGGTCTTCGCCGGAAATCGCGCGCTGGAATCCATGGGCTTCACGACTCTGGGTTTCGCGGGTGGCCGCGAGGACGTGTGGGAATCCGAAGCCGACGTCTACTGGGGTCCGGAGCGCACCTGGCTGGCGGATGAGCGCCACACCGGTGTGCGGGATCTCCAACAACCGCTCGCCGCGGATGAGATGGGCTTGATCTACGTCGACCCGCAGGGGCCCTCGACGCTGCCCGATCCGATCGCGGCGGGCCGGGCGATCCGGGAGTCGTTCGGGCGGATGGGGATGGACGACGTGGAGACCGTCGCGCTCATCGTCGGCGGGCACACCTTCGGCAAGTCCCACGGCGCCGCCGATCTGCACCACCTGGCCGCCGAGCCCGAGGCCGCGGGGCTGGAGGAGCAGGGCCTGGGCTGGAGGAACAGCTACGGAACCGGCAAGGGGCCGGATGCGATCTCGACGGGGCTGGAAGGGATCTGGACGCCCACCCCGACGAGCTGGGACAACTCGTTCCTGGAGACGCTGTTCGCCTACGAGTGGGACGTCGTGCTCAGCCCGGCCGGGCTGTGGCAGTGGGTGCCCCGCGGGGACCAGGGCCACGGCACGGCCCCGGACCCCCACGACCCGCTGAAACGGCGCACGCCGACGATGCTGACCACCGACCTGGCGTTGCAGGAAGACCCCGACTACGCACCGATCGCACGCCGCTTCCTCGCCCGCCCCGACGAGCTGGCCGATGCCTTCGCGCGAGCGTGGTTCAAGCTCACCCACATCGACATGGGGCCTCGGCACAACTACCTGGGACCGCTGGTTCCGGTGGAGCGGATGATCTGGCAGGACCCGGTGCCCGAGGTTGACCACGAGCTCATCGACGACACCGACATCGCCGAGCTCAAGAACCGCATCTCGGCCAGCGGAATCCCGCTCCCGCAGCTGGTGTTCACCGCCTGGGCGTCGGCCTCGACCTACCGCGACAGCGACAAGCGCGGCGGAGCCGACGGAGCCCGCATCCGCCTCGAACCCCAACGCCGCTGGGAAGCCAACGACCCCGCCACCACCGGGCCGGTCTTGGACGCGCTGGAGGGAATCCGGGAGGTGTTCAACGCCGAACGCGGTGACGCCAAGCGCGTTTCGCTCGCCGACCTCATCGTCCTAGCAGGCTGCACCGCGATCGAACACGCGGCCGACGGCATCCCCGTTCCCTTCACGCCTGGGCGCACCGACGCCACCCAGGAGTGGACCGACGTCGACTCCTTCGCCGCGCTCGAACCCACCGCGGACGGCTTCCGCAACTACGTCAGCGAGAAGCCGCAGCTCCCGGCCGAACACCTGCTGATCGATCGCGCGAACCAGTTGAGGTTGAGCGCCCCCGAGATGACGGCGCTCATCGGTGGACTCCGCGCGCTCGGCGCCAACCACCGCGGCACACCGCTGGGAGTGTTCACGACCCGACCGGGCGAGCTGACCAACGACTTCTTCACCAACCTCCTCGACATGAACGTCGAATGGACACCGAGGTCGGTCACGCGCGGAATCTCCACCACCTTCGAAGGGCGTGACCGCGCGACCGGAGAACCGCGGTGGACCGCCGGCCGGGTCGACCTCATCTTCGGTTCGCACTCCGAATTGCGCGCTCTCGCGGAGTTCTACGCCGCCGAGCCGGAAGAGTTCTCGCGCGATTTCGTGTCGGCGTGGGACAAGGTCATGAACCTGGGCCGACCGGAATGTCGCTGACGTCGCTCGCATTCGAGGGGAATACGCTCGTGAAGGAACCGATTGACGCCCGAAGATGCCTTCTGCCAGGCGGAACCCGTCCGGTGAATCGATTCCTCGGACCGAGCATCCGACGGCGGAACGGAACTCCGGAGCACTGGGCGTCGAGGTTCGTCGGTTCCCAACTCCGTTGGGCGGTAGTTGATTCCGGGCGAGCGGTGCAGGCTCACCGGTGAGCGGTCACCTCTTCCGGAGTCGTTGCGAGAACCGTAAAATTGATGAGTATCACAGGGTGAATCGAACAGAAGTCAGGCCTGGCGACCACATTCGGAACCACCGTTTGACCGGGCCGACGAGTACCTGTGGCGAGGGAAGCTCTTTCAGCTCGCCGATCTCCACTGGTGGCAGCTGATTTTCGTCCCGCGCCGTTGCGACGACCGTGTCCGCATCCCGCGAGCACATCGGCGTGGCGTGAGTGATCCGGAATCGGGATTCGAACGAGGAGGTGAGGTCCGATGACTACGACTCAGGAACGTGAAGACCTTCTGAGTGAGCTCGGGTTGGATGCGCAGAACAGTGCGGCGATTGGTCGTG
>NZ_JBFAPZ010000030.1:0-11377 GCF_040676935.1 Saccharopolyspora sp. NPDC049426 | reverse complement strand
GTTCGAGGATGTCCACGTGCTCGGCGGTCTGGCGGGCCAGGGTCAGCGCGTCTTCGAGGGTGGCGACGTCCAGTGCTACCTGCAGCTTCACGGCATTCTCCTCATCGGTGATGATCGGTGGATTCCGGTAATGGGGCACGGATGACCTGCGTCGAGATCCACAACGCGGCGAGCATCGAAACCGGCCGGAGTCGGCTTCCTGTTCTCGGATTCCGACGGAATGGTTAGCAGATCACAACGTCGCTCGACGGGTACCGTTCGTTGATTCCTTCGGGAGCCACCCTTCCTCGGTTCCGCATTCTTCTCGGAGCCAGAGCGGGCAACGGCCTGTGACACTGCACGGATCTGTACGTCTAGTCAACCAGTGCGGAACGAACGGACGCCATTGCGGCACAAACGGTCGGGAGAAACTCCCAAATGGCCAATTGATGGAGTGCGAAGAATGATGTTGCGATCCGGGTGGACGCCAACGTATGATGCTTCCGGCGCTAACCGCGAAATGTCCGGGTGGCCGGACTGCGATTCCGGTTGAGCGGCCGATTCTGCATCCGTTGAAGAGCGCACGAGACGCTTCAACTTCTGAACTCCTGCAGAGACGTGTCAGCACAGCTCTTCTCGCACGGCCCCGATTGTTGGGAAGCAGCAGATCGGCCTCGCGGGAGTGCTGCGGCTTTCGGCAGCGTCTCCGGGCGTTGCCGGTTCAGCCTGGGCGCTGGCCGTGGTGAACCACCCGGGGGTCAGCCAGAACCTTGCCGTCGAGTCTCGAAAGGAGGTGTGGTCAATGGAGTCCGGAACCCCGCAGTGGGAATCGCCCCGGTTCGAGGAAATCGGGTGTGCGGCTGAGGTGACGATGTACGTCGCCCAGGTCGAGGAGTGAGCCCGCCCGCCGATGGGCGGGTCCGAGCATGACCGTGGACACCGGGCATCCGGTGTCCACGGCGCTCCTGCAGTTGTCGGGACCGCAGTCTGCGTTCCTGACCGGATCGCAGGAGATCGCGGCCCCGGCGGAAGCTCGGAACAGCTCGCCGACCTGCCCGCGGAGCGAAAGATCTTCGTGCATCTGAACAACACCAACCTGAAGAGTGAGCGGATCGCCGCGTTCGAGCGGTACTGCACCTGAGCCGACAGCGAGGGTCTGCCCGCAACCGGCTGGAGCAGGCCTGCGCGACTCCGAGCACGCGGCTGCAGCTGGTGACCGAGCGGTGTCGCTCAGCCGATCAGCGCGAGCGCGCGGTCGCTGCCCCGTCCTTCACGTGCGACGTCCTCTGGAGCATGCTCGATGACATCGACCAAGCCCACCCCGGCTGAACCGGCCCGGTTGCCGGACTCGGCGCGCCCGCGCTTGGCGGCTGCTCTGCGGCTGACCTTCGACGAGGTGCGCGGGCAGCTCGTGCTGCTGGGCCCCGAGTCCGTGCGGGTGCTGAATCCGACCGGCGCGGCGATCCTGCAGCTCTGCGACGGACGGCGGGACGTCAGCGGAATCGTCTCTGAGCTGCAGGATCGTTTCGCCGGGGCCAATCCCGGTGAGGTGCGGGAATTCCTCGGTCACCTCGCCGCCAAGCGATGCGTGGAGATCGATGATGACCGGCACTGATACCGCGAGCACGATGCCCAGCCCGTTCGGCCTGCTGGCGGAGCTGACCTACGCGTGCCCGCTGCATTGCGCGTACTGCTCGAACCCGCTCAACCTCGCCGACTACCGCGACGAGCTGTCCACGGAGGACTGGGAGCGGGTGATCGGCGAGGCGCGCGCGTTGGGCGTGCTGCAGTTGCACCTGTCCGGCGGTGAACCGCTGCAGCGTCGCGACATCGTCGAGATCGTGCGGTTCGGCAGCGATCTCGGGATGTACACGAACCTGATCACCAGCGCTCTCGGTCTGTCGCGCCGTCGCGCCGAAGACCTCCGCGCGGCCGGGTTGGACCACGTGCAGATCAGCGTGCAGGCCGATGAACCGGCCAGTTCCGACCGCATCGCCGGCACGGCGTCGTTCGCGCGCAAGGCCGAGGCAGCGCGGATGGTCAAGGAACTGGGCTGGCCGCTGACGTTGAACGTGGTGCTGCACCGCCAGAACATCGATCGGATCGGCGAGATCCTCGAACTGGCGGAGCAGCTCGACGCGGACCGGGTCGAGCTGGCCAACACCCAGTACTACGGCTGGGCCTGGCGCAATCGGGATGCCCTGCTGCCCAGCCGCGCGCAGCTCGAACGATCCGAGCGGATCGTGCGCGAACAGCGTGAACGCCTGCAGCGCATGGAGATCATCCACGTGCTGCCGGACTACTACAGCAAGTACCCCAAGGCGTGCATGGGCGGTTGGGCGCAGCGGCAGCTCACCGTCGCGCCGAACGGGGACGCGCTGCCGTGCCCGACCGCGCAGTCGCTACCGCTGCCGCGCGCGAGCGTGCGCGAGCACTCGCTGGCCTGGATCTGGCGGGAATCGCCGCTGTTCAACGCTTTCCGCGGTGTCGATTGGATGCCGGAGTTGTGCCGCAGCTGCGTGCGCCGGGACGAGGACTTCGGCGGGTGCCGTTGCCAGGCCTTCCAGATGACCGGTGACGCCTCGCGCACCGACCCGATCTGCCACCTCTCGCCGGATCGCGGGCTCGTCGACGAGGCCATCCGCGCGGTCAACGAGAACGAGGTCGCCCCGGTCGGCGAGCTCATCCCGAGGCCGCACCCGCGCGACCAGCGGTAGGACCGCGGGAAGCGCATCCCATCCGCACCCGGGCCGTGGCTGAGGTGCGGTACAAGACGGCGGCGACTCCGGGCCGGGCATCCCCTCAAGCCGGCCCGGGGCCGCCGCTTTCCACGTCCGGGGAAGCGCCGTCGGTGGCGTGCGCTCCGGTGGTGGGTCGGCATCGCGTTCTCGCGGTTGGGAATCGTGTTCGCGGAGGGATTTTCCTCAGTTCCGTTTGAGCAGGTTTCAAAACCGTTCGTACGACCCGGGTACCTGTTCGTGACTGCGACGTTGACGTAGACGTACAGATCCGTGCAGTCTCTTGAACCAGAATTCATTCGTGCTGCGGTGAAAAGCCGCGGGCCCGAAGAAGGATCGGCTCGCACAGCCGATCTTCTCGGCGAACGTCCAGCAATTGACCTCTGCCCTGTGCGGCCACGGATCAGTGGCCGCGCTGAGCTGATGAGAAGATCCGACCGACGAGTGGAGAGTGTCGCAAATGACGGACACGGGCACTGCTGATCAGAACGTGGGCGAGAAGCTGAACCCTCCCCTCTTCAACTACGCGACGTTGGCCATCAGCACCGAGGTGGACCGGGTCTGCAAGGGCATCCAACCGGCGGCCTGGGCACGGGCCGGAGCGATGTTGCTCAAGGCGCCGGCGGTGTTCACCGTCGGCACCGGGCGGAGCGGACTCGCCCTGCAGATGGCGGCGATGCGCTTCATGCACCTCGGGCTGTCCGCGCACGTCGTGGGCGCGACGACAGCCCCTGCGATCGGTTCGGGC
Organism: Saccharopolyspora sp. NPDC049426; assembly: GCF_040676935.1. Classification (NCBI taxonomy): domain Bacteria; kingdom Bacillati; phylum Actinomycetota; class Actinomycetes; order Pseudonocardiales; family Pseudonocardiaceae; genus Saccharopolyspora; species Saccharopolyspora sp. NPDC049426. Next base: position 7,912 of record NZ_JBFAPZ010000030.1, on the reverse strand, counting down.
GACGTCTTGGTGGCGGCATCGGGGTCCGGCTCCACGTCCCGCGTGGTGCGGGCCGCCGAGACCGCGCGCAAGCAAGGTGCGAACGTGGTGGCGCTGACCACCGCCGCCGACTCCGCGTTGGCCAAGGCCGCGACCGAGGTGCTGGTGATCCCAGCCGCGGACAAGCAGGATTTCGACGGGAAATCCTCCGACCAGTACGCGGGGAGCCTGTTCGAGCAGTCCGTTCTGCTGCTCACCGACGCCCTGTTCCACGCGTTGTGGCGAACCAGCGGAATTCAGGCCCGCGACTTGTGGCGCCTCCACGCGAACCTTGAGTGAGCAGCACTCGGGGAACCGCGAGGAATTCACCGATTCGATTCGACATCGCGCGTGGGCGTGTGCGGGCCATCCTGTGCTGATCGCAGGGCTCGTCAACTCCGTGATCCCTCTGCCGCAATTGAGGCAACAGACAATTCGAGGAGCCCGAGATGCAGCGCCGAACTGAGCTCGCACCGCGAACTCGCACCGATATCCACACGCTGGAATCGGTCGCACTGGCGGCCACGCACCAGGCCGCGTTGGCCAGCCAGGCCTGGGTCGGCAGGCAGGACAAGAAGGCCGCCGACGGCGTGGCCACCGAGGCCATGCGCGCGGTGTTGGCCGACGCACCGGGGCGGGGGACGGTCGTCATCGGGGAAGGGGAGAAGGACGAGGCCCCGATGTTGTACAACGGTGAATCCGTGGGCAACGGTCTCGGACCGGACTTCGACATCGCAGTGGACCCGCTCGAGGGCACGTCGTTCTGCGCGAAGAACCTCCCGGGTGCGATGGCCACCATCGCCTTCGCCGAGTCCGGGACCTTGTGGTCTCCCGGTCCGGGGTTCTACATGGACAAGATCGTGGTCCCGCCGCGGGCGAAGGGCGTCGTCGACCTCGCCGACTCCCCCGAGCGCACACTGGCCAACGTCGCGAGCGCCCTCGGGAAGAAGGTGGGGGAGCTGCGCGTGGTCATCATGGACAAGCCGCGGCATCAGGACCTGATCGCGCGGGTGCTCCGTGCGGGCGCCGCGGTGCACACCCCCGCCGAAGGCGACGTCGGGGGAAGCCTGGAGGTGCTCCTGCCGACCGGCGACGCCGACCTCCTCCTCGGGGTCGGGGGCACGCCCGAAGGCGTGATGACCGCCGCAGCGGTCCGCGGGCTAGGAGGTGACATGCTCGGTCGCCTCGCTCCCCAACGCGCTGAGGAGGCCGACGCGATCCGCGCGGCCGGCATGGACCTCGACCGCATCTACACCTGCGACGAACTCGCCAGCGGCGATGCCTTCTTCGCCGCGACCGGCGTCACCAATGGATCACTGCTGAGCCGGCCCCGGGAATCCGACGGCGCGGTCCTCGCGGAGTCCCTCCTGATCTCCAGGGGTCAGGTGCGCCGCGTAGCGCACACCACCTTCGGGTCCATTGCGGGGACGATCAGCGTTCCCAGCTGATCCCACGCACCGCAGTGGGCCGGCCGCGTCCTGTGGACGGCGGCCTCGTGGGCGGTCTGACCGTCCACAGCACTCATCCCGCCGGCCATCACGGCCATCACGTTTGAGGAGATCCGGTGACATTGCACCTGGACGACCTGCGCGTTCGCCACCTCGGTGAGTGTCACTACGACTCACCGTTCTCCGAGATACTCGCCGCCAAGCAGACCTCTCCGCACTACGTCGCGGAAGGCGACCGGGTTCTGCTCGAAGACACCGTGTCCATGCTCGCCGAGCACAACCTCCCGCCCACCCGGCTTCCGAGCTTCGAAGCCGCCGGACCGCGCCGCAAGATCTACTTCGACCCGGCTCGCGTCACGGCGGGCATCGTCACCGCCGGTGGGCTGTGCCCGGGCCTCAACGACGTGATCCGGGGCCTTGTCCAAGAACTCACCGTGCACTACGCGGTCAAGCGCATCCTGGGCTTTCGCAACGGATTCCGGGGAATGACCGCCGAACGCTGCAACGACACCATCGAGCTCACGCCCGACCGGGTTCGCGACATCCACAACGCGGGCGGCACCATCCTGGGCAGTTCACGTGGCGCGCAGGACGCCGACGAAATGGTCGACAGCCTCGTCCTGCGAGGCATCAACGTTCTCTTCGTCATCGGTGGTGACGGGGGAATGCGCGCCGCGACGCGCCTGGCCGCGGCGATCCGGGCGCGCGGTCTGGACATCGCGGTCATCGGGGTCCCCAAGACGATCGACAACGACCTGCCCTACACCGACCAGTCCTTCGGGTTCCAGAGCGCGTTCGCGCAGGCCGCCAACTTCATCTCCTCGGTCTCCGTCGAGGCCGCGGCCAGCCCGGACGGGATCGGCATCGTGAAGCTGATGGGCCGGCATTCCGGGTTCATCGCCTGCTACGCCTCGCTGGCCCGCAACGCGGCGGACATCGTCCTCATCCCGGAAGTGCCCTTCGTCCTCGAAGGGCCGGACGGCCTGCTGGCCCGCGTCGAGCAGCACGTGCGCGCCAAGGGCTTCGTGGTGATCGTCGCAGCCGAGGGCGCGGGCCAGGACCTGCTCGCCGAGCGCGGACTGCTCGACGACGCGACCGATGCCTCCGGCAACGCCAAGCTGGGGGACATCGGGGCGCTGCTCCGGGAGAGCATCGCCGCTCACCTGACCGAAGTCGGCCTCGCTCCCACCATCCGCTACATCGATCCGAGCTACGCCATCCGCAGCGTCACCGCGAACGCTTATGACAGCGTCTACTGCCTGCGCTTGGCCCATGCAGCGGTGCACGCGGCCATGGCCGGTCGCACCGAAACGGCCGTCGTGCGCTGGCGACGGCGCTTCGTGCACGTGCCGATGCCGTTGATCACCAGCCATCGCAACCAGGTCGATCCGGACGGCGACCTGTGGATGTCGGTGCTCGAAGCGACCGGGCATCTCGTTCAACCTCGAACGTGCGGCCCGCAGATTGATCTAGGTGGTCGTGGTGACCGAGACGTGTGCCGGTCGACGGCGGGCTTGTAGGGCGGCGTTGCGAACCGGCGGTTATTCCGGAAGTCGGTTCAGCGAAGGGCCTTGGTTGTTGGCGAGTTCTGATTCGGTGCTCGGGAACCGCGTCGCAGGATGGACAAGTCTGCTCTTACCTGTCCTGTGCGCCATGATCAGTATTCGTCCTGGAAGCCGATTCCCTGAAATTCGCATCGGCGGTTTCGGGGCGCGGTTCTCGGCGTCACCAGAGCGAAGTCCGCACTCGTCTCCGAGGTCACGTCCCCCTCCGGAGGGGCGTCGGAGATCGGTGTTTCCGACCTTGCTCTCTGCTTCTCGGCGCGGGCGGTCAACGGGTGATCAGCATGGATGTCTCGTCGCTGACCAGCAGCGCTCGGTCCGGAGACCGCCGCGGGGTGTTGGCGGCTCAGGCCGATCCCGGTCGGCGGTCTCGCCGCCCACCGGCGACGCGGGGTGACTCAGACCACCGCTGGTTGTCGCGTGGTCGCCGTTCGTGCGCCGTTCGCCAGCGGTCGTCGCGCGCTCCTTGCACAGCAAATCCGAGACCACGTAGCTTTCGCCACGATGTCATGAAAACTGAAGCGCGGAATGCCGCGGATTTGGCGTTCGCGCTCAGTTCTCGTGGCACGTCCGAGTGGGCCAGCGGTCCGTGTTCGAAACTGGGCAGCGATTCGAGGCCCGTGCGCACAACGACATGAGCGTTTCCCATGCCGGCATTCGTTCCGGATTGGTAGGAGACCAAAGGCGGTCTTACATGGCAGACATTCACCGGCTCGAGTCGCCGACCCGCAACGCGGGCAAGGCGACGGTGTACGGGGCGTGGGAGCGCTTCGTGCAGGGCGAGGACGACATCCGAGGTGTGCGGCCCGAGGTGGCGCTGTCCTGGCACCGCTGCCGGGATCAGTACCGCGTCGACCCGCACCTGACCGAAGCGCCGGAGGCCGCGACGGATGTCGACCACTCGCTCGAGCACGGCGTCGTGTTCGCCGAACTGGGCTTCCGCGCAGCCTCCGTGGTGGACGACGTGAGCAAGATCGGTGGCGTCGTGACCGTTGCCGATGCCAGTGGCCGGGTCCTGGCCGAATGGGGAGACAAGGCCACGCGCTCCTTCGCCGCCAAAGCCAACCTGGCGCCGTGGTTCTGCTGGTCGGAGGGTGCCACCGGCACCAACGGCATGGGCACGGCGCTGGAGACGCACGCGCCGGTGGTGATCCGGGGCGCCGAGCACTGGTGCGAGGCGTTCCACGACTGGACCTGCGCGGGTGTGGCCGTGCGGGACGTGGTGACCAAGGAACCGGTCGCGGTGCTCAACATCTCCTGCTGGCGCAGCGAGCTGCCCGCTCCCGTGGGTGCGTGGCTGAGCAACGCCGCCAGCAGGACGCAGTTCATGCTGCGACGGCGCGCTCGGGACGCCGGCGCCGAGCTGGTCGCGGCCTACAACCACACCAGGTCGCGGTCGAAACTGGGGCTGGCCGCCGTGGATCCCGCAGGTCGTGTGGTGATCGCCGACGATGCGGCGAGCGTGCTGCTCGGCGTCCCGAGCTCGACGCCGGCACCTGATCCCGCGATGAGGTGGGAACCCCGGGGGCTGCCGGGTCTGATCCGCGCCTCCCGCTATGCCGCCAAGCAGGCCTCGTGCAATCCCGCTTGGGTCGGCTCGACGCAGATCTACACCCACCTCGCCGATGAGCCGACGCCGATCACCTTCCGGCCCGTCTTCCTGTCCGGTCACCTGGTCGGCAACCTGATCTCGTTCGGGGTTCACGAGGGTGAGCAGCTGCCGCGGATGGAAGGCGGCGGTGGTTCACACGACCAGGGCGAGGCGTCCCGGATCGTGGCGATGCGGGAGAACCGGATGGTGCTGCTGCGACTGCCGGAGATCGCCTTCGCCAAGTCGGAGGGCAACGACGTGTGGCTGTCGACCGACCAGGGCCGCTTGCGGGCGACCTGGCCTGCGCTCGACAAGCTCGAAAGGGAGCTGGGCGGAAGCGGTTTCCTCCGGGTGCACCGCCAGTTCGTGGTGAACCTCAGCCGCATCCGGGAGGTCGAGCGCGGTTTCAAGGGTGAATTGGCCCTGGTGATGGACAACGAGGCGAACACGATGGTGTCGGTGTCCCGGCGCAACGCTCCTGCGGTGCGCCGGGCACTGGGCATCTGAGGGCGCCGGAAGACATCGGGAGGAGCTTCCGTGCCGGAGAATCCGGATGCCGTGGCGATCATCAGGAACTACGACCAGAGCGTGCAACGGGAGGCGGTGCGCAGTCGGAACCACCCGGCCGCGGGTGGGGACAGCCGTGACTGGTGGCCCCACCGGCTGAACCTGGAGATCTTGGCCAAGCACCACCCTGCGGCCAACCCGTTGGGCCCGGATTTCGACTACGCCGCCGAGTTCGCCGAGCTCGATCTCGACGTGCTGGCGCGGGATGTGGATCGGGTGCTGACGAAGTCGCAGGAGTGGTGGCCGGCTGATTTCGGGCATTACGGTCCGCTGGTGCTGCGGATGGCGTGGCATTGCGCCGGGACCTACCGAGTCGGCGACGGCCGGGGTGGAGCGGCTTCGGGGATGCAGCGGTTCGCGCCGACCAACAGCTGGCCGGACAACCGCAACCTGGACAAGGCGCGCAGACTGCTGTGGCCGGTCAAGCAGAAGTACGGCCGCAGCATCTCGTGGGCGGATCTGATGGTGTTCGCCGGCAACCGGGCGCTGGAGTCGATGGGTTTTCGCACTCTGGGCTTCGGCGGCGGTCGAATCGACGTGTGGGAGCCGGACGCCGACGTCTACTGGGGGCCGGAACGCACCTGGCTCGGCGACGAGCGGCACACGGGGGTGCGCGACTTGGAAGAGCCCCTCGCCGCCGACGAGATGGGCCTGATCTACGTCGACCCGCAGGGCCCGGCGACGTTGCCCGATCCGATCACCTCGGCCCGCGACATCCGGGCCACGTTCGGGCGCATGGGGATGAACGACGAGGAGACCGTCGCGCTCATCGTCGGTGGCCACACCTTCGGCAAGACTCACGGCGCCGCCGACGTCACCCGCAGCCTCGGTGCTGATCCTGAGAGCGCGTCGCTGGAGGAACAGGGCCTGGGTTGGCGGAACGCCCACGGCAGCGGCAAGGGCGCCGATGCGATCTCCAGCGGCCTGGAGGGGATCTGGACGCCGAATCCGACGCAGTGGGACAACGGGTTCCTGGAAACCCTGTTCGCCTACGAGTGGGACGTGGAGCTCAGCCCCGCCGGGCTGTGGCAGTGGGTTCCGCGCGAAGGCCAAGGGCATGGCACGGTCCCCGACGCGCACGACCCGTTCAAGTCCCACACCCCGACGATGCTCACCACCGATCTCGCCCTGCAGGAAGATCCCGCCTACGAGCGGATCGCCCGCCGTTTCCTGGCACGCCCGGACGAACTGGCCGATGCCTTCGCACACGCGTGGTTCAAGCTCACCCACATCGACATGGGCCCGATCCAGCGCTACCTCGGCCCGCTGGTGCCCGACGAGCGGATGATCTGGCAGGACCCGGTCCCCGAACTCGACCACGAGCTGATCGACGACGCCGACATCGCCGATCTCAAACAACGCCTCCTCACCTCCGGCTTGACGGTGTCACAGCTGGTGTTCACGGCCTGGGCCGCGGCGTCGACCTACCGCGACAGCGACAAGCGCGGCGGCGCCAACGGTGCCCGCATCCGGCTCCAGCCCCAGTGCGACTGGGACGCCAACGACCCCGACCTGACCGCGCCCGTGATCGCCGAGCTGGAACGCGTCCAAGAGCGCTTCAACGCCGATCAGGACGGCGGAAAACGGGTGTCACTGGCCGACCTGATCGTGCTCGGCGGCTGCGCCGCGGTGGAGCGCGCCGCGGTGCTGGCCGGCCACGACGTTCGGGTGCCGTTCACCCCGGGACGCACGGATGCCACCCAGGAGTGGACCGACGTGGAGTCGTTCGCCGCGCTCGAACCGCGCGCGGACGGGTTTCGCAACCACCTCGGAGCGGGCGCCCGGTTGCCCGCCGAGTACCTGCTGGTCGACCGGGCGAACCAGCTGACGCTGAGCGCTCCGGAGATGACCGCGCTCGTCGGAGGACTGCGCGTGCTGAACGCCAATCGCGGGCGGACTCGGCTCGGCGTGCTCACCGAGACGCCCGGGAGGCTGACCAACGACTTCTTCGTCAACCTCCTCGACATGCGCACCGAATGGGTGGCCATGTCGCCGAAGCGCGCATTTCCCAACTCCTTCGAGGGGCGCGATCGCGCGACCGGTGAACCTCGGTGGACCGCGAGCCGGGTCGACCTCGTCTTCGGCTCGCACTCCGAGCTGCGCGCGCTGGCCGAGCACTACGCGGCCGAGCAGGAGGACTTCGTGCGCCGATTCGTGGCCGCGTGGGACAAGGTCATGAACCTGGACCGGTTCGACATCCGCTGAGGAGTTTCGTGGGCGGTAGGTGATTCAGTGCGAGCGGTGCAGCTGGCCGAGTTAGCGGTTAACCCTTCCGGGGCGGTTCTCGTCACAGTAAAATTCCGGAGTATCACAGGTTAATTGGCCGGTATTCGGAACTGGCGGACGAAGAATCGAAACGCTGTCGCCGCGCCAGGACGTGCCTGTGGGAGGGAACAGCGCATCAGCGCGCAATTTTCGGTCATTGCAGCTGATCTCGTCCCCTTTCTGTGAGATCACCGAGGGAGGCGCCGGTGAAACCGGTGTGTTCGCACGCCTGCCGTTGCTCTCCTCGGTGAGAAGGAGTGTCTGCGGAGGTGTGGAGCGGTGGGTGCGCTGTGCCTGCGAACTGCAGGAGCACCCATTCGCCAGCGGCCCAGACCTGTACGAGCGATCCGGACGTGGATTCGAAATGAGGAGGTGAGGTCCGATGACTACGACTCAGGAACGTGAAGACCTTCTGAGTGAGCTCGGGTTGGATGCGCAGAACAGTGCGGCGATTGGTCGTG
>NZ_JBFAPZ010000029.1:0-20874 GCF_040676935.1 Saccharopolyspora sp. NPDC049426 | reverse complement strand
GCCGACGACCTCAGCGCGGACTACATCGTCCCCTCGCCGCTGGATCCGCGGGTCGCCCCCGAGGTCAGCGCGGCGGTGTCGAAGGCCGCTCGTGCCGAAGGTGTGGCCACCGCACAAACCGGTGCACCGTGATGGTCCTATAGATCGGCAAGAGGCCATTTTGGATCGTGGGCGATCTTGAAGCTGTCGCCGGGGGGCAGCAACAGCGACCCTAACGGCCACTGTCAACGGCTCGATCGTGCCGGCCGCAACGGCTTCAGCCTCGTCGAAGGCCAGGTCGCCGGTGAGACCGTTGATGACTGCCGGATCGTTGAGCGCAGCACACGACCCTTCAACCGCCAGGGCACACCCGTCACGATCTCTACAGCCACGTCGATCGAGGTGTGAATTTTGGCGTGGTAGGTGCCTGTTTGGTGGCATTGGTGTTCGGTCGGTCTGGTTCTGCACGGGGGAGTGGAGCCTGGCCGGCTTGCTGAAAACTGACCAGTCTCCGATTTTTTATGCAGGGTTCGTTCGGTCAGCGGTTGAACGGTCTAGAAGAAGCCGATGACTACCGGCTGGACGTGAGGTGCCTAGATCGTCAGTTTGGCGCCCTTGGTGATGTAGCTCAGGATGCGGTACATCGGGGTCCAGGCGTCGGCGCCTGGACCCCGATCGAGTTTTAGGCCATCTACACCGCCGCGTCGGCGGCCAGAAACCAGTCAATTGCGTTGGCAACCGGAGTCTGTGTAGACCTCTGTGTCCTCGGGCAAGTCTGCGGCACTATGTGTGGGGTATCTGCCGGTGGCGTTCGCTCGCGTGTCTGACGTGCGACTGTTCGTGTGGCGCCAGTTGGTTAGGGGGAGCTTGGCTCTTCCTGATGAGGTCTTCCAGCCGAGCTACAGTGGGCCGCGCTCGTGTGAGCACGGCCCGTCTTTTCGCGTCAGGGGTCAGTTCTTGCGTGTGGTGATCTCTTCGGTGAGCTGCGGGGCGACGGTGAACAGGTCTCCGACGACGCCGTAGTCGGCGATGTCGAAGATCGGCACCTCGGGGTCCTTGTTCACCGCGACGATGGTCTTGGAGGTTTGCATGCCCGCGCGGTGCTGGATCGCGCCGGAAATACCGAGGGCGATGTAGAGCTGTGGCGAGACCGTCTTACCGGTCTGGCCGACCTGGAACTGGTGCGGGTAGTAGCCCGAGTCCACCGCGGCACGCGAGGCGCCGACAGCGGCACCGAGGGTGTCGGCCAGCTTCTCCACGACCTCGAACGACTCGGCCGAACCGACACCACGACCACCCGAGACGACCACGGACGCTTCGGTGAGCTCGGGGCGGTCGCCGGCCTCGGCCGGCTGCCGACCGGTGATCTTGGCACCGGAGGAGGCCGGGACCTCGACCTGCTCGACCGCGGCGGCACCAGTGGCCTTCTCGGCCTCGATGGAGCCGGGCAGAACGGTGACCACCGGGGTGCCCTTGGTGACCTTCGCCTTGGCATCAAAGGTGCCACCGAACAGCGAGTGCGACGCCACGCCCTCACCGTCGATGTCCACGACCTCCGACAGCAGACCCGTGTCCAGGCGGATCGCCAGACGACCGGCGATCTCCTTGCCGTCGACCGAGGCGGCAACCAGCACCGCCGCCGGTGACGTCTGAGTGGTCAGGGATGCGAGTACTTCGACCTTCGGGGTGACGAGGACGTCGTCGACGCCGTTTCCTTCAGCGGCGTAGATCTTCTCGACACCGTAGGTAGCCAAGACCTCGGACAGCTTGGCTGTGGTGCCGGGCTCGCCCACCACCACAGCCGACGGCGAACCGATGCGGCGGGCAGCGGTGAGCAGTTCCAGCGTGACCTTCTTGACCTCGCCAGCGTGGTGGTCAACGAGGACCAGAACTTCAGTCATGGTGTTGTCTCCCTCGATCCTCGTCGGGTGTCAGAGCAGTTTTTCGCCGGCCAGGAACTCAGCGACGCCCACGCCGCCTTCGCCCTCGTCGGTGACCTTCACACCGCCGGACTTCGGCGGCTTCGGAGCGGACTCGACGACCTGGGAGCCGGCGCCTGCCAGGCCGACCTCGGAGGCGTCGATCCCCGCATCAGCCAGCGACAGCGCGCTCACCGGCTTCTTCTTCGCGGCCATGATGCCCTTGAACGACGGATACCGCGGCTCGTTGATCTTCTCCGTCACGCTGACCACGGCGGGCAGGCCGGACTCGACGGTCAGGATGCCCGCGTCGGTCTCGCGCTCGACCTTCACCGACGAACCGTCGGTCGCGACCTTGCGAGCGAAGGTCAGCTGCGGCCAGCCCAGCACCTCGGCGACCATCGCCGGCACCGCACCCGAGCGACCGTCGGTCGCCTCGTTGCCCGCGATCACCAGGTCGACACCCTCAACGGTGCCGATGACCTTCGCCAGCGCCTTGGCGGTGGCCGGCGCGTCGGTGCCGTGCAACGCCTCGTCGGACAGGTGCACCGCCTTGTCCGCACCCATCGACAGCGCCTTGCGGATGGCATCCGTGGCGCGATCCGGGCCCATGCACACGACGGTCACTTCGCCGCCCTGAGCCTCCTTGATCAACAGCGCCTCCTCCACGGCGCGCTCGTTGATCTCATCCAACACGGCATCCGCCGACTCGCGGTCCAACGTGTGATCCGCAGCAGACAGCTTCCGTTCGGAATACGTGTCGGGCACCTGCTTCACCAAAACGGCGATGTTCATAAGCGAACAAGACTCTCTCGTTGTGCGTTATCGGGCAGCGATTCCAGGAATCGGGTCCCTGTGGCGGGGTTTCGGGGCTGCGGTGTTCAGGTGGTGACGTCACGAGCCTGCATACCGCGGTTGTCAGGCGTTGAGGCCGCCTCGTTGGACGAGTTGGCGGACGATGACGTTGCGCTGGATCTCGTTGGTGCCTTCGCCGACGATCATTAGCGGGGCGTCGCGGAAGTAGCGTTCGACGTCGAATTCGGTGGAGTAGCCGTAGCCGCCGTGGACGCGGACGGCGTTGAGCGCGATGTCCATCGCCGTTTCGGAGGCGAAGAGCTTGGCCATTCCGGCTTCCATGTCCACGCGACGTCCGGCGTCGTACTCCTGGGCGGCGTGCAGGGTCAGCTGGCGAGCCGCGGCGAAGGACGTGGCCATGTCGGCCAGGTAGTTGCCGACGGACTGGTGCTTCCAGATGGGCTTGCCGAACGACTCGCGTTCCTGGGCGTAGTTCAGCGAGTCTTCCAGAGCGGCCCGTGCGACGCCGAGAGCGCGTCCGGCGACCTGCAGTCGTCCGGTCTCCAGACCCTTCATCATCTGTGAGAAGCCCTGGCCTTCGGTGCCGCCGAGGACGGCATCGGCGCCGACCCGGTGGTCGTCGAAGGACAATTCGCAGCTCTCGAGGCCCTTGTAGCCGAGCTTGGGCAGGTCGCGCGAGACCTCCAGTCCGGGGCCATGTTCGACCAGCAGGATCGAGATGCCCTTGTGGGTCGGAGTGGCGTCCGGGTCGGTCTTGCACAGCAGCGCGATCAGCTGCGACCTGCGGGCGTTGGTGATCCACGTCTTGGAGCCGTTGATCAGGTAACCGTCGTCGTCGCGGCGTGCGACTGTGCGCATGGCCTGCAGATCGGAGCCGCCTCCCGGTTCGGTCAGGGCCATGGTGGCCCGGATTTCCCCGGTTGCCATCTTCGGCAGGTAGTGGCGCTTCTGCTCCTCGGTGCCGAAGTGCAGCAGCAGCTTGGAGACCACGGTGTGGCCGCCCATGGCACCGGCCAGGCTCATCCAGCCACGCGCGAGCTCTTCGGTGATGAACACGTAGCACGGGGTGGACACCGGTGTGCCGCCGTACTCCTCAGGGATGGCCAGGCCGAAGATGCCGAGCTGCTTCATCTGCTCGATGAGGTCCTCGGGGTAGGTGTTGGCGTGTTCGAGCTCGTTGACGACCGGGCGCACATCCTTGTCGACGAAGTCGTGCACGGTGTTGACGATGAACTGCTCGTCCTCGGAGAGGATGTCGAGAGCGCTCACGATTGCTCCTTGATGATCTTCTGTGGACCGTCAGACGACGTTGTCGGCCCGCAGGCCGGCGATGTCGGACTCGGTGTAGCCGAGCCCGGTGAGGACGTCGTCGGTGTGCTGGCCGATGTCAGGAACGGCGTCCATGCGAGGTTCGATTCCGGCCAGGTCCGCGGGTGGGACCAGGGCCTGCACCACAGCCCCGGGGATCTGCACGTCGCGCCACCGGTTCCGGTCGCGCAGCACGGGATGCTCGAGGAACTCGGCGACGTCGTTGACGCCGGCGTTGGCGATGCCCGCCTGGTCCAGGATCTTCATGACCTCGCGGCTGCCGGAGCGGGCGAACCGCTCGCGCACCAGTGCGCTGAGCTCCTCGCGGTGGGCCACCCGGTCGGAGTTCGTCGCGAAGCGTGCATCCTCGACGAGGTCGGGGCGCTCGAGGAACTGCTCGCACAAAGCGACCCATTCGTGCTCGTTCTGGATGGAGAACAACACGTCCTTGCCGTCGGCTGCGGTGTAGGCGCCGTACGGGGCGATCGTGGCGTGCTGGGTTCCGAACCGCGCCGGCTGGGTGCCGCTGTGACGGGTGTAGTACGCGGGCTGGCTCATCCATTCCGCCAGCGCCTCGAACAGCGAAACCTCGACAGCCCGGGCCACGCCGGTGGTCGCACGGGTGAACAAGGCGGTGAGGATTCCCGAGTACGCGTACATCCCGGCGGAGATGTCGGCGACCGACACGCCGACGCGGGCCGAGGACTCCGGGTTTCCGGTCAGCGACACCAGCCCGGTCTGGCACTGCACGAGCAGGTCGTATGCCTTGCGGTCGGACCACGGTCCGTCCGTTCCGTAGCCGGAGACCGAGCAGGGGATCAACGACGGGAACCGCTCGGACAGCGACGCGGCGTCGAGGCCGAGCCGACTGGCCGCACCCGGTCCCAGGTTCTGCACGAACACATCGGCCTCGGCGAGCAGCTCGTCGAGAACATCCCGTCCCCGTGCGGACTTGAGATCCAGCGTGAGGGATTCCTTCGAGCGGTTCAGCCACACGAAATAGCTCGACTGGTCGTGCACGGTGGTGTCGTAGCGGCGCGCGAAGTCACCTCCGCCCGGGCGTTCGATCTTGATCACGCGGGCCCCCAGATCAGCGAGCTGTCGAGTGGCGAACGGTGCCGCCACCGCCTGCTCGATGCTGACCACCGTGATGCCCGCGAGCGGCAGATCACTCATGCGCTGACCTCCATTGGCCTGGTCTTCCGCGTTCGCGCCATGAGGAGCATCATGAGCTTTCATGAGATGGTTCGTGAAATAGCAATTTCTGATGCGGACATGCTCGGTGCGGATAGGAGGGAGTGGCCGTGGACGTCAAGCAGCTCAAGGCGCTTGTGACGGTGGCGGAGGTGGGCAGCGTCACCCGGGCCGCGGAAGTGCTGCACCTGGTCCAGCCCGCCGTGACCCGGCAGATCCGCACCCTGGAGCAGGAGCTCGGGATCCCGCTGTTCGAACGCACCCGGCAGGGAATGCGGCCCACTGAAGCCGGAACGGTCATGGTCGACCGCGCGCGGCGAGCGCTCAACGAGCTTGAACGCGCTCGCGTCGAGCTGCAGCCCACACCCGGTGTGGTCACCGGACTCGTCACCGTCGGCCTGCTCGAAAGCACGACCGACCTGCTGGCCGAGCCCCTGGTGTCAGTGATCGCCCAGAACCACCCCGGCATCGAGCTGCGGTTGATGACCGGTTATTCGGGGCATCTCCAGCAATGGCTCGACGAGGGCGACCTGGATCTGACGTTGCTCTACAACCTGCCCAGCACGCCCTCGCTCAACGCGCAGCCGCTGGTGCAGGAGAGCTTGTGGGCGGTGGCGCCGCCGTGGGACGCGCTGAGCCCGGACCGGCCCGTCCCCTTCGAAGAGGTCAGCACGCATCCGCTCGTGATGCCGGCCGCGGGCCACGCGTTGCGCACGTTGGTCGACGCGGCGGCCGCTCGGGCGAAGTCACAGTTGAACGCGGTCGTCCAGACGAACTCGATGTGGGTGCAGAAGCAGCTCGTTCAGGCTGGATACGGCTGGACCATCCTGCCCGCAGCAGGTATCGCCGCCGACGTCGCCCGGGGCGAGTTGAGCGCGGCCCCGCTGTGCGAGCCGGACGTGTACCGCTCGGTCGTGCTCGGAACCCAACGGGCGGGCCGTACGCCACCAGCGGTCGAAGTCGTCGTACGAGAGCTGACCGACCTCATCCACACCGCGGTGCGCCTGGGCAGATGGCCTTCGGCGCAGCTCGCGGAAAACGGCGTCGACGTGCGTCACGAGTAACCGCGTCGGCCGACCTCTTCGACCTGCTGCTCCGATGCCGTTGAGGAATGCAGCTATCACGGCTTTCTATTTCTCAACCCGATGCATAAGCGCACATGATGTGTGCCACCAACGGACCGAGCACCGGAGTCGAATCGGATGCCCCAGGAACACCCATCGCCACCTGCATGGCAGGAATCCATCTTCACGGCCCTGAAGAAGAGCGGCGTGGAGCAGGTCGCCTACGTGCCCGACGCCGGCCACTCCCACGTCATCACGCAGGCCCAGAAGGATCCCGCGATCCACGACGTCGTGCTGACCACCGAGGAGGAAGGCGTCGCCGTGGCCGGCGGTGCCTGGCTCGGCGGACAGCGCTGCGCGGTGCTGATGCAGAGCAGCGGCGTCGGCAACTGCGTGAACATGTTCTCGCTGCTGCAGATGTGCCAGTTCCCGTTCTTGACGCTGGTGACCATGCGCGGTGAGTACGCCGAGTTCAACCCGTGGCAGGGGCCCATGGCCCGCGCCACTCAGCAGGCCCTGGAACTCATGGGCATCACCGTCGTGCGCGTGGATCGACCCGAGGAGGTCGAGGACGCCGTCGAGGCCGCCCTCGACTCGGTCTTCGAAGCGGGCGAGCGGGTGGCGGTCCTGCTCGGTCAGAAGCTGATCGGCCGCAAGAAGTGGGAGCGCGACTGATGACCAACACCGAAACGCGCCTCGACCGGCGCCGATTCGTCGCCGACCTGATCGAGGGCATCCCCGACGTTCTCGTGGTGTCCGGCCTCGGATCGCCGAGCTACGACGTGTTCGCCGCAGGGGACCGCCCGGGCAACTTCTACCTGTGGGGAGCGATGGGAGCCGCCGTACCGATGGCTCTGGGACTCGCCCTCGCCCAGCCGGATCGATCCGTCGTGGCGATCACCGGCGACGGCGAGCACCTGATGGGAATCGGTTCCCTGGGCAGCGTCGGCGCAGTGCTGCCACCCAACCTCACGATCGTGGTGCTCGACAACGGCCACTTCGGCGAGACCGGGATGCAGGCCAGCCACAGCAGCCTCGGAACCGATCTCGTGGCCGTGGCCAAGGGTTTCGGCATCGACGAGGCATCACGGATCACCGAGGCGACCCAGATCGCCGAGCTCGCCTCGCGCATCCGCGCTCGATCGGCGACCTGCTACGCCCAGGTCCTCATCGCCACCGACGAGCCGACCCGAACACTGCCGCCCCGGGACAGCGTCGCGAACAAGAACACCTTCCGCGCAGCTCTCGGCCTGTCCACCTTCTAGCGCGCAGGAAGGGAGGTTCCCATGCAGCACTACACGATGTTCATCGACGGGGAGCACCACGAGCCCACCGGCGGCGAATGGTTCACCACCGACGACCCCTACCGCGGCGCACCCTGGGCCGAAGTCGCCAAGGGCAACGCGCACGACGTCGACGCGGCAGTGCAGGCAGCGGAACGCGCTCTGCGCACGGGTCCGTGGTCGGAGTTCACCGCGAGCCAGCGCGGCGCGCTGTTGCGCAACCTCGGTGACGTCATTGCCGATAACGCCCGGCAGCTGGCCGAGACCGAAGTGCGCGACAACGGCAAGCTCTTCACGGAGATGCACGGTCAACTGCAGTACGTGCCGCAGTGGTTCTACTACTACGGCGGGCTGGCCGACAAGGTCGAAGGCACCGTCGTTCCGATGGACAAGAAGGGCTTCTTCACCTACACGGCGAAGGAACCGGCCGGGGTCGTCGCGGTGATCACGCCGTGGAACTCGCCGCTGTTGCTGCTGGCGTGGAAGCTTGCTCCGGCGTTGGCCGCAGGATGCACGGTGGTGATCAAGCCCTCGGAGTTCACCTCGGCCTCGACGATCGAACTCGCGCGCCTGTTCCACGAGGCCGGCCTGCCGCCGGGCGTGGTCAACGTCGTCACCGGATTCGGTGGCGACGTCGGCTCCGCCCTGGTGGAGCACCCGCTGGTGCGCAAGATCAGCTTTACCGGGTCGGACGCCACCGGCCGCCGGATCAACGAGTCGGCCGCTCGGGACTTCAAGCACGTCAGTCTGGAACTGGGTGGGAAATCGCCCAACATCGTTTTCGCCGACGCAGACCTCGACGCGGCCGTCAACGGTGTGGTCTCCGGGATCTTCGCCGCGACCGGCCAGACCTGCATCGCCGGGTCGCGGTTGCTGGTGCAGGACAGCATCCACGACGAGGTCGTGCGCGCCGTGGTCGATCTGGCGGGGTCGGCCCGCATGGGCGACCCGATGGACGAATCGACCCAGGTCGGCCCCATCACCACGCCGACCCAGCACGCCAAGGTCCTCGACTACATCGACATCGCCCAGAGCGAAGGAGCACAGCTGGCTCTGGGAGGGAAGGTCGCGTCCGGCCCGGAGTGCGGCAGCGGCTGGTTCGTCGAACCGACGATCTTCACCGGTGTCAGCAACGACATGCGCATCGCGCAGGAGGAAGTCTTCGGCCCCGTCCTGGCCGTCATCCCGTTCCACGACGAGCAGGAGGCCGCCGCCCTCGCCAACGACAGCCGCTACGGCCTCGGCGCCGGAGTGTGGACCGGCGACATCGGACGCGCCTTCCGCATGTCCGAGCGCATCCGCTCCGGGACGGTGTGGGTCAACACCTACCGGGCGGTGAGCTACCTCGCGCCGTTCGGCGGCGTCAAGGACTCCGGCATCGGCCGTGAGAACGGCATCGGAGCCATCCACGAGTACCTCGAGGACAAGACCGTCTGGATCAACACCGAGGCGCCCACCGCGAACCCCTTCGTCATGCGCTGAAACCGCCCGCCACGAAACAACAACGTCCCCAGCGGCGAGAGCAATGGAGCTTCCCATGTCGCACAACGCCACACCCACGAGACGTGGTGTCACAGCCAACATCATGCGTGGTTGCCTGGGCAACCTGGTCGAATGGTACGACTGGTTCGTCTACGCCTCGTTCAGCATCTACTTCGCAGCCGCGTTCTTCCCGAAGGGCGACCAGACCGCGCAACTGCTGTCGGCGGCACTGGTGTTCGCCGTCGGTTTCTTCATGCGCCCGCTCGGCGGCTGGCTGCTGGGTCTCTACGGCGACCACTTCGGCCGACGCTCCGCACTGACCCTGTCGGTGACCTTGATGAGCGCCGGATCATTGACCATCGCGGTCACCCCCAGCTACGAGAGCATCGGCCTCATGGCGCCGATCCTGCTCGTCGTGGCGCGACTCGCGCAGGGTCTGTCCGTCGGCGGCGAATTCGGCTCCAGCGCGTCGTATCTCTCCGAGATCGCACCCAGCGGCCGACGGGGTTTCTACTCAAGCTTCAACTACGTGTCCATCACACTCGGCCAGCTCTCCGCCTTGGCCCTGATGATCGCGCTGCAGTCGGTGCTGGACGACCAGCAGATGGCCGCCTGGGGCTGGCGCATCCCGTTCGCCGTCGGCGCGGTCGCCGGCCTGGTCGTGATGTACCTGCGCCGGACCATGGAAGAATCCGAGCACTACAAGCAGGACAAGGCCCGCAGGGCCACTCCTGAGGCGAGCAAGGAACGACGGGGCCTGCTCGCCCTGATCACCGAGTACCCGCTCCAGGTGATCGCAGTTCTCGGGTTCACCGTCGGCGGCACGGTCGCCTTCTACACCTTCACCACCTACCTGCAGAAGTACCTGGTGAACACCGCAGGAATTCCGAAGCCGACCGCAGCGATCATCAACTTCTGCGCCTTGCTGGTCTTCATGGTGTTGCAGCCGTTGGTCGGCGCGTTGTCGGACCGCATCGGGCGGCGCCCTGTCATGTTCGGCTTCTCGATCGGTCTGATGGTGCTCACCGTGCCGCTCATGACCGTGCTCGGGCACACCAGCAGCCCCATCGTGGCGTTCCTGCTGATGGTCCTCGGGCTGACTTTCGTGTCCGGATACTCGGCGCTGTCGTCGATCATCAAGGCCGAAATGTTCCCGACCAAGGTCCGCGCGCTGGGAGTGGGGTTGTGCCACGCATTGATCACCGCCACGTTCGGCGGCATGACCGAGTCGATCGCCCTGACATTGAAGAAGGCCGGTGTCGAAGGCGCCTTCTTCTGGTACGTCACAGGGTGCATCGCCTTGACGTTCATCGCGACGTTGCTCGTGCGTGAGCCGTCCAAGCAGTCGCACCTGGACGACATCGATTCGGTGCCCGAAGAGCGTGAGCTGACTCAGGCTCAGTCGGAAAAATGATTCCGCATCGGCGGGCGTGCGCCGCAGCGCACGCCCGCCGATCAACGATGTGGAGGTCGCATGCCAACCGGTTCGATTCTGCTGGGAACTTACGTGGATTCGTGGGATCCGAGTCCGGTGACCGACGAGGAGGTGCTGTCGGCGGCACCGGTCGCGGCGTTGTCGGCTGTGCTGAACCAGTCGAAACCCGTTGCCGGAGCGGGAGAGCCGTTGCCTCCGCTGTGGCACTGGCTCCACTTCCTGCGCTGGCCGAACCAGGACGAGCTGGGCGAGGACGGTCACCCACGAGACGGGCACTTCTTGCCGCCGATCCCGCACCGGCAGCGCATGTTCGCCGGCGGCCGTTGCGAGATCGCCGAGCCGCTGAGCATCGGGGAACGCACCGAGCGGACCAGCAGCATCGCCAACGTCGCGGTCAAGCAGGGGCGGACCGGTGAGATGGTGTTCGTGACCCAGCGCAACGAGTTCCGCCAGCACGGTCGCACGTGTCTGGTCGAGGAGCAGGACATCGTGTACCGGTCCGGGAAGAGCGCGGGGGATCATCCCGCTGTGGTGGACACGTCGGCGACGCCGCAATCGGACGGGGACTGGCAGCTGACTGCGCAGCCTGATCCGGCATCGCTGTTCCGGTTCAGCGCGTTGACCGCCAACGCGCATCGCATCCACTACGACAGTCCGTACGTGCGGGACGAGGAGGGCTACCCGGGGCTGGTCGTGCACGGCCCGCTGCTGGCGGTGCTGATGCTGGAGCTGGTTCGGCGCAACGAACCGCGACGAGTGCGGTCGCTGTCGTTCCGGCTGCGCAGCCCCATTTTCGCAGGGGAACACATCGTGGCGTCCGGAAACCCTGCAGTCGATGGGGCGGTGTTGCAGGTCGCGACGCACCGGGATGCCCGGCACGCGACCGCGGAGGTGACGTTCGCGTGAGGCTGACCCGCGATCAGATCGCCACGGCCCGCAGTTTCCTGTTCGTGCCCGGCCACCGGCCCGACCGTTTCGACAAGGCCACCGCTTCAGGCGCCGACGTCGTGATCGTCGATCTCGAAGACGCCGTCGCCGTCGATGACAAGGACCGTGCGCGCGGCTACGTCTCGGAATGGCTGGAGCAGGGAAACGCCGCCCTGGTGCGCATCAATCCTTTCGGAACGCCCTGGTTCGAGGCCGATCTCGACACCGCGATGCGACACGGTTGCCCGATCATGGTGCCCAAGGCCGATTCCGTTGCCGCGCTGGCCGACCTCGGGCGCCGCACCGGAGGAAAGTGCGACCTGGTGGCGTTGGTCGAGACCGCCGCCGGAATCGAGCGCGCCAGCGAGGTGTGCGCCACCGCCGGAGTCGTCCGCTTGGCCTTCGGCAACGCCGACTTCGGAGCCGAGGTCGGCGTCGCACCCGACGACCACCTGGCGATGACGTACGCGCGGTCCAAGCTGGTCACCGCCTCAGCCGCAGCCAAACTGGCCCCACCCGTCGACGGCGTGACGATCTCGATCGAGGACACCGCGGCCCTGAGCGCGGATGTCAAGCACGCCCACCGCCTCGGCTTCACCGGCAAGCTGTGCATCCACCCGAGCCAGGTCCCGGTCGTGGCGGACGGGTTCGCCCCGTCCGAGAGCGAGCGGGAATGGGCCCGAGCCGTTGTCGAGGCCGGTGAATCGGTCACCCGCATGAACGGGCAGATGATCGACAAACCGTTGGTGGAACGCGCTCATCGAATACTCGGCACGTGAGGTGGCGCTAGGGAATGGTCGCGGCAGCCGTCTCGAGGTGGCGCGATGAAAGGTGTGCGGGGGGAGCCGAATGTTCGGAACGAGTGACCGGCGGGCTGCCCGTGCTCGGGCGCAGGACGGAACCGTCCTGGCTTACCAGTGCGAGGGGACCGGGCGACCGTTGGTGCTGCTGGCAGGGCAAGCCAACAACCACCACTGGTGGGATGGCGTACGTGCGGATTTCCACCCCACGCACACCACGATCACGGTCGATTACCGGGGCAGCGGCGACAGCGACAAGCCCGACGAGCACTACTCGACGCGGGACTTCGCCGATGACGTGATCGCCGTGCTGGATCACCTCGACATCTCCCGGGCCGATGTGTACGGGACGTCGATGGGCGGGCGGGTGGCGCAGTGGCTTGCGATTCGTCATCCGGATCGGGTTGGTCGCCTCGTACTCGGTTGCACCTCGCCAGGCGGGCCGAAGGCTGTGGAGCGCGATGCTTCCGCCCGGCGAGAACTCGCCCGAGCCGACGCGAGTGCAGTGCGGGAGTCGCTCCTGTCGATGATGTTCAACCCGGAGTGGCTCGCGTCGAATCCAGGCCCGCACACCGTGCTCGGCGATTCGGAGATGCCTGGCTATGCGCGTCGCCGCCATCTCGTGGCCAGCAACGAGCACAACGCGTGGGAGGCCCTTGAGCGGATCGAAGCACCGACCTTGGTGCTGCACGGTGATGCTGACCGCCTCACGCCGTGCGCCAACGTTCCGTTGCTCGAGTCCCGCATCCCCAACGTGCGCTCGCAGGTGTTTCCCGGCGCGCGGCACGCCTACTTCCAGGAATGCCGCCCCGAGGCGAGCACCGTGGTCGCTGAGTTCCTGGCGGACTAACTCAGAGCGAATGCCGATCCGATCGCGCCAGCGGGGCGGTGCCCGTACGGGACTCCGCGCGTGCATGCACCATGATGGCTTTCTGTTGTCCCGTCGCCGGCCTCGACCGACGATGGATGAGCTCGTCGGGTGCCCAAGTGAGATGTGGACGGAGATGGGACATGCGTGCAGCGCGTCTGTCGAAGCCGGGTGTGGTCGAGGTGTCGCACGTCGCGATCCCGGAGCCGGGTGCGGGGCAAGTCCTCGTGGAAATGCATTTCGCGTCAATCTGCGGGTCCGACGTGCATATCGTTTTCGACGAGATGCACAATCCGGACCGCCTCGGCAAACCTGGGTACCCCGGGCACGAGGGCGTCGGTGTCGTGGTTGGTGGAGAGTCGGAGCGCTTCCCGCCCGGCACTGCTGTCCTGACAGTTCCCGCCGGTGACCGCGGCGGGTGCTTCGCGGAGTTTCAAGTGGTGGACGAGAGCCAGCTCGTGCAGCTCGCGCCTGGCGCGGACCTGAGGAGGATGCTCCTCGCGCAGCAGCTCGGAACGACCATCTTCGCGATGAAGAAGTTCATCGGCCGTCGGGAACGTCCACGCGTCGCCGCGGTCATCGGTGCGGGCTCGGCTGGGTTGTTCTTCCTGCAGCAGGTGATTCGGCTGGGATGTGAAGCTGTCGTGGTGTCCGATCGCAACCGCGAGCGCCTCGCAGCGGCGAAGCAATTCGGTGCGACAGAGACCGTGCTCGCGCCTTGTGGATCCGTTGTCGATGCTGTTCACGAGCTCACGGGTGGATTCGGCGCGGATCTCGTCATCGAAGCCGCAGGCTACGACGCGTGCCGGGCCGAAGCGGTGGAAGCGGTGCGCGAGAAGGGCACGGTCGGTCTCTTCGGCTATCCCGAGCGGCGGGGGAGCTCCCCGTTTCCTGTGGAGCGGTGCTTCCGGAAGTCGCTCACCGTGGAGTGGATCAGCAAGACGCAGGCCGAGTCCGGGCTCGCATCATTCCGAGCCGCGGTCGAGCGCATCGTCAGCGGTGACATCGAAGTCGATCACTGCCTGACCAGCATGCACGAACTCGACGAGGCGCCGATGGCCATGCAACTGGCTCGAGACCACGGCGGCGGCGCAGCCAAAGTCGGGTTCGTCCTGGCGGCAGGTGCTGCTGAGCTGCAGGTCGAAATGACTAATGGAGACGAACTATAGGACCATTAGTCTCCACAAAACAAGCAAGCACTTGACCCTCTTACGCCAGGGTCCCCAACGCAACGGGAACAACTGAGGGCGACCTCGCGCTCATCCGTGCTCACGGCTGGGCCGAAGGCGGCGGAGTACGCATTCCCGACCTCTTCGGCATCACAGATGCTCCTATGTTTGTCAAGCTGCGGTCGCAGCGACGGCTGGTGAGCGTGTGTCAGTTTCGGGTCGTGGGAGGTTTGCGTAGATCTCGCGGGCGATGTAGCGCTTGAGGCAGCGGATGATCTCGCGTTTGCTGAGGCCTTCGGCGGTGCGGCGATCGACGTAGTCGCGGGTGGGTTGGTGGCGTCGTAACCGGACAATGGTGATGATGTAGAGGGCGCTGTTGGCGGCCCGGTCGCCGCTTCGGCTGAGGCGATGGCGGCCGGTTGTCCTGCCGCTGCTGGCCGGTTGTGGCGCGACACCGCAGAGTTTGGCGAAGGCGGCTTCGTTATGGATGCGCGAGGCGTTGTCGCCTGCGGTAACGAGGAACTGGCCGGCGAGTTCGGTGCTGACTCCGTGGAGCTCGATCAGTGCTGGCGCGGCCGCTTGCACGAGTGCTTCGAGCTGCCGATTCAGCCTTTTGATTTCCTCGTCGAGCGCCTTCCAGCGGCGGGCGAGGTCACGTAGGGCGCTTTTGACTCCGGCCATGAGCATGCGAGCGGGATCGTCGTGGAGTGCGACCAGGTTGTCGGTCTCGGGGCGAAGCCGCAAGCAGCGGTTGACCAGCGTGCGTTTGGTCAACACAACCAACTCGTCGCGAAGGGGGGAGGGCGCGCCGATCATGACTCCCCAGAGCGTGTTGAACGCCTGGGTGCGGGCCTTGACCGCGCCGGCGCGGGTCACTCGCAGGGTGCGGATCACCTCGACTGCACCGGATTTGGTCTTGGGAATGGCCGTGGAGGTCTGGCCGAGGACCGCACGCGCGATCTGTTCGGCATCGAGTTGGTCGGATTTACCGTCCATTCGCCGCGCGAGGCGGTTTGGCCGGTTGACTTCAACGACGCGCTGGCCGGCCGCGGTGAGTGCGCGGGTGAGGGTCGCACCGAACGAACCGGTGCTTTCCACCCCGATTGCGCGGATCTGGCCCTGTGATCGCATCCAGGTGAGAAGTGCCTGGTAGCCGTGGTCGTTTGCCGGGAACTCGTGGTGGCCGAGTAGCCGGCCGTGCTCGTCGATGGCGGCCGCATAATGCGTGTTCTTATGGGTGTCGACGCCACCGAAGACAATCGCCGCTTGAGTTGTCATGCTGGGTTCGCTCCTCCGTGAGGCCCGATCTGACGGACGGGGCCCGAACCGGCTGGGCGGAGCGACAAGTCTGTGACGGGGCTTCTGGTCCAAGCTCCTATCAGGTCAGATCCGTCTGGCCGGTGCAGGCCGCGGTGCTGCGCCAGGGCCGGCCGACAAATCGAACGCAGGACACCATGGTCATACCTTGGCCGGGGTCAGACCGGCCCCAGGCGCAACACCGACACCAGTCTTCACAGACTTTGCCGCAGGTGGTGGGATGGTGCGGTCGGGAGTTTTTCTGCACGATGTCGTGCCGTCGGAGTTCGTATTCGAGGTGGTTGCGGCCGCCGCGCCCGCCGGAGAGCCGTGTGGTGAACACCATCCCGTTATCGGTCAGCACTGAGGCTGGGAATCCGTGTGCCGCAGTGGTTTCGCGGAACGCCGTGAGCACGATCGGCCCGGTGATGCGGATGTGGGCGCCGATGTGCAGGGCGTAGCGGGAATGGTCATCAAGCCAGGTCAGGATCTCGGCGTCCCGGCCATCGGCCAGCCGGTGATGGGTGAAATCCGACTGCCATGTTTCGTTGGGCTGTGAGGCTTCGAATCGGATGTAGGAACTCTTGGGCCGTTTGCTCGGTTCGGGTGTCACCGCGGCGTGGGTGGTCAGGATCCGGTGGATCGTGGCCCGGGAGACCCGCACCTGGTGGTGATGGGTCAGGTGCCAGCCGATGGTGTCGGCTCCGGCGTCGTGGCCGGCCTCGGTGAGGTGTTTGCGCAGGGATAACACCAGCTCGACCGTGTCCGGGCCGATCGCGTTCGGCGAGTGGTGAGGCCGTCGTGAACGGGGTTCGAACGCTGCCTCGCCCTCTCGGTGGTAGCGGGCCATCAAGCGGCTGATCCAGCCCTGCGAAACCCCGTAGGTCCGGGCCACCTCCGACTGCGACGAACCGGCCAGCACGGCCGTGATGACCAAACGGCGCTTCGACATCGACCAGCATCACGCACACCACCCACACCACCAGCCACGCCATGCCGATGACCCAAGACATCCCATTCCGATGACGTGAGACACCCCATTCCGATGTCCTGAAACCACACACCGCCGTCCCGACCGGTGAGAGGGTTTCCGCAGGTCAGGGCCTGTGGAAGCCCTCTTTTTTGTTCTTGTTTCGCTTCCCGGAGTCAAGCGCGCCGCTCATGGACACCTTGACTACGGAGTTTTGAAATGTCTGTTTTTGATCTTGGAAAGCATCAAAATTCTGCACGCCCACCGCTGGCGCCACACCTGCGCTCATGAATGGAAGGCCGCCGGGGGAGACACTGGCGATCTGATGCTGGTGCTGGGCTGGAGCTCGGAGACCATGGCACGGCACTTGGAGAGGGCCTGCTTGGACCATTGGTGGCGTTGGCTGCCAGACAATTCCGGACCTGACCGTCGCCGGCCTGGGCATCGTCCATCTGAGCTGTGTTGTCGCTAGAGCAGAGCAAGACTTACCGTAAACGATCAATCCGGCTGACGGGGGCGATCCCCGAAAGATGACCTTGAGATCCGCTCCTGGTTGAGGTCGGGTCGGCGGGAACATCTCTTGATGGCCGAGCGGGGCGCGGATCCGTGCGTCGTTGCGTGGATACGGCGACCAATCGCTGACCCGCGAGCTCCGGCTGGACTCCATCGAACTCGCCGCGCCACCGATCTCCCGCCATCCGAAGCGATTTCGTTGAGCGGGTAGGTTTTATCGTGGCTTAAGCGTGCCTGGGACGCGCGCGGTCGTTCCAGGCAGGGGAGGTGGGAGGCACTTCTCGGCGGTAGATGCCGTGTAGCGGTGCTGGGGCGTACCGGTTAACTGCAGTCGCTATTTCGGCACGGCCGAACCGTGGCCCGACCCTCGGCTGCCCCTCGACGGGTGTGCAATCGGCTCGCCCATGAGGACGGGCCACTTCGTGGAACAAGCGGGAGAGGCGATCGGCAACGCTGCAGGAACGGCCGTCAATGGCCTTGCGTCCCTGGGCAATGCCGCGATCCATCATCCCGAGATGGTTCTGGGATTGGCCGGCGGTGCTGCACTGACCGCGGTCAGCGCAGCGGGCGTCGTGCTGGATGCGACCGGTGCGGGCGCGGTTGCCGGGGTCCCGCTCAACGTGGTCTCGACGGCATCGCCACCGGCGTCGGTATGATGGGCGTGGCGATGGCCGGGCTGGCTTCGGAAGCCGCTGGTGATGACGAAGTTCAACCCGTCGATACAGATGGTGCCGAGGCCGCGCCTGCGGAAGGGGCGCCGGCCAAGCCGCCTGAAGAGATCACCGGGATGACCAAGCGTGGTGAAGAGGAGCAGGAACTTTCCCAGCGCGTCGTCGATAAGACGACCACGCTCAGTCGGTTCGCATGGGCACCCGCCAGATCCGATACTGCGACATCAGCGGCACCGAGCACGACGTCGAAACCCACGAGATCAACATCGACCAGATGCGCGTGGAAATCGACCTCGCCGCCGACGAATACCGCAAACTCCTGCAACTCCTGCGGCCCTACCTCGACGCCGGGCGCATCGAAGCCTCCATGCCCGACCTCGGAGTCGCCGATCTGGCGGGGGGTCATGCGGCCGCGTCCGGTGGGGGAGAGGTAGGTCTGTCCGTCTTGGCCGGTGCGGTACTCCAGCTGGGAGTCGACGCGGTTAAAGCGGGTGCGGCCGCGCTGCCGGGTGCCTTCCCACTTCTCCACCTTGACGGCCAGTTCGCAGCAGGTGCAGGTCAGCCGGCGGATGAACAGGCCGTCGGAGTCGACCTCGGAGAAGTGGATCCCGGCCTGTCGGATGGTCGGGAACAGGTGGCGGCCGCGTTCGCGGCAGGCCAGGACTTCGTCGGTGACGCGGTCGACGTAGAGGTCGACGTCCTCGTCGGAGGCCTTGATGTAGCCGGTTTCCTGGTGTTGTTCACCTTGTGTCGACAGGACCTTCGGTAACTCGGTCACCTCGTCAGCCACCGCATGCTCCGTCCGTTTCTTGGTGTCCTGGTGATGCCGCACAGCCGTGTGGTTGGACCGCGGACTGCGGGTCGCTTAGGTGTTGTGGAATCACATTAGCGATTCCAACGTTGATCATCCACGGGTGCGACCCATCGTTGCAAGCTAGTCTGCGAGCCGAGAGTTCCTAGTGACACGATTCCGTCTGCTCAGGCGCGTCACCTGGCCATTGAGCAGGTGATAGCAGGGAGAACGCGAACGGATCGCCGGTGTCGGGTATCGGTTCGTTCGGAGGTGTACGCACCCTCGGAGAAAACCCGCTAGGCCTACGGTCACCACCGGTGATGTGCAGGGTCGTTGATGAAGTCGTTGGCCAGGAAGGCTGCCTGCGCCTGGTGATGCGTTCCGTCGCTTGTCAGATGCACGTGGCAACGTCAGATATTGCCGCTGTCTGAATGGCTTCCGTCAACGGCGGGTTCGGCTGAGTTCGCAGGTCCGGTGGCAGTAGTACGGAGTGGTTTGCGCCCAACCGGATTCACACACTCCGTCGGTGCTGATGGATGTGATCGAGAATGAGGAGGCTGGTGTTTGCGGGTCGCTGGCCCTAGACCACCACAGCAGGCGAGCGAGGTGGTTCAGGGCGTGACGGCGTCGTCGCGCAGCAGCCAGCGTGCTTGTTGTGATCGGTACCTGTGTCGTTGAAGCGCGCACCAGCCGACGTGTCCGCCCGCAGACAGGTTGATGTGGCGCAGTACTGAGCTTGCTGCGACTTCCGCGCTCCCCCATTCGAGTGCGAGTGCTCGACCGACGACGCACCGCCCGAAGCGCTGCGGCTTGATCCCGCGTGGTGGCCGGCCTGCGGCTCACACTCACCACGCTGGCGGCCACCCCCCATGCCCGTGTTCATGCTGAGCACGTACGGGTCTCGTAGCGCATCCGCCGTCCTGGCGTATCCCCTTTTCCGTAATGGTCGCCGTTTCCTCGGAAATGGCGCGAAAGGCGTTGAGGTGAACGATATTTCAGCACATATCGGTAATGGGTGGTTCAGGAATCGGATTCGGTTTGCGCTGCAGTGTCATCTCCTGGGGGTTTTCTGAGTCGCGTGTCCGGCGACTGCGTCGCGTATCGGTGTGCCGGGAGCGTTTCGTGAGGTCAGAGTGGTGCAGCGGTTCCGCTGCGTCGAGCAATGTGATCGCCATTTTGAAGTGCGGAGCGCCCGCCGTGCGATGAGGTGGCGGTTGAGGATGCGGTCGACTTTGCGGCGTCGAACCTGGTCGTGACGGTTGCTGTAGTCTTTTACAGTAGTGCTGTTCCATCGCTGGGTGTAGGGCTTGTGGGTGCCCTGGATGGATCGGCGGGTATGCGTTCGAGGCTCGGGCTAAGGAGGCAGGCGGCATGTCGACGAGTGATGCGAAGGAGACGCGGAAGCGTCGTCGTCGTGGCTCGATCAAGCCTGAGGACATCCTTGCCGGGGCCTTCGAGGTGGCACGACGCAGTTCGCTCGATGACCTGAGCATGCCGGTCCTGGCGGAGCACCTCGATGTTGGTGTGACCAGCATTTACTGGCACTTCCGCAAGAAGGACGACCTGCTCGATGCGATGACCGATGTGGCGGCGGAGGAGTTCGTGTCCCGCATGCCTGCGGTTCGCGCGGATCAGAGTTGGCAGGAGATGCTGGTCGAGTACTTCTGCACGGCGAGGGCGATTTGTCGCGAGGATGAGTTCCTGAGCGACCTGTTGTACACCCGCACGTCGACCTTCGGCCGCGATACCGCGCATCGCATCCTGGAGTTGATCGAGTCCGTCCTGGAGAAGCTCATCGCGGACGGGTTCACCTCGGAGAACGCGCTGAAGACCTACAACACCATCGCTGTGTACGTGCGAGGGGTGATCATCAACGATCGCATCCTTCATCTGGCGAACGCGCCGACGATCGATCCGGCCCGTCAGCGCCAGATGGCGGATTGGTCGGGGATGCCGGTTCTGTCGAGTCTCATCGATCATCATTCGCTCTCCGGGACGAGCGATGAGGACTTCAAGTTCGGTCTGAAGCGGTTGGTGTGTGGATTCGAGGACCTGCTGCGAGAGCAGAGCAAGGCCTCATCACGAGGCGAGGGGGGTGCTCGGTCGAAGGGGTCGGCCAAGCGCGCGCCCTCGAAGGGCAAGTAGGTCAGCCCGACTGCTTGTGGCTGGTGGTGCGTCCCGGGGAGTTCGTTCGAGGGTGGGAGCCCGCTGGGAGCGCGTCGTTCGGCGAGTTGTGGGAGTGGAGTGGCCGGGCGGAGCGGTCCCAGCCCGGCCACGGGCTCACATGTTCTGGGCGGCCTGCTTGATCGCCTGGCGGATCCGGCCGTAGGTGCCGCAGCGGCAGACGTTCTCGATCTTGTCGATGTCCGCGTCGGTCGGCTCGCTGG
>NZ_JBFAPZ010000028.1:0-23869 GCF_040676935.1 Saccharopolyspora sp. NPDC049426 | reverse complement strand
CAGGCCCGGCCCGGTTTTCCCGGCCCGTGTCGCTCTGACCTGAAATACTTTACGCACCCCGAAAAACCCCATGAACACCACCCCCCCTTTAAGGGGAAAACCCCAGGTCAGAGGCCGGTTTCAGGGTCCACCGGCATGAACGGGCCGTGGACGGCAGACGTAGTGCGCCATCCACCTTCGAGTGGTACTTGGTCTTCGGAGCGGGTGCTGCCCGATTTCGCGGGTAGCCTGCCGACGACTTGTCAGAACGGGGGTAGCGATGGACTCGACTCCGATATACACCGAGCTGCGCAACACTCTGGCTGATCCGGAGGATCGCAACTGGGGCCCGAGCGCTCCACCGGAGTTCGCGGCCGCGCTCGCCGACGGAGCGAACTCGGCACCGGCGAAGGAAACGCGCGCGACGGGCACCCGCACGCGTGCGCGGAGACACCGCGCGGCGGACTGAACAACACCCGAGAACTCGAACCGCACCGGATTCAACGCACATCTCCGGTGCGGTTTTTGCTGCGGTCGTCCCGCCGGATCTAGTCGACCGCGGAAGAGAACAGCGGCAGCGACACCGCCGGCGCCTCGGCACCGGCGTCGGGCTTGGCCTCCTCGGCGGGAACCAGCTCCGATTCCTTCGCCGCGACTTCCTTCGCGGCGACCGGCTCCGGCTCCGCGTCCTTCTCAGGAGCCTGCGCGTCATCCGCCGCTTCGGGCTTCTTCAGCGCGTCGCGGGTGCGCTGGGCTGCGCCGCGAATCTGCTCGGTGAGCTGCTTGTTGGCCTGCCGCGCCTGCTCCTCTTCGCGCTCCTGCTGCTTGGTGCTGCGAGGAGCCGCGGGTTTGGGCGCGCGAGCGGCCTTGATGTAGCGGTCGAGCACAGAACGCAGCGCTTGAGCGTTGCCGTCGTTCAGGTCGATTTCGTAGCTCACGCCATCCAGCGCGAAAGTGACGGTGTGCTTGGCTGGCGACCCGTCGATGTCATCGACGAGATCAACCTGAATCCGCTCGGCCATGATCACCTGTCTCGGGAACGCGCCCCGTCTCGATCCGCGACTTCCAGGTAAGACTACTGCTGGTCCTGACCACGTTGTAGCACGACACTTAGCAGATGTCTCGCACTCAACCATAGAACAGCAGCCCGATCGGCCGAAAACCGCTCGGCCCGCCGGACGTCCGCTGCCGCGGCCCGGCCACCGCCGACTAACGGTCGGTAACCGGGTGCGCCGGTTTTGAACCCAAGGTAATCCGAGCGGCGGCCGAAATTCGAGACCGGGTGGAACATTCTTCCGACGATCGTTTATTGTTCGCTCGCTCTTCGTCGCGCGGGCATGTGCGCGCAGAGACTGGATTCGAGCCGGAATCGAGGTTTAACCGTGGCGCAGAAAGTCACCGTGCAGCTGGTCGACGATGTCGACGGCTCGCAAGCCGACAGCACCGTCGAGTTCGCCCTGGACGGGGTGAACTACCAAATCGACCTGTCCGTCGACAACGCCGCGAAACTGCGGGACGCGCTGGCTTCCTTCGTGGCCAACGCACGTAAGACCGGTGGCCGCAAGCGGTCTGGCAACAAGCCGGGCAAGCCCTCGGGCGCGCCGACGCAGGCCGACCGGGAACGCAACCAGGCCATTCGGGAATGGGCTCGGGAACAGGGCATGCAGGTTTCCGACCGGGGTCGCATTCCGGCTGAGATCGTCGAGGCTTACGACAACGCTCGGTGAACGGCCGGGCACGGGCGGCCGGATTTGGCTTCGGACATTTCCGGCCGTCCGTTAAAGTCCCGCGCATTACCCGGCAATGACCACCCGCGGTGGTCGTCGGCAACGGGTAAACGAGGCTTCCGACTATCAGTTCGCCATGAAGCGGACGATTTCATCCCGAGTGGGCATCGCGCTCGTCGCGCCAATGCGCTGCACGGACAGTGCTGAGCCCGCCGCAGCCCGGCGCAGTGCCGCCGGAACCTCTTCGCCCTCGCCCAGCGCGGCGCTGAGGACCCCGACGAAGGTGTCGCCGGCCGCCGTGGTGTCCACCGCCTGGACCTCGAACGCCGGGACCTCGTGGCGGACTCCCTCGCGGCTGCCGTAGACGCATCCCCGGGCACCGAGGGTGATCACCACCTCGGGAACCAGCTCCAGCAGCGCCGCCAGGGCGCGCTCGGGGTCGTCGTGGCCGGTCAGCACGGCCGCCTCGTGCTCGTTGGGCACCAGCAGGTCGACGTCGCGCAGCAGCTCCTCCGGGAGCGGGACGGCGGGAGCGGGGGTGAGCACGACCCGCACGCCGTTGCGCTTGCCCGCCGCCGCGGCAGCGGCCACCCCGGGCTGCGGGATCTCCAGTTGCAGCAGCAGGCTGTCCGAACCGGCGATGATCTCCTCGTCGCCGTCGGCGAGCGCGTCCACGGTTCCGTTGGCCGCCGGGACCACGACGATCGAGTTGTCACCGCTGTCGTCGACCACGATGTGCGCCGTTCCGCTGCGGCCGGACACCGTTCGCAGGCCCTGGACGCCCACAGCGGATTCCTGGAAGACCCGGCGGATCTCGGCTCCGAACTCGTCTCCGCCGACCGCGCCGATCATGC
Source organism: Saccharopolyspora sp. NPDC049426 (assembly GCF_040676935.1). Lineage (NCBI taxonomy): Bacteria > Bacillati > Actinomycetota > Actinomycetes > Pseudonocardiales > Pseudonocardiaceae > Saccharopolyspora > Saccharopolyspora sp. NPDC049426. The sequence continues at coordinate 21,309 of NZ_JBFAPZ010000028.1, read as the reverse complement.
GCGCGTCCGCACCCGCCTTCGCGGCGGCGATCGCCTGGTTGGCGCCCTTGCCACCGGGAACCGTGCGGAACTCGTGGCCGGTGACCGTCTCGCCCTGCTTGGGCGCGACCGGCACGTATGCCACCAGGTCCATGTTGCAGCTGCCGAAGACCACCACGCTCGTCACCGGACCATCATGGCCGACTCCGACACCCCGCCTGCTGGACGGGTCACCGGCAGGGGGACGTCGTACCATGCCGTCCAGCAGTCGAGGAGAGGGCGATACGCGGTGGATTACGCGGTGACGGCAGAGCTGACGCCACCTGCCGAGGTGGTGGAGCTGGACCCGCTGCAGCAGGAAGGGGTCGCCGCCGTGCTCGACCGCCACCTCGCCATGGTCGAGGGGGTCAGCGGGCCGGAGGAGTCCGAGATCGACGTGCTCGACTACCGCATCACCGTGCACCCGGCGGGCGTGAGCGTGCTGCTCGCGCTGGACGCGCCGTCGCTGCAGGCGGCGGAGGAGGGCGCGGCCTCGGTGCTCGACGAGCTCATCGTGGAGACCGAGCTGCTGATCGGCTGGTCCGTCGCCGAGTCGGCGGTGCGCATCACCGAGGACGAGTTCAACGAGCGGTTGGCCGCTGCGGACGACGTCGACGCCGACGACGCGCTGCAGGCCGCCATCGAGGAGGCCCTGGAGTCCTCCGGTGAGCCCGCGATGGACTCCGCGCACTGGAAGCACCGGCTCACCGAACTCGCGCCCAGGCTGCGGGCCTTCGACACCGGCGTCTTCGGCATCGAGGGCGAGCAGGCGGCGTTGGCCGCGGGAGCCCTGGTGCACGCGGTGCGCGTGGTGACCGACGAGATCTTCTACGACGAGCTCGCGCTGGCGGTCAACAACGCGACCGTCGCCGACGCCGTCGGACTGCTAGTGCTGGAAGAGCTGCCGCCCTGCTACGACAAGCGCTACGACGCGTTCTTCGCCCGCTCGTTCGTGCTGGCCTCAGCGGCCGTGGCGGTCCGGCTCACCGAACCGGTGTGGACCTCGCCGCGCAGCGTCGCCGAAGCGCTCGCGCTGCGGCTGGTGATCAACGAGGCGCGGGTGGTCCTGGAAGCCGCGGAGCTGATGGCCTGGGACGACAGCGAGCCGGTGTTCGAGAGCTTCGCGAACGCGACGTTCGGCGGTCTGGAGCACCACGAGCTCTACGAGATCGACGTGCCGCTGGCCGGCGAGGCCGAGCCGGAGGTCGTGGAGCGCGCCGCCAAGCTCGAAGCCGAGCTGCACACCCAGGGCCTCGCCTTCGACCAGTGGTTCCAGCCGCGCGACGGGGCGATGAACTTCCACCCCTACCTCGACGCCCCGTAGGTCAGGGCAGAGGGCGGTTCTGGTCCGAACCGACCAGGATCGATGTCTTCTTCGCCCGGGGTCGGTTCGGACCAACACCACCGCGAACCCGAGACCCCCGGTCAGGGGCCTGGCGGGGTCACGACTGGTTGCGCACCGAGATCGGGGGGACCGTGGCGCCGATCAGCGACGCGTCATCGATCGTCTCGGGCTCGTAAGCGCTGCTCGGGAGGGCTTCGAGCATGAGGTTGATCGGGTCGTCGATCGGCTCGACCCGGCCGAACAGGAACGCCCACTCGTGCTCGTCGGAACCGAAGTAGGCGACCGTCTCGAACGCCGACTGGAACCGGTTGTAGGCGCGGATCAGCGTCTCGTTGCGCCACACCGTCGGGCAGCCGCCCTGGAAGGCCACCACACCACCGGCGGAGAGCACCGACTGGCAGCGCTGGATGAACTCCAGGCCGTAGAGCCGGTTGTGCTGACCGTCGTCGTCAGCGCGCTCATCGGGCAGGTCGACCACGACGATGTCGTAGCCCTCCGGCGGGGCCGTGTCCAGGAAGCTCCAGCCGTCGGCGAAGTGGATCGTGACCGGGCCTTCGCCCTTCTCGGCGGCGGCCAGCTCCTCCGGCGTGTAGCCGTAGGGCAGGTGCTCGGCGCACTTGCGCACGCACAGCTCGTCGATGTCGACGTGATCCACCCGGGTCGCGCCGGCGGCGACGGCCATCTGGCTCGCCACGCCCTCGCTCGACCCGATGATCAGCACCCGCTCCACCTGCGCGGCCAGCAGGAACGCCGGCACCATCATGGCCTCGTGGTAGACCAGCTGGGAGAACTCGGTGCTCTGGCGGTCGTCGTCGCAGAACAGCGAGACGCCCTGCGCGGTCCGCGCGATCACCACGTGCTGGTAGGGGGTGTCGCCCTCCCACAGCACGTCGTCCACCCGCCACAAGCGCTGCAGGTCGGCGCCCATCGGCTCCTTGATCCACCGGTGCCCGTCGAGTTCGATCAACGGTGTTCCTCCTGAATTCCCCATGATTTGTGCCAAGCATCCCGCCGGCTCCCGTGGCGGGCCCGCCGACACGCGAAAGTAGACCGTTCCCCGCTCACGTCCAACTGCGGAGATCCAGCAAGCGGCGAAGCCGCTTTCGCCCTCCCCACCTGAGCAACTCACACCGACGCGGGTTCTGAGCGGCGTCGTGGCGAGCACGCCGCGACGCCGCGCCTCGGACGTGCGTCAGGAGTGGCGCGCGGAGTCCACGGAGCCGGTCAGGTTCCGCCACGAGCACCGCGGAGCGGGTTGAGATCGAACCGTCGAAACGCTCAGCAGACCAGTTCGGCGTAGTCGTGGCCTCGTTGGATCGTCTGCACGTTCTTCGTCGTCGGCTGGAGCGCTTCGGCGAGCAGCTCCACGGCCAACTCCGGCTTCGCGGTGTGCCCGCAGGTGAACACGTCGATGAAGATCGAGCCGTCCTCCGGGTACGTGTGCAGCGAGGCGTGGGACTCCGACAGCAGCGCCAACACCGTGACGCCTTGCGGGTCGAACCGCTTGGCGATCATCTGGCACACCGTGGCGTCCGACTCGCTCAGCGCCTTGTGCAGGACTTCTCGCAGGTACTGCTCGTCGTCCAGCAGTTCCGGTTCAACGCCCTCCAGCTCTGCCAGGACGTGCCTTCCGGTGAACAGACCGACCTGTGCTCCGGTGTCAACGGACATCTATCGACCTCCCATCATTTCGCAGATTCGCCGCGTTTCGCTTCTGGCACCGCCGCGGACGAACGTTCCGTCGCAGCAGATCACGGCCGCTGATCGCCGTCGACGCAATAGGTGGGCAGCGGGGTGAACCCGTTGAAACCCACCGATGAATAGCTCGCGGTGTACGCGCCCGCCGACAGCAGGTCCACCCAGTCGCCGCCGCGCAGCGTGCGCGGCAGCTCGTAGTGGGTCCGCTGGTAGAGCACGTCGTCACCGTCGCAAGTGGGCCCGGCCAGCACGACCGGGCCTTCCTGGTCACCGTCGCGCGAGGTGCGCAACCGGTAGGTGATGGCCTCGCCCTCGGTTTCGGCGAGGCCGTTGTAGCGCCCGATGTCGAGGTACACCCAACGCCGTTGCCCGTCGCAGGAGTCGGTGACGAGCACGACCTCGCTGCGCAGCACACCGGCGTCGCCGACGATGAACCGCCCGGGCTCGATGAGCAGTTCCGGCCGCTGCGGGCCGAACGCGTGCTCCAGCGCCTGCTCGATGGCCGTGACGTAGTCGGCCAGCGGCGGCGCGGTCTCGGTGTACCCGGCGGGCAGTCCCCCGCCGAGGTTGACCATGCGCGGTCGCACCCCGCGCGCGGCGCAGTCGGCGAACACAGCCGCGGCGGCGTTGACGCCATGCCGGTAGGCGGCCGGGTCCAGCTGCTGCGATCCGATGTGGAACGACACGCCGAAGGGGTCGAGGCCCAGCTCGGCGGCGCGGACCAGCAGTTCCGCGGCCTGCTGCGGGGTGCAGCCGAACTTGCGGCCGAAGGGGGTCTTCGAGCCGGTGTTGTCGACCAGGACGCGGCAGAACACCTGCGAACCCGGCGCGACCTCGGCGATGTTGGCCAGGTCGGCGTGGCTGTCGGTGGCGAACAACCGCACGCCCTGCTCGTGGGCGCGGGCGATGTCGCGGTGCTTCTTGATGGTGTTGCCGTAGGAGATCGACTCGGGTGCCGCGCCCTTGGCCAGGCACAACTCGATCTCACCGGGGCTGGCGACGTCGAACGAGGCGCCCTCGGCGATGAGCTCGCCGACGACCTCGGGAGTGGGATTGGCCTTGACCGCGTAGCAGATGCGCGCGTCCGGCAGCGCCGTGCGCAGTTGCCGGTAGCGGTCTCGCACCTGCGCCAGATCCATGACCAGGCAAGGGGTTTCGGGGTTCTGCTGATCCAGGAATCGCCGGATCGGATCCGGATTCCCGTTGCCCCGCCCGGGTTCCTGCGCGGTGCCGCTCGGGCGGTCCGTCACGCCGGTGGTGGCGGACAGATCGGTCAATCCCGTTACCTCCGTCTCGGGGATGGGTGGGTTCCTCGCCGCGTCTTCGCTGCCCTTCGACCGGGCGCTCGGCGACCGCAACTGCGACCAAGCACGGTACCGCCCCCGAGGTCAGATTTCGAACGGCACCCGACTCGGGACGGCCACCTGTGAGCACTCGCACTGCCCACCACCGCCGGGCACACCGAGCGGATCACCACGTCGGGTGCGCTCATTCGAATTTCGCGCGAAGTTCGGGTGCGAACTTTCGGACTCGAATTTCGCGCGAAATTCGAAAGTTCCTGGTCAGGAGGACTCGTCGAGGCGGAGGGCCAGGTAGAAGTCCACTCGGGCACTGAAGTCGGAGAGGTCGCGTCCGGTGAGCTCCTCGACCCGCTGCACGCGGTAACGCAGGGTGTTGACGTGCACGTGCAGCAGTTGGGCGCAGCGCGACCAGGAACCGTTGTTGTCCAGGAACACGCGCAGCGTCCGGACGAGTTCGGAGCCGTGCGCGGCGTCGTAGTCGATGACCGCGGAGAGCAGCCGGTCCCGGTAGGAGCGGCGCAGTTCGTCCGGCGCGGAGGCCAGCAGCACCTCGTGCGAGGCGAGTTCGGCGGCTGCGGCGACCTCGGCGCGTCCGCGGCGCTGCTCGGCGAGCCGGCGGGCGTAGGCGGCCTCGTCGAGCGCGCCGCGCAGCGCGGTGGCGGCGGTGATGTCGCTGATGCCCATCGCCAGCCGCCGCTCCCCCAGCCCGGCCTCGGCGACGGCGACGATGCGTCGGAGCTGATGTCCCAGGTCGGCGAGGTGTTCGCGATCGTCGACGAACAGCGCGACGGCGCCGTCGCCCAGCGGGGCGGTCACCGAGGCCATGCCGGTGGCCGCCGCGATCTCGCGGAGCAGGGTCGTGGATTCGGCGGGGGCACCGACGCCCATCGCCACGGCGCGCAGCGGTTCGTCGGCCGGGAGCCCGGCGGTTTCCAGCCGGGCGGCGACCTCGGTCGGTGAGGAGCTGCCTTCGAGGAGCCTGCGCAGCGCGGCTTCGACGGAGCGGCCGGCGATGCGGCGGGCCTCGTCGACGCGGGCGCGCACCAGCGAGACGACGGTTCCCAGGTCGGTGGCGACGGCTTCGCGGTGCTCGTCCCACTCCACGAGGTCGCCGCTGACCAGCGCGAACCACTGGGCCGCTGTCGGTTCGGCACCGGTCTCGACCGGCCACAGCACGTGCGGCTCGCCCGCGCGCCAGGTGCGCGGCAACCGGCCGCGGGTGAACTCGGCGAGCGCGCCTCGGCGTATCCGCTCGGGGAGCTCGTCCGTACCGCCGACGACCCAGCCGGCGGCCGAGAGGACCCAGCAGTCGGCTCCGAGGTCGTCGGCGGCCATGCGCAGCACCCGGTCGAGGTCGGCGCCGGCGGCGACCGCCGAGATCAGCTCGCGGCGAGGGGCGGCGCGCCACTGGATGCGTTCGGCGAGGGCGTTGAAGCTGACCGTGATCGGCACTTCGAACGCGGGCAGCCCGTGCTCCCGGCAGGCCGCCACCAGGTCGGGCGGGGCGTGGCCGAGCCGCGCGGTTCCGGCGGCCAGACCTGCTACTCCGGCGTCGACGAGGGCTCTGACGAACTGCTCGGAATCCTCCGGCCCGCCGTGCCAGACCAGGCCGCTGAGCACCAGCTCACCGCCGGTCAGGTAGCGGCGGGGGTCGATGAGGTCGGTGATGTAGACGCCGCGGACCGGCCGCTCCAGCGCATCCGCGTCGTTGAGCAGCACCAGGCCGAGCTCGTCGTCGGCGAGCAGATCCCGCAGGCGCACCCTCGCTCCTCCGTCAGGCGAGCGGCGGAGCCGCTCCCTCGTCACCCCACCCGAGCGATGGGCACCGCCGGAGCCGGAGGTCCTCCAACCCGCGACGCCGAGCGAATCGAGTGGGTTGACGCCTTTTGTAGGAACATACAACCGCACCCGTTCAGGGGGTAGTCATTTTCGGGGTTTCGCCCGCTAGCCAGGGGCTACTCGACGAATGTGTACTGGGCCACATCAGCGCACCGGCCGGTCGAGAAGGAGTACGACGTGGAATTCCTCCGCCCCGCCACCTGGCGGGAAGCGCTCGAAGCCAAGGCCGCGCATCCGGACGCCACACCGATCGCGGGCGGGACCGACGTGATGGTCGAGTTGAACTTCGACCGGCACCGGCCCGAGGTCCTGCTCGACCTCACCACCGTGCCCGAGCTCGCCGAGTGGGCGCCGGACGGTGACGTGCTGCGCATCGGCGCGGGCGTCCCCTACGCGCGGCTCATCGAGGAGCTGGGCTCCCGAGTGCCCGGTCTGGCGATGGCCAGCCGGACCGTGGGGTCCCCGCAGATCCGCAACCGCGGCACCGTCGCGGGCAACCTCGGCTCGGCCTCTCCTGCCGGAGACGCCCACCCACCGCTGCTGGCGGCCGGGGCGGGCGTCGAGGTCGAGTCCGTGCGCGGATCGCGGGTGATCCCCGTGGACGAGTTCTTCACCGGTCCGAAGCGCAACGTCCTGGAAACCGACGAGCTGATCGCCGCGATCCGGATCGCGCCCGCCGCGGGCCCGCAGCAGTTCTCCAAGGTCGGCACCCGCAACGCGATGGTCATCGCGGTGTGCACCTTCGCGATCTCGCTGGACCCGGCGGGCAAGACCGTCGGCACCGGCATCGGCTCGGCCGCGCCCACCCCGATCCGGGCGCGGGAGGCCGAGGACTTCCTCGCCGCCGAACTCGACTGGGACGCCCCGCTGGAGGACTCGGTGGCGCGCCGGTTCGGCGAACTCGTCGCGCAGGCCGCGTCCCCGATCGACGACGTGCGCGGCAGCGCCGACTACCGCAAGCACGCCTTGGGCGTGCTGGCCCGCCGGACCCTGAACTGGACCTGGCACGAGCACCGCTCCGGGAGGCAGGAATGCGCCTGAAGTTCACCGTCAACGGACGCCGGCAGGAGGCCGACGACGTCTGGGAGGGCGAGTCCCTGCTGTACGTGCTGCGCGAGCGGCTCGGCCTCCCCGGTTCGAAGAACGCCTGCGAGCAGGGCGAATGCGGTTCGTGCACGGTCTACGTGGACGGCGTCCCGGCGTGCTCGTGCCTGGTCGCGGCCGGTCAGGCCGAGGGCCGCGAGGTGCGCACCGTGGAAGGGCTCGCCGACGAGGAGCAGCTGGACCCGGTTCAGCAGGCCTTCGTCGAGACCGGCGCCGTGCAGTGCGGTTTCTGCACGCCCGGACTGCTCGTGCAGACCCACGACCTGCTGGAGCGCACCCCGAAGCCCTCGGACGCGGAGATCCGCGAGTCGCTGGCCGGGAACCTGTGCCGCTGCACCGGCTACGAGAAGATCATGGACGCCGTTCGCCTCGCCGCGCAGCGGAGAACCGATGGCTGAGCGGATCGTCGTCGAGGGCGGATCGGTCGTGGCGGTCGATGACGCCAGGACCGAGTTCGCCGAGGGGTACGTGGTCGTCGAGGGCGACCGGATCGTCGCGGTCGGCTCGGGATCGGCTCCGCCGCAGGACGGCCCGGTTCGTCGCATCGACGCCACCGGATGCCTGGTCACTCCCGGACTGGTCAACACCCACCACCACCTCTACCAATGGGCGACGCGCGGTCGCGCCGTCGACTCCACGTTGTTCGAGTGGCTGACCGAGCTCTACCCGGTGTGGGCGCGGATGGACGTCGAAACCGTCCACGCCGCCGCCTCGGCCGGACTCGCGCAGCTGGCGCGCTCGGGGTGCACGACGGCCGCCGACCACCACTACGTGTTCCCGCGCGAGGGCGGCGACGTCTTCGGCGCGGTGGTCGCCGCCGCCGAGCGGATCGGCCTGCGGCTGCACGCGGTGCGCGGGTCGATGGACCGCGGACGTTCCCAGGGCGGCCTGCCGCCGGACTCGGTGGTGGAGGACCGCGACGAGGCGCTGGCCGGAACGCAGCAGGCCATCGACGCCTTCCACGACCCCGCGCCGGGCGCCCGCGTCCGGGTCGCGGTCGGCCCGTGCTCGCCGTTCTCGGTGAGCGCGGAGCTGATGCGGGAGTCCGCGGAATTGGCCCGCCGCAACGGGGTTCGGCTGCACACCCACCTCGCCGAGACCACCACCGAGGAGGAGCAGTGCCAGGCCGAGTTCGGCCGCACCCCGGTGGAGTACGCCGAGGACCTGGGCTGGCTCGGTCCGGACGTGTGGCTCGCGCACGCCGTGCACCTCTCGCCCACCGCGGTCCGGCGGCTCGCCGAGACCGGTACCGGTGCGGCGCACTGCCCCAGCTCGAACGGCCGGCTCGGCGCCGGGATCGCCCCCGTGCGGGGTCTTCTCAGCGCCGGCGCCCCCGTCGGGCTGGGGGTCGACGGGGTCGCTTCCAACGAGTCCGGCGGGCTCGGCGAGGAGATGCGGCAGGCGCTGCTGCTCGCCCGCGCCACCGGCGGCCCCCGGGCGATGTCGGTGCGCGAGGCGTTGTGGATGGCCACCCGGGGTGGGGCGCGCTGCATCGGCCGCGAGGACGAGATCGGTTCGCTGGAACCGGGAAAGCTCGCCGACCTCGCCGTGTGGCGTCTCGGCGGGCTCGACCACACCGGCATCCCCGACCCGGTCGCCGCGCTGGTGCTGGGCCGGTTGCCGCAGGTCGAGACGCTGCTGTGCGGCGGAAGAGAAGTGCTCACCGGAGAAGACGTCGTCGAAGAGCTGGATCGGGCGAGCGCCCGGCTGCGCCTGGTGGAGGTGTCGTGATCATGACCAACCGACCGAGTGCCCAGGCACCCACGCGGACGCCGCAGCGGCTCGACGACGCCATCGACGGCGGCATCGGGGAGTCCCCGCTGCGCCCCGACGGCACGTTGAAGGTGCGCGGTGAGTTCGCCTACGCCTCCGACCTGTGGGCCGAGGACATGCTGTGGGGCGCGACGCTGCGCAGCCCGCACCCGCACGCGCGCATCCGCTCCATCGACATCGGCGCCGCCATGGCCATGGCCGGTGTGCACACGGTGCTGACCGCCGAGGACGTGCCGGGCGACAACATCTACGGCCTCAAGACAGTCGACCAGCCGGTGCTGGCCTCCGACGTGGTGCGCTACGTCGGCGAGGCGGTGGCCCTGGTGGCCGCCGACCACCCGGAGACCGCGCGGCGCGCGCTGGAGCGCATCGTCGTCGAGTACGAGGTGCTGACCCCGGTGCTCGACGCCGAGCGGGCCGCGCACGACGAGGACCTGCCGAAGCTGCACCCGGACGGCAACGTGGTGCGCCACCAGCGGATCCTCAAGGGCGATCCGGACGCGGCCGCCGAGGTCGTCGTCTCGGGCGTCTACACCGTCGGCATGCAGGACCAGGCGTTCCTGGGTCCGGAGTCCGGTTTGGCGATCCCCACCGAGGACGGCGGCGTCGACCTGTACCTGGCGACGCAGGACCTGCACTCCGACCTCAAGCAGACCGCACGCGCGCTGGGACTTCCGCCGGAGAAGGTGCGGATGACCATGTCCGGTGTCGGCGGTGCGTTCGGCGGCCGCGAGGACCTGTCGATCCAGGTGCACGTGTGCATGCTCGCGATGCACGTCGGCAAGCCGGTGAAGATGGTCTACAGCCGCGAGGAGTCGTTCTACGGCCACGTGCACCGGCACCCGGCGAAGATGTACTACGAGCACGGCGCGACCCGAGACGGGACGCTGGTGTACGTCAAGGCCGACCAGTACTTCGACGGCGGCGCGTACGCCTCGAAAACCCCCGTGGTGGTGGGCAACGCGACGACGCTGGGAGTCGGCCCGTACGTGGTGCCGAACGTGCGCATCGACGGCTGGGGGCTCTACACCAACAACCCGCCGTGCGGCGCGATGCGCGGACTGGGCGCCGTGCAGCCGACTTTCGCCTACGAGTCGCAGATGGACAAGCTCGCCGCCGAGCTGGGCATGGACCCGGTGGAGCTGCGGGTGCGCAACGCCATCGCCCAGGGCGGGACCATCCCCACCGGCCAGGTGGTCGACTCCCCCGCGCCGGTCGCCGAGCTGCTGGAACGCGTCCGCGCGCTGCCGATGCCGCCCGAGCGCGACACCACCGACATCCGGGAGCTCCCCGGCGGGGCGTCCAACACCACGCACGGCGAAGGCGTGGTGCGCGGGATCGGCTACGGGGTGACGATCAAGAACATCTGCTACTCCGAGGGCGCCGACGACTTCTCCACGGCCCGGGTGCGGTTGCAGCTCCTCGGCGGCGAACCGGCCGCCATGGTGCACACCGCCGCGGCCGAGGTCGGGCAGGGCCTGGTGACCGTGCAGCAGCAGATCGCGCGCACAGAGCTGGGCGTCGAGAGGGTGACCATCCACCCCAACGACACCTCCGTCGGACCGGCCGGTTCCAGCTCCGCTTCGCGGCAGACCTACGTCACCGGTGGCGCTGTGCAGGCCGCCTGCCAGGCCGTTCGCGACGTGCTGTTCGACCGGGTCGTCGAGCGGTTCGGGACCGCGGTCGGGCTGGCGCTGCAGGGCGGCAAGGTCGTCTCCGCCGAAGGCGTCGTCGCCGACCTCGCCGAGGTGCTGGGCGACGACGTCATCGAGGAGACCCGCGAGTTCCACCACCGCCAGACCTCCCCGATGGACGCCGACGGGCGAAGCGATCTGGTGCAGGTGCAGCACGCCTTCTCCGCGCACCGCGCCGTCGTCGACGTCGACACCGAGCTGGGACTGGTCAAGGTCGTGCAGCTGGCCTGCGCGCAGGACGTCGGCAAGGCCGTCAACCCGGAGGCCGTCCTCGGTCAGATCCAGGGCGGTTCCGCGCAGGGCCTCGGCCTGGCGGTGATGGAGGAGGTCCAGGTCAGCGACGGCAAGATCCGCAATCCCTCGTTCACCGACTACCTGATCCCCACGATCCTGGACATGCCGCCGATGGAGATCGACGTCATCGAGCGCGGCGACGACAACGCGCCCTACGGGGTTCGCGGTGTCGGCGAGCCGCCGACGATCTCCACCACGCCCGCTGTCGTCGCGGCCATCCGCGCCGCCACCGGCAAGAACCTCACGCACACGCCGGTCGCTCCCGAGCACATCATCTGAGCACCGACGAAAACCATTGGAGTGAAACGATGTCCGTGGATGTCGCAACCCAGCAGGAGCAGACCTGGATGGCTCGGGCGATCGAGCTCGCCACCGCCAGCGTGCACAGCGGCGGCGGCCCGTTCGGCGCGGTGATCGTGCGCGACGGCGAGATCGTGGCCACCGGGGCCAACCGCGTCACCTCCGACCTGGACCCGACAGCGCACGCCGAGGTCGTGGCGATCCGCAACGCCTGCCGCGAGCTCGACACGTTCTCGCTGGCCGGCTGCGTGCTGGTGACCTCGTGCGAACCGTGCCCGATGTGCCTGGCCTCGTCGATGTGGGCCCGGGTGGACCGGATCCTGTTCGCCGCCGATCGCGATGACGCGGCGGCGGCCGGTTTCGACGACCGCGCCTTCTACGACGCGCTCACCGACCCCACCAAGAACCCGACCGCGGTCGCGCGGATCGAGATCCACAACCGAAACGAAGCGTTCGACGCCTGGCGAGGAAAAGCCGACCGCGTCGATTACTGAGCGGAAAATCCCGCGCAATGCACGGCGATGACCGGGTCGCCACCTAGAACGGGCCGCGCACCAGCGGTCCTCACCAGCTAAAACGCCCCGCACCAGGCATTCGGCGAATTCTCGCCGGGCTCAACCCTGCCCGGAAAACCGACGTCCCGGGGGCGCCCACCGGCATGGGAGGACGCATGACCCAGCAATTGACCACCAGACCCGACAGCGGTCTGGACCGAATCTTCCGGATATCCGAACGCGGTTCCAGCCTCTCCCGCGAGCTGCGCGGCGGCCTGACCACGTTCGTCGCGATGGCCTACATCGTGATGCTCAACCCGCTGATCCTCGGCTCCGGAACCGACGCCACCGGCGCGAAGCTCTCCCCCGAGCAGCTCACCACCGCCACCGCCGCCACCGCCGGTGTCATGACGATCGTGATGGGCCTGGTCGGCAACGCCCCGCTGGCCCTGGCTACCGGACTGGGCGTGAACGCGGTCGTCGCGTTCACCATCGCCCCCACCATGACCTGGGCCGAGGCGTTCGGGCTGGTGGTCCTCGAAGGCATCGTGATCGTGGCGCTGGCGGTCAGCGGCGTCCGCGAGAAGATCATGAACGCCATCCCGGAGCCGCTCAAGATCGCCCTCACCGTCGGCATCGGCCTCTACATCGCGCTGATCGGCCTGGTCAGCGCCGGGTTCGTGACCCGCGTGCCGGACGCGCAGGAGACGACCGTGCCGGTGCAGATGGGCACCGACGGACACCTGTCCGGGATTCCGATCGTGGTGTTCTGCGTGACGCTGCTGGTGATGATCGGGCTGATGGCCCGCCGCACTCCCGGCGCGATCCTGCTGGGCATCGTGGCCGGGACGGTGATGGCGCTGGTGGCCCACGCGGCGCTGGACGTCGCTCCCGACGAGTGGGGAACGGTTGTTCCGGAGCTTCCCGCTCAGCTGGTCGGCACCCCCGACTTCGGCCTGTTCGGGCAGGTGGACCTCTTCGGCGGTTTCGCCGCCGCCGGCGGGGTGGCCGCGACGGTGTTCCTGTTCACCCTGGTGCTGTCCGGGTTCTTCGACGCGATGGGCACGATCACCAGCGTCTCCTCGCAGGCCGGGCTGGTCCAGGACGGCAAGGTCCAGGGCATGGGCCGGATCCTGGCCGTCGACGGTGTCGCCGCCGCGGCGGGCGGGCTGACCGGGGCCGCGCCGAACACGGTGTTCCTGGAGTCGGCCGCGGGTGTCGCCGAAGGCGCCCGCACTGGCCTCGCCAGCGTGTTCACCGGCCTGCTGTTCTGCCTGACGTTGCTGGTCACGCCGTTGGCGTCGGTGGTTCCGGCGCAGGCCGCCGCGCCTGCCCTGGTGATCGTCGGCGGGCTGATGATGTCGCAGGTCCGGTTGATCCCCTGGGACGATCCGGAGTACGTGATCCCGGCGTTCCTGACGCTGGCGGTCATCCCGTTCACCTACATGATCACCAACGGCATCGGTGCCGGTCTGATCGCCTTCGCGGTGATCAAGCTGGCCCGGGGCAAGGTGCGGGAGATCGGCTGGCTGGTCGGCTCGCTGGCGATCATCTTCGCGGTCTACTTCCTCGTCACCGGCCTGACCGGGGTCTGAGCCCGCGGGTCCGGGGACGCGCCGCGGCGCGTCCCCGGACCAGTACGGTCGATCCGTGACAGCACCAGCAGGAGTCGTTCTCGCGGCAGGCGCGGGCCGCCGCTTCGGAATGCCGAAAGCCCTGGTCGACTACCGAGGAGCGCTCCTCGTCGACCGCACCGCGAAGGTCTTGGCCGACGCCGGTTGCGACCCGGTGCTGGTGATCCTCGGCGCCGCCGCCGACGAGGTCCGCGAGCGCGCCGAGCTCGCGGGCGTGACGGCGGTGCTCAACCCCGAGTGGCAGTCCGGCATGGGGTCTTCGCTGCGGACCGCGCTGGAGGCGCTGCGGGAGTCCGACGCCCCGGCCGCGGTGATCCTCCCCGTCGACATGCCGGGCATCGGCCCGGAGGCCGTGCGCCGCGTCGCCGCGCTCTCCTCCCCCGACGCGCTCGCCGCCGCTTCGCACGGCGGACGTCGCAGTCACCCGGTGTTGCTGGGCAGGAACCACTGGACCGGTGCAGCCGCGTCCGCAACGGGTGACGCTGGCGCTCGCGACTACCTGAAAGAACGCACGGTGACGATGGTGTCCTGTGACGACGTATCGGACGGCTTCGATGTCGACCGGCCTGAAGATCTGGACCGACCCGCCACGTAGAGTGCCAGGACGACCGAGAGGCGCTGCTGAGAGCCAGTGCAACTAGCATTGTCTTCCGGTCAAGAGCTCGAACGCCCGAGCAAAGTGGAGAGCGGAGGCATTCATGGCTGGCGGTCATATCACCGCGAACTACGTACCCCAGGGCGATGACTGGCAGATCACCGTCACGGATGGTGACGGCAAGAAGACCGCGCGTGCCCCCGGGCTGATCGCCGCTCGGGACCAGGCCGATCAGCTGATCGAGCAGCTCTCGCCCGGCAAGTCCGGCCGCGTGGTGATCCACCTGCTCGACGGGGACGGCTTCGCCTTCACCACCGCCTACCTGCAGGCCAGGCACGGCCTGTCGGACGAGGCGACCCAGCACGCGGCGCGCGCCGCCGCGGCCCACGCACCCGCCCAGTAGCACTGCGGTCCGACCGGATGGACACTGGTCGGTGACTCTTCGCGACCCACCGATCACGCGCGCCGGAGACCTGCCGCCGGGGACCTTAGGATGGCGTTCGTGAACGCGCCGACCAGTAGTGCACCCCAGGAGGAAGCAGCGGTGGCCAGCCTCGAACCGAGCAGGCCGCCCGCCGGCCGGGGACGCCCGCGGGACGCCTCCCGCGATGCCGCGTTGCGCCAGGCCGCCATGGAGGTGCTGGCCCAGGTCGGCTACCGGGCGCTGACCATGGACGCCGTCGCCGCCCAGGCCCGAGCCGGGAAGGCCACGATCTACCGCCGCTGGGACTCCAAGCTCGACCTGGTCATCGACACCTGCAACGAGCTCGTCCAGCGCCGCATCCCGGAACCGGACCTGGGTTCGGTCGCCGATGATCTCGGCGAGTTCCTGCGCGCGTTCGCCACGCTGCTGACCGGGCCGGTCGGCAAGGCCGCGCAAGCGCTGGTCGGCGAGCTGCCGCACGAGCCGGAGCTGGCGCTGAAGTTCCGCGAGTCGTTCCTGCTGCCGCAGCGCGACGTGCTGCGGCGGATCATGGAGCGCGGTGTCCGGCGCGGCGAGATCGGCCCGAACGCCCCGATCGACACGGTCGGCGAGCTGGCCGGTGCGGGCCTGATCTACCGGCTGATGCTGGCCGACGAGCCGCTGGACACCGGATTCGTGGACCGGTTGCTCAACGAGGCGCTCCTTCCGCTGTTGAAGCGCTGATCGTCTGCTTCACGCGCTACGGTGGCTTCGCCCCGGGGAAACGGAGGTCGGTTCGTGTCCGAGGTTCTCAAGCTCAACCGCTGGCCGGTGAAGTCGCTGCGCGGTGAGGAGCTGTCCGCCGCGCGCTTCGACGAGCGCGGTGTGGCGGGTGACCGCGCCTTCGCGCTGCTCGACGAGCGGCCGAACCGAGCGGGCAACATCCTCACCGTTCGGCAGAACCAGACCTTGCTGTCCTGGTCGGCGAGCTACGGCGACCTGCCGGAGCCGACCGGGCCGCCGACCCTCACCGGGCCGGATGATCAGCGGTTCTCCTGGGACGACCCGAAGCTCGCGAACGTGCTGGAGGAGTCGCTGGACATCCCGGTGAGCCTGCGCGCGGCCGACGGCCAGCAGGACCGCGGGCCGACGGTGCTGGTCACCTTCGAGTCATCGCTGCGCGGGCTGAGCGAGGAGATGGGCGCTGACGTGGACCTGCGGCGCTTCCGCACGAACCTGCACGTGGACGCGGATCTGCCGCCGTTCGCAGAACAGGACTGGGAAGCGGGCGCCACGATCACCGCCGGCGAGGTGGAACTTGCCGTGACCGGCGAACACGCGGGTCCGTGCATCCGTTGCGCGGTGCCGAGCTGGGACGCCGACGGGCGCGAGCGCTGGCGGGAACTGCAGGCTCACCTGATCGAGCGACACGAGAACAAGTTCGGCGTGATCATGCGGGTGACCCGGCCGGGCACGGTGACCGTGGGCGAGGCCGTCCGAGCGGGTTGAGCGGGTTCCGGTGTTCTGGGGCCAGGTCCGAGACCCCAGAACGACCGGCACCTCACTTGAACAGCTTGCGCACGACCACCGCGGTGACCAGTGCACCGACCCCGATGAGCGCGTAGCGCACCTTGGGATCGTTCAGCTTCTCCATGACGCTGGCTTTGCCGGCGTCGACGAACCGCTGCGGATTCGCCTGCACGCTCAGCCTGTCCAACGTGTCGGCCAGCGCGTCACGCGCCTGCTCGATGTCACGCTCGATGGCATCTTGATCACGGGCCACGTGTCCTCCTCACGTTCACCTGGCTGCCCACACCGTAGTTCACCGCGGATTCCACGCCGCATCAGCCGCGCCCGTGTCGCCTGCTCGGGTCTCCGCAGCCGCCTCAAGAACAAGATCGACGAGCGCGATACGCTGTGCGCACCGAGGGGCCGTAGCCCAATTGGCAGAGGCACTAGGTTTAGGTCCTAGACAGTGAGGGTTCGAGTCCCTCCGGCCCCACTTGAACATCCCCAGCCTGCCGCCCCTGAACCTCAGGGAGCCAGGTGTCCGAGGGCAACGACGTTGACGCCGTCTTCCCGGGTGTAGCTCGTGTTTCCAGCCGTCAGGACGTTCAGGGACGCCAACGCGTTCACGCGTTGCTGCGACACCTTCTTCTCCAGAGCTCGGAGGTTGTCGGCTGCCATGTCGATGTTCTTGCTGCCACCCAGCTTGACCTCGAAGGCCGCCCACCGGCCGTCGTTCAGCTCGACGATCGCGTCGACCTCAAGACCGTTCTCATCCCGGTAGTGGTAGACGGTGCCGCCGAGCGGCTGCGACAGGACGCGCAGATCGCGGATGCACAGCGACTCGAACAGCAGACCCAGTGTGTTGAGGTCGCTGAGCAGGGCCTTCGGACCTGCACCGAGCGCGGCGGCTGCGAGCGACGGATCGATGAAGTGCCACTTGGGGTGAGTCCGCAACCTGACCTTCGACCTCAGATGAGGTGCCCAGGCCGGTTGTTCCTCGATCACGAACACCCGGGTCAACGCATCGAGGTAGCGCCGCACCGTCTGGGCCGACACCTCGGCTCCGGACTCGCCGATCTCGGCTTCCGCGCTGAGCTTGGTGGCTGAGACCTCTGTCGAGGTGTTGCGCGCCAGGGCGCGGATCAAGGCTCTCACGCGCAGCGGATCTGACCGGACCTCAACTCCCGGCAGATCGACGCGCGCGATGTCGTCCAAGTAGCTCCCCAGGTAGTCCTGCGGTGAGCGGTTCGTCTGAGCGACGAGGGCCGGCCATCCGCCGCGGACCAGGATGGACGCGTAGTCCTCGACCGTCGGCCCGCCAATCCCGGCGATTGCCTCGCCCGAGAAGATCTCGGTGAAGCTGACGCTCCCTGCGGACTCGCCGCTCTCCCCCAGAGTCATGGGACGCAGCGTGATTCTGCGGAAACGGCCCGCTCCGCTGTGCCTGGTGATGTCGTCGGGCGGAGTCGCCGACCCGGTCAGCACGAACTGGCCCGGGACCGATCGCTGGTCGACCTCGTGCCGAACCGCGTTCCACAACGTTGGGGCGAGCTGCCACTCGTCGATGAGCCGTGGGACGTCTCCGGACAGGACGACGCCCGGTGAGGTTTCTGCGATCGACGGCAGTTGCGGATCCGAATCCAGCCGGACCGAGCTGTTCGCGACCTGCAAGCCCGTCGTGGTCTTACCCGTTGCCCGCGGACCTTGGATGATCACAGCGCCGAACGTGTCCAGCGACTTGCGCACGAGGTCGTCAACGAGCCGATTCCGGTAGGTCTCCACCAGCCCATTATAACTTCTGCGGGCGGTTCGCTATCACTTTTGCGCTTGATCCACTATCACTTTTGCGTGCAATCGAGCATCACTTTTGCGGACGCAGAGGATGATCCTCGAAGTGCTTGACCCTGCCCCGAGGGCAGGCGCTGGAGTGGTGATGACACACCACCAACGCCCAGGAGCGCACGATGACCAGCACGGCTGAGCAGGAGTACCGGACCGAGCAGCGGGGCGGGGGTTCGCGGCGGTTCCGGATCATCCGGGCGAACCTCGGTGCCTACCTGGCGCTGAACGCGCTCGCCTACGGGTTGTTCCTCGTCGGGATGGGCGTGGGGCTGCTGCGGCCCGAACTCGCCGGCACGAACATCGCGGCGCTCCAGCAGGACGGGACGTTGGAGCTGGCCACGTGGGCGATGTCGAGCGTGTGGCTGTTCAGCCTGATCATCCTCGTGGTGAACGCGGTCGGGCTGAGCCTGGTGCACGTCCTGCTGCCCTCGGCGATCGTCCCCTTCGGCGGCATCGCCGTCTTCGCCTACTGGGCCTTCGACACCGGGGTGACGTTGGCGCCGGTCAACGAGGTCGCGGCGTTGACCATGATCCCGCACTCGCTGACGGTCCTCATCGAGTTCCAGGCGTACGTCCTGGTCCTGCTCGGTGCCTACCGGCTGGGGATGTCGTGGCTGCGCCCCCGGGCCGTCGGTGCTCGCAACCGCCGCCAGGGCTACGTCCACGGATTGCGGGAGGTCGGCTGGCTGAGCCTGCCCGCGCTCGCGCTGCTCGTCGTCGGCGCGATCTACGAGGCTGTCGAGATCATCCACCTGGTCCCGATGCTGCTGTCTTGACCGTGCCCTTGGGGCAGGGTGTGGACTGGTTCGGAAATCGCGCGCCGAAATGGGGGACGAACGATGGCGTGGAGCACTCGGCAGGTCGCCGATCTCGCGGGCACGACGGTGAAGGCCGTTCGGCATTACCACGAGATCGGACTGCTGGACATGCCCGAACGCGCGTCGAACGGGTACAAGAAGTACGGGGTCTCGCACCTGATCCGGTTGGTGCAGATCAAGAGGCTGAGCGATCTGGGGCTTCCGCTGTCGCAGATCGCGGCGATGGGCAACGCCGGTGAGGACCCGACCGAGGCGATCTCCGTTCTCGACGCCGAGCTGGAGGCGACGATCCAGCGGCTGACCCGGATCCGCGCCGAACTGGCCGTGATCCTGCGCCACCGCGCGTCACCCGAGGTGCCGCCCGAGTTCGCGCCGCACGCCGGAGATTTCTCCGACAGCCAGAAAGCCCTGCTGACGGTCTACTCGACGGTCTTCAGCGACGAGGACCTGGCGGAGTTCGGCCGGGCCCTGGGCGAGCGGGACGACGTCGAGGACGAGTTCGAGGCGCTGCCCGCGGACGCCGACGACGAGGCGATCGACCAACTCGCCCAGCGCCTGGCGCCGGTGGTCCGCCGCGGCCGTGAGGAGCACCCGCAACTGGCGAACATGATGGCGAATTCACCGCACGGCGAGAAGCTGGCCACGAACGCGATGGCGCACGCGGTCGTGGAGTTCTACAACTCCGCGCAGATCCGCGCCCTGCAACGAGCGAACGCACTCCTGGAGCAGGAGGACACCGCCGACCGCGACGACGATTTCAGCTGAACCGACTCCCGGCAATCGGTGCACCGTGGGGAGAACGGCGGTTTCGCGGTTCGGAGATCGCGCCGCGAACAATTCTCAGAATTCAGCGGGTATCGAGCGAAAATTGTCCGAGACGTTCAGCAAGCAACAGAAGAACACATGAATCATCGGGGCATCGGCGCGGAAGGACCGCCCGAGGAAGAACCTCGGACGGCCATGTGGCAGTACGTCACTCGACCATGCCCCCTCACTCCGGGGCCGACGCCACTAGTTGTGCCCTGGTGGCGCGTGACCTGCGGGATTCTGGTTCTCGCTGTTCTGCGTCAGTCCGCCTCCCTTGCAACTGGGCTGCTGGCCTCCAGGCTCGTTGCCACCCCTGTTCTCACACGAGACGTCCACTTCCGTGATCTTCGCCGAAGCAACGCCTACCGGGAACAAGACCATGCCCAGCGCGACGGCCACGGCGCCGATACCGGCCGCAATCCGCTTACTGATCATCTCGCACTTCCCGTTGGTCACCATCGCAACAAATCTCTTGCAGATTCTTGGAAAACGATGGCTGCGTCCAGCATGTTCGCCGACCAACCGGGGCGTCAACGCTTCCAGAAAATCAAGTTTCCCATCAGCGCGAGGAAATCGATTTCACTTGGAAATTCAGGTGTTCTTCTCGTGAAATCAGGAAATCTGCCCAAGATCGGACCCGCTGCTCAGCTCGGGCGCCGTGCCGGACACCAGCGACTTCCACGCGGTGACCACGGGCGCACGCGATCACGGTATACCGTGGTCGGCGTGGTGTTTCCGTGGTTTGGGGGTCGTGGCCGGTGAGCGTCAAGGTTGCTCTGCTCGATGACGAGGACTTGGTGCGGTCCGGCATTCGGATGATCCTGGAGTCCGATCCCGAGATCGCAGTGGTGGCCGAGGCCGTCAACGGGGTGGGGATCGTGGACCTCGTGGCGCAGTTCTCGCCGGACGTGGTGCTCACCGACATCCAGATGCCCGAGGTCGGGGGCCTGGAGGTGACCAAGCGACTCGCCGCGCTGCCCGATCCGCCTGCCGTGGGCGTGCTGACGACCTTCGACGTGGACGAGTACGTGCACGAAGCCCTTCAGAACGGGGCGGCCGGATTCCTGCTCAAGGACACCCGGCCGCACGAACTGATCGCCGCCGTGCACACCCTCGCCGGTGGGGAGGCGATGCTCTCGCCGCGGATCACCCGGAAGCTGCTGACGACCTTCTCCTCCGGCGGCGGCGCCGCGCAGTCGGCGAAGTCCAAGATGGACAAGCTGACCGCGCGGGAGCGCGAGGTCGCCGTGGCGGTCGCGCAGGGTTCGAGCAACGCCGAGATCGCCGCCGACCTGTACATGAGCCAGTCCACCGTGAAAGTCCACATCGGACGGATCATGCACAAGCTCGACGCGGTCAACCGGACCCAGGTCGCGATCATCACCCACGACGCCGGCTTGGCCTAAAAGCTGTTTAGGAATTGCTTTGCGTAGCGGTGCGGGTAGCAGAACCTGAGCGGTTGCGTGGACTCCGTGCGCCACGACTTATGTATGTCCAATACACGGCGTCGCGGCGTACTCGCCACGAAACCGCTCAGAACCTGCGGCGGTGCGGGCTGAGTCCCACACATGAAACAGCGGCTCCGCCACATTCCCAAACAGCTCCTAGTGTCCTGCGTCGGAAGTTGGTTTTGTAATTGTAGGGTTCGTGGATGGGCAAGTCTGGTCGGCCGAAGAAGGCCGAGCTGAAGGTTTCTGAGGAGCAGCGTCGGGAGTTGGTGCGGGGCGCTCGGGCGGCGACGTCGACGCAGGCGTATGCGCTGCGGTGCCGGATCGTTCTTGCGTGCGCGGAACCCGGTGCGTTCAACACGGACGTGGCTGCGGAGCTGGGTGTTTCGGTGC
>NZ_JBFAPZ010000027.1:0-24948 GCF_040676935.1 Saccharopolyspora sp. NPDC049426 | reverse complement strand
GTCGCGCTGATCAACGAGACCAGCGAGCCGACCGACGCGGACATCGACAAGATCGAGAACGTCTGCCGCTGCGGCACCTACGGCCGGATCCGCCAGGCGATCAAGCAGGCCGCCGAGAACATGTGAGCCCGTGGCCGGGCGGGGACCGCTCCGCCCGGCCACGAGGCAGGGAAGCAGTTCGAAGAGAAGTTGATGAGGGCATGACACTTCGCAAGTCTTTCGCCGCCGGGCTCGTCGCCTGCGCGGCTGTTTCCGCGTGCGGCGGTGGTTCTTCCGAGGACCACAGCATGCACATGCAGCACGGCGGCGGCCATCAGCCCGGTGGCGGCATGCAGATGAACATGGGCGACGCCAACGCGACTCCCGCCAAGGACGTGCAGGGCGCGCAGCTGCGCACCAACCCGTTCACGCTGCTGCCCACCCGTCCGCCGGGCACCGATCAGGCCGCGGGCACCGCGTGGCTGGCGATCCACCCGGGCGGCACGACGGTCACGCTGGAGATGACCGGCCTGGCGCCGAACGGGGAGTACATGGCCCACGTGCACGCCAAGCCGTGCGCGGAGGAGGCCGGCGGTGAGCACTTCAAGTTCGACCCCGCCGGGTCGGAGATGCCGCCGAACGAGATCCACCTGGCGTTCACCGCTGACGCCACCGGTCGCGGCTTCATGACCGCCGAGAACGACAAGCCGGCCGAGGCCGCCAAGTCGCTCGTGGTCCACCCGGCCGAGTTCACCGACAACCGAATCGCATGCGCCGACCTCTGAGCACCACCGTCGGTGCGGTTCTGAGCGCGTTGCTGGTCCTGCTGGGCGCGGGCACCGCGTTCGCGCACAGCGGGCTCAACTCCGCTTCCCCCGGCCCGGGTGAGACCGCCCAGGCCGGGGTGGACCGCATCGAGATGGACTTCGCGGGAGCCCTGGACGAGTCGAAGCCGCCGCAGATCGAGGTGAAGGATCCTTCGGGAACCGATCACGTCTCGGGTGAGGCGGACGTCGACGGCAACCACGTGACCGTCCACATCGAAGCGCTGAAACCCGGTCTGCACACGGTGAAGTACCAGACCGTCTTCGACGACGGCCACAGCACCGAGGGCGGGTTCTACCTCAACGTCGCCCCGGCTCCGCCGGGTGAGTCCGGCAGCGGCAGCTACATGCTGTGGCTGAGCGTCGGCGGTGGCGCGGTGATCGTCGTGCTGCTGATCGTGGTGGTCGCCCTGATCCCGCGACGGTCAGAGTCGGAGTAGCACCAGCACCACGAGAACGTCCCCCTCCCACGTTCACCTGGGAGGGGGACGTTTTCGAATTTCGCGCAAAATTCGAGGCTCGGTTTCGGGCTCGAATTTCGCGCGAAGTTCGAATCCCATCTCGAAAGCCGCTGATCAGAGGTGGTTCTCGGCCAGCGTTGCTGCGAGGGTCGTCAGGATGGGGGCCGGGTCGGCCATGCAGCGATGCGGGTCGGGTTCGACGTCGAGGAGGGCGTAGGCCGCGTCGATCCCCGCCTCCGCCAGCCGCTCCCGGGTGAGATCGCAGCGGCCCGCGATGGCGATGACCGGGATTCCCGCTTCGATGGCTCGGGCCGCGACCCCGGCCGGTGCCTTGCCGTGCAGGGTCTGCTCGTCCAGCGCGCCTTCGCCGGTGATGACCAGGCCCGCGCCGTCGAGCTGGGAGTGGAAGCCGACGAGGTCGAGGACGACGTCCACGCCGGGCCGCATCGTCGCGCCCAGCGCCGCCAGAGCCGCGAAACCGACTCCGCCGGCCGCGCCCGCGCCAGGCTGCTCGGCGACGTCGCGTCCGCCTGCGTCCCGCATGACCTGCGCGTACCGGGCCAGAGCGGCGTCGAGGAGCTCCACCTGCTCGGGGTTCGCGCCCTTCTGCGGGCCGTAGACGTGGGCGGCGCCGTTCGGTCCGGTGAGCGGGTTGTTCACGTCGGACGCGAGGATCAGCTCGACCTCACCGATCCTGGGGTCCAGCCCGGACAGGTCGATCTCGCCGACGTTGGCCAGCGGGCCGCCGCCGGGTGCGACCGGATTCCCGTTCACGTCCAGGATTTTCACGCCGAGGACGGTGAGCAGCCCGGCACCGCCGTCGGTGCAGGCGCTGCCGCCGACACCGAGCACGATCCGCCGGGCACCGGTGCTCAGCGCCGCCAGCAGCGCCTCGCCGGTCCCGTCGCTGGAGGCGCCGAGGGCGTCGAGGTCGTCGGGGTCGAGCAGCGCGAGGCCGGAGGCGGAGGCGAGTTCGACGACGGCGGTCTCCCCGTCGTAGGCGATCTCGGTGTCCACCGGGTACCCGGTGGGGCCGCTGACCGGCACGGTCATCCGGGCGTACCCGGCGGCCAGAGCGGCGTCGACGGTGCCGTCACCGCCGTCGGCGACGGGGGCGAGCCGCAGCTCCAGGTCGGGGCGCGCCTGGCGCAGCCCGGCGGCGACCGCCTCGGCCACTTCCGGGGCGGTGAGGGTGCCTTTGAACTTGTCCGGTGCGATGAGGACGGGGCCGGGCAACGTGACGCCTCCTTGGTTCAGCTCGCGATCCAGCCGAAGGATTCGGTGCTGGCGCCGCTGGGTTTGTATTCGAGTCCGATGTGGCCGGTGTAGCCGACCTCGTCGAGTCTGCTGAAGTAGTGCGCGAAGTCGATCGATCCGGTGCCGGGTTCCCCGCGTCCCGGCGAGTCGGCGATCTGCACGTGCCCGATCGCTTCCGGGCGTCGGTCGAGCACCGAGTTCGGATCGTCGCCGTTGGTGACCAGGTGGTACAGGTCGAACAGCAGGTGGACGTCGTCCACCTCGCCCGCCTCGCGCACCCGGTCGACGACGGCGAGCCCGTCGGCGGCGGTCCGCAGCGGATAGCTCGGGATCCCGCTGACCGGCTCGATGAGAACGGTACCGCCGATCCGGGCGACGGCGCGGGCGGCGCGCACCAGGCTCTCTGTTGCCGCCTCGTCCTGGGCGCGCGGGTCCACGCCGTCGATGCGGTTGCCGTAGAGCGCGTTGAACGCGCGGCAACCGAGGCGCTCGCCGATCTCGCAGAGCACGTCGATGTTGGCCGCGAACTGCCCGGCCCGGTCCGGATCGGACAGCACTCCTCGCTCACCCGCGGCGAGGTCGCCGCCGTAGAAGTTCAGTCCTACCAGCGACACACCTGCGTCGTCGATGGCCCGGATGAACTTCTCCACGTCGGCTTCGGCGGGCACGGCGGTCTCGAACGGCCACCAGAACTCCACGCGGTCGAACCCCGCGGCCTTGGCGGCGGCCGGTCGTTCCAGCAGATCCAGCTCGGTGAACAGGATCGACAGATTGACGTCTAATCGGTCGGTCTTCATCGGCTTCCCGTCTGGGTCGTGGTTGCACGCGGACGCTACCGTCTCGGTCAGGGAGGTCGGTCCGATGATGCTGCGCGCAGAGTTCACCACGGAACCGTTCGAGGGCGAGGGCGAGCCACCGGCGCACGCGCTGGCGGCCCGGGACTGCCTGCTGGCGGCGGGCCTGGATCCGGACTTCGGCCCGCTGGGCACGGCGATCAGCGGCGACCGCGAACAGCTGCTGCCCGCGCTGGCGGAGGTGCTGGACAAGGCGCTGGCGGCGGGAGCGAGCCGGATCACCCTGCAGGTCACCGCCGAGGACGACCGGGTCTAGGCTGGTCACGATGCATCCGCTGGCCAACGCGATCGCCCCGCTGCTGGAACACATCGGGGCCACAACCGTGCCCGTGGACCAGCGGGAACCGGGCGACATCGTGCTGAACTGGGAAGGTTCTCCGGCGGTCGCCGTGCGCGTGCCGGGACAGGAGCTCACCAGCGCCCTGGACCGCCTGATCCGCGAGGTGGAGTCCGAGCTCGGCGCGAAGCTGCCCGACCTGCCCCGCCCGGAGAAGCAGAAGGCCGTCCGGCTGCTGGAGGAGCGCGGCGCGTTCAGCATGCGCAAGTCCGTCGAGACCGTCGCCAAGGCCCTCGGCGTCAGCCGCTTCACGGTGTACAACTACCTCAACCGCGACCAGGCGCGGGACTGACCTCACGCCTGCCGCTCAACTCCCATGGCAGTGCTGACCTGGCTCTTTCAACAAACTGTTGACACCCCGTCGGGGTGGTCGTAGCTTTTTGCGCACCGGACCGGACCTGCGGTCACCGAGTTCTCTCGGCACGATCGAACCGGCATGTGAACCACTTCAGCGGAGAAGCGCATGGCTACCACCACCGGTGTGCGACGGCTCAACGAATCACCTCGGGCCGAACTCATCGACAGGCTGCTGAACTGCCTGGACATCACCCGATGGGCGGCTGACATCGCCGATGCGCGCCCCTTCGCCGACGCCGAGGCCGTGCAGCGGACCGCCGCGAACGCCGCCCCGGACCTCACCGACTCGGAGATCTTCCAGGCCCTGGCCGCTCACCCCCGCATCGGCGAACGACCCGCCGACACCGGCCGCGGCGCCGAGTTCTCCCGCCGCGAGCAGGCCGGGGTCAGCGACGACCTCGCCGAGGAGCTGCGGGCCGCCAACCTGGAGTACGAACGCCGCTTCGGGCACGTCTACCTGGTGTGCGCCAGCGGCCGCAGCGGCGAGGAGCTCCTGGAGATCCTGCGCTCCCGGCTGGACAACAAGCCCGACGACGAGCTGCGCATCGTCGACTCCGAACTCCGCAAGATCGCCGCGCTGCGGCTGGCGAAAGTGATCGAACCATGAGCGCTGTGACCACCCACGTCCTCGACGCCGCCCTGGGCAAGCCCGCAGCGGGCGTCGCCGTCCGACTGGAGACCGCCGACGGGGAACCCCTGCCGGGCGGAGCTCCGTCGGCGACCGGCCGGACCGACGCCGACGGCCGCTGCCGCGACCTCGGTCCCGACCGCCTCGACGCGGGCGACTACCGGCTGACCTTCGACACCGGCGCGTACTTCGACCAGCGAGGAACCGCCGCGTTCTACCCGGAGGTGTCCATCACCTTCCGGATCACCGATCCCGAGCAGCACCACCACGTTCCACTGCTGCTGAGCCCGTTCGCCTACTCCACCTATCGAGGGAGCTGAATCATGGGCATCTCCATGGGCCCGAACCAGTACGGCAAGGCCGAGGTCCGCATCGTCACCGTGGACCGCTCGACGCCGCGCCACTCCATCAAGGACCTCAACGTCAGCACCTCGCTGCGCGGCGACCTCGACGAGGTGCACCTGTCCGGCGACAACGCCAGGGTGCTGCCGACCGACACGCAGAAGAACACCGTCTACGCCTTCGCCAAGCAGCAGCCGATCGGTGAGATCGAGGACTTCGCGCTCCGGCTGGGCAGGCACTTCGTGTCCTCCGCCGAGGGCATCAACGGCGCGCGGATCCTCATCGACGAGTACGGCTGGCAGCGGATCCCCGTCGAGGGCACCGGTCACGACCACTCGTTCTCCCGGGCGAGCGACGAGAAGCGCACGACCGCGGTCACCATCGACGGCGACCAGGCGCACGTGGTCTCGGGGCTGAAGGACCTGGTGGTCCTCAAGTCGACCGGCTCGGAGTTCTGGGGCTACCCGAAGGACCAGTACACGACGTTGGCCGAGACCACCGACCGGATCCTGGCGACCGCGGTCACCGCCCGCTGGCGCTACCTGCACACCGACGTGGACTGGGCCAAGAGCTTCGAGTCCGTCCGCGCCACGATGCTGGAGGCCTTCGCCACCACGCACAGCCTCGCCCTGCAGCAGAGCCTCTACGAGATGGGCAAGGCCGCGCTGGAGGCGCACCCGGAGCTGGCCGAGGTCCGGCTCTCGCTGCCGAACAAGCACCACTTCCTCGTCAACCTCTCGCCCTTCGGGCTGGAGAACGACAACGAGGTCTTCTTCGCCGCCGACCGCCCCTACGGCCTCATCGAGGGCGTCGTCCGCCGCGACGACGTCGATGACGCGCCGATGGCGTGGTACAGCACCGCGGAGTTCTGAGAACTCCCCGCTGACGGGATCGCCGTGCGCAGCGGTGCGGGCTGCGGTCGTGGTGCCCACGACTCGCGGCCACGCCGCTCGCCCAACGCGGATCCGTCGAAATCCCCTGAAGATGAAGGCGTTCCTGGTGGGACGCCCGGTCCATCGTGCCCAAAAGTCCATCGTGGACCGAAATAGCGTTGCAACACAACGAAAACCGGGAAAGAACAACTCGTGCCGATAGTGACGTGACGACGTAGCCCTGCGGGTTTGGGAGCGAAGAACATGGCCACAACCGACAGCACCACGCACCCGTGCGACGAGGTGCTACCGCCAACCCGGATGATCGCCTTCGGCATCCAGCACGTCGCGGCGATGTACGCCGGCGTCGTGGCACCACCGCTGATCGTCGGCGAGGCCATCGGGCTTCCACCGCTGCAGATGACGTTGCTGATCGGCGCGAGCCTGTTCACCGCAGGCCTGGCCACCGCCTTGCAGGCACTGGGGGTGTGGAAGATCGGCGCCCGGATGCCGTTCGTCAACGGTGTGACGTTCGGGTCCGTGGCGCCGATCCTCGCCATCGTCGCCCAGCAGAGCGGATCGCAGAATCCGCTGTCGGTGGTCTACGGCTCCGTGCTCATCGCCGGAGTGCTGGCGTTCATCGCCGCGCCGTACTTCTCCCGGCTGGTGCGGTTCTTCCCACCGGTGGTCAACGGCACCGTGATCACCCTGATCGGGCTGTCGCTGATGCCGGTGGCGATCAAGTGGATCGCCGGGCAGGACAGCGACGCCCCCGACTACGCGGCACCGCAGAAGGTCCTGCTCGGCGCGGTCACCTTCGTGCTGGTGCTGCTGTTCAACCGCTTCCTCACCGGCTTCCTCAACCGGATCGCGCTGCTCATCGGCCTGCTCGTGGGCAGCCTCATCGCCTGGCCGATGGGCCTGGTCGACACCTCGACCTTCGAATCGGCGCCGCTGTTCAACCTCCCGGTGCCCTTCGAGCTCGGGGCGCCGGCGTTCAGCCTCACCGCCACGCTGTCGATCTGCATCGTGATGCTGGTGGCGATGATGGAGAGCACCGCCGACATGATCGCGCTCGGCGAGATCGTCGACCGGCCCGCCGACGAGAAGACCATCGCCGCCGGCCTTCGAGCCGACGGCGCGGGCAGCGCCATCTCGGCGGTCTTCGGCGGATTCACCTGCAGCGCGTTCGCGCAGAACATCGGCCTGGTCGCGCTGACCGGCGTGCGCAGCCGGTTCGTGGTCGCCACCGGCGGCGGCGTGCTGGTGCTGCTGGGCCTGTTCCCGGTCGCAGGCGCCGTGGTCTCGCTGGTGCCGCAACCTGTGCTCGGCGGCGCCGCGCTCGTGCTGTTCGGATCGGTTGCCACCAGCGGCATCCGCACCCTGAGCAAGGCCGGTCTCGGCGACCCGCACAACGCGCTGATCGTGGCGGGAGCGCTCGGCATCGGGCTGATCCCGGTCGTGGCGCCCTCGTTCTACGACCACTTCCCCGAGGCGCTGCGCACCGTTCTCGACTCCGGGATCAGCACCGGCTGCATCGCGGCCCTGCTGCTGAACCTGCTGTTCAGCAAGCCGCGCGAACCGCACATGTCGTAATCGCGGGGCTGCGACCGCTTTTCGAACTCACCTAATTGGAATGATCACATTCCGCATTGCTCCGGCCGAAGGAACTTGGCTCGGTGAACGGTCCAATCCCGGTTGCGAGTGAAACTATTCGCCGACCGGCTCGTTGATCCGCCGAACGCCGAGCCAACCCAATGGGAGTCGCAATGCGCATGCGGACCCTGGTCACCGCGAGCCTGGTCGGCTTATCGCTGGTGGCAACGCAAGCGAGTGCCGGCGCCGCCGCCGGTGACCCGCTGATCGACAAGCAGTGGGGCTTGCAGCAACTGCACGCGCCAGAAGCCTGGGCCGGCAGCACCGGCGGAGGGCAGACCATCGCCGTCGTGGACACCGGCCTTGACCTCGGACATCCCGAGTTCAGCGGCAAACTCGTCCCCGGCGCCACCTTCTCCTGCGGCGGAGCACCGGGGCCGTGCGGCAACGGTGACTGGACCGGTGCCGACGGCCTCGGCCAGGAATCCGACGTGCACGGCACGCACGTCGCCGGAATCGCGGCGGCCGCCGCCGGCAACGGCGTCGGCATCGCCGGCGTCGCGCCGGACGCCAAGATCATGCCGATCAAGGCGCTGGAGAACGGCTCGGGCACGTTCGAGGAGATCGGGGCGGGCGTTCGCTTCGCCGCCGATCACGGTGCGAACGTCATCAACCTGAGCCTGGGCGCCCAGCCCGGCATCCAGGTCCTGACCCTGCTGGGCCTGCAGGCGGCCACCAAGGAGGCCATCGCCTACGCCCGCGAGAAGGGCGTCGTCGTGGTGGCGTCGGCGGGCAACGAGACCGCGCCGCTGTGCGACACCCCGTCCTGGGAGGAGGGCGCGCTGTGCGTCGCGGCGACCGACGCCGACGAGATGCACGCGGTGTACTCCAACCTCGGCGTCAAGCTCAACCTGCGGGCGGTTTCCGCCCCGGGCGGTTCGTCGCTGGGCGACTGCGACGGCGACGTCTGGTCCAGCGTCCCCCGCGGGATGGGCAGGCCGGAGTGCGGTCAGGCCGACTACGACGCCCTCGCCGGGACGTCGATGGCCGCCCCGCAGGTCGCCGGGGTCGCCGCGCTGCTGGGCGCGCAAGGACGTGACGCCGCCGGTGTCGAGGACGCGCTGATCTCCACCGCGCGCACCCCGATCGCCGGTCTGCGCGGGGTGTACAACCCGGTGTACGGCTACGGCGTCGTCGACGCCGCGGCCGCCGTCGCGTCCCAGGGCTGAGCCCGGAGACCCGGAATACCGCAGTATTCGGGTCCCCGATTACTGCGGTATTCGGGTCCCGTCCAGGCCGGGGGCCGGGTTGGGCTGAAGTTCTCCTTCGAACCGCGGCTGGTGATGGCATTCGCCATTACCAGCCGCGGTTCTTCATCCGCTGCGTGAAGCCCTTTTCATCCGAAACAGGTCGCATCGGCCACTCGATCTACGGAACAATGGTCTGATGGGCTGCCCCCGCGGTGGCCCGAATGATCACCGGACCTTCGGGAGCGCGCAGTGGACCTTTCCAAGCTTTTCCAGATGGTGTCCCCGGCGAAACAGCACCATTCGCGCGGCAGCAGCGACCACCACCGCCGACACCGCGACAGCAGCGACCACCGCCGCCGGCGGGACAGCAGCGACGACCACCGCCGTCGCCGTCGCGACAGCAGCGACCACCGACGTCGTCGCGACAGCAGCGACGACCACCGCCGTCGGCACCGCAGTCACAGCTGACCGCAGCGGTGCTGACAGATTCGTTGACCTCGTCCTACTACTTCGGCGAACCGGAGCAGAGCTGGGGACCGCCCGGAGCGCCGCTGGCGCCCGGCGACACCCTCGCCTCCGGCTACCGGATCGTCGACCACCTGCGGCGCGGTAGCCGGCTCGACGTCTACGACGTGTGGAGCGAGCAGCGGTCCTGCCGCTGCATCGCCAAGACGATCAGACCGGAGCGCGCCGCCGACGAACGCGCGATCGCCTGGCTCCGCAACGAGGGCGTGCTGCTGACCCAGCTCACCCACCCGCACCTGCTGCGCGGCTACGAGATCGTGCGCACCGCCGAGCCCGAACGCCCGGCGGTGATCACCGAAACCCTGCCCGGCCACACCCTCAGCTACCTGATCGCCGAGCTGGGCAGGCTCCGCCCGGTCGACGCGGCGGTGCTCGGCATCCAGCTGTGCTCGGCGCTGCACTACCTGCACGGGCACGGCTGGGTGCACCTGGACGTGAAACCGTCCAACGTCGTCGAGATCGGTGGCCGCGCGGTGCTGCTGGACCTGAGCCTGGTGTGCCGGATCGGCGAGAAGAGCTCGGCGGGCACGTTCGACTACCTCTCGCCGGAACAGGCCAGGGGTGAGCGCATGTCTCCCGCAGCGGACGTCTGGGGGCTCGGCGTGACGCTGTACGAGGCGCTGTCGGGCACCACGCCGTGGGCGTCGGCCTCGCACCGCGAACGCACCGGCGGCGGCAGCCGTCACTACCCGCAGCGCGACGAGCGGGCCGCACCGCTGCGCACCCACCGGCGGCTGCCCGCGGCGCTCTCGCGCACCGTGGACGAGTGCCTGACGCCGGATCCCAAGTCCCGGCCGAGCGTCGCGGACGTCTCCGCGAAGCTGGTGTCCTGGTCGGGCATGGATCCCCGCTCGGTCGGCGCCTAGGAGAAGCAGTTCAGGAATCGCTTTGCCTGGCGGTGCCAGCGGCAGAACCTGCGGCGGTGCGAGCTGAGTCCCACACCTGAAACCGCGGCTCCGCCGCTTCTCAAAGCCTCACCGGCGTCGCCGGAAGGCGATGGCGCAGGCCACCACGGCTGTCGCCAGCGCGAGCTGACCGCCCCACACGATCCGGTTGACGTTCACCGCCGGGTGCCAGGAGACCGTCCCGTCGGCGGCGAGGGAGAACGCGCCGATCGCGCGCGCACGCACTCCACCGCCGCCTCCGGTGTCGTCGCCCTGTCCGCCCCAGCCCCCGCCGAGCTGCACCTCGCCGACGGGGACGAGCGTGGTGTCGCCCTGGCTGACGGGCTCACCGAAGATCTGGTGATCGCCCAGCTGGTCCTTGAGCTTGTCGAGCGCGTCCTGTTCCATCTCCGGTCCCTTCCACGACGTCCGATCACAGTCTGCCGCGACCGCGCGATCGGTGGTGGACGAACGCCGCTGGATCAGAACCGGATGACCTGGCGCATGGCCCGACCCGAGGCGAGCTCGTCCATGGCGTGGTTGATGCCCTCGAGGCCGATGCTGCCGGAGACCAGCTCGTCGACGGGGAGCTTCCCGGCGCGCCAGAGCTCGGCGTACTCCGGGATGTCCTGCTGCGGCAGGCCGGTTCCCAGGAACGAGCCGATGATCGTGCGGGTCTCGCTGACCAGCGCCAGCGGCGAGATGCTGGCCCGCGCGTCGGGCGAGGGCAGGCCGACCGAGACCGTCCGCCCGGCGGGTGCGGTCACCTGCACGGCGGTCTCGAACGCTCGGGCGTTGCCGCTGGCGTCGATCACCACGGCGCTGCGGCTCCCGCTGTCGACGGCCTCGTCCGGCGTGAGCGCCTTGGTCGCGCCCAGCTCCAGGCCGCGTTCGCGCTTGCTCTGGAGGGGGTCGACGACGGTGACGCTGCCCGCGCCGAGGGCCTTGGCCACCAGCACCGCGGCCATGCCGACACCGCCGATGCCGACGACCGTCACGTCCTCACCGGGTTGCAGCGCTGCCGCGTTCTTCACCGCTCCACCGCCGGTGAGCACGGCGCAGCCGAGCAGCGCACCGATGTCCGGCGGCACGTCGTCGGGCACCGGGACCAGCGAGTGGCGGTCGACCACGGCGTGCGTGGCGAAGCCGGAAACCCCGCAGTGGTGGTGCACTTCGCGTCCGTCCCAGCTCAGCCGGCGCTCGCCGGACAGCAGGGTTCCGGCTCCGTTGGCGGCCCACCCGGGCGTGCACAGCCGCTTGCCGCCCGCTTGGCACGCCTCGCACTCCTCGCAGCGCGGCACGAAGAACAGAACGACCCGCTGACCGGCGGAGACATCGGTGACGCCGGGTCCGACTCGCTCGACGCGGCCGCACGCCTCGTGCCCCAGCAGCATCGGGACCGGCCGCACCCTGTTCCCGTCCACAACGGACAGATCGGAGTGGCAGACCCCGGCGGCCTCCATCCGCACCAGCAGTTCGCCCGGACCGGGCTCACCGAGCTCGACCTCGGTCACCGCAATCGGTTTCGTCATCTCCCACGGTCCCGAACGACCGCACTCCTGCAGAACCGCACCCCGAATTTCCATGACCTCCATCCCCACACACCGAACCCGCGAGAGCAAGCCCCGGGCCCGCATCGCGTGGGAGAGCGAGCTGCGGTGCCGCTAGCTGACGTCGAGGACGAGGGCCGTGACGTTGTCGTCGGCGTCGGCAGCGAGAGCGGCCTCCACCAGCAGGTCGCAGATCCGCTGCGGGTCGGCGTCGGCGCCCAGGAGTTCCCGGAGATCGTCGTCCTCCAGGGCGTTGAACAGGCCGTCGGTGCACAGCAGCAGGCGGTCCTCGGCTTCGGCGGACAGCTCGGCGTGGTCGATCTCGACCTCGGGCCCGACGCCGACGGCCCGGGTCAGCACGTGCCGGTGCGGGTGGTTGCGCGCGTCGTCGTCGCTGACCTCGCGGCTGCGCAGCAGCTCGGCGAGCACCGTGTGGTCGGCGGTGAGCTGCGCGAGCTCCCCGCCGCGCAACCGGTACAGCCGGGAGTCGCCGATGTTGACCGCGACGGCACCCGCGTCGGTGGTCATGGCCACGGCCACCAGGGTGGTGCCCATCGACGTTCCGTCCGCGTTGGCGCGCAGCCACACGGCCTCGTTCGCCGCGCGCGCCGCCCCGAGCAGCCCGGCGACCGTGCGGTCGGCGGCGTAGGCGCTCTCCAGGGTGTCGAGGGCGAGCCTGCTGGCGACGTCGCCGTTGACGAATCCCCCGATGCCGTCGGCGACCGCGAACAGCCCTTCGGCGACGAGCATGGAGTCCTGGTTGTTGTCCCGGCCGCCGACGTGCGTCGCGGCTCCGGACAGCAGAGTGCTGGTCACAGCGGTTCCCTTCCTCGGAAGGTCCCCTGGCGTGGTGTCGGCGACAGGGCCGCGCGGGCGTCGGCCAGGGCTTTCCGACGCTCCTCCGAGGACTCCGCGAGCTCGCGGTCCCGGCGTTCTCACGGTGTCAACGCTGGGATCGGCGAAGTAGTTCACGAAGTCGTCGACGCAGTCAACAACGCCAAGGCCGTTCGATGGGGCAGATCGCTCCGCGAGTCGGGCAGTTTTGGTCCGAACCGACCGATGTTGATCAAACCGCCCTCCACCGCGAAGCTCCCGGCGCGACGCGCGGCGCCGCGCCGGGAGCGCGGGTCAGAGGCGGCCGAGAGCCCGGAGGTCGGCTTCCGGGAGACCGGTGAGGACCTTGACCTCGTCGGCGTCGGTGGCGCCGTTGTCGAGCGCCCGGACGAAGGAGGCCGCCAGCGCGCGGGCGGTGGCCGGTTCGTCGAGGACCTCGGCGGAACCGGTGCCGGTGTAGGCCGCCAGCCGCGCCGCTTCGGCGGGTGCCGAGTCGCGGAAGGCCGCGAAGACCGCCGCGTAGCGGGTCACCAGCTGCGCCGGGTGCAGGTCCCAGCCCTGGTAGAAGCCGTGCGCCAGCGAACGCCGCACCAGCTCGTAGTGGGTCTGCCAGCCCTTGACGACCTGGTCGCCCACCGGCAGCACGTTGGTGGAGCCGTCGGAGAGGAACACTCCCGTGCCCGCTGCGGCCACCTGCATGGCGTGCCGCGCGTAGTCGCAGGCGCGGTGCGCGAGGTGCTGGTGGGCGGCGGTGAGACCGCAGGACGCCGTGTAGTCGTAGGTCCCGAAGTGCAGCCCGGTGACCCGGCCCGTCCCGGCGCGCAGGAAGCGCGGCAGCGCGAACCGACCCTCGGAGTCCACGATGGACTGCGTGGTCTCCACCTGGATCTCGAAGCGCAATGCGCCTTCGTCGAGCCCGAACCGCTGCTCCAGCAGCCCGAGGATCTCCACGAAGACCTCGACCTGCGCGACGTCGACGACCTTCGGGAAGGTCAGCACGAACCCGTCCGGGACACCACCGGTCCGGGCCAGCAGCGCGGTCAGGAAGACGTCGAGCGTGCGCACCGAGCGCTCGCGCAGCTCGGGCGTGTCGTAGGACTTCACCCGCAGCCCGAAGTTCGCCGGGGCCACGCCGTCCCGCAGCCAGTCGGCCACGACACCGGCGGTGCGCACGGCGTCGTCGTCTTCGGCGTCGGCGCGGTAGCCGTCCTCGAAGTCGATCCGCAGGTCCTGGACCGGAGAACCGGCCAGCTTCGCCCGCACCCTGGGGTGCACGGCCTCGGCGATCTCCGGAGTCAGGCCCAGGATCTCGGCCAGCCGGGACGGAGTGGCCGCGTGCTCGTCGAGCGCCGCCAGCGCCTGGTCGGACCAGGACCGCAGCACGGTCGCGTCCACCCGGTCCGCGGGCACGTAGCAGGTGTGCACCGGTTGCAGGTCGGATCTGGCGCCGGGGTAGGTCCGCGCCATGTGATCGTCCACAGTGGATAAACGCGCGAGTCGTCGAGCGACCTCAGCGGAGTCCAACGAGGTTTCAGCCACTTGCACCCTCCCAATAGACCAAAGCGGGGGCGCCGGAGTTCTCCGGCACCCCCGCGATGACGAATCAGTCGATCTGCTCGTAAGCGGGCAGCGTCAGGAAGTCGACGAACTCGTCGGCCACCGCCACCTGCTCGAACAGCTCAACCGCGCTGGAGAGGTTCTCGGTCGGGAAACCGGCCTCCCCGCGCAGCGCCTTCTCCGTGTCAGCCAGGACCTCCCGCACCAGCTCCAGGGTGACCGTCTGGCCGTCGGCCAGCTGCACGTTGTTGTGCAGCCACTGCCAGATCTGCGAACGCGAGATCTCGGCGGTCGCGGCGTCCTCCATGAGGTTGTGGATCGCCGCCGCGCCGTTGCCGCCGAGCCAGGACACGATGTAGCGGACGCCGACGTCCACCGCGCCGCGCAGGCCGTCGATGGTCTTGTCACCGGGGGTCTCCGAGACCGCGAGCAGCTGGTCGGCGGTGACGGTGACGTCGTCGCGCTTGCGCTCGATCTGGTTCGGCTTGTCGCCGAGGACCGCGTCGAACTCCTCGAAGCAGATCGGCACCAAGCCCGGGTGCGCGACCCACGAACCGTCGAAACCGTCGCCGGCCTCGCGCTTCTTGTCGGCGTGGACCTTCTCCATCGCCGCCGCGTTGGAGTCGTCCTTGGTCGGGATGAACGCGGCCATGCCGCCGATGGCGAACGCACCGCGCTTGTGGCAGGTACTCACCAGCAGCTCGGTGTAGGCGCGCATGAACGGCGCGGTCATGGTCACCGCGTTGCGGTCCGGCAGGACGTACTTGTCGGAATCGCGGAAGGTCTTGATGACGCTGAACAAGTAGTCCCAGCGACCGGCGTTGAGACCCGCGGAGTGGTCGCGCAGCTCGTAGAGGATCTCCTCCATCTCGAACGCGGCCGGGTAGGTCTCGATCAGCACCGTGGCGCGCACCGAGCCGTGCGGGATGCCCAGCTCCTTCTGCGCGTGGGTGAACACCTCGTTCCACAGCCGCGCTTCGAGGTGGCTCTCCATCTTCGGCAGGTAGAAGTACGGGCCGCTGCCGCGGTTGATGAGCTCACGGGCGTTGTGGAAGAAGTGCAGGCCGAAGTCGACCAGCGCGGCCACGACCGGCTTGCCGTCGACCTCGATGTGCTTCTCGTCGAAGTGCCAGCCGCGCGGGCGCACCAGCGGCACCGCGTGGGTGACGTCGTCGCGCAGCGTGTAGGACTTGCCGCCCGGGACGTGCAGCTCGATCTGCTTGCGGACGAGGTCGTAGAGGTTGACCTGACCGGAGACGACGTTGTCCCAGTGCGGGGTGTTGGCGTCTTCGAGGTCGGCCAGCCAGATCTTGGCGCCGGAGTTCAGCGCGTTGATGGCCATCTTGCGGTCGGTCGGGCCGGTGATCTCCACGCGGCGGTCGGCGATGTCGGCCGGCGGCGCGGCGACCTGCCAGTCACCCTCGCGGACGTGCTTGGTCTCCTCGAGGAAGTCCAGGCGTCCCTTCTCAGCGGCCTCCGCGCGACGCTGCTTGCGGCGTTCGAGCAGCTCATCGCGCCGCGCGCCGAAAGCGCGCTGCAAGCCGGCCACGAACTGCAGCGCCTCGGCGGTGAGGATCTCATCGCCGCGCTCGACGGCGCCGCCGAGGACCTTCACCCCTGCCGTTTCGGACATGAATCGTCCACCTCTTTCTGCTGCCGGATTTCAGACGGTGGCTGATGGCTCACCTTGCCGCGTGACGAGCCGGCGCGCACCCGCGAGCAGGTTCGTCACAAGCGAAGAACATCCACATGAAATTCTGCATCGTGGATGTTAGTTTCCACATAGCGTCGAAAGCAACATGAGCTGGCGCACGCACCACGAACTAGACTTCGACTGGATCCGGGAGAGGGAGTTCTGCGATGACCACTGGCCCACGGCGGGCGAACCAGGGCGGCGGGGTGCAGTCGGTCGAGCGCACCTTCGAGCTCCTGGAACTGATGGCCGATGCCGGCGGTGAGGTCGCGCTGTCCGATCTCGCGGAGCGGTCCGGTCTGCCCCTGCCGACCATCCACCGCATCATCAGGACCCTGGTGAACAGCGGTTACGCCCGGCAGCAGCCCTCGCGGCGGTACGCGCTGGGACCGCGGCTGATCCGGTTCGGCGAGACCGCCAGCCGCGCGCTGGGCTCCTGGGCGCGGCCGTACCTGGCGGAGCTGACCGAGGTCACCGGCGAATCGGCGAACATGGCCGTGCTCGACGGCGCGCAGATCGTCTACGTCGCCCAGGTCCCCTCGCCGCACTCGATGCGGATGTTCACCGAGGTCGGGCGCCGGGTCGACGCCCACGCCACGGCCGTGGGCAAGGCGGTCATGGCCACGATGCCCAGCGACGAGGTCACCCAGTTGCTGTCCCGCACGGCGATGCACCCGCAGACCGAGCGCACCATCACCGACGTCGAGGCGATGCACGAGGAGCTCGGCCGCATCCGCAAGCAGGGCTACGCCATCGACGACGGCGAGCAGGAGGTCGGCGTCCGCTGCTACGCGGTGGCGGTCCCGGGCGCCCCGGCGGGCGCGGGCATCTCCATCTCAGGCCCGGAAGGCCGCATGACCCGGATCACCACCGACGAGGTCATCCCGCTCATGCAACGCCTCGCCAAGGACCTCTCCACCGAGCTCAGCGCCACCGCCTGACCGCGGTTCCCCTCCCGGACTCACCGACGCCAAGTCACCTCATCGAGCGGTGTTCCGGATTTCAGTGGAAATCGGACCCCTGATTTCCACTGAAATCCGTACCCCGATTTCCACTGAAATCGCGGCGACGGCGGAACCACCAGAGCAGGCCGAGGACCGCCGCGGCGAGGGCAACGAGGGGAAGACCGAGGAGCCCGACGGCGGTGTGGACCCGGGTGTACGCCTCACCGGACCAGGCGCCGAGGAGGGTGAGACCGGTGCCCCAGAGCGCGCCCACCGGGGTGTTGCAGGCCGTGAAGTGCAGGTGGGGCATGCCCGAGCGGGCCGCCAGCCGTGGCACGAGGGTCCGGACCACCGCGAAGCACTGGGAGATCGCGGTGGTCGGCTTGGCACGTCCGTCCATCGCGGACTCGATGCGCTTCATGCGCTGCTCACCGACCCGGTCGACCAGGAGCCGGTTCAGCGCACCGGGATGGGCGCCCCGGAAGAAGCCGTGCTGGCAGCCGGCGATGGTGGCCAGCGACGCGGTCAGCGCCGCCGCCCAGACGGGCAGCGCCCCCTGCCCGGCGAGCCAGCCCAGCGCCAGCACCGTCCCCGATCCCGGCAGGAAAACACCGATGAGCAGACCGGATTCGGCGAACAGCACCGCGGCGGCGATCGCGAGCGCGAGCAGACCGGGGAACCCGGCCAGGAATTCCGTCACCCGGTGAGCTCGCCCAGCCGCTCCGTCCAACCCTCGCCGTGCGGCTCCAGGGTGAGTTCGCGGACGTCGTCCTCGCGACGCCGCAGCCGCACCATCAGGTGGGTGTCGGAGAGCTGGTCGGCCAAGCCCTCGCCCCACTCCACGACCACGGCCGCGTCGGTGAGGTCGGTGTCCAGGTCGAGGTCGTCGATCTCGTCGATCCCGCCCAGCCGGTAGGCGTCGACGTGCACCAGCGCGGGCCCGTCGCCGTCGGGATGGTGCACGCGGGCGATGACGAACGTCGGCGAGGTGATCCTGCCGGTCACCCCCATGCCTGCCGCGACGCCGCGGGTCAGCACGGTCTTGCCGGCGCCCAGCGGCCCGTCGAGGAGCAGCAGGTCCCCGGCCCGCAGCGCGGCGCCGAGACGGCGGCCGAACTCCAGGGTGTCGGATTCCTGCGGCAGTTCCACGGTTTTCAGCGCGGCGCTCAACTCCCGGTTCCCTTCTTGAACTTCAACCCGGTGGCGCGCCGCAGCATCGCCACGATCTCATCGGTGACCAGCTCGGGGCGTTCGAGCATCACCGGATGCCCGGCGCCTTCGACCTTCACCAGCGTCGCGTCCGGCAGCTCACCGGCGAGCACCTCGGCGTGCGGGGTGAACGGCGTGAGCTTGTCGAGGTCGCCGCTGAGCACCAGCACCTCGCAGGTGTTGAGCGCTGCGAGGGCCTTCTTGCGGTCGTGCAGGCCGATCGTTTCGAGGAAGTCGGTGACGACCTCCACCGTGGTGGCGCCGATCATCTCGGCCATCAGGTCCACCACCGCCGGGGACACCTTGCGGTCCCCGAAGGACAGCGCGCGGATGATGCTCCACGACAACCGGTCGCCCATCTTGCGGGTGCGCTCGACCAGGCCCGGGTTGAGCTCGGACAACAGCGCGAGTCCGCGCGGGACGGGGTTGGCGCGCGACAGCCAGGTGCGCGGCAGTCCCGCTTCGCCGAGCTGACCGGCGGAGGTGCCCACCAGCGCCACCGCGCGGACCCGGTCGGCGAACAACCGGGGGTTCTGCTCGGCCAGCGCCATGATCGTCATGCCGCCCATCGAGTGGCCGACCAGCGCGATCGGGCCGCGCGGGGCCGCGGCGCGCAGGACGGCGTCGAGGTCGCGGCCGAGCTGGTCGATGGTGCTGTTCTTCTTGCTGGAGTGGCCGGAACGGCCGTGGCTGCGGTGGTCGAACAGCACCAGCCGCACCTTGGGTCCGAGCAGCTCGGGCAGGTCGCGGCGCTGGAAGTGCCAGCAGCGGGAGTCCAGCGCGAAGCCGTGCACGAACACCACGGTCAGCGCGGGATCGCCGCCTGCGGCGGGGCCGATCTCCTGCACCGACAGCGGCACGCCGTCGTCGGCGGCGACGGTGGACTGCCGGTCGGGGCGGAGCCTGCCGAGGGGTTCTTCCACGAAGGCGTCCTCACCCTTGCGCTGCACCGCAGCACGCGTGCTGTGCGCGGCCACACCCACGGCGGCGCCGGTGACCGCTGCCCCGATCACCCCGCTCGTCCAGGCCAATGCCTGCCACACCGGTTTCACGTCGCCTCCACTCGGCTCCGGCGGCGGAACGTGAAGATCGTTACAGAACGCAGCCCCGGTTGCCCAGCGCTCTGTGTGCTGCGCCCCACTTCCCGGACGCCGATCTGCGCGAAACGGCCCATTTCGGTCATGTTGACTCCCGTTCCGAGTCCACGACCGTTCTGGTCACCCGCGGCCGGTACATGCCGGTGACGATCTCGTAGTGGATCGTGCCGAGCTCGTCGGCCCACTCGGCGGCGGTCGGCTCTCCTCGATCGCCCGCACCGAAGACGATGACCTCATCACCTTCGGAGACCTCGTCGTCGCCGCAGTCCACCACCAGCTGGTCCATGCACACCCGGCCGCGCACCGGCCGCCGCCTGCCCGCCAGCCACACCTCCATGCGACCGGACAGGGTGCGCGGCACCCCGTCGGCGTAGCCGACCGGGACCAGCGCCAGGTTGGTGGGCGCCGGGGCCGTCCACGAGTGCCCGTAGGAAACGCTCTCGCCGGCGGGAACGCGCTTGGTCAGCGACACCGAGGAGCGGAAGGTCATGGCCGGGCGCAGGTCGTGGTCACCGGCCTGCGGGACCGGGTCGAGGCCGTAGGCGGCGATGCCCGGCCGGACCAGCTCGAAGTGCAGGTCGGGCCGGGTGAGCACGGCGGCGGAGTTGGCCAGGTGCCGGATCGGGTCGAGCCCCGCGGCCCGCGCCTGCTCGTAGGCGCGGTGGAAGCGCTCGGCCTGCATGTCGATGGAGGGGTGGCCGAGCTCGTCGGCGCAGGCCAGGTGCGACCACACGGCTTCGACGCGGACGTGCCCGTCGGCCTCGGCCTTCGCGGCGGCCTCGACCAGCGCGGGCCACAGCTCGGCCGGGCACCCGCTGCGCGCAAGCCCGGTGTCGATCTTGAGGTGGAGCCGCGCGACGCGGTCCCGCGCGGCGGCCGCCGCGACGATGCGGGCCAGCGTGGACTGCGACGACGCGGACAGCTCGATGTCGGCGGCGATGGCGGGGCCGAACTCGTCGGCCTCGGTGAACAACCAGCACAGCACCGGCGCGGTGATCCCGCCTTCGCGCAGCTGGAGCGCTTCCCCGATCGCGGCGACGCCGAGCCGGTCGGCCCCGGCCTGCAGAGCCGCCCTGCCGACGGTGAGCGCGCCGTGGCCGTAGCCGTCGGACTTCACGATCACCATCGTCCGAGCACCGGAAGCTTCGGCACGACCCGCCAGCACCCGAACGTTGTGGCGGATCGCGTCGACGTCGATCCGCAGGTCGGCGCGATGCGCGTGCTGGTCACTCATGGCTGGCCCATGGTCCCACATCCGGCTTCCCACCCTTCGCCCCACACCGCCTTTGCGCAGCTCAACGCACTGACGAGACGCAAGCGAGCGGAAACACCCACGCGACTTCCCACCATCGAGTGATCGACGAGGTGTCAGGAGGGCAGAGCGGCGTCCCGAACCGCTCGGATGGCGTGCGGAACCGCCGCCAGCAGCGCGGAGGCGCCGATGGGCGCTCCGGCCTCGGAGCGAGGTCCGTCACCGGTGCCGCCGTGCGCGGCGAGTTCGGCCGCCAACGAGTGAACGTGGGTGGCATGACCGCAGGCCCGCAGCGGCTCGACACCAGCGGCGAGCAGGGCCGCGATCAGCCCGGTGAGCACGTCCCCGGAGCCCGCCGTGGCGGGCCACGCCTGGCGGGCGTCGTTGACCACGACCCGCCCATCAGGTGCGGCGATGACCGTCGTGTTGCCCTTGAGCAGCAGGAACGCGTCGTAGCGGGCGGCGACCTCGCGGGCGGCCGAGACCCGGTCGACGCCCGGACGTTCACCGGCCAGCCGCGCGAACTCCCCGGCGTGCGGGGTCAGCACCAGCGGAGCGTCGGGATCGCGGGAGTCCCACATGGTCTCGTCATCGGCCAGGATCGTGATCGAGTCGGCGTCGGCGCACACCGGGCGCCCGGACTCCAGGACGAACCGCAGCACGTCACGACCGCTCGCACCGAGCCCGATGCCCGGTCCGACCGCCCACGCCTGCACCCGGCCGGCGTCCCCGACCGAACCGGTGGCCACGACCTCCGGCCAGCGGGCGCGCACCTCGTCGGCGGCGGGACCGGCGTAGCGCACCATCCCCGCGGTGGCCTGCACGGCGGCGCCGGTCGCGAGCACCGCAGCACCCGGGTAGGTCGCCGAACCGGCGGCGATGCCGACGACCCCGGTGCTGTACTTGTCGTCCGCCGGGCCGGGGATCGGCCACTCCTCGCCGATCTCGGCCGCGTCGAGCAGCGCGATCTCCGGTTCGGGCAGCTCCTCGGTGATGCCGATGCCGGCGACGGTGACCTCGCCGGAGTGCACCGCACCGGTCCCGAGCACGTGGCAGGGCTTGAGCCCGCCGAAGGTCACGGTCACATCCGCCGACACCGCAGGCCCGTCCACGGCCCCGCTCACCGGATCGACGCCGCTGGGCAGGTCCACGGACACGATCGGCACGAGCACCCGCCGCACCAGCTCGGCGGCGGTGGGGCGCAACGGCCCGCGCGCCGAGAGGCCCACGATCCCGTCGATGACCAGGTCCGCCCGCTCCAGCGCGTCGGCGGCCTCGGCCCCGATCCCGGAGGTGTCGGCGTTCGCGCCCTCGGCGGCGACGGCCCGGCCTCCCGCGCGGCGGAGCCCCGCGAGCCCGGCCTCGTGGGTCTTGTCCGGTGCCAGCAGCACGGCCGTCACGCCGACCCCGCGCCGACGCAGGAACGCGCCAGCCCACAGGGCGTCGCCGCCGTTGTTCCCGGCCCCGACCAGCAACGCGACCCGCCGACCGGCAACGCCACCGGTCTGGTCGGCCAGCATCCGGGCGCACTGCCCCGCGACCGCGTAGGCGGCCCGGCGCATCACGGCGGGCTCGGGAGTCCGCGCGAACAACCGCTGCTCGGCACCCCGGATCTGGTCAGGAGTCCACACGCCCTGCATCACGAGCCCTCTCGCCGAACGGTCAGCCGTTCCCGGATGGTGTCATTCGACGGTTACGGACTTGGCGAGGTTGCGCGGCTTGTCGACGTCGTAACCGCGAGCGCGCGCGATCTCCGCCGCCAGGACCTGGAGCGGGATCGTGGACACCAGCGGCTGCAGCAACGTCGGCACGGCCGGGATGGTGATGAGTTCGTCGGCGAAGGGCTTGATCTCCTCGTCGCCCTCCTCCGCGATGACGATCGTGCGGGCACCGCGCGCCTGGATCTCGCGGATGTTGGACACCATCTTGGCGTGCAGCAGCGCCCGGCCGGTCGGCGACGGCATCACGATCACGACCGGGAGCTTGTCCTCGATCAGCGCGATCGGGCCGTGCTTGAGCTCGCCGGCCGCGAAGCCCTCGGCGTGCATGTAGGCGAGCTCCTTGAGCTTGAGCGCGCCTTCCAGCGCCACCGGGTAACCCACGTGACGGCCGAGGAACAGCACCGCCTTCGAGTCCGCGAGCTCATGGCCGAGCTTGCGGACCTGGTCGACGGTGGACAGCGTCGCGCGCACGGCCTCGGGCA
Source organism: Saccharopolyspora sp. NPDC049426 (assembly GCF_040676935.1). Taxonomy (NCBI): domain Bacteria; kingdom Bacillati; phylum Actinomycetota; class Actinomycetes; order Pseudonocardiales; family Pseudonocardiaceae; genus Saccharopolyspora; species Saccharopolyspora sp. NPDC049426. Next base: position 2,443 of record NZ_JBFAPZ010000027.1, on the reverse strand, counting down.
TCGCGGCGAGCTCGTCGAACTCGCGCGCCACCTCGTCGGAGTACTTGGTGCCGCGAGCCTGCGCCAGGGCCAGCCCGACCAGGTAGTTCGCCGCGATCTGCGCGAGGAACGTCTTGGTGGCGGCAACGCCGATCTCCGGGCCCGCGTGGGTGTAGAGCACCGCGTCGGACTCGCGCGGGATCTGCGCGCCGTTGGTGTTGCAGATGGCCAGCACCCGCGCCCGCTGGGTCCGCGCGTGCCGCACGGCCTCCAGGGTGTCGGCGGTCTCGCCGGACTGCGAGATCGCCACCACCAGGGTGTCGCGGCCCAGCACCGGGTCGCGGTAGCGGAACTCGCTGGCCAGCTCGACCTCGACCGGGATGCGGCACCAGTGCTCGATGGCGTACTTGGCCAGCAGTCCCGAGTGGTAGGCGGTGCCGCAGGCGACGATGAACACCTTGGTGATGTCGCGCAGGTCCTGCTCGGTGAGCCGCTGCTCGTCGAGGACGATCTGACCGCCCGCGAAGTGCCCGCGCAAGGTGTCGGCGAGCGCCTCCGGCTGCTCCTCGATCTCCTTGAGCATGAAGTAGTCGTGGCCGCCCTTCTCGGCGGCCGACAGGTCCCAGTCCACGCGGAACGGCTTGGCGTCGACGCCGGTGTTGTCGAAGTCGCTGACCCGGTAGCCGTCGCGGGTGATGGTGACGACCTGGTCCTGGCCGAGCTCCACCGCATCGCGGGTGTGCTCGATGAACGCCGCCACGTCGGAGGCCACGAAGTGCTCGCCCTCGCCGACACCCACCACCAGCGGGGAGGAGCGGCGGGCCGCGACGATCGTGCCCGGTTCGTCGGCGTGCGTCACGACCAGCGTGAACGCGCCTTCGAGGCGTCGCGCCACGGCGCAGACGCTGCCGGTGAGATCGCCGGCGGTCGGTCCTGCCGCGAAGGCGGCGGACACCAGGTGCGCGGCGGTCTCGGTGTCGGTCTCGCTGGCCATCTCGACGCCGTCGGCCTCCAGCTCGGCCCGCAGCGCGGCGAAGTTCTCGATGATGCCGTTGTGCACCACCGCGACCCGGCCCGCCGAGTCCCGGTGCGGGTGGGCGTTGCGGTCGGTGGGTGCACCGTGGGTCGCCCACCGGGTGTGCCCCATGCCGCCGTTGCCCTCGAACCGGGAGCCGTCGCTCTCGGCGAGCTTCTTCTCCAGGTTCGACAGCGCTCCGGCTGCCCGCTCCACCGCGAGGCCGCCCTCACCGTCGAGCAGCGCCACGCCTGCCGAGTCGTAACCCCGGTACTCAAGTCGCCGAAGTCCGCCCAGCACGACTCCCAGCGCCTGGCGATGTCCTACGTAACCCACGATGCCGCACACTCGAGTCAGGGTAGCCATTCCGGCCGAGGGGAACATGACGGAGCCCGGGTGACCCACGTCGCTCCGGCAGGCGCCCGGAACCGCTGAGATCACCCGCCCGGGACCGCGGAGCGAATGGATCACGGGTGCGAGCTCGTGACGCGCGCCTCGGCGTAGATCCGCTACCGTTGTCGACCATGGCGCGCAAAGCCAAGAAGCTGCCCTCCGCGAAGCACGCGTTCGTCGAGCTGTCCCGTCGTGGCCCGCACGACGTGCTGCACGGCGACCTGGCCCTGGTCGGCCTGCCCGGCATCGTCTGCACCCCGCGCACGGGCACCAACCTGCCCGCGGTCGTGTTCGGGCACGGCTTGCTGCAGCCGCCGCACCGCTACCTGGCCCTGATGAGGCACCTGGCCAGCTGGGGGATCGTCGTGGTCTCCCCGGCGACCCACCGCGGCCCGCTGGCCTCCCACCGGCTCTACGCCGAGGACATGCGCACCGCCCTGGACATCGCCACCGGAGTCCGTCTCGGCGACGGCCGGATCAGCGTCGACCCGGACAAGCTCGGCGCGGCCGGTCACGCCATGGGCGGCGGCTGCGCGGTCCTGGCCGCCGCCGAAGACCCGCGCATCAAGGCCGTGGCGACGCTTGCCGCCGCCGAGACCCTCCCGTCGGCCCTCGACGCGGCCGCGAAGGTCAAGGCCCCCGCCTTGCACCTCGCCGCGGGCGAAGACCTGCTGACACCCCCGGTGGCCAACGCCGAACCGATCTCGCGCGCCTGGGGCGGACCGGTGCAGATGCGCACCATCAAGAAGGCCACCCACCTGGGATTCACCGAAGGTGTGCACTGGTCCCAACTCCTGCTGCACGGCAAGCCGGAGTACCACACCCAGCGCATCGCCAAGGGCCTGCTCACGGCGTTCTTCCTCCGCGCCCTCGCCAACGACCGCCGAGGCGACCTCCTGCTCAACGAGAACGTCAAGGGCGCCACCATCGACCAGGTCAACACCCACGGAAAACTCGCCGCCTAGATGAATGATTCCTTGATCTTTAGTGGTCGAAGGCTGTGAATGATCGTTTGCTGGTGGTGCCGGTGGTCCAGTTGTGCCAGATCCCGGTGGT
>NZ_JBFAPZ010000026.1:0-34864 GCF_040676935.1 Saccharopolyspora sp. NPDC049426 | reverse complement strand
CTCATCCAACACGGCATCCGCCGACTCGCGGTCCAACGTGTGATCCGCAGCAGACAGCTTCCGTTCGGAATACGTGTCGGGCACCTGCTTAACCAACACAACAACATTCATTGGGGCTTCCTTCAACAGCAACTTCCGGGAATCAGCGTGAGTGCCGCAGCATCGAACGGCTGACGATGAGGCGCTGGACCTCGCTGGTTCCCTCGTAGATCGTCGTGATGCGCGCGTCCCGGTACAACCGCTCAGCTTCCACTCCCTTGATGAACCCGCCTCCTCCGAGGACCTGCACAGCACGTGAAGTGGTGCGGATCGAGGCTTCGGACGCGAACAGCTTGGCCATCGAACAGGCCGGGCCGGCGTCCCGTCCCGCGTCGAGCAGCTCTGCGCCGTTGCGCAGCAGCAGTCGTGCAGCCTCGTAGTCAGTGAGCATGTCAGCCAGTGAGAAGCCGACCGCTTGGAACTGGCCGATCGGCTTTCCGAACTGCGTTCGTGTTTGAGCGTGCTCGGTCGCGGTGTCAATGGCGGCGCGAGAGATGCCGTTGGCCAAGGCGCCGATTCCCAAGCGCCCCTTTTCCAGCACGCGCAGCACAGCGGAGAACCCGGCGCCTTCGTCGCCGAGCAGTGCTTCCTTCGGAAGCCGCACATCGGAGAAGATGAACCCACCGACTGGCGAGGCTCGTTGCCCCATCTTTCGTTCCTTGTACGCGCGTTGCACGCCCGGGAGGTCGGTGTCGACCAGGAACATCGAAATGCCGCCGCGTTTGCCCTTTTCCTTGTCCGTCACAGCCAAGACCATGGCGAAGTCGGCGACTGGTGCGTTGTGGATGAACACCTTCTCGCCGTGGAGGATCCAGTCCTGGCCATCACGTCGAGCGTTGGTTTTCAGCCCGCCCAGGTCGGAGCCGGCGTCCGGTTCAGTCAAGGCGTAGGAGCAACGTCGCGAGCCAGCGAGCAGCCCGGGCAGGTACCCCGCCTTCTGCTCTGGTGTGCCGAACACACTCAGCAGTGAACCGACCAGTTCCACAAGTCCGCACTGATCGGCGACACTGGCGTACCCGTAGGACAGCTCTTCCATCACGCTGACGTAGTTCTGCGCCGTACCACCGGATCCCCCGTCCTGTTCAGGGATCGTGACGCCGAAAAGTCCCAGCTCGCCCATCTGCCGATAGATCTCGTCCGGGAACCGCTCAGTGTCATCCAGCTCCTCAGCTACGGGCCGGATTTCCTTCTCAGCAAAGTCGCGGACCATCATCGCCAGCTCGTTGTGCGCGGAGAGGTTCTGCTCTACGACCTTCATATTGTGTCCAATCTCGTGTTCGCGAGCTCACCAAACGCTCATGCCGCCGTCGACCGTCACAACCGATCCGGTCGCGAACGAAGACTCATCACCAGCCAGGAACAACGTCGCCGCAGCGATCTCCTCCGGCGTTCCGAGCCTTCCCAACGGCTGCCGTGCGGCCAAGCGCGCGCGGAACTCATCCAGGTCTGTCACGTCGGGAGCAATCTTGTGGAAGTACGGCGAGTCAGTGGTGCCGGGCGCGACAGCATTGGCCCTCACGCCCTGCTCGGCGTGGTCGATTGCGATCGCCCGCGTCAAACCGGTGACCGCAGCTTTGGTCGCGCAGTAGGCCGCTCGCTGCGCCATACCGATCTCCCCTGCGACCGACGCGATGTTCACGATGGATCCGCGCCCAGCCTCGATCATGCTGGGCAACACCGCCCGGCACCCGAGGTAAACGCCTGTCACGTTGGTGTCGAAGATGCCTCGCCAGGTTGGTGGGTCGGTGTCCAGCACCGTGCCGCGAATTCCGTACCCCGCGTTGTTGACAAGCACGTCGATCTGGCCGAAGACTTCGCGAGTCCTGTCGACGACACGCTTCCAGACGCTTTCCTCAGCCACGTCGCCGACAAAGGTCAAATACGGGACGTTCGCTACTTCCAGCTCACTGTCCACACGGTCAACTTCGTCCTGCTCCAACGACAGCACGACCAGCGTTGCACCCTCTGCGGCGAACAGTCGGGCGATCGCTTCGCCAATACCGGAACCTGCTCCGGTCACAACGCACACCTTGCCCTGCAGCCTCTTCACAGCCACCTCCCAAAAGCATCCTGTAAACGCTTTCTACCAGACCAGAAGAACCAGGTCCAGGGCGCGCATCGCCGCGCAAACGTTTAATACAGGCAGCAGGGCGTGCTGACCAGCAGCGACGGAGGAGGTGGCAGTTAAAGACCAATGCCGACGTGCGGCACGCGATCAGCGAGCAGCTGGTCCCGTCGAATCACGAACGACCATTTCCGCCTTGAGCAGCGGGCTCTCCTCGGCGCTCTCGCCGGCCATGACCGCACTGATCAGGCCCCACGCCCCTTCGCCGAGGCGCCGTTGAGGAGCAGCAGTGGTAGTAAGGGACGGGGTTGAGAACCGAGCAAAGGCGATGTCATCGGTGCCGGTCAGGGAAATGTCCTCGGGTACGCGCAGGTTGAGTTCCCGCAGCCGGGACAGCGCTCCGAGCGCAACCAGGTCGTTGAACGCGACCAAGGCGGTGGGCTTGTGCGTCAGCGCTTCATCAACAGCATCATGGCCGTGTTGAATCGAGGGACCCGCGGGGACGAAAGCGACGTCAAGCCCGAATGCCGCAGCGTGCTCGACCGCGCGACGTCGCTCAACGCTCTGCCATGCCGCCGCCGGCCCCTCCAGGTAGGCGAGCTTCTTGTGCCCGAGTCGAGCTAGATGTCCGCACAGCTCGAGCATCGCACCGAACGCATCCACGGCCACGGTAGGCAAGCCCAAACCGACTGCGACCCGGTTGACCAGCACAACGTTGGTCGACTCCTTCGCGAGCACATGCAGCGATTCGCTGGGCATCCGCGGCGAGACCAGGACGAGGCCGTCAACGTACCGAAGCAGGTTGCGGCTGATCTCCAGTTCCTCGTTCTCATCGTTGTCGGAGTCGGCGACCAAGGTCCGGAATCCCGCTCGCGCTGCGTCGACGTTCAACGCCTTGAGCACGCCATTGAAGTACGGGTTGGCCAGGTCCGGTACCACCACGCCAACCGTGCGGTTGAGCCCTGACACCAATCCCTGCGCGGAAGGGTTGGGTTGATAGCCGAGGTCCTCCGCAGCGCTGCGCACCCGGTCGGCCAGTTCCGAGCGCACGCTCTGGCCCGACATCACCCGTGACACCGTCGCGATGGACACCCCCGCCGCGTCGGCAACGGACCGGATCGTCACACGCCCACTTCGCCTCACGACTTCGCCCTTCCCCGCGGAGCCCCACGCACAGTGAAGCCGTGGCGACACCACACACCGTGGCCTGGAACCGTTCACCGACCATGATAAGCCATGCTCGCCCGATCCTGACCTCGCCTAACAGCGCCAGGGCAATGCCATGCTGGCGAGCCGGAGTAACCGCTTCCCCACGATCATAGGCCATGGAGGTTCGCTGACCTGGTGTCAGACCCTCGACCCCGTCGCCTGCACAAAACCCAGCTCACACGCTGTTGCTGGCGTCCCGTTCGTTGGTATGAACTCGCCCCTCCCCAGGCGTAGCTCTGAGCGGTACGCGTGGTCCTCTCGCCTAAAGACACCCCGTGTGCTGTCCGAGCAACGGTGCTGCACTTGTCGGACGGACGAGGCGGCGCTCAATTTCCACAGGGAGACCGGCGTACTCACGAACGCCGACGGCCGGGTGGTCCAGCGGCGTGAACCACCCCCGGTGACGCAGCTGAGGATCGTTGAAGAGGTCCTGGCCGCTTAGCACCGGAGCGGCGGGCACTCCAGCTCGCTGGAGCCGTTTCGCGAGCTCAGCCTTGTGGTGCTGGGCGGCGGCCGCAATCAGTCGCTCCTCGATTTCGCTTGACCGTGCGAGGCGCCCAGGTAGGTTGGTCAAGGCGGGATCGCCCGCCCAGTCCGACCAGCCAAGCTCGCTGCACAATGCCGACCACTGGGCGCTCGTGTGAACGGCGATCGCGATCCATTCGTCTTGTCCCCGGCAACGGAAAGCTCCGTGCGGGACCACGCCTGATCGGGCGTTGCCGAGCGGGTACGGATCGGTACCTGTGGCGATCGCTGAAAGGATGATCTCCCCAATCCAGTGCATGGCTGCTTCCCGCTGGGCTACCTCGACGTACTGGGCGGCCCCAGTGCGTTCCTGGTGGCAGAGTGCAGTCAGCGCAGCAGCGGCGCCGGCAAGCCCACCCATCGGATCGACGTAGGCTGAACCGGAGCCCAGTGGCTCAGAAGCGTCGTACCCGATGACTGCGGTAATACCCGCCATGGCCTCCATGGTCTGGCCAAAGGCACGATGCTCTCGCAGTGGCCCGTCCGCGCCGAATCCGGACATCTCGACCATGGTGATAGTCGGATTGCATGCACGGAGCTCGTCGAAACCCAGTCCGAGCCGCTGCATGGTTCCGGGCGTGAAGTTCGTCAGCACGACGTCACCGTCACGGCACAGTTCCCGGGCCGCGGCCAGTCCCGCAGGGTCTTTGAGGTTCAACGCCACTGACTTCTTCTCGAGGTTCTGCGCGTTGAACCAGGCGTGGCGGTTGTAAGGCTGTTCCCCAGGGCGCCCGTCTGGATAGAAGACCGATTGTGCGGTGCTCCCCTGTGCGGGGCCGCGCCAAGCATCCAGACGCTCGGCGCTCTCGACCTTGATGACCTCAGCTCCAAGCATCGCGAGGATCCGTGTGGCCAGCGGTCCGGACCAGGCAGTTGTGAAGTCGATGACGCGCAGACCTGCCAGCGGCCTGTCCGATGCCTCATCGGTCGCGGTTTTCCCACCCACCCAACGGAACGCAACTTCGCTTGCACGGTTCGCGGGCCCCGGCGTGTAGTCGAGCGGTCGCCACATCGGCCCTAGGACCAGTTGGTTGCGGCCCTCGACTTCAGCTTCTCTCCAGAAGTCCCGAGCGAGCAACTGCGAGTCATCGCGGAGCTCGCCAGGTGTACGCACCGGTGACATCACCAGTCGGTACCGCACAGCCGCTTCGAGCAGGTCCTCCGCGCCTTTTTCCTTGGCCCGTTCGGCCACCCGTTCGAACGCGTTGTGCAGGTCACCCATGAACTCCTGCCAGGAGGTGAAAGGCGGTTCGTCTGCGAGATCTTCCGCGCCCACTGCGGTGAGCAGTTCCCGCAGGCGACCTTCCATGGCGAAGACCATCATCCAGCCGTCAGCGCAACGAATCCTTGCCTTGGGACGGTTCAGTTCGCCACGCTGGGCGATCGTTTTGCTGTATGACCACTGCGCCGAGAAGTTCTGTTCCATGGCTGCAGCCGCTTCGTGCACAGCGACCTGCACGATCTCGCCATCCGTATCCGGCTGCCTGTTCCGCATTCGAACGACCAGGCTCAGGTAGAGAAAGAGACCAGCCGCGTACGACGCGCGATCTCCCACTCCGTACAACGGCGGTTGGCCGGCGTGTCCGTTGTAGTACATCGAGCCTGACAACGCCTGGTGGATGAGTTCGGAGCCGGTCCAATTCCGGTATGGGCCCTCGTCCGCGAAGTCCGGTGCTGTGGCGATCAAGGCATAGGGTGCCACGCCGCGAGCCAACGCGGCCTCGGCAGAACCAGACACGACGATCACGTCAACACCCGTACCGTACCGACGGAGCGCTTCCACCAATCCGCCCACCGGCAGCACGTCGATGATCTTGTTGTGGTTGAGGTGGACGAACACTGCCGATCCTGGATCGACTGCCTGCTGCCGCAGGTGTCTCACCGCAGCCCCGTGGTCGGCCAGAAGTCGCGCTGCGAACTGGCCGGCGATGCTGCACGACAGATCCAGCACCCGGAGCCCGTCGAACGGACGAGCCACAGCGGAAGGGTTGGACATCATTGTCTCCGAACCTTTTCTTCGTTGGACTGATGATCATTCACCCACGAACACCGGTTGGCGCTTCGCCACGAACGCCGCCGCCGCTTCCGCAGCGTCAACGGTCTCAGCGCACCGGGAATGCCTGATCGACTCCGTGTCAAGCGCTTGATCAAAGCTCGCGTGTTCACTTTCCACCAGGTTCTGCTTGATCAAACGAAGTGCGATCGGGGCGGATTCGACCAGTTCATGCGCGATCTCAAAAGTTCGGTCGAGCAGCTTGTCAGCGGGGCAGACCTCCGACACCATACCGATCCGGAGCGCCTCATCGGCGTCGAACGGCTTCGGCAGAAGGTACTTCTCTCGCGCTCGGCCGAATCCGATGAGACGTGGCAAGGTCCAGGTCCCCCCGAAATCTCCGGACAGCCCAGCATCGCGGAACGCGACGTTGAAACGCGCTCCCTCCGCTGCGACCCGGAGGTCGGCGGCGCACGCCCATGAGAGACCGGCCCCGGCGCATGCGCCATTGATCGCGGCGATCGTCACAGCCGGCATCGTGTGCAGGATCATCGAGGTTTCCATGTACTTCCGCAGCTGCGCTGCGGCTGCCTCGCCGCGCAGGTCTCCTGTGACCGCACCACCTGGGCCCTTCGACAGATCACCGCCCGCGCAAAATGCACGACCGGCGCCGGTCAGAATCACGACTTTGACCGCGGCGTTGTCCGCCAACGCTGCGAAGGTGTTCTGCGCTGCGTCGAGCAGCTCAGCCGTCATCGTGTTCAGCCGCTCGGGTCGGTTGAGGGTCACCAGAGCAACACCAGCATCGTTGATGTCGGTGGTCACCAGATTGGTCACAGTCAGCTCCTCGTTAGATTACGTGCGTGATGCGGTCGCAATTCGCACTAGTTCGTGTTCGCTGGCGTGACGGCGTTGTCGCGCACGGCGTTCCTGGTCGGCAGGGACGGCTTGTCACCTCGGCCAATGAGGTGGGTGATCCCCATGACCAGAAGTGGCGTGACAATCGCGATGTAGGCGTTGTCAATACCGAACGGGTCGCCAGCGACGTACCAGGCGATGGCAGCTGCTGTGGAGATCCAGATCGCCGAAAGGGCACCCTGCCTCGAACCGAAGGACGGCCGGAAGAACATGAGGACGACGAACACTGCCAGCATGGCGCGCAACGCCTTGGCGAGGAACGTCACGCCCAGCACGTCCGAAGCGAACAGCGCCAACAGCACCGGAATGAGTCCACATCCGATGGTCGCGAGCCGCACGAAGCGCACGGACTTGCGGTCATCGCCCTGCTTGTTGAAATACGGCTGGTAGAAGTCCTTGAACAGCAGGGTCGCCGACCCGATTGTCAGCGCGGAGATCAGTCCGAACACCGACGCGATGAGCCCGGTAACCGCGATCCCGGCAAGCACCGGGTTGAGGTCGACGACCATCGACGGCAGAGCCTGCAGGCTGGGGACCGCCGGATGAACCACGGCTGCACACACTCCGATGAGTGCGGCGAGGATGCCGTACGGGATGAGGATCAAGCTCGTGTACAGGCCGGCAGCGCGAGCCTGCCGTTCGTTGGTGACCGTCGTCATGGACTGCACGACGTACTGGGTCGCGAACATGGCACCGCCGCCGGCGATCAGCCAAGCACCGATCTGGGCCCAGCCCACTCCATCCCAGTCCAACATCTTGGGCGGCAGCGATACCTGCAGTCCGTGGTAGCCACCAGCCGCGATATACGCGGCGACCGCCACGATCACAATTCCAACGACCTTCACCGCGATGTTGATCAGATTCGTGTAGATCACCGACTGCATACCGCCTACTGCGACGTAGACGCTCGCCAGTACCCCGACGATCACCACCGCCCAGTCTGAGCTCACCCCGAGTAGGCTGGAGATCATGGCTCCTCCGCTTGCATAAGCGGCGGTGGCCACCAGGAGCAGCGAGGCGATCATCGTGATCGATGCGGCGCGACGAACGCCTGCTCCGTATGCCCGCTCCAACGCGCCGGAAATCGTCACTTCATCGAGTCTTTTGAACTTCTTGGCCAACAGAAACGCGAAAACGATGAAACCGATGCCCAGAGCCACGATGTTCCAGGCCGCCGAGATGCCGTTCTTGAACGCGCCTTGCGCGGTGCCGATGCTCGCCGAGGTACCGATCACCTCGGATGCCAGGAACAACCCGATCACAGCCGCAGGAAAGGTCCGTCCACCTCGGACAAAGCCCTCCGAAGTGCGGCCGGTCTTGCGGGCGATCACGCTCACCGCCGCGATCGCGACGATGTAGATCACCACCATGAGGACAACAATCCAGAGCGACGCCATTGTTTCTCCTTTAGTTGTGCAGTTTGGCTACCCGCTACGCGGGGGACAGCACTGCGCTAGAAGCACTCACCAAGGTGCTTCTTGAGGTAAGAACCCCAGATAATGTGATTGACCAAGCCAGTTCCGTCCGCGGTGCCGAGCATTTCCGCGTCATCGCGGTAATCGCCCAGCCTGGAGGTCCGGTCAAGCCCATGGCCGGCGCAGGTGGACACCAGCTCCGAGCAGGCACGGACGGCGACGGCGCAGGCATGGGCCTTGGCGCCGCTCGCCATCGCAGCGGCAGCCTCCTGTCCGGCTTCAACCGCCTCAATCGCGTGGTACGCCAGCAACCGCGCGCCCTGCAACTCCGCGGCCAGAGCGCCGACGCGACCCGAAGTCAGGTCCAGGTCGATCACTCGCGAACCGCGTACCGTCCGGGTGGCAAGATGCTCGGTCGCGTCGACGAGGGCACGGAATCCGAGCGCCACCGCCTGCACAGCGACCAGCGTCCTGGCGATGCCCAGTCCGGCCTTGGCCCCCGCCACACCGTCTTCCTCCAGGACTCGCCATCGCTGAATCCGCACGTCGTCGAACTGCAACGAGCCGAACGTGAGGTGCCGCAATCCATGCGCGTGCAACGGAATCCGAGTCACGCCCGGTGCATAGAGATCAACGATGACGCGAACCGGATTCTCCTGCTCGTCACTGCAGAGGACCGCCGCGGTGTCGGCTGTCATCGCATGCGTCACCCAGTCCTTACTTCCGTTAAGCACGAGCTCCGCACCATCGGGAACTACGGTGGTGCGCATCTCTCTGATGCTGCTGCCACCGTGCGGCTCCGTGATGGCCACCGAACCGATCCGGGTGCCATCGAGCAGTCCAGGTAGCACCAGCTCCCTGACTTCGGGGCTGCCTGCGCCAACGATGAAGCGTTGGACGCTGTGGTTGGACAAGAACGGCACCTCGGTCGCCAGACCTTCCAGCAGGGATGCGAACTGCCCGAGCGCGAGGCCACTTCCACCATGTTGGCGATCAATCGTCGACCCCAGGTAGCCGGTGGGCTTGAGCTGATCGAAGACCGTCAGGAGATCCTCGCGCGACCAAGGTCCATCGGGCTTTTCAGCGCGGATAGCAGCCGCAGTGGCCCGGCCTTCGGCCACCAACAACGTATCGCGGCCAGGGATCACCGGTTTCGACTCCATGGTCAGCCCACCTCCTACATGCCTAGAACTGCAGCGACTGGTGATCAAGGAACTCGCTGATCCCCGCAGAACCGAGTTCGCGGCCGTATCCGGAGTTCTTGGTGCCGCCGAAGGGCGCCGCCGGGTTGAACGCGCCGCCGTTGATGTCGACCTGCCCGGTCCGAATCCGCCGAGCAACTCGCGATGCCCGATCGGCGCTGGCCGACCAGACCGCACCTCCGAGCCCGAAGCGAGAGTTGTTCGCGATATCGATGGCGTCGAGTTCGTCTTCGTAGCCGATGATCGATAGCACAGGACCGAAGATTTCCTCCTGCGCAAGGCTGGCATCTTGGCTTACTCGGCTGAAGACGGTTGGCCGCACGTAGTGGCCAGTGAGCGCACCGCTGGGTGGCTCAACACCGCCCGTAAGTAGCTTCGCTCCTTCAGCAAGACCGAGCTCGACAGCCCTCACAACCTTGTCGCGCTGCACCGCGCTGATCACCGGGCCGATCCGGGTTTTCGCATCAGCCGGATCACCGGGCACGTACTTCGCGGCCGCCGCCGAGGCGATTTGCTCGGCATCGTCCAACGCGTCGATCGGCACGAGCATGCGGGTCAGTGCGTTACAGCTCTGCCCCGAGTTCAGGAAGCAGTTGGCAACACCGACTTTGACCGCAGCGGCGAGGTCAGCGTCATCGAGGATAATGTTCGCCGACTTCCCACCAAGCTCCAAGGCCACGCGCTTGAAACTCGCCGCAGCGCGCTGCGCAACAGCACGCCCTGTGTCCTCGGAACCAGTGAAGGAAACCATGTCGATTCCGGGGTGTTCAACTATTGCCTGTCCCACCGCGCCATCACCGTTGACGACGTTGAGAACGCCATCCGGCAGCCCAGCGTCCTGGATGGTGCGCGCAAACAACAGGCCACTTAGCGGTGCGAGCTCGCTGAGCTTGAGGACAACCGTGCAGCCGGCAGCGATGGCAGGAATGATCTTGGTCGCGACCTGGTGCACCGGGTAGTTCCAGGGCGTGATCGCCCCCACCACGCCAGCCGGCACCGAAAACACGCGAGAATTGCCAACCTCGGCCTCGAATGTCATCCCGCGTAGCACCCGAGCGGTTTCTTGAACGTCCCGCACCGGCAAGGCCGCGTGCAAAGCGCGCGCCAACCGGATCGGCGCACCGAGCTCAGCCATGACGATCTGCGCGATCTGCTCCTGTCGCTGCTCGAGCAGCTCGGCCACCCGGTCCAGCAGCTGGGCACGACACTCGACGCTGGTGGCCGACCACCGGTCCAGGGCATCTCGTGCCGCTGTCACCGCACGATCCACGTCTTGCCTGGTCCCCACCGGGACGCTCCCGACCTCCTGGCCAGTGGCCGGGTTCTCCACCACGATCCACGATTCACCCGTGGGCTGCTCCCAGCGCCCCGCAATGAAGTGCGCGTTCCACTCGTCCTGCATCAAAACCCTCCGGGATGTCGACGGCTGAGCACCGCCTCGTGCAGTGGGCAGCTTAAGACCTTACAACTGTTTAGGCAATAGATCCTCATATGCCTAAACGGTCGTTTAGGCGATCCCATGCTCACAGTCGGTGGCCTAGGCGGTCGACCGAAGAACTCTCGGGTAGAGTCCGCTGGAAGCGGTCATGGACTCGTTCCACAAGACCGAAGCCAGCAGCGCGCACGACTCCCGCGCCAGGAAAACGTCCTCACCTCGCGAGGAGCAGAGGACCCACTGCGCACCGATTAGCGCTCTGCCCGGACAGGCTCCAGCAGCCGTTGCCTGAGCGCGCTCGCGAGGTAGGAGTCAGGGTTGGACCTGAGTACCCGAACCCACCAGCGACAGGGACATGTGCCCGTATCGATCGGCGATTTCGCCCGGAGACAGCGGGCCTGCTGCCTTGTACCAACCGGCGACCGCGGTGCACATCGTCACGACAGCTCGACTCGCCTCACGCGGCCAAGGGGTCGCGAACACGCCTTCGGCCGCACCGCTTTCGACGACGGCGTCGAACATGCGCTGCAGCTCGTCGCGCTGCGCTATGTTGCGCTGCCGGTTGTGCGGCTCCAGGCTTCTGATCTCACTGTTGACCACAAAGCTCGAAACCACATCCGATGCGTTCCAAAGAACGTGCGAACGCGCCGCAGCGAACAATTGCTCAGCTGGATCATCTCCAGCATCCGAGATTGCCGAACGAGTCGTATCAATCGACCGCTGCATGAACCTGCTGATTATGTCCATCAGCAAATCTTGTTTTGATGAGTAATAGTGATAAATGGCTGCCGGCGTCACACCGCCTGCCTTCGCGATGTCACGCATCGATGCGCCGTCGTAACCGTGCACGTAGAAGCAGCGCAACGCGGCCTGAAATACGGTTTCCTGGCTGACGCTGGCCTGGCCGGCTGCGGACGGCCTCTTGGAAGTCACCGGCCAACATCTCCCTCGACGCGCTCGGGCACCTGGTGCCGACGTATGCCCCGCCTCACCGAACGGAAGCCTTCCGCATCGAGTTTACGCAGACACGACGGCAACCTCAGCGCCAGGTCGATCGCACTGTCCCCGTGGACCAGACAATGCCTCGAGGGCATGAGCAGACACTCTTATTCGGTTCTCGCCCTGGCAGCCAGCACGGGCCGGAGCGCTCCCGGCTTCCACACATGGCGCAGAAGGGTTCGGCAGCATCTGATTCAACGGCGGCCACGCCCGATTGTGAGCCGACGACATCAAACTCCCATCTCAACCCACTCCCCCGACTCCGCAGCGTGATACAACGCTGTGAGCACGCGCTGGGTACCGAGTGCTGAGCGACCCGAAGCTCGCGGCTCCTTACCTTCCTCGAACGCCTGCAACGCGTCTTCTACGAGTTCCTCATGCCAGCCAACTGGCATGAGGCCGGGGTCTGCGACCTTGCCGGTGCCTTCGGCCGCTACCTCAAGCACTGGCTCCTCCTGCGGTAGCCGGTGGACAGTTAGCGCCGAGCCCTCCACGACAGCTGTCCCAGAGGTGCCGACGATGGTGATCCGTTCCTCCGCCCCCGGGAACGCCGCGGTCGTGCAGTTCAGCGAAACGGCACGGCCATCCCCGTAATCGAGCAGTCCTGCAAGAACGTCCTCGGCCTCCATCTGATGCGCTGGCGACGTGCCGGCTACGGCCGAGACACGGAGTGGCAGCCCCACCGACCACAAGACGAGATCGAGCGGGTGAACGGCCTGGGTGATCAGCACGCCCCCTCCGTCTCGGGCAAACGTCCCACGCCCTTCCTCGTCGTAGTAGTCCTGTCCACGCCACCACGGAACCTCAATGCTTCCGCAGACGAACTCGCCGAGAGTGCCGTCCCGCAGTGCCCGGTAGAGCGCTACGCCCGCGGGCTTACCGCGATGCTGGTACCCCACAGCCAACCCGATGCCGGCATCTTCCGCGATTTCCACGAGCTTTTCGGCCGCAGCCGCCGTGGCCTCGAGCGGCTTTTCAACGATCACGTCAATACCACGTTCGGCCGCGGCGGCCACCGCTTCCAGGTGTGTCGCCGTCGGACTCAGCACAACGACGAGGTCGACGCCGCCGTCCAATGCAGCCGGTGGAGGCCACCGCTGCTGCGCGTCGGGGAAAATCCTGCGCACAGCGTCCACGCGGCTGAGATTGCGGGTGGCCACCGAGACAACCTCGCAGTCAGCCCCATGCAGAGCTCGGAGATAGGGAGCAGCGGCAAGTCCGGCCCCCAGTAGTGCGACCTTTCGACGACTCATCGGGTGCCCCCGGTCAACAGCGGGCTGGAGTCAAGTAGATCCGCGCGAGTGAGTAGGACCTTGACGTTGTCCCGTGCGCGGTGCACGAGCTCGTCCAACGCTGTGGACGAGTTGGACAGTGCGTGGACGGCGGTGCGCAGCGGTCGCGGGTCCACCGAACCCTCCGCGATCATCCCAATCGCCGCGGTGAAATCGTCTCGCCGATAATTCCGGCAGGCGACAACCGCGAGTTCCTTGCCGTAGAAGTGCTCGTAGGACAAGGTCAGGCGATGATCGGGCTTGGCCGCAGCGATGGCTACATAGCGGCCGCCCCCGTTGAGCAGCTCAGAAGCTGTGGCGGCCGTGGCATCGACTGTCACCGTGTCGTAAACCAAATCCACGCCACCCACCAGCTCCCGAACCCAGGACACCAGATCCTCACCCTGCGCGGTGGTGAAGTCCGAGAAGCCGCACTCCTCGACCACGCGCTGGCGTGCATCGTGAACATCGGCGAAAAGCACTCTCGCCACACCCCGCGCACGGGCGACCATCGCAGTCGCCATGCCGATCGAACCTGAGCCGATGACCAGAGCGGTGTCACCGTCGACCACCCCACCTCGGTCGACGACGTGACATCCCACAGCCACCGGTTCCACAAGAGCACCGACGAAGTCGGCCATTCCGCTCGGCAGCGGAAGGCAGTGTGCTTCCGGCAAGGTGAATCGCTCCGCGCAGCACCCGCCAGGGGCAGAGAGTCCGAACACCCTCATCTGGCTGCATCGGTTCGAATGCCCCGCCTGGCAGGCTCGGCATACACCACAGGAGAACGTCGGATAGACGACCACATGATCACCTGGCCGCAACGCCGATCCTTCGGGGACCGCGAGAACCTCCGCCACGCATTCGTGGCCGGGAACTGCCGGATAGCGGGCGATGGCGTTAGTGCCCTTGAACAAGGAGACGTCGCCACCGCAGATCCCGACCGAGTGCAGTTGTAGCAGAACTTCGCCTGGTCCCGGATCCGGTTCGGCAACCTCCGCCACCTCCAACCGCCCAGGTGCAGCGATCTGTACCTCTAGCATCGTGGCAACCTCCTCATGCCCGGGAATTTGTGCGAACAATCTTGCCGTCGATCAGCTGGTCGATCTCAGCTTCGGTGCGTCCGAGATCGCGCAAGATCTCCGCTGTGTGCTCTCCGAGGCTCGGCGGGATCCGGTTGATCCCCGGGGTTTGGCCGTCGTACTTGACCGGGTGCGCCAAAACGCGAACCTTTCCGGCCCGCGGGTGCTCAAAGGACAGCACAGAACCGTTGTGGGCGACCTGTGGATCGTCCTCGATCGCGTCATAGTCGTTAACCGGGGCATACCACACCCCCCGCTCGTCGAAGACCGTCTTCCAGTGCGCGAGCGATTTCGTCCGCAGGTGCTGAGCGATCCGAGAGTTCACATCCTCGCGTCGCCGGAACTGGTCGTCCTTGGTCCATTCCGCCATCTCAGCGTCGTCGAACACCGCCCCCATGGTCTTCATGTCGTTCAACGACAGGCAGACCCATTCATCGAAGGTGGCGAACACGCCGTACGGCGCCTGGTGGAACCGCGATGAGATCCCACTGGCACTGCGGTCATAGAGGTCGGTGCCGTTGAGGTGATAATTCAACGGCTCGATCTGCAGATCCAGCGCCGCTGAGAACAAATTGCTGTCCACCTTGCCGCCTTCACCGGAAGTTCGTCGCCGGTGCAGAGCGGCTAGCACGCCCAGCGCACCCCACACCGCGGCATGCTGGTCCACAACTGCCGACCCCACCGGGGTAGGAGGTGTGTCTGCACGTCCGCTCTGCATCGCCAGACCGCTCAGCGCCTGGATGAGCAGGTCCTGACCAGGCTTGTCCCGGTACGGACCTTCGGAGCCGTAGC
The DNA here is from genome assembly GCF_040676935.1 of Saccharopolyspora sp. NPDC049426. NCBI lineage: Bacteria > Bacillati > Actinomycetota > Actinomycetes > Pseudonocardiales > Pseudonocardiaceae > Saccharopolyspora > Saccharopolyspora sp. NPDC049426. The sequence goes on along the minus strand of NZ_JBFAPZ010000026.1, from coordinate 19,919 downwards.
CGGTCAGCGAGCAGTACACGATGCCCGGGTTTACTGCCGAAGCCGCTTCGTAGCCCAAGCCGAGCCGTTCCATGACGCCCGGCCGGAAGTTCTCAACGATGACGTCCGCGCGTTCGATGAGATCCCAGACGATCTTCTTGCCCTCCTCACTGCGCACGTCGAGAGCAAGACTCCTCTGATTGCGCCCAGCCAGCAGGTAGAACATGCTCTCGCCACCGACGAACGACTCCCCGCCGGACCAATGACGTTCGTAGGCACCTTCCGGACGTTCGATCTTGATCACATCGGCACCCAGGTCCCCGAGGATCTGAACGGCGGACGGTCCCTGCAAATAGTGTGTGAAGCTAAGGACCTTGACGTCTTCCAGCATCAGCGCAACCTCTCTAACGCTCCCGACCTCGCCCGCCCCGCCCGAACTGCGCAGGCGGGCTAACCAGATCCAGAGACAGAGTTCCTGTAAGCGTTTACAGCACTGTTGCACGCCGCTGACGAACCGGTCAAGGCGCTGCCACTTGCCCTCGACACCTAGAACGGCATCCGGGGCACGACGCGATGCACCTCGACCACATCCGGCACAGCCCACCCCGGGGAAAGATTCCGCGCGGGCGAACTTCCTCGTCAGGTGGATGTCCAGCGCCCACCAGTTGACCTTCCGGACCCTCTTTGAGCGCGCCATCGAGGAGCCCGGCCAGCAAAACCGGGGGCCGCCCCTTGCGAGGATCGACTCCCGGTTGCCTTGCCACCATCAAGCGCGCCCGGAGGTAATCGCTTTCTTCCATGCTCACGCGGGCGCACTGCCGCCTTGAATTAGACGGTCACCTTCCTGACCAGGATCGTTCTATCCTGATGCAGAACACTTGACTGACCTCCCGCACCCTGGTAGAAAACGTTTCCTATAACGTACTCAATGTCGAGGACTCGCCAGGCGGGACTTTCATGGGCGCGCTTTGATCACCGGAAGCCCGCTCCCTCGGTTCTCGGCAGATGCCGCACAGACAGGTCGTCGGTTCGCAAGACCCGGCCTGTTGCGAACCGAAAGCAGGAAGCCAATGAGCACCGTCGGCGGCAGCAGAGCGCCATCCGGCACCCTCGAACAAGGATCCACGCAGCGCAAACGAGTCATCGCGGCGAGCGTCGCCGGAACCGTGATCGAGTGGTACGACTTCACCTTGTACGGCTTGGCGGCTGCACTGGTGTTCGCGCCGCTGTATTTTCCGGGAGCTGGCGCGCTGGGCGGCATCCTCGCCGCCCTGGGCACCTTCGCCGTAGGACTGGGCGCGCGACCAATCGGCGGAGTGATCTTTGCGCACTTCGGCGACCGCATCGGCCGCAAACCGATGTTGCTGATGACCCTCCTGATCATGGGCGCCTCCACCACGTTGATCGGGGTTCTGCCCGCTGCGGACCAGATCGGCATCTGGGCACCGCTGCTGCTCGTCGCGCTCAGACTTGTCCAAGGCGCCGGCGCTGGCGCGGAGTTCGCTGGAGCGATCACCATGGTCACCGAGTCCGTCGAGAGCTCTCGGCGAGCACTCAGCAGCAGCTATCCAGGCGCAGCGATCTACGTGGGCACCGGCGGGGCAACGCTGCTATTCGCACTGCTGTCGCTGATGCCCGAACACCACTTCCTGACGTGGGGCTGGCGAGTTCCATTCCTCGCCAGCGCCGTGGTGGTCATCGTCGCGGCGTACCTGCGACTCAAAGTCGCCGAGACAACCGCCTTCCAGCAAGTTGCAAAATCCGGTTCAGTCGAGCGAGCTCCCGTCCTCGACGCAGTGCGCAGCCATGGCCGCGCCATCGTTTGCGGTCTCGGTCTGTTCTCATTCATCATCCCCTGGGCCTACGCCATGCAGGTGTTCGTCCTCTCCTACGTCACCAAAACCCTGCACGTCGACTCCGCGCCGGCACTCACCGGCCTGGTGATCGCCGAGCTGGTTGCGATCCCGGCCATCATCGCTTTCGGCCGTCTCGCCGACGTCGTCGGACGCAAACCGGTGCTGTTCTTCGGTGCGGTCTTCGGTCTGGTCTTCCCGTTTCCGATGTTCTGGATGCTCGAAACCCGGTCGCCATGGCTCATCGGTCTCGTCATGGTCCTGGGCATCGCGATCGTTCAGGGCGCTACTTCAGGCCCATCGGGAGCGATGTTGTCGGAGATCTTCAGCACCCGCGTCCGCTGGAGCGGTATCGCAATCTCCCGCGAGATCCCCGCGGCTGTCGTGGGCGGCACCATCCCGCTGGTCGCCACCGCGCTCCTCGCCTGGTCTGACTCTCGCCCCTGGCCCGTCGCGCTGTACCTGATGGCGCTCAGCGCGATTGCGCTCCTGGCCGTCACCTTCCTTCCAGAAACCCTCGGCCGAAACATCGACGAAAGCGACAGAACTGAGCACTGAACGCATCCGCTGTACTTAGGCGCCAGCGAGGCGACGGCACGACCGTCACCTCGCTGGCGCCTAACCGCATCTCGAGCGTCGGCGATCTGGGATCCAACTTCCGTTCAACGCCCAGACGAGTCCTCACACCCGTTGCCGGACATTGCTTTCCCGACCCATAAAAGGAGTTAGCGGACGGTCAGGCCGCCGCTCACAACCCGCACGTTGCCGACTCACGATGCTCACGACGCCGACCTCGTCTCCTCTATCGGCCCCAAGGGGCACCCGATGACCGGTTATTCAGCAGGCCGCAAGTGTCCGACGAGCGAGGCACCGTTCTCGACCCCGAAGTGCGCTTGCTCCGAAACGTCACAGGAATCCGTGATCGCCTCCAGCCACCGTTTCAAAACTCTGCTCAAGACTGTGCAGCCCTGCGGTCAGGCCCGCCGAAACAACCATGGGGCGGGACGATCGCAGCCGTCCCGCCCCATAACCTGCCGCACTCAGCGGCTCAACCGCTGAGGACCAGTTCGGCGGCCTTCTCTCCGATCATCACGGTTGGTGCCTGCGTATTGGAGCTGACGATACGCGGCATGACGGACGAGTCAGCGACTCGAAGCCCTTCCAACCCATGAACGGTGAGGTCCGGCGCCACCACGGACTCTTCAGAGACACCCATGGCGCAGGTGCCGACCGGGTGATAGGCCGTTCGGCCGTGGGCGTGCACGAACCGACGGTAGTCGTCGCGGCTCTTCAGTGTGACGCCGCCGGCAAGGTGCACTGCCTTGATGTGCCGCGCCATGGAGGGCTGCTCCATGATCTCAAGCATTTGCTGGACCCCAGCCATGCTTCGTTCCACGTCGTAGTCATCAGCGAGGTAATTTGGATCAATGCGCGGCTGCTCCCTCGGGTCTGCAGAAGCGACGCGGACGCTACCCCGGCTACGCGGTCGCAAGTAGACCGCGTTCAGGGTGCAACCATACCCAGGCCGCACGCCGGCAATTCCCGCTTCAACACCAGCGGCCGGGAGAAAGTGGAACTGCAGGTCTGGGGTCGGCTCCTCGGGTGTGCTGTAGCTGAAGCCACCCGCCTCAACAACAGTGGAAGCCAGCGGACCTTTTCGCAGGGCCAGGTACTCCAGTCCCGCCAGGGCGGTGGCAGGCCGGACAAGGTTGAGCCGGTCCATGCTCTGGTAACGGTTGAGCTCGAATACGATGTCTAGGTCGCAATGGTCCTGGAGGTTCCTGCCCACTCCCGGCAACATGTGCTGCACCTCGATGCCGGCTGCCTTGAGATCGTCAGGGTGCCCGATCCCGGACAGCTGAAGCAGCTTCGGTGACCCGAAGGCCCCGGCAGCGATGATGACCTCCCGCTTTGCGCGATACGTCTGAATGCCGCCCCTATCAGAAACCTCCACGCCGGTGGCACGGCTTCCGGAAAGGGCCACACGGTTGACCAGGACGTCCGTCTTGACAACGAGGTTGCGGCGGCTCCTAGCCGGCCGCAAATACCCGACCGCGGCGCTACAGCGGCGTCCGTTGCGAGTGGTGTTCTGGTAAAGCCCGATGCCGTGCTGCGTCTCTCCGTTGAAATCGGCATTATAGGGAAGGCCGAACTCCTGCCCGGCCTGCACGAATGCCTTGGACAACGGGTGTGGGTTGATCGGGTCCGATACGCCGAGAGGACCGTTGACACCGTGATGAGGCGCGGCAAGCCTCTCGTTCGCCTCGGAACGGACAAAGTGCTCGTGGACTTCCTTGGCGGACCAACCGTCGCAGCCGTACGCTTCCGCCCACTCGTCGTAGTCCGCGCGGGCGCCGCGGGTGTAGACCTGGGCGTTGATGGAACCACCGCCGCCGAGCACCTTGCCCTGCGCAAGTGGAATCACGCGGTCGTCGCAGTGCTTCTGCGGGACGCTGGAGAAACCCCATTGGTACGGCCCGGCGGTCAACTTGGCGAAACCAGCAGGAACATGGATAAACGGATGCCGATCGGTATGGCCCGCTTCCAGCAGTAGAACCCGTGTAGTGGGGTCTTCCGACAGACGGGCTGCCAGAACGCAACCGGCGGTACCACCGCCAGCGATGATGTAGTCGAAAGTCTCATGTGCCAGTGTCATGCGATGCTCCAGACCGGTGGCGGGCGTCAGTTACCGAAAAAGGGCGTGCGTGCACCGGTTCGGATCTGCACCGTCTTGATCTCGGTGAACTCCTCGAACCCAGCTTGCCCCATCTCTCGTCCGTATCCACTGGTCTTGACCCCACCACCGGGAAGCTGCGGTGCACCGTCAATGGTTGTGTTGATCCAGACCGTGCCGCTGCGCAGCGCACGAGACATGCGCATCGCGGTATCGATATTCTTGGTCCACACCGAATTCGCCAGGCCGAACTCGACGTCGTTGGCAAGCCAGGCCGCTTCCTCCTCGTCGCGGAAACGCGTCACGCTGAGTACCGGACCGAAGATTTCCTCTCGGAACACCGTGGCTTCCGGAACCACGCGGTCGAGGATGGTGGGAGGGAAGTACACACCGCCGTCGTAGCCGTCCAACTGCAGACGCTGCCCACCGGTCACGAGCTCGGCGCCTTCAGCCAATGCCGTCTGCACGTAGTCCGAAACCTTGGCCAGGTGACTGTCGTGGATCAGTGGACCGACGTCAGTCAGTGCTTCAAGCGGAGGTCCGACGCGCAGCTTCTCGATACGGGCCCGGACGAGCTTAAGGAACTCGTCGGCGATGTTTTCGTGCACCAGCAGTCGCGACCCTGACACACAGCACTCACCCTGATTGAACAGCAACCCGAACAGCACGCCGTCCAGGGCATCGTCCATATCGGCGTCATCGAAGACGATGTTGCTGGCTTTGCCACCGAGCTCTAGCGACAACCGCTTGATTGTGTGCTTCGAGGTCTCGATGATCCGCTGGCCGGTCGCGGTACTCCCGGTGAACGACAGCACATCGACATCCGGGCTCTCCGCGAGAACCTGCCCGACGTTTGGACCAGTTCCTGTGACGACGTTGACGACGCCCTCAGGGATGCCGGCCGAACGGGTCAGCTTGGCAACTTCGAGCGTGGTGCTGGAAGTGAACTCTGACGGCTTGACCACGACCGTACATCCCGCAGCGAGCGCGAAGGGAAGCTTCTGTGCAAGGAGCATGACCGGGAAGTTCCAGGGCGTGATCAAACCCGCGACACCGGCGGGTTCACGCATGATGATCCCGGTCAAATCGGGGCCGAGGTTGGAATGCACTTCTCCGTGCAGGGACATGGCCAGTCCCGCTGCGTACTCGGTTAGTGCCACCGTCGTCTCGAGGTCACCTCGTGCTTGCCGAAGCGGCGTGCCGACCTCCTCGGCGTCCAGCCGCGCCAGGTCTTCCTTGTTTTCGGCGATGAGCCCCGCCAGCCGTTGGAGCGCACGCGCCCGCTCAACACCCGACATGTGCGGCCATGGACCGTCCTCAAACGCGGTTCGTGCCGCCTGTACAGCCTCTTGTGCAAGTTCTGGGGTGCCAGCCGAGAACTCGGCGACGAGCGTTCCGTCAGAAGGACGGTGCCGAGCGATCCGGTCGGAGCTTGGTGGTAGCTCCTCACCGTTGATGAAGTGACCGTATTGCCGGACGACGGTCGTTGTCGTGGCCATCCTTGCTCCTACCTCGTGTGGATCAGCCGAGCGCGGCCAAACTCCTAGACGGCATCTGTCCGCTCAGCAAGTGGACGATTGCCTTCACGGCTTTCACCCTGGAAAGCCCTTCCTCTGCATCCCGAGCGGCGTCGACTCAGAAGAACCGCTGTTCATCTAGCCGTGGACAATCGCGTCTCCAGCCAGCATAAGGAAACGGTTACAGTTTGAAAAGACCTAGCAGCCCTCAGAGTGACCAAACTGCTGACCTCGATCCGACCCAGGCCGACTCGCGCACCCGGCGATCAACTTTGCACCGCACTTCACCTGGTGTTTTGTTTGACCCTGCGCACCTCGCCAGCCTTAATGTCGGCGTCACCAAGCGAACGGCCCGCCTGCCCCGGCGACACATCTGTTGACCCACTCGCAGCCCTCCTGTAGAAACCGCTTACACAATACCGCCGAGCCGGCAGATCGCGGGAGAAAATCATGCAACCCTCAACGCACCTAGCAGAGATGCAGGTGCTCGCGCAGAACCAGCTTCGACTCGATGTGTCGCTGATCGACTACGTCCTACTCGCCCTGTACTTCGCGTTCGTGCTCGGAATCGGTTACTTGGCGCGACGGTCGGTGTCGACAAGCCTGGACTTCTTCCTGTCCGGAAGATCTCTGCCTGCGTGGATGACTGGTCTGGCGTTCATCTCCGCAAACCTCGGAGCCATCGAGATCATGGGCATGTCGGCCACCGGAGCCGAGTACGGCATGCCGACGATGCACTACTTCTGGGCCGCCGCCATCCCGGCCATGCTGTTCCTCGGGATCGTGATGATGCCCTTCTACTACGGTTCGAAGGTACGCAGCGTTCCAGAATTCATGCTGCGCCGCTTCGGCCCCACCACGCACCTGGTCAACGGCATCACCTTCGCAGTGGCCCAGGTCCTCATCGCAGGCGTGAACCTCTACTTGCTCGGGAGCATCGTCAACGTGCTGCTCGGGTGGCCACTGTGGGTCTCCGTCGTGGTCGCAGCTCTCATCGTCCTCAGCTACACAACACTCGGCGGCCTTTCAGCAGCGATCTACAACGAGGTCCTGCAGTTTTTCGTCATCATCGCGGCTCTACTTCCCCTGACCATCACTGGCCTGGTCAAAGTCGGGGGTTGGCAGGGTCTGGTGGACAAGGTCGATGCAGGCCCCGGCGGCGCCGAGCAAATGTCGGCGTGGCCAGCCACTGAGCTCACCGGCTTCAACAACGGCTTCCTCAGCGTGGTCGGGATCATCTTCGGTCTGGGATTCGTGCTCGGGTTCGGCTACTGGACGACGAACTTCGTTGAGGTCCAGAGAGCAATGGCGTCAAAGAGCATGTCCGCGGCCAGGCGCACACCGATCATCGGCGCCTTCGCGAAGATGTTCATTCCGTTCATCGTCATCGTCCCCGGCATGATCGCCGCGGTCGCCATCCCTGACCTCACTGCGTACAAGCAAACTGGCCAGGGCAACGTCGACTACAACGACGCGCTCCTGCTGCTGATGCGCGACCTACTGCCCAACGGCGTGCTCGGTATCGCGATTACCGGTCTCCTGGCAGCCTTCATGGCCGGCATGGCCGCGAACCTCAGCTCGTTCAATACCGTGTTCACCTACGACATCTGGCAGTCCTACATCGTCAAGGAAAAGCCGGATCACTACTACCTGAACCTTGGCCGCTGGGTAACCGTTGGTGCCACGATCGTGGCGATCGGGACAGCGTTCATTGCCGCTGGTTACTCGAACCTCATGGACTACCTGCAACAACTGTTCTCGTTCTTCAACGCGCCCCTGTTCGCCACGTTCATCCTCGGCCTCCTCTGGAAGCGCATGACCCCTGCCGCGGGATGGACCGGACTCGTCGCCGGAACGCTCTCCGCGATATCGGTATTCGCACTGGCGGAGACCGGTGTGTTCAACCTGCCCGGCCAGGGCGCAAGTTTCGTGGGTGCGGGAACGGCCTTCGTGGTGGACATCGCCGTAAGCGTCGTCGTCAGCCTCGCAACTCAACCCAAGCCCGCGGCACAGCTGGTCGGCTTGGTCCACTCCCTGACGCCCAAGGAATCGCTGCGGCACTCCACAACCGGCGAGGACGCGGGCTGGTACCGCTCTCCCGGCCTGCTGGCGGGCGTAGTACTCGCCATCACGATCATCCTCAACATCGCCTTCGGCTGAAAGAAAGGACCTGCAATGACGCTTACCGAATCGCCCGAAACCGCCACAAGCAGAAGACCCTCGAAGGCATTCGACGTACGACTGATCATCGCTTTACTGTTTGGTCTGTACGGGCTGATGTTGACCGCGCTAGGTCTCTTCACCACCACGCCCGCAGACGTGGCGAAGGCCGCGGGCCTCAACATCAATCTTTGGACTGGTGTCGGCATGCTCGCGTTCACCGCGCTGGTGACAACCTGGGCGCTGATGCGGCCACTTCGCCTCGGCAACTAGGCCTGATCGCGCCGCAATGATCGGAATGAAGGGCACCGCATACGGACGGCTTCCACCGTACAAAACCCTGAGCCGCGCGAGGTGCCACTGAAGGAGCTTCGGCCTTGGCCCTTGCATCCTCGTGCTCCTCGATAACGAGGGCTGGAACTCCCGAGGCGGAAGTGGAAACGCAAGGTACCGGCCCGGCCGTCGAACGAGCGGTCGGGCCGGATTCACCAAATGATTCCACCATCAGAGACTGTCGCTGAGCTACCGCGGAATCCCCACGTTCCCGCCCCGAACGGAGCCTGCATCGATGCGATGTGCGAGCGTCACTGTGGCTCCAGCATATAGAGACGCATCCTCGGCGAGGCAAGAACGAGTCCGTCAACGTGGCGCTGCAGGCTGCGACTGACTTCGATTTCCTCGTCCGCGTCACCGCCGGTGTCTACGACGAGAATGCGAATACCCGCGCTGGCCGCGCGCGAGTTGAATGCTTCGAGCATTACGTTGAAGGGCGGGTTGGCCAAGTCAGGCGCGATGACTCCCACACTCCGCTGGAGGCCGGAATCCCGGGCGGCCGGATTCGATTGGTAGCCGAGCGCGTCCGGCTGCCGCTCGAACGCGCTCGGCTGACACGGGCCGCACGCACCGGTCCGCCATCACTGTGAGACGGTCGCAGCGGATACACAGGCCGCTTCCGCAACCGCCCGAATCGTCCGGGCGCCTGCTTCGTCCTACCGTCACCGTGCCTCACTGCTGCGGGCCGCTGCGTTGACCTCAACAGCACGGTTGATCACACAGCGCTCTGGAATCGATCGCACGCCTGTGTAAGAACCAAGTCCGGCTCCTCGGCCCACCACCGGTCACTGAGCACCTCGACCTCGACGAATCCACCATAGCGAGCGGCTTCTACCATCCGTCGCATCCCTGGCAGGTCGATGCAGCCATCGCCTGGCATCCCACGACTCGAACACTGGCCGTTGATCGGAAGTACCCAGTCAGAGACGTGAAAGCCGAGGATGCGCCCCGATGCCGCAGCGATCTGATGTTCGAGGTCGTGCTCCCACCAGACGTGGTACGCGTCGATGACCACGCCCACGCTGTCATGGTCGATCGCCGCACGCAGCTCGTTGGCTTCCCGCAACGACGTGATCACCGAGCGATCTGCGGCCATCATCGGGTGCAGCGGTTCGATGCCCAGCGAAATCCCCGCTTGCTGAGCGTCCTCCAAAACCGCTTCGATACCGTCGCGCACCATCGCACGCGAACCGGCAATGTCGTTACCGACGATGGGACCGCACACCAAGACAAGGGTTCGAGCGCCAACTGCGTGTGCCTCCGCGATGGCACGGCGGTTGTCCTCGACTGCAGCCAGCCGTGCCTTCGCCGAGTCCCCGGTGAACATCCCCCCTCGGCACAGGCTGGAAACCCCCAACCCCGCCTCACCGATCATCCGCCCGGCCTTCTCCGCACCGTGCGGTTCGATGAGGTCACGCCAAGGCGCGATCGCACCCACGCCTCGCTGCACCGCCTCGCTGATCAAATTAGGCAAATCCAGCGATCGCACAGTGATCGAGTTCAAGCTGCATCGTGCGAGGTCCATCTCCGTCACCCAATCCCGTGCACGCGCAAGAAACCGGCAATCCGCTCAGCAGCGAGGTCGGGGTCCGGAAGCAGGCCGATGTCGTCGGCCATTTCAGCGAGCTCGACGAGGTGCAGCACGCTCCGTCCGGACTCAAGGCCTCCGACCATTCGGAAGTGGTCTTGCAACCCTGACAGGTACGCGAGCCACACCACGCCGGTTTTGTAGTAGTAGGTGGGAGCTTCGAACAGCTTCCGGCTCAGCGGCAACGTGGGTTCCAACAGTGCCCGATAGCCGGCTACATCGCCGACATCAAGCCGCCGCAGAGCCTGCGCCGCGACCGGGGCGACTGCGGCGAAAGCGCCCAGCAGAGCGTCGCTGTGTCCGTTCGCATCCCCCTCGATCAGATCTACATAGTTGAAGTCATCGCCGGTAAATAGGCGCACGTTGGGCGGCAATGAGTCTCGGATCGCCACTTCGCGCGCGGCGTCGAGCAAGGAGATCTTGATGCCCTCGATCCGGTCAGCGTGTTCGCTGATCAGCGACACCACGAGCTTCTGCGCCTCATCGAAGTCCCGGGCCCCCCAATAGCCACGCAATTGCGGATCGAACGCCTCACCCAGCCAATGCAGCACCACCGGACGCTCACAACCCTCCAACAGCCTGGAGTAGACCTCCACGTAGTCCTGCGGACCACGCGCACAGGCCGAAAGGTGACGGCTCGCCATCAGCACCGCCTGACCGCCGTGTTCCTGCACCAGGTCGAGCTGCTCCTGGTAGGCCGCGACGACGTCTTCCAGGGTCGCGGGGCCGGCGGGCAGCTGATCAGTTGCCACACCTACGACCACTTCGCCCCCCTCGGACTTGGCGGCCGCGAGCGTGCGAGCGACCAGCTCCTTGACCGCCTCCCAGGAAAGCCCCATCCCACGCTGAGCTGTATCCATCGCCTCCGCCACGCCGAGGCCAAGCCGCCACAAGCGTCGCCGGACCTCCAACGTGGCGTCCCAGTCGAGCGCACAGCCACCGGATGCGGCACGCAACGGATCCGCAACCACATGAGCGGCGGCGTACGCCTTGCGAGCCTCGGGTGCTTGTCCGCTCGACGGGACCGACGCTGGCTCGTTCAAGTTCCTGCGGTACGTCGAGCCGTCCGCCTTCGGCAGCACAACACTGATTGGCACGTGAACTCCCTCGATCCCAGTGAACCACCACCGCAGCACAGATCCGACGAGACCTGCGCTGCGAGCGAGCCAGCAAAGCCTGGGCGCAACCGAGCTCATCGACACCCAGGCGCTACTGAAACCGCTTACTATTGAGCTGATGATGCATGTTGTCATCCGACACGTCAACCGCTTACTATCCCAGCAAGAGCAGCACAAATGTCGAACAGTGCCCGACTGACCACTAAAGCGCCGTCCAGACGAAAGCGTTTCCTCTGGTCGTCGAATCTGACACTCCGGCGCGCAACCCACAGGAGTTCGGATGGATCTCCACATCGACGGCCCCGTTGCTTCCATTGGATTCGACCGGCCGGAGAAGCTCCACGCCATCGACGCCGCCGGCTGGGGCGGGCTCACCCGTCGTGTCCAGGAAGCAGGCGCCGACACACAGGTCCGGGCGATCATTCTCGAAGGCTCCGAGCGAGCATTCTGCGCGGGAAACGACATCGGCGAGTTCCTTCGGCTCGCCACGCAGGCCCAAGCACGGGACTACTTCCTGGGCTTGGTTCTTCCTGCGATGGAAGCGATCGTCAATTGCCCGGTCCCGATCATTTCGGCTGTCCGAGGGCCCGCTCTGGGAGGCGGCTGCGAGATCGTGCTTGTAAGCGACCTCGCGGTGGCGGGTGACCGCACCACCTTCCGACTCCCCGAAGCCCGCATCGGCGTGTGGCCCACAGTGTTCGCCGCTGCGGCCCCGTACACCCTCTCTCACAAACCCGCAGGGCACCTGGCTCTCACCAGCCGCGAGATGGACGCAGCCACCGCTCTTCGAAGCGGACTCATTCACGAGGTCATCGGAGACGATCGAGTCGAAGCCAAGGCTTACGAACTCGCCACCACGATTGCTGAAGGCAGTAGGGATGCCGTTCGCCGCACGAAGCGGTTCACGACTGCGCGTCTGCGCACCGACGGCATGGTGGCAGTACGTCACGCGCTCGAGGAGTTGTGCGACGAAACGCTCTTCAAGGACGACGCGATCGAAGGCATCGACGCCTTCCGCAACAAGCGCACACCGTCGTTCGCCGCCCATGCGTGAAGCCCGCACAGCAACTGCCCCGACTAGGACATGACATGCACGTACTTGCCGCGCCCGACAAGTTCCGAGGTTCACTCACGGCCATCGAAGTTGCTGCAGCCATAGCTAGAGGCGTCTCCCAAGCTGGCGGAACCTGCACGCAGCTGCCCCTCGCAGACGGCGGCGAAGGCACTCTAGACGCGTTCGGAGGATCCAATCAGCACACGCTTGTCACCGGGCCGTCCGGTTATCCTGTTCACGCAGCCTGGCGGCTTGAACCCTGTGGCCGTGCCATCATCGAAATGGCACGCACCAGTGGTCTGGAACTCGCTGGTGGACCGACGAACAACGACCCGATCACCGCGACCACAAGAGGCGTGGGAGAACTGATCGCAACGGCGCTCCGCGCAGGTGCCCAGCGGATCATCGTCGGCATGGGCGGATCGGCGACCACCGACGGCGGGAGCGGCGCGATCCGAGCCTTGGAGGAGTCCGGGCTCCCGACTCACGTAATTCGTGATGCCCAGGTTCTCGTCTGTTGCGACGTGCGCACGCCCTTCGCCATGGACGCTGAGGTTTTTGGCCCTCAGAAGGGCGCCTCGCCTGAACAAGTCGTTCTTCTGACCAAACGTCTGCGTCGCCTGCAAACCGAGTACCAAGACAAGTGCGGGGCCGACCTCACGAATCTTCCCGGCGCGGGTGCCGCTGGCGGACTCGCCGGTGGGCTCGCCGCCATGGGTGCCGACCTCGTCCACGGCTTCGATCTCATCGCAAACGAGGCTGGACTGCAGTCATCTCTACCCGGTGCCGACCTCGTCATCACCGGCGAAGGGCAACTCGACGCAGGATCGTTCAACGGCAAAGTCGTTGGCGGTATCTGCCACATGGCACGACGGCACGGCAAACCCGTCCTTGCCATCGTCGGGAGCCGAGTTGACGACGCAGCGGAGGACCTCACCCACGTGTCCTTACTGGATACCTACGGGCATGATCGAGCATGGTTCGACACTGCCGCTTGCATCGAACACGCAGTCAGCGACCACCTGCACCAGGCCGAGCCAATTGCGGCATGGGGTTGACGAGGCGTGCCCGCAGACCGGCCCCTTAGCCGGTTCGGTCAAGAATTGAGCGCCCGGTCGAGGATCGAGCATTGATCACAGTGAGCGATCAATGCTCGATCCTCGGGATTCGAACACATTGGAGTCCGACACCGAGTCGGCACTTGGTGCTTGACGACAGCGGAACCGCGCTGTGTCGGCCGCCCGCGGGAGTCGACGTCGTGACGTTCAACCCGGCGTTCATTCCGGGTGCCGATCTTGCCCGCAAGGTCGGCGCTCTCGCGCTTCCCGATACGGCCGTCGACGCCGTAGTGACGCGCACGCCGTTCGCCACGTGCCCTGACGACACGGTCCGTCACCTCCCCGACGTTCTTCTACGCAGGCACCGACTAGCTCCTACGTCGACCGCGGCCACGTGGCGCGTTCCTCCACCAGGCCTCTGATCTGATCTAACTCTCGAACACAAACTGGGGCAGCGCCCGAGCGCCTCACAACCGGCGTCCGTAGTGATCACGCATTGGTCGAAGCCGTCGTGTTGGGGAGGTTGTTGATCGGAGTCGCGCGTAGGCAGAACTCGTTGCCTTTCGGGTCTGCGAGGCAGCGGCAGCCCTTCCTGGTACTGATTTCGTTCGCTACTGATACTACTGTGGCTATGATGAAAGGGCGTATGGAGCATCGTTCTTGCAGAGGGTCAAGCCTTCTTACCGCGATCTACCTCCTTCAGGACGCAATACGTGTGACCAGCAGCTGCCTGGCAGGTACACCTAGGCCCAGCGGGTCCATGGCATGAGATTCTGAGGGGCACCCGCGCTTGAGACGTCGTCGAGGAGAACTGTGCTGGTCATCAGCTTGTTGGTTGCGTTCGACATCGTTGTGGTGGGCGGTGCTGTGGTCCTGGCTATCGCTCGGCCGGACGACCCCTGGCGGATCACTCCCTCGGTGGTGGTGATGTTGCTGCTGACAATCCTCATGGGAATCACGACTGATCCGCGCGCGTTTTTACTCACCGCGGGCCTGGTCATCGCCTTCGGCACCGGCCGCGTCACACACCGTCTACGCCAGCACCGCTCCACAAGAAACGGGCAGAACTGATCGACACGCTAGCCGTGACGTATGCGCTGGTCACGCCTCTGCTCATGTTTCTCCAGTAGTCGGCGTACGGTCTCGATCCCGTCGGGCGGGCGGTCCTCGGGTACGTGGCCGGTCTGGCGCCATCGGGCCAGGAGCCGTTCGCGTGCGCGGGGTGTAAGTCCGCCCCGGATCCCGTGTTGCTCCCTGATGGGCCGCATGAGTTCTTCTGCCAGGCATTCGGTGCGCACTGGGCACATGGCGCAGACTTCAGCGGCTCGTCGTTGTCGCCAGCGCGATTGGTCTTTGGGCTCGGCGTAGCCTTCGGGACCGAACCAGAGCTCCAGCATGGTGTCACGGCAGGCCGCGTATTGGGTCCAATGCTCGCTCATCGTGGCCACACATTCCCCGCCTCGACGCGGTCACTGTGCTGCCATGGAATCCGCATGTCAGCAGACCCCCGGGCGCGGGGCCTCTGATGTTGCCGTTTCTTCGCCGTGTACATGGCTTCGTCCGCGGTGGCCAGTGCCGCGCTCAGTGAAGCGCCAGGCGGGGGCGAGACCATGCCGACGGCGGCACTGACGCTGATGTGGCCGATACCGGCTACCGGGACCGTCGAGCACAGACATGCTCGAAGGCGGCTCAGCTCGACTCCGGAGGCCTTCGCAGTGAGGAAGGCCAGTTCATCGCCCCCGTACCGTCCGATCACCCCGCACGATCCGAGCTCGATCGCGAGCCGATTGGCGGTGGCACGCAGGACCTGATCGCCAGCGTGGTGGCCGAATTGGTCGTTGATGGCCTTAAAGTCGTCCAGGTCCACCAGCCCCAGCGCTCCCACCGGGTTGGAGCGTTGCCACATGGCGTGAACTGCCTGTTCCCAGGCGCGGCGGTTCAAAAGGCCGGTGACGTGGTCGTGTTGGGCGTTGTGGAGTTCGCGAGTGCGTTGGCGCAGGTGGTGGGTGGTGGTGGCCCAGCCGGTGGCGGTGGCCATGGCCGTGGCGGCCGCGAGGGCCAGGGCGGCGGGGCGGGGCTCGGGAATGCGGTAGTGGCGGTGGGTGTGGTTCATGGTGGTTCACTCCCTGGTTCCTCACGCGTGCAGGCGCCGGTAGAAGCGGCTTCGGGTGGGGGTGGCGAGTTCGTGGTGCAGGACGCCGGCTTGCTGGCCGGTGTCGACGTTGATCGCTCGGGCGGTCCAGCGTTGCCGTCCGCCACCTTCGGGGAGGTGGCGGCAGGTGACTTCGATGCGAACTTGCTGCCCGGGGAGCGTGGGGGCGGTGTGTTGGTAGGTGCCCGCGCAGCCGAGCATCGCCCGCTCGATGGGAATGTCGGGGGCGATGGCTTCCCAGGTGGCGTCTTCCATCATCGCGATCAGCATCGCGGTAGCCAGGACCGGTTCACCCCGGCTAGCGAGGATGCTGTCGGGCAGGATCTGCGGCACCGTGTGCTCCTCGCTGATCACGCGGCGGACGGTGTGGATACGCAGAGGTTCGGTGGCGGTCATGACCGGGACTCCTTCAACGCAGGTGCGTCGTCTGGGTTGCTTGTGTTACTGGGGGTTTCGCGTAGTCCGGGTTCGTGGGGGTGGTGCCAGGAGATGGCGCAGTCCGGGCAGATCCAGCGGCCGATCGGTGGGACGAGCCACCGTGTGGGCGCGTGGCATTCCGGGCACTGTGGTCCTGGCCCGGGATCGAGCGATGAGGATGCCGGCGTGGTGGCGGTCATGATGTTTCTTCCTTTCCTGTTTTGGTTTCTGGTGTTTCGTCCTGGCTTGTGGTGGCCGGGGCGAAGCGGGTGGGGCGCGTGGGGGCGCCGGTGGGGCGGTGGCGTCCGTCGGTGCAGTGGGGGTGGACCCAGTTGCCGAGGCGGGCGGTGAAGCCGGGCCGCCAGGTGTGGTGCCAGTACTGGGCGTCGCGGACGTTGGCGGTGGGGCCGATGTTGGCGCGGCGCCAGCTGTAGGCCAGGCTGCCGATCTCCATCGCCAACCCGGGGTGCTCACGCCAGCACCCCGGAATCGGGATGGCGGGGCTTCCGGGCAGGCCGAGGTAGGTGGCGTTGAACCACGCCACGAAGTTCTCCAGTGTCCACTCCGGTGTGTGCCCCTCGAGTGCGTGCTGGCGGTCCTCGGCGGCTGCGGGAGGGGTGAACACCACCCACGCCGCGGGCTGGTCGTGCGACTCGTCCGCTTTGTCAGAGGTGTCCGCGGAATTGCTGTTGTCGAGGGTGTCGAGGCGGCGGGCGAGTGTGTTGACCTTGCTGGCCAGTCCCCCGGTGACCTCCATCAGGGCGCTGATCTGTTCCTCCGCGCCCCCGCGGAGGCGTGCTGCCTGGTCGTCGCGCCTGGGTTCGGGGCTCAGCTCGTCGTCGGTCACGGCATCATCACCCCCTCAAGCACCGCGAGGGGTTGGTTGCCTGCGCGTAGCCGTCGGGTGTCACCGGTGCTGTGCCCTGGCGCACCGTGGCGACGTCGGTGTGCAGTTGTTTCCAGTCAGGCCGTTGGCTGACATCCACCGTGCGAGCCAGGATGGGTTTGAGATGCCGGTGGAAAACCAGGACCCGTCCTCGTTTGATGGTGCGCACGGCACCGGGTCGGTAGGTGGGCACGGTTTCGGTACCAACCGAGCTGCGGCCGATGCCGAACAGACCGTCGGACTGCTGCTGGTAGCGGCGCCGATCGTGGTGATCGGACATTGTCGAGACCCATTCGAGGGTCTTGGAGTCCTTGATCCCGCCCCACAAGGTCAAGGTGGTCGTGTTGTCCAGCAGCTGACGTCGACCGTTTTCGCCGTAGAGCATGTCCAGGTGGGCTAGGGATTGCGCGGCCCAGTGGATGATCACTCCCCGACCGGCGGAATCAGCGAGAATGTCGGGTAGTTTCGGTACAGGTGTGCCGTCGTAGAGCTCGTCGAGGTCGTTGGTCGCCGGCGGGTCCAATCGTCGCGTCGGAAACTCCAGGGCGATTTCTTGCTCGGTGGTGAGAATGTCCTCCACGAGTGCGGTGAGCACAGGCCGTACCTGCGCTGCTTGACGTTCCCCGGACACCAGGAACAGGCTTCCCTGGCATCGGATGAAGGTGGCGACGTCGAATTCGCGACCGGGTGTGGGGGTGCAGAGTTCACGCAGGTGTGGGTCGAGCCAGGGCTCGATCACGCGGCGCACGGACAACCAGACGGCGTCGGAGGTTTCGGCGACCATGCCGATCTCGCTGCGGAGGTTGTCGGCGAGCTCGAGGTATCCGTGGTGGCGGAGGAGTTCGACGGGTTCCTGGTCGGGTGGTTTGGTGATCGCCCACCGCACCAGGTCCCCCACCCCACGGCCCGCGTTCGCGGCGGCGAGGAGGTAGGCCTGGATGACCATTTTCGCGCGTTCGCGGAAGACTTTGTCGTTGCCGCCGACGTTGTCCAAGCCCACTGCTGCGGCGTCGACGAGTGTTTCGGCGCGGCGGCGCGCGGTCGTGAACTCATGGCAGCCGTGTTCGGGAGGCCAGTGAACTTTGGCGGGCCAGTTGACCTGCCCGGTGGTGTCGAACACCAGCACCGGACCCGCGTGGGGTCGGCGGGTGCGGGCGAGTGCAGCGAATTCGACCAGGTCCGGTTTCGTCGTCGAGCACACCAGTGCTCCTGGTGCCGCCAGTGCCTTGTGGACCAGGTCCGTGCGGGACTTGCCGGACTGGGTGGGAGCGAAGGCTCCGGTGGGGTTTTCGAACGGGGTGCACATGCGCTGGCGGTGTGGTCCGTGGTGCAGTGGTGCCGCGACGTCTTCCAGCGGGGCGTGGCGTCGTTGGCGCGGGGTGATGCTGGGGCGGGTCCACTCGGCGGTGCGCCGTGCGGCTTCCAGGGACAGTTCGCGGCGGATGTCCTCCCGGCTGGCATGCCCCGGCTCCACCGGCCCATACCGGCGCCACAACACACGCCCCACCACCGCCAGCAGCGCGGCGGTGCCGGTGACCAGCGTGGTGGTGACCGTCCAGTACCAGCCCGCTCGCCCCTCCAAGACCCCCGACCAGGGCTCCCCGAGCCCTGCCGCGGGATCAGCAGGGTGGCCCAGCACGCTGATGGCACCCGTGACCCAGGTGTCGAAGGCGGGCATCCGCCAGGGGCCACCGGCCAGGACGGTGGCAGTCGCAGCGCCGGCCATGAGGCCTGCGGCCAGGCCGAGGAGGACCCCGAGGACCGCGATCAGCAGGCTCATCAGCGCGATATCGCGATCGGCGGTGGGCGACAGCGCCCGTTGACGACGACTCATGCCTGAGTCCTCCCGTCCGGTGGTGGCGTGGGGGTGGTGGGTTCGGCGACGCGGCGGATGGCCACGATCTGGTCAGCCCAGGCGTCGAGGCGTTCGAGGATCACGCCGGTGGAGGAGTCGTAGGCGTTGACGATCACCCCGTGGCCCGCGTACATCCCGACGTGCCCTGGGTTCGATGGAGAGCCCAGGGAGCCCGGGATGAGCAGCAGGTCGCCCGGCTGGACCTCCGCCAGCGAACCGATGGCGCGGCCGTCGTCTTTCTGGCCATAGGTGCCTGCCGAGATCGGGACTCCGGCGTGCGCCCACGCGGCTTGCATCAACCCTGAGCAGTCGAACTCGTTCGGGCCTTTGGCGCCCCACACATACGGTGCGCCGAGCTTGCTCAACGCGAACTCCACCGCCGCCCGCTGCCTCGCATCCGAGGGCAGTTGGAAGCCGGGCGGGAGCTTGGCCGGGTCCAGGGGAATGTTCGAGGCCGCCTGATCCGGACAGCCCAGCCCGGATTGGCCGGTCGATGCTTGTTGCGCCGTATCACCGCTGCTGGGTGCCGGGACGGGGTTGTCCGGGCCGGCCCAGAACCTGCCCATCAGCTCGCCGGCCGGTTTCTCCTGGGGCCCGTAGCGTTCCGGGAACGCCGACGCTTGGACCTTCTGCTGGGCCACGCCAGGCGGCATGTCATGCCAGCCGTCGAGTTCGACGAGGCGATCAAGGAACTTGCCCGTGGCATAGACCGGATTGGTGACCTCCTCCGGCGAGCCCCACCCCATCGACGGCCGCTGCTGAAACAACCCCAGCGAGTCCCGGTCGCCGTAGTGGACGTTGTCCAAACGGGATTCCACGATGGCGGTGGAGATCGCCAGCACCGCCGCCCGCTTGGGCAGTCGGCGTTGTTGCACCACCCCAGTGATGGTCTGGGCGTTGGTCATCTGCTCGCTGTTCCACTGCGAGTCACCGACCTGTTGCCCACCCGCACCCGGGCCGCCGCCGGGAGCACTGGGCCCGGCGGCGTGATGGCAGCCGCCTTGCGTGACGCCCAGTCCGCCGGAGACCACCAGGACCGCGACTCCGACCATCACCGCGGGCATCGCCACGAACGCCGTGAGCGCGACCGCGACCATCGCCTGCACCGTTGCCTGCTCCGAACCGACCATGACGCTCAGCGCCCCCATCCCGAGGACTCAGTGTCGTGCTGGGAGGCTGGTGTCTCCAATGCAGCGGGTTCGCCTGGGGCGATCCGCCGCAGGTGGAGCTGCGTGCCTGGTGAGGACTGGTTCACTTGATCGGGGGGCAATCCCG
>NZ_JBFAPZ010000025.1:0-46776 GCF_040676935.1 Saccharopolyspora sp. NPDC049426 | reverse complement strand
TTTCGCGCGAAATTCGAATGGCCCCGTGCCGCGAGAAGGGCCCGCGACGCGAGACGGGCGCTCGGCCGGGGTGGCCGAGCGCCCGTTCGGAGCGTGGTTCTGGCTGGTCAGTCGCGGAAGATGAGGAGCTTGAGCATGATGAAGTTGATCATCGTGCCGAGCCCCTGGGCGATGACCCAGAACAGCGTGAACTGCCATGCCTCCTGCGCGTTGAACAGCACGCACAGCAGCTGGTTGGAACCCATGTTCACGAAGAACGTCGTGGTGTAGAGCACGACGAAGGCGCCGGCCTTCGCGGTGGTGTTGCCCTGGCCCGCGCCCTGGAAGGTGAACTTGCGGTTGATCACGTAGGACGCCGTGGTGCCCAGGATGAACGAGATGGACTTCGACAACCAGATCGGCCAGCCGAGCACGCCCAGCAGCAGCGAGTAGGTGCCGAAGTCGATGACGGCGCAGCCGCCGCCGATGATGATGAAGCGCGCCAGCTGGTTGAACACGCCCAATTTCTTGGGCTCGGTGTTGGCTGCGGTATCGGCCACTGTCACAGGTTCACCCTTACGAAACGACGGCAGGACCAGACGCCCTCCGACCCCGCAGCTGGAGTTGCCGGGACCGTGGCACACACGTCCCCCGAGAGTGTAGCGATGACGCTTCGAGATCCGCTGGGGACCGCTCGTACCCGGCGGTAGAAGAACCCGATGCGCGGATAGACTCGGCTGGGTGGGATCGGTAAGGGACGAGCTTCAGACGCTGACCGGCTGGGGGCGCACGGCGCCCACCAGGGCTCACGTCGTCAGCACTCCGGACGTCGAGGCCATCGCCGACGCGGTCCGGAAGGCGGGCGAGCGAGGCGTCATCGCGCGCGGCCTGGGTCGCAGCTACGGCGACCCGTCTCAGAACGCGGGGGGCGCGGTCATCGACATGACCGCCCTGGACCGCGTGCACAAGATCGACGTCGACGAGGCCGTGGTGGACGTCGACGCAGGGGTTTCGCTGGACACCCTGATGCGCCGCCTCCTGCCGCACGGGCTGTGGATCCCGGTGCTGCCGGGCACCCGCCAGGTCACCGTCGGCGGTGCCATCGGATCCGACATCCACGGCAAGAACCACCACTCGCAGGGCAGCTTCGGCAGCCACGTGCTGTCGCTGGACCTGCTCACCGCGGACGGCCAGGTCCGCACGCTCAAGCCCGAGGGCGACACCTCGGAGCTGTTCTGGGCGACCGTCGGGGGCATGGGCCTGACCGGCATCATCGTCAGGGCCGCGGTGAAGCTCAAGCGCGTCGAGACCGCGTACTTCGTGGTCGACAACGTGCGGACGAAGAACCTGGACGAGCTGATCGAGCACTTCACCGACGGCTCCGACGCCAACTACGTGTACTCGGTGGCCTGGTTCGACTCGCTCGCCCGGGGCGACAGCCTGGGCCGCGCGCTGCTGACCCGGGGCAACTCGGCGAAGCTGGAGGACCTGCCGAAGAAGCTGCGCAAGGACCCGTTGAAGTTCAACGCGCCGCAGCTGATGACCGCCCCACCGATCTTCCCCAACGGGCTGGTCAACAAGTACACGATCACCGCGTTCAACGAGGTCTGGTACCGCAAGGCGCCGACCAAGTTCGGCGCGGTGCAGAACATCACCCAGTTCTTCCACCCGCTGGACCTGGTCGGCGAGTGGAACCGCATCTACGGCCCGAACGGCTTCCTGCAGTACCAGTTCATGGTGCCGTTCGGGCAGGAAACGATGTTCCGCCGGTCCATCGACAAGATCAGCGCCTCGGGCCACGTGTCGTTCCTGAACGTCCTCAAGACCTTCGGCCCGGGCAACGACGCCCCGATGTCCTTCCCCCGGGAAGGCTGGACGCTGACAGTCGACATCCCGATCACCCCGGGGCTGGACCGGCTCTGCCAGGAGCTTGACGAGATGGTCCTCGACGCAGGTGGCCGGTTGTACCTGGCCAAGGAGTCGCGGACCAATGCCGAGATGATCGAGAAGATGTACCCGCGAATCGACGAGTGGCGCAAGATCCGCGCTTCGGTCGACCCGCAGGGCATCTTCGTCTCCGACCTTTCGCGAAGGCTGGGCCTGTGACCGCAGCAATGGAGTACCGCACGCTGACCGGTTGGGCACGAACCGCACCGTCCCGGGTGCGCGTGCTCAGCACGACCGACGTCGACGCCATCGCCGAGGCGGTGCGCACCGCCGACGAGCGGGGCGTCATCGCCCGCGGCTTGGGCCGCAGCTACGGCGACGTCGCGCAGAACGCCGGTGGCGTGGTCGTCGACATGACCGCGCTCAACCGCGTTCACGACATCAACCCGGACACCGCCATCGTCGACGTCGACGCGGGCGTGAGCCTGGAAGAGCTGATGAAGGCCGCGCTGCCCTACGGCCTGTGGGTCCCGGTGCTGCCGGGCACCCGGCAGGTCACGGTGGGTGGCGCGATCGCCAACGACATCCACGGCAAGAACCACCACAGCGCGGGCAGCTTCGGCAACCACGTGGTGGCGATGGACCTGCTCACCGCCGACGGCGAGATCCGCACGATCACGCCCAACGGCCCGGACGCCGACCTGTTCTGGTCGACGGTGGCGGGCATCGGCCTGACCGGCATCATCCTGCGCGCTTCGATCCGGATGACCCGGACCGAGACCGCGTACTTCATCGCCGACGCCGACCGGACCGCGAACCTCGACGAGACGATCGAGCTGTTCAACGACGGCTCGGACGACAGGTACACCTACTCGTCGGCGTGGTTCGACTCGATGTCCACCGGGTCGAAGCTGGGTCGCGGCGCGTTCGGCCGCGGCTCGCTGGCCACGCTCGACCAGCTGCCGCCGAAGCTGCGGGCAGACCCGCTGAAGTTCGACGCGCCGCAGCTGCTGACGCTGCCGGACGTCTTCCCGCCGCGGCTGGCCAACAAGCTGACCTTCGGCACGATCGGCGAGCTGTACTACTGGAAGACGCCGAAGCGCGGCCGCGACCTGATCCAGAACCTGACGGCCTTCTACCACCCGCTGGACCTGATCGGCGAGTGGAGCCGGGCCTACGGTTCGCAGGGTTTCCTGCAGTACCAGTTCTCGCTCCCCTACGGCAAGGACGAGGACCTCAAGCGGATCATCCGCAAGGTGGCCCAGTCCGGCAACGTGTCGTTCCTCAACGTCATCAAGAAGATGGGCGAGGGCAACCGGTCCCCGCTGTCCTACCCGCACCCCGGCTGGCTGGTGTGCCTGGACTTCCCGATCGTCGACGGTCTGGGCAAGTTCTGCACCGAGCTGGACGAGGACGTGCTCTCCCTCGGCGGCCGGCTGTACACCGCCAAGGACTCGCGGACGTCCGCGGAGACCTTCCACCAGATGTACCCGCGGGTGGACGAGTTCAAGAAGATCCGCCAGACCATTGACCCCGAAGGCAAATTCGCCTCAGACATGAGCCGGAGGCTTGAGCTGTGATCGACGCTGTTGGCAACCCCCAATCCCTGCTGGTGCTCGGCGGCACCTCGGACATCGCGCTGACCACCGCGAAGCAGTACGCGCAGACCCGCGCGCTGCGCATCGTGCTGGCCGACCGCCCCGAGGAGTCCGAGCGCCTCGAAGCCGCTGCCGAGGAGCTGCGCAAGACCGGCAGCACGGTGTCGATCCTGCACTTCGACGCCCGCAAGCCGGAGACGCACGCCGAGGTCATCGACAAGGCGTTCGCCGACGGCGACGTCGACGTCACGCTGATCGCCTTCGGCATCCAGGGCGACAACGAGAAGGGCTGGACGGACTTCGAGGCCGCCCGCGCCGTCGCCGACATCAACTACGTCGCCCCGGTGGGCCTGGGCGTGCTGCTGGCCAACAAGCTCAAGAAGCAGGGCCACGGCAGCATCGCGGTGATGGCCTCCCCGGCCGGTGAGCGCGCTCGCCGCTCGAACTTCGTCTACGGCTCCTCCAAGGGCGGCCTGGACATCTTCTACACCGGTCTCACCTACGCGCTGGAGGAGCACGGTGTGAAGGTCACCGTGATCCGCCCGAACTTCGTGCACACGAAGCTCACCGCGGGCATGAAGCCGCCGCCCATGTCGCAGACCCCGGACCAGGTCGCCGCGGCGATCATCGACGGCGTCCGCAAGGGCAAGGAAGAGGTCTACGCGCCCGGCCAGATGCGCTGGGTCATGTTCGTGCTCAAGCACGTTCCGCGCTTCATCTTCAAGAAGCTGCCGTTCTAGGTTCCGGGGTCGGTTCGCCGCGCGGGTACCGCCCGGCGAACCGGCCCTGAGATCGAGCGCTTCGGCCGAACGGGGTCGTCGGGTGAATCCCGGCGGCCCCTTTCGCATTTCCCGGGTTGACCGCGGATCCCGCGGAGGTCCAGAATTCGATCTCGGCCGCCCGGTTTGTCCAGACCACTGGAACGGAATTCTCGATCGGGACAATTTTGCCGCGAACGGGCAACGTTTCGCCCTCTCGCAGCGATCTGTAACTGTGCGGGCGTCGCGACGCCCGCCGAGCTTCCAGACGCGCGGCGCGCATCGGGAAGCGCGGATGCCCGGAGAAGTGGGGTTCACCAGGCATCCGCGTCCGTGGGTCCTCCGCCTGCCCTCACTACCCGGGGGACCCACGGAACGTCCGCGAGCGGACTTCCATTGGACGCCCGGGGCGGTTCCGAGGTTTCTCCACCCACGCGGAATCGAAAGCGCAAAGGCACTTTTCGCCCGTTCGGCCTATCAAGGAAGAACTTCTCAGGACTGCGTGTGAACGACTGGACGCCCCCAGTAACCTGATCATTCGTGGACGACTTCGAGACGGCCATCGCCGAGTACTACCGGCTCGGTCCGGAGCGGGATCGCCTCAGCACCTGGGGTTACTTGGAGGCGCTGCGCACCGCCGAACTGCTGGGTCGACACCTGCCGCCTGCGCCGGGCATCATCTACGACATCGGCGGCGCCGAGGGCGCCTACGCCCTTCCGCTGGCCCGCGACGGCTACGCGGTGCACCTGGTCGACGCCTGGGCTCCGCACGTGACGGCCGCGGCCGAGGCGTCCGCCGCCCAGCCCGCCGCACCGCTGGCCGGCTGCACCGTCGGCGACGCGCGGGACCTCCCCTTCGCCGACGGCACCGCCGACGCGGTGCTGCTGCTCGGTCCCCTCTACCACCTGCTGGAACGCGCCGACCGATTGCGCGCGCTGCGCGAAGCGCAGCGGGTGCTCAAGCCGGGAGGCGTGCTGCTCGCGGCGGCGGTGTCGCGCTACGCGTCGACCTTCGACGGCGTGGCGATGGGCGACATCGTCAACCCGGACTTCCAGGAGCTCGTCCAGGGCGCGCTGCGCGACGGCCTGCACCGCAACACCAGGCCCGACGAGTTCCCGCACTGGTTCACCCTCACCTACTTCCACCGGCCCGCCGACCTGCGCGACGAGGTCGCCGACGCGGGTTTCCGGGCGATCGAGCTGGTGGCGGTGGAGAGCGTGGCGGCCTGGGCCGCCGACACCCGCCGGCTGAGCGAACCGGAGTACCGGGACGCGACGCTGCGGGCGATCCGCCGGGTCGAGTCGGCGCCCGAGCTGCTCGGGGCCAGCCCCCATCTCATGGCCGTCGCACGCAGGTCCCACTGACGTCTCTTCCCTGGAGTTCGGCGTGTCGGACAACCCGGAGCGCGGTGGATGTCGTGAAACTGCATGAAACTCAACGCGGTTCCCTCACCGGCATCGCCCCGACCACCCCGGGAGAACGAGCAGGGTGAAGTACCTGACGAGCACGGCACCGGTCGAAGCGCCCGCTGAACCGCGGGTCGACGACGTCCCTCGGCGTTCGCACCGGGGCAAGTGGCTGGCGCACGTGATCGCGCTGTGCCTGGGAGTCGCGGGACTGTGCTGCGCGATCGCGCTTCCGCTGGCGCCGGTGCTGCTCGACCGCACCGAGGTGCACTGGCCGGCGGCGACGGACGAGAACCCCACGACGACGGCGTTCATCACGCCCTACCGGCCCGCCGAGTTCCACGCGACCGTGCCCTGCGCGACCATGCGCGCCGCGCTGGGGGGCAACGGCTCGACGACGGTGCTCAGCACCCTTCCGCCGGGCAGCGACCGCGACGGGCTCGTGCTGTCCACCCAGGACGGACGTCCCCGGCTGCTGCTGGGTGAGCGCGAGGTGGAACTTCCCGCCGGGTCCTGCGGTCTGACGGTGCGCGGTGATGGCGCGGGCTCGGTCGTCGAACCCGCCGGACGTGCGCCGGTCACGCTTCCCGGCGTGCCCGCACCCGAGGTGTTCACCTTCGCGACCTCGTTGGAACCCGACCAGCTGCACGGGCTTTCGGTCACCGCGCGCACCTACTCGTGGGCCGACACCTCCCCCACCGAGACCAAGAGGAGCCTGATCGAGGCGGCGCTGCTGCTCGGACTGTGCTCGCTGCTGCTGCTGTTCGCCCACACCCCGCCCGCGCTGCGCGGGTTCCGCCCGAACCCGCTGCTGTGGCCGGTGGACGCCGGGGTCATCGCGGTGATCTGGGTGTGGCTCTTCGTCGGACCGCTCACCGACGACGACGGCTTCGCGATGATGACCGTCCGCAACTACGCCGAGACCGGCGACGTCGGCAACTACTACCGCTGGTTCAACGCCTCCGAGGCGCCGTTCACGCTGGTGCAGCACTTCATGCGCTGGTGGTCGGCCGACGGCCTGGAGCCGTTCTGGCTGCGGATGCCCAGCGCCGCAGCCGGTCTGCTGACTTGGCTGGTGGTCAGCCGCGGCATCGTCGCCCCGATCTGCCGGGGGCGCAGGCCGTTCCCGCTGCACCTGGTGACAGCGGTGTTCTTCCTCGCCTGCTGGCTGCCCTACGGTCTGGGAATCCGCCCGGAGCCGTTCCTGGCGCTGGGCACGTCGATCCTGGTCGCGTCGTTGCTGCGGGCCTCGCGCAGCAGCGCGCCGTTCGGCTGGCTGGGGGTGGCCGCGCTGGTGTGCGGGTTGACGCTGGCGATCACGCCGACCGGGGTCAGCGCGGTGCTGATGGTGCTGGTGTTCGCGCCGCGCATCTGGTCGCTGTTGATGCGTCCCGGAGCGCTGCCGCGCTGGGCAGTGGTACCGGTCCGCGTCGTGCTGCTGGCGAGCCTGGGCTCGGTCGGTCTGGTGGCGATGTTCGCCGACTCGTCCTGGAACGGGGTGCTCCACGCGACCGAGGTGCACGACGAGTTCGGGCCGAGCCTGGGCTGGTACCAGGAGATCGACCGCTACTCGAAGCTGCTCGGCACCAGCATGTGGGGCGTCGCCGGCAAGCGGCTCGTCGTGTTCCTGGTGATCACGGCCGTGCTGATCGCCGCAGCGTGCGCGATGCGCCGACTGCACCGCACCACGGCCGTGCCCGATCTGCCGGTGCTGCTGGGCTCGGTGGCCGCGGTGCTGGCCGCGCTGTGGCTGACGCCGTCGAAGTGGACGCACCACTTCGGTGCGCTGATCGGTGTCGGTCCGGCGCTGGTGGCGGTGACCGTGGTGCTGCTGGTGCGGGTAGGCGCGCTGGCCGACGGGCACCGGGAAGCCCGGTTGCTGGGCGTTTTCGGCACCGTGGCGGCGTCGGTGGCGGCGGGTCTGGCGTTCATGGGCCCGAACGCCTGGCCGTGGCAGTCGAACCTGGCGATGCCGTGGGCGGACACCCCGGTCCGGCCGGACCTGCCGCTGGACAGCCCCGTGCTGTGGATGCTCGTCGGGCTCGTCGCCGGGCTGCTGACGCTCGTCGGGCTGCTGATCCGGATGCGGCTGCGGTCCCGCGCCCTCGGCGGTCTGATGTGGACGGTCGCTCCCGTCTCGGTGCTCACCGGGTCGGCGCTGGCGATGGCGCTGGTGCTGCTGGGCTCGTTCCTGTCGGTGCCGGAGACGATGGGCGACCGCTTCTCGGTGGCCCGGATGAACCGGCTCAGCCACGAGGCGTCCAGCTGCGGGCTGGAGGACGAGGTGCAGGCGATGCCCATCGCCGAGCCCCTCGCCCCGATCGACCCCGACGACACCGGCGAGCTGGACGGGTTCACCACCGGCGGAGGTCTGCCGCAGGAGCCGGACCTGCGCCTGGAGAACCCCGGCGAGCCGCTGCGGCTCCCCGATCCCGACGATCCCGACGATCCGCGCGCCGACGAGCCCACCGCGCGCCGGGCCAGCGATTTCGCCTGGACCAGCCGGGACGGCGGTCCGCAGGACACCGGCACGCTGATCACCCCGTGGTTCGGCCTGCCGCAGGTGAACGCGCAGCAGGTCCTGTCGATGTGGGTGTCCGGCCGTCCCGAGCAGGGCAACTCGCTGACCTTGGAGTTCGCCGCCGGGAACCGTCCGCTGGGACGCGAGGTGCTCCGCGATCCGCCGCCGGTGGACCTGCCGTTCAAGGACCCGCGGCACGGCCGCGACGACGACTGGCGGGACTTCACCGCGTGGCGCTCGATGACCGTCGAGCCCGGTGACGTCCCGGCGGGCGCGGACCGAGTCCGGGTGCTGGCCACCGACCGCAGCACCGACCGGCAGGGCTGGTTGAGCCTCAGCGGCCCGGTGGTGCGCGACGTCGTCGGGCTGCGGCAGGCCCTGGACGCGCAGGGACCGCTGCTGATCGACTGGCCGATGAGCTTCGTGTTCCCCTGCCGGACCGACTACCCGCAGGTCGGCCACGGGGTCGCGGCGAGCCCCCGGATGCTGATCACGCCCCCTGAGGGCGAGGGCTCGATGGCCTACGACCCGACCCTCGGCGGGGTGTTCGCCGGGGTGCCGATGCTGTCGCAGCGCATGGAGCTGCCCACCCGGTTGCACGGAACGCCGGGCTACGACTGGGGTCACCTGCTCGTGGTCCGCTACGAACGCGAACGCGATTCCTACACCACGACTCGCCAGCGGGAACGCGTCCGCGGAGCCGACGGCGATGGGACCTACCCCTTCGAACAGGAGTGATCGTTTGTGCGAGTCACCGCCGGATGCCCGAAACTGACGTTCCCGGGACCGATTTGCGGCTGACCCGCTGAACACCGCTGAGCTGGGGGAACGTTGCTGGACGGGATCGAGCGAACCGCGGACGCCTCTCCTCCGATGCCCGCCGCGCCCACGCCGCGCCGCCGTCTCGCGAACGCCCTCGGCCTGGTGGTCGGCGTCCTGGCGGTGCTGGCCGCGGTCGCCGTGCCGTTCGCGCCGGTCGTCGGCGACCGGGTCACGGTCACCTGGCCGATGGCCGGGCAGTCGGCGGAGAGCACGCTCGCCTTCGTTGTCCCGTACCACCCGGACGAGGTACACGTGCGGGTCCCGTGCGAGGTCGTTCGCGCAGGTCAGGACCGCGGCGAGCCGACGACGCTGGTGTCCTCCCGCCCGCCCGGTCAGCCCACCGAGGGCTTCGCCGTCACCACCGCCCAGGACCACGTGATCGCCCTGGTCGCGGGGCGGGAGGCGTTGCGCGCGCCGATCGGGGAAGGCTGCGACGTCGCCATCGACGGTGGCCCGGCCGGGGCCACCGCCCGCATCGGCGACCAGACCGCCTCGGTGCCCTCCGGGATCCGCGACATCGTCGCGTTCACCACCCAGCTCTCCCCCGCCGAGGCGACCGGCACCGAGGTCCAGGTGGTCACCGCCAACTGGTTCGAAACATCCCCCACACAGGGCAAGCTGCGGCTCATCGCCGCCCAGCTGCTGCTGGTGGCGGCCGGTTTCGCGATCCTGGCGACGCTGGACCGCCGACGCCGCGGAGCGGTCGAACGCCCGGTCCCACGGCTGGCGCAGCGGCTGTCCGGCTACGTGATCGACCTGGGGCTGCTGGCCGTGCTCGCGGGCTGGTGGCTGCTGGGCCCGAACAGCCCGGACGACTCGTTCGCCTCGGTGACCGTGCAGAACGGGCTGCGCACCGGAGACATCGGCAACTACTACCGCTGGGAGAACGCCTCCGAATCACCGTTCACGCTGGTCCAGCAGCTGCTGATGCACGTCGCCGAGTGGAACCAGAACCCGCTGGCCATGCGCATACCCAGCATCCTCGCCGCCGTGCTCACCTGGCTGGTGCTCAGCCGGGGCGTGCTCGGCGCGGCCATCCCCGGACAGCACCACCGGCCGCTGGTCCGGGTCCTGGCCGCGGTGGCCTTCCTGTCCTGGTGGCTGCCGTTCGGGATGGGCGTGCGACCGGAGGCGTTCGAGGCGCTGGGGCTGACCGCCGTGCTGGCGGCGGTGCTGCAGGCCGCCCGCACCGAGCGGCGGGTGTGGCTGGGCGTGGCAGCGCTGGCGGCAGGGCTGTCGATCGCGGTCAACCCGATGGGCATCACGGCGATCGCCCCGTTCCTGGTGCTCGCGCCGCGCCTGTGGCGGATGGCCGGGGTCGGGCTGGCCGCGCTGCTGGCCGGGATCGCCTCGGTCGGCGTGGTGGCGATGTTCGCCGACCAGTCGCTGTTCGGCGCCGCGAAGGCCACCGACCTGCACAGCTACTACGGGCCGAACGTGTCGTGGTTCCAGGAGGTCATGCGCTGGCAGTACCTGCTCGGCTTCGACCTGCAGGGCGACGTCGCGCGCCGCGCCGCCGTCCTGCTCACCCTCGTCGTCGCGGCGTTCAGCGTCGTGGTGCTGCTGCGCCACCGGAGGGCCGGCCGTGCCGACGGCCTGCGCCTGGCGCACGTCCCGGCGGCATCGCTGCTGCTCAGCATGGCCTTGATGACCCTCACGCCGTCGAAGTGGACGCACTACTTCGGCGCGCTCGCCGGCGTCGGAGCGGCTACTGTGACCGCGGGCATCGTGCTGGTCGGCGTCGCCGCGGTCACCGCGAGCCGGGACCGGGTGGTGCTCGTCGCCGGTCTGGTGGGAACCGTGCTCGCCGGTGGCGCGGCCGCGCTCGTCTTCTCCGGCAAGAACAACTGGTTCCTGCACTCGCAGTACGGGGTGCCCTGGGGAGAAGGTCCGGTCCGGCCGCTGAACAACCCGCTGGTCTGGTTGCTGGTCGCCGGTCTGCTGATGGCCGCATCCGCGCTGTTCAGGAGAGGAGACGACCGGGTGCGGCGGGCGTTGATCCGCACACCCGCTCTGGTGTGCGTCACGGCGATGGGGGTGGCGGTGACGATCGTGCTCGGTTCCTTCGTGGCGGCGCCGATCAGGCAGGGCGACGCCTACTCGATCGGCGCGCAGGGCATCGCCGCCGCGCGCGGAGGCAGCTGCGGCATCGCCGACAAGATCGTCGTCACCCCGGACGTGGCGGGGCTGCGCGGTGGCGACGGCGCCGAGATGGCCGGGTTCACCGAGGGCACCGGTTTCGCACCGGGTTTCACCCCGCCCGCCGACGTCCCGGTGTGGGGGAGCCTGACCGGCGGTCAGATCAACACCGGCACGCTGACCACCGGCTGGTTCCCGCTGCCGGCGCTGGCCCCCGACCAGGAGCTCGCCTTCGGTGTGGCCGGGCGCAGCGGCGACGGCAACCGGGTCGCTCTGGAGTTCTCCGGGCCCGGCGGGACGCGCGAGGTCGTGCTCGACGACACCTGGATGGACTCCGACGAGCGCGAGGCCTACCCGACCGACCACGTCATCGAGGACGAGGCGCAGGACCACCCCGGCTGGCGGGACATGCACCTGTCCCCGGCGCAGATCCCGGCCGGCGCCGACCGGGTCCGCATCACCGCCAGCGACAGCACCACCGACCCCGCGGGTTGGGTCGCGGTCAGCGGACCGCGGATCCGGCAGGTCATCCCGCTGACGGAGTACATGCAGGACAAGGCCCCGACGTACGTGGACTGGTCGATGACCTGGAACGTGCCGTGCCTGCGGGACCTGCCGCAGGTCGGCAGCGGTCTCATCCAAGCCCCCGCGTACCTGATCACCCCGCCGAACTCGATGGGGTTCGGCGGCACCGCAGCGTTCGAACGCGGAATCGGCGGGGCGTTCGCCGGAGTTCGGGACGTCGGTGTTCAAGAAGAGATCCCGACAAGGCTCAACGGTTACGAGAAAACACCCGAATACTCCGAGTGGGGCCACCTCATCGAGGTGCAATACCCCTACCCGGGCAACCGATTCGACGTCCAACGCGTTGAAGCTCCACGGTGGGGTTGGCGAGGGGAGTGACCATGTCCGACACGATCCGCCACGAGGTCGGAATCCCGGTTCCGCAGCAGGCGCGGAACTCCGAGGCCGAATCACCGCAACTGATCTCGTACGTGCTGCCGGTCTACAACGAGGCCGAGGGGATCAAGCACTTCCACACCGAGCTCACCGACGCCGTCGCCACGCGACCCGAATTCGACTACGAGTTCGTCTACGTCAACGACGGTTCCGCCGACGGATCGCTGCGCGTCCTGCACGACATCGCGAAGAACGATTCCCGCGTGCGGGTCGTCGACTTCGCGCGCAACTTCGGCCACCAGATCGCCATCACCGCGGGCCTGGACTACGCCGCCGGAGAGGCGGTGATCGTGATGGACACCGACCTGCAGGACCCGCCTCGGGTCAGCCTGGAGATGATCGACGCGTGGCTGGCCGGCGCCGAGGTCGTGCAGGCGCGGCGGCGGTCCCGGCGCGACAGCCCGTTCAAGCGGGCCACCGCGCACACCTACTACCGGCTGCTGCGCAGCTGCTCCGACGTCGACATCCCGGTGGACACCGGCGATTTCCGGCTGCTCAACCGGCGCGCCGCCGAGGAGCTGCGGACGTTCCGGGAACGCAGCCGGTTCATCCGGGGCATGGTCGCCTCGATGGGGTTCAACCAGCAGGAACTGCTCTTCGACCGGGACGAGCGGGTCGCGGGCGAGACCAAGTACCCGATGCGCAAGATGCTGCGGCTGGCCGCCGACGGCGTCACCGGGTTCTCCACCGCCCCGCTCAAGCTGATCACCCGGATGGGGTTCGCGGCACTGGCCCTGGCGCTGCTGGGCATCATCTACTCGGTGACGCTGCGGCTCTTCTTCCCCGAAGTCACCGTCTCGGGGTGGACGATGCTGATGGTCGTGATGCTGTTCCTGGGCGGGCTGCAGATGCTGTCGCTGGGGGTCATCGGCAGCTACATCGGCCGCATCTACAGCGAAGTGCAACAACGCCCCCTCTACATCGTCCGGGATGTGATCCGGCATGACGAAGCTTGAGCCGCGTTCCCGGCTGATCAGCCGGGAACTGCTGCTCTACGCCGTGATCGGCGGCAGCGGCGTGCTGCTGGACTACCTGCTCTTCCTAGTGCTGTTCAACCACTTCGGGATGCACCACCAGCTGGCCAACGCCCTGAGCACGACTGCGGGGATCACCAACAACTTCGTGCTCAACTCGCTGTTCAACTTCCGCAAGACCGACCGGATCCTGGTGCGGTTCCTGCGCTTCTACGCGGTGGGCATCGCCGGGATCGTGCTGACGTTCCTGCTGCTGGCGGTGTTCTCCACGTGGCTCGGGATCGACGCGAACCTGGTCAAGCTCGCCAGCCTGCCGGTGGTCCTGCTGTTCCAGTACACGATCAACAAGAGGTGGAGTTTCGGATGAGAGTGGGGATCGTCGGCGCCGGTGCGACCGGGCTGACCGCGGCCTTCGACGCGGTGCGCGCCGGGCACGAGGTGACGGTGCTGGAAGCCTCCGCCGAGCTCGGCGGGCTCGCGGCGTCCATCGAGGTCGGCGGCACACCGCTGGAGCGCTTCTACCACCACAGCTTCCGCAGCGACGAGGCGATGATCGAGCTCATCGAGGACCTCGGGCTCAGCGACCGGCTGCGGTTCCACAAGCCGACCACCGGCGTGTACTTCAAGGGCCGGCTGCACGACTTCGGCACACCGGTGGAGATGCTGAAGTTCTCCGAGTTCTCGATGCTGGACCGGTTCCGGTTCGGCGCGTCCTCGGCCGCGCTGAAGGTGATCCGCAACGGCTCCCGGTTCAACGGGGTCCGCGCGCTGGACTGGATGCGGCGCTGGGCGGGGAAGAAGGTCACCTCGACCATCTGGGAACCGCTGCTGAAGGGCAAGTTCGGCGATCGCGCCGAGGAGATCTCGATGGCGTGGCTGTGGGCGCGGATCCACTGCCGCACGTTCGAACTCGGTTACGTCCACGGCGGTTTCGACCAGGTCTACCGGGCGCTGACCGACGCGGTGACCGAACGCGGCGGGAAGATCGAGTTCAGCAAGCCGGTCTCGTCCATCACCCAGCCGTCGGAGGCGGTTCAGGTGCGGACCTCGGACGGCAGCAGCTACGAGTTCGACCACCTCATCGTCACGGTCCCGCAGCCCGCGTTCGCCAAGGCCGCCGACATCGAATCCGACGACGTGCTGTGGCGGAACCAGTACCTGGGCGCGACCTGCTTCATCCTCGAGGTCGACCGCAGCGTCATCCCGTACTACTGGCTCAACATCAACGACCCGGAGTTCCCGTTCCTGGCGGTCGTGGAGCACACCAACATGGTCGACAAGCAGGAGTACGGCGGGAACCACGTCGTCTACGTGGGCAACTACGTGCCGCGCGACGACTGGCGCTTCACCACCGACCCGGCCGAGCTGCTGCGGAACTACATCCCCTGGCTCAAGCGGCTCAACCCGGAGTTCGACGAGTCCTGGATCAAGGAGTGGCACTTCTCCAAGGCCGGGTTCGCCCAGCCCATCGTCACCCCGACGTACCGCTCGCTGATCCCGCCGCACAAGACCCACATGCCCGGCGTCACGCTGGCCACGATGTCCCAGATCTACCCGCAGGACCGAGGCCAGTCCTACGCCATCGGCATGGCGCACGAGATCACCGAGAGCCTCGGCCTCCGCTGAGCACCAACACCGGAGTCGGACGCGCGCTCCGAGCCGACCACGGAGTGTGGCTCCCGGGTGGCCAGCCACGCGGCCGGGTGAAGAATTCAAATTTCGCGCGAAATTCGAACCCCGAACTCCCGAGTCGAACTTCGCGCGAAATTCGAAACTCGGGCGTCAGGCCTCGTTGAGGCCCGGGGTGCCGTCCGGGATGGTGAAGGTGGCGAGGTCTTCGACCGGGGCACCGGGCTTGGAGACGTAGGGCAGGACCTTGTAGGTCGCCGTCATCTCCGTTTCGGTGATCTTGGTGGAGATGTAGCCGCGCTGGTTGTTGTAGAGGCGGACGTGGGGGTTCTCGGCCAGGTAGGCCTTCTCCTTGTCCTTCAGCTCGGCCGAGCCGTCGCCGCCGCTGGTGATCGAGGTGGCCGTCAGCTCGGTGGCCACCACGTCCTCACCGTCGTGGATCTCGTTCGCCCAGTGGGTGTGGACGTCGCCGGTCAGCACCACCGGGTTGCGGGTCCCGGCCTGCTTCCAGCCCTCGATGACCCGCTGCCGGGAACCGACGTAGCCGTCCCAGGCGTCGGGGTTGTAGGCCTTGTCGTCCCCGTTGAGGTAGTCGATCTCGGCGAACATGACCTGCTGGCCCAGCACGTCCCAGCGGGCCCGCGACGAGCGCAGGCCCTGCAGCAGCCAGCGCTCCTGCTCGGCGCCGGTGAGGCTGCGCTTGGGGTCCAGCCGGGCCGGGTCCTGGGTCGGGAACTCGTCGTTGCCGACCTGGTCGTCGCGGTACTGGCGGGTGTCGAGCATGTGGAACGTCGCCAGCGAACCCCATTCGACCCGCCGGAACAGCCGCAGGTCGATGCCCTGCGGGACCTGGGCGCGGCGCAGCGGCATGTTCTCGTAGTACGCCTGGAAGGCGGCCTTGCGGCGCTCCAGGAAGTTCGGCTGCGGCTCGTCGGGGTGCTCGTAGACCTCGTCGGCCCAGTTGTTGTCCAGCTCGTGGTCGTCCCAGACCACGACCCACGGGGCCGCGGCGTGCGCGTGCTGCAGGTCGAGGTCGGCCTTGTACTGGGCGTGCCGCTGCCGGTAGTTGGCCAGAGTCTCGGTCTCCGGGCCGGCGTGATCGCGCGGGTTGCCGCCCGGCGCCACGTAATCGCCCGCCTGGTACTCGTACTGGTAGTCGCCCAGGTGCAGGATCAGGTCCGGACGCTCGTCGCCGAGGTGGCGGTAGGCGGTGAAGTAACCGTGCTCGTACTGCGAGCAGGAGGCGAAGGCCATCGACAGCTCGCCCATCGTGCCGGGCAGCGGCGCCGTCCGGGTGCGCCCCGCGGGCGAGACGGAGCCCTCCGCGCGGAACCGGTAGAAGTAGTCGCGGCCCGGCCGCAGGCCCTCCAGCTCGACATGCACGCTGTGGCCCATCTCGGGAGCGGCCGGAGCCTCACCCCGGCGCACCACGCGCGTGAAGAGCTCGTCCTCGGCGACCTCCCACTCCACCGGGATCGTCTTGGTCGGCATGCCGCCCATGCCGTCCTCGGCGAGCGGGTCGGCGGCCAGGCGCGTCCACAGCACGAAACCGTCCGGCAGCGGATCGCCGGAGGCCACGCCGAGGCTGAAGACCTCGCCCCTGCGGGCCGCACCGGCACCCGGCAACGACAGCGCGGACGGCGCCCCGGCGACGGTCAGCGCCGCGGCACCGGCGGCACCGCCGATCAGCACGCTGCGGCGGGAGAGCAACGAATCGGACTTGTCCATGAGCGTCGGGTCCTCCATCGATTCGGGAACTCCGACCACTCTCACCGGACCGGGTGAACGCGTCGGTGATCGACGATGAACAAACCGTGCAGAACGTCGAAGCCCCCGGCCACTCGGACCGGGGGCTTCGACGAAAGGCGCTGCCTACAGGTAGAACGCCAGGAACAGGCAGCCGGCGAGGATCACGCCGAGCACCATCAGGACCTTGTCCTTGAGGACCACTTCCTCCGGCTCACCGGCGACACCCTTGTCGATGTCCACCGCGTACCGCAGGATCGCGATCACCATCGGCACGATGGAGATCAGGCCCCAGCGCGACATCTCGAACTCGCGGATGTCGTAGGCCCACAGCGAGTAGGTCATGATCGTGATCGCGGCCGCGATGGCCCACACGAACCGCAGGTAGGACGGCGAGTACGCCTTCAGCGACTTGCGGATCTTCGCGCCGGTCTCGGCGGCCAGCTTCACCTCGGCGTAGCGCTTGCCCGCCACCATGAACAGCGAGCCGAACGCCACGATCAGGTAGAACCACTGGGTGATCACCAGGTTCGCCGCCGCACCACCGGCGATGGCGCGCAGCAGGAACCCGGAGGCCACGATGCACAGGTCGATCACCGGCTGGTGCTTGAGGCCGAAGCAGTAGCCCAGCTGCACCGCGATGTAGAGCGCCATCACCGCCAGCAGCTGCATGCTCGTCAGACCCGAGATCAGCAGCGAACCGCCCAGCAGCAGCACGCACACCACGTAGGCGATCGGCACCGGGATCAGGCCGGCCGCGATCGGGCGGTTGCGCTTGGTCGGGTGCTGCCGGTCCGCCTCGACGTCGATCGCGTCGTTGACGAAGTAGATGCCCGAAGCGGCCATCGAGAACACCACGAACGCGATCACCGCGTCGAGCAGGATGGCCGGGTCCAGGATCTCGCCCGCCGCGAACGGCACGGCCAGCACCAGGACGTTCTTCACCCACTGCTTCGGGCGAAGCTCCTTGATCAGACCGGTCGCCAGACCGGCAGGCGTGCCCGCCTTGGCGGTCACCTTCGCGTGGTAGGCGTCCGACGACTTGTCCTTCTCGTCGTCGGTCTTCTTCGCCTCCGGCTCCAGCACCTCGTCGCCGAACTCGGCGCCGATGGTGCCTTCCGCGTCGGACTCGACCTCGGTCTTCTTCGAGCCGTTGGAGGCCTCGGCGGTGTCGACTGCCTCGGCGGCCTCGGCCGTGTCAGTCGAAGCTTGCTTGTTGTCAGGCACGGTTCCTCCGCCGTCTCATGAACCGCCGGGTGACCAGTGCAACGGCACCGCCGAGCACCGAACCGGCGACCACATCGCTCGGGTAATGAACCCCCAGGACAAGTCGGCTGACCATCATGGGCGGCACGATCGCCGGGGTCAGCTTCTTGCCGGTCAACCCGCCGTAGAGCACCGCGGCGGCCGTCGTGGACGTCGCGTGCGAGGACGGGAAGCTCAGCTGGCTCGGCGTACCGACCAGCACCTGGATCTCGGGGTCTTTCGGACGCGGGCGGCGGACCACCCGCTTGACCGCGATCGACGCCGCGTGCGCGGCGGCGACCCCTGCCGCGGCGGTGACCCACTCACCGCGGCGCTTGCGGTCGACCAGCGCACCGACCGCGCCGATGGCCAGCCACCCTGCGGCGTGCTCACCGAACAGCGACATCGCGTGCGCCGTCTTGACGACCGCGGGCTTGGCCAACGCGCCCTGCACCTTGCGCAGCGCGATGGTCTCGGCCGTGACCTGCTCGTCCTGCTTGAGGTCGGTCACGTCCTCGGGGGCGATCAGCGTAGTCAGCTCTGCCACTTCGTCTCCGGGAAAGTCGGCGTCATTTGGGATCAAAGACTTGCTTCCAGGACTCAGCGCTGGTCAGCTCCGGCAGCGCGGCGCGGTACTCCTCGCGCAGCCGCGCCCACTCCTGGCCGAGCCGCTTGTAGTTGGCCAAGGACTCCAAGCCCAGCCGGCGGAACGTCTCCGGGTCGCGGCGGCGGAACGCCACCCCGCTGCCGTCGGCGTTGGACACAGTGGCGCTGTCCAGGTTGCCCAGCAGGAACCAGCGGGCGGCGGCGGCCGGAACGTTGAGCTGCGGCCGGTCCGACGCGTCGTGCGCGGGCTCCTTGAGGTTGTGCAGCAGCGCCTTGGACGCGCGCGCCGCGATCACCGCCGGGTTCACCGGCGGGTTGAGCAGGCCCTCGGCCATGATCGGGTCCGCGCTCGGCGGCGGGAACTCCCGCGCCGACGGGAGCGTCTTGGCGTCGTCGTAGTCCTTGCGCAGCTCGCGCACCTCGGG
Organism: Saccharopolyspora sp. NPDC049426; assembly: GCF_040676935.1. NCBI lineage: Bacteria > Bacillati > Actinomycetota > Actinomycetes > Pseudonocardiales > Pseudonocardiaceae > Saccharopolyspora > Saccharopolyspora sp. NPDC049426. The sequence continues at coordinate 28,080 of NZ_JBFAPZ010000025.1, read as the reverse complement.
CAACGCCGTGCGCAGGCTGTCGAACAGGCCCGACGGGCCCTTCAGGAAGTCCTCGATGGCCTTCTGCTGGACCGCGACCGTGGAGTACTCCATCGACAGCAGGTGCCGCAGCGTGAGCTTGAGGCCCTGCTTGACGATGTTGTTCTTGACCTCTTCCGGGCTGTGCAGCGCGGCCAGGATCAGCCGGTTGCGGGTGTGGAAGTAGGCGGTCCAGTCCGTGGCGTCGTTCTTGTCGGTCCACGGCATGTGCCAGATCGCCGCACCCGGCAGCGTCACCGTCGGGTAGCCGTGGCCGCCCGCGCGCAGCGAGTACTCCGAGTCGTCGTGCTTGATGAACAGCGGCAGCGGCAGCCCGGTGCGCTCGATGATCTCGCGCGGGAACAGGCACATCCACCAGCCGTTGTAGGTGGAGTGGACGCGCTGGTGCAGCTTCTTGGTCTTGCGCAGCGGCTTCTTGGCGAAGTCGTGGTCGGTGACCGCGCCCGGCGCCGCGCGCCAGATGCCCTGGCCGAGGTCGACGACCTCGCCCATGGTGTGCAGCCGCGAGCGGGCCTGCAGGTTGAGCATCTGACCACCGACGATGACCGGGTGGGTGGCGGCGCGCGCGAAGGCGTTGGCCCGCAGCACACCGTCCGGCTCCAGGGCGATGTCATCGTCGATGACCATCACCTGGGCGGCGTTGGAGTTGTGGATGCCCTCGTACATGACCCGGCCGAAACCGCCGGACCCACCGAGGTTGTCCTGCTCGATGACGTGCAGCTTGTCGCCGATGGCCTTGGCGGCCTCGTCGAAGCCCTCGACCTCGTGGATCTTCTGCGGGCCCTGATCGGCCACGATGACCCGCTCCACCACGGCCATGACCTGCGGGTCTTCCCCGAGGGTCTTGAGCGCTTCGATGCACTCCGATGGCCGGATGGTGGTGGTGCCGACCACGACCTGCTGCTTGGGCATCGGCTGGTCGGTGGTCCACGCGGCGTCGCTGATCTCCAGCGCGACGTCGTTGGTGAACAGGTCGAACCAGATCCAGCCGCCGTCCTCGAACGGCTGCAGCGACACCTTGAACTCCAGCGACGTCCAGTCCTCGCTGGAGACCTTGGAGCCCTGCAGGTGAACGCTGTCGCCGTTGGACTTCGAGCGGTAGACGTCGAGCCGACCGGACCCCTTGACCTGCAGCCGCAGCACGATCTCGTCGATCTTGGTCCAACGCTTCCAATAACTGGCCGGGAAGGCGTTGAAGTAGGACGCGAGCGAGATCTTGCTGTGCGCGGGCACGCGCAGGTTGCGCCGGGAGACCACCGTGGCCGTGCTGGCCAGCGCCTCGGGTTCGTCGATGTAGAGCGGACGCACGTCCAGCGGGTCCTCGCCGCGCGGGAACACGATCCGCTGCAGCACCTGCTCGGGCGCCACGTCCGAGGTCCCGGCGCGCACCGAAGTGACGTCGCTGAGCTTGCTCTCCCCAGCGGCGTTGGGCTCTCGGGGGGTCCGGTCGGTCACGTCAGTCCTCCAGCGAGCCGTCCAGCGAACGGCCCTCGGTGAAGTATGGAGCGATCTTGTTGTCGAACATGCTCAGCGCCGAGCCGATGGCCATGTGCATGTCCAGGTACTTGTAGGTGCCCAGTCGACCACCGAAGATGACCTTGCGCTCCTTGGCCTCGTTCTTGGCCAGTTCGCGGTAGGCCTCCAGCTTGCGCCGGTCCTCCGGGGTGTTGATCGGGTAGTAGGGCTCGTCCCCGCTCTCCGCGGACCGCGAGTACTCGCGCACGACCACCGTCTTGTCCGTCGGGTAGTAGTCCCGCTCGGGGTGGAAGTGCCGGAACTCGTGGATCCGGGTGTAGGGGACTTCCTCGTCGGCGTAGTTCATCACCGACGTGCCCTGGAAGTCGCCGGTGCTGACGACCTCGGTCTCGAAGTCCAGGGTGCGCCAGCCCAGCTCGCCCTCGGCGTAGTCGAAGTACTGGTCCAGCGGACCGGTGTAGACGACCGGGACGTCGGTGGGCAGCTCACCGCGAACGTCGAAGAAGTCGGTCGCCAACCGGACCTCGATGTTCGGGTTCTCCGCCATCTTCTCCAACCACGCGGTGTAGCCCTCGACGGGCAGCCCCTCGAAGTCGTCGTTGAAGTAGCGGTTGTTGAGGTTGTAGCGAACCGGCAGCCGGCTGATGATCGCCGCGGGCAGCTCCTTGGGGTCGGTCTGCCACTGCTTGGCCGTGTAACCGCGCACGAATGCCTCGTACAGCGGGCGGCCGATCAGGGAGATCGCCTTCTCCTCAAGGTTCTGCGCGTCCGCGGTGTCGATCTCGGCCGCCTGCTCGGCGACCAGCGCCTTCGCCTCGTCCGGGGTGAACGCACGACCGAAGAACTGGGACAGCAGCCCCAAGTTCATCGGGAACGAGTAAATCTGCCCCTGGTGCTTGGTGAACACCCGGTGCTGATAGTTGGTGAATTCGGTGAACTGGTTTACGTAATCCCACACGCGTTTGTTCGAGGTGTGGAAAAGGTGCGCGCCGTAGCGATGCACCTCGATACCGGTTTCAGGCTCCGCCTCCGAGTAGGCGTTGCCCCCGATGTGGTCACGTCGGTCCAGCACCAGCACCCGCTTGTCCAGCTGGGTGGCGGCGCGCTCTGCGATCGTGAGGCCGAAGAATCCGGAACCAACAACGATCAGGTCATAGCCTGCGAAGCTCACAGTCGTCGAGGGTAGCTGTAGCGCGATGCCACCCCGAAACCGCGTTGACGTTATTGGCTACATATGACCACGAAGAGTGTCGATATCACTCCCCAAGACCGCCCATTCCTCGTTGTCCAGGCATTTCATCACTCGTCGGGGGTGACTGCCGCGACACCGGCGGCGACTATTCGTGGCTGTTAATACCCGTTAGGCGACCCGCCCGGCGAGTCGTGCGGGGGCTACCATCGCGCCGTATCGACGCGCCGGTGAAACCCTTTCACGCAGGTCCGAGACTCCGGGACGGGCGCGCAACACTGGGTGGTGAGCTGTGGGGTCGACCCGCGCCCGTGACGGGCGTCACTTGCTGATCGCGGCGATCGTGCTCGAGGTGCTGGCGGTCTGGTTCGTGCACTGGATCGACACCCGCGGCTACATGGACACCGAGATTTACCGGCTTGGTGCGCGCGCGTGGCTCAACGGTTACCAGGTCTACGGCGACGATCTGACCCCCGAATCACCGGACTCCGCGACGTTGCCCTTCATCTACCCGCCGTTCGCCGCGCTGTTGTTCGTCCCGCTGACCTGGATGTCCGAGACGGCCGCCGTCGTGGTCGTGGCGCTGTGCTCGCACCTGGCGATCCTGCTGACCGCCTACTCGCTGGCCCGCTCCTCGCGATACCTCGCGCCCCACGCCGGCCGGGTCGCCGTGGCCACCGCGCTGCTGCTGCCGTGGCTGACGCTGATCGAACCGGCCCGCGAAACCCTCAACTACGGCCAGATCAACCTGGTGCTCATGAGCCTGGTCGCCGCCGACTGCCTGCTGCCGCGCACCCGCTGGCCGCGCGGGATGCTGGTCGGCATCGCCGCCGCGATCAAGCTGACCCCGCTGGGCTTCCTGCTGTTCTTCCTGCTGCGCAGGGACTACCGGGCCATGTCGATCACCGGCGTCACCTTCGCCTCCACCGTGTTCCTGGGACTGCTGGCCGCGCCGCACGACTCGGCGGACTGGTGGCTGGACAAGATGCTGTCCACCGGTGACTCCTTCGGCACCGTCTACGCGGGCAACCTGACGCTGCGCAGCCTGCTGGCCAAGCAGGAGCTCACCGGGTTCGCGCTCGACTCGCTGTGGGTCACCGGCTCGCTGCTGCTGCTCGCGCTGGCCGTGATGGGCATCCGCTACGCGCTGAGCGTGCGCGACGTGCCGCTGGCGCTGGTGCTCAACGCGGTGTGGGTCCTGCTGGTCTCGCCGATCTCCTGGTCGCACCACTGGGTGTGGGCCGGTCCCGCGCTGGCGCTGGTGTTCATGATGTCGCTGCGCAACCGCTGGCACGGGATGACCATCGCGGTCGTGATCTCGGCGATCACGGTTCTGGCCGGGCCGCAGTGGTACCTGCCCAACACCGGTGATCGCGAACTCGACTGGACTTTCTCGCAGCAGATCGTCGGCAACGCCTACACGTTGATCGGGATCGGATTCCTGGTGTGCGCGGCGGTGGCTTATGTGCGATTCGGGCGGCGGCCGGTGAATTCCCCGGAATTCCCGAACGGCTCTCTCATTCCGGGACGCTGAATCCCGACCCGCGGATTCGGGCATAACGGAGTTCCGGAAGGCGAGTGATCTGTTTCGGACCCATACTCGTTCTTCGCCAGGAAGCGCGTGTCGAAAAAGGACGCTCGCCCTCCAGTCGAAGCGAGGTATCGCCCATGCGTTTTCGGTCCGCACGTCCGAGGCTGGTGGCCACCGCACTGCTGACCATGGCCGTTCTTCCGATCTCAGGGCCTCCCGGCGCCGCCGGTCCGACCCCCGAACCGCCCGAGGCGCAGACCGTCCGAATCCCGCTCCACGACGTGGCCACCTCGCGGGCCGCGGTCCGCGAGGTGCACAGCGAGAAGGCCTTCGAACTGGTCGGATTCACCTGGCGAGGACCGGCCCCGGACCGCATCGAGGTGCGCACTCGCACCTCGGAGGGCTGGAGCTCGTGGACTCCGCTGGAAGCCGAGGAGGGCGGCAGCGAGCCGATGTGGACCGGCCGCAGCAACGACGTGCAGGTCCGCGCGGACGAGCGCGGTCAGGACGTCACCGACCGGCTGCAGTTCATCGGCATCGACCCCGGCGAGCAGGCCGCCGCGCCCAAGGCGAGCACGCCTGTCGCGGGCGCTCCGCCGGTGGTCACGCGCGCGCAGTGGGGCGCTGACGAGTCGAAGATGACCTGGCCGGTCGAGCGGACCACCACCAAGGCCGCCGTCGTGCACCACACCGCGGGCACCAACGGCTACACCTGCGGCGAGTCCGCCAAGATCGTGCGCGGCATCTACCAGTACCACGCGGTCGAGCTGGGCTGGGGCGACATCGGCTACCACGCGCTGGTCGACAAGTGCGGCACCGTCTTCGAGGGCCGCACGGGCGGTCTCGCGGGCGAGGTGATCGGCGGTCACGTGCGCGGGTTCAACGACCACACCTTCGGCATCTCGATGATGGGCAACCACGACGGCGTGACGCCCGCGTCGCAGACGATTCGCTCGGTGGCGAACGTGGCCGCCTGGAAGCTCAAGACCAAGGGCGTTCCGGCCGAGGGCACCACCCGCCTGGTCTCAAAAGCGCCCCAGGGCTCGAAGTACCCGGCGGGCACGGAGGTCACGCTGCCCACGATCTTCGGCCACCGCGACGCCGGCCACACGGCCTGCCCCGGCAAACGCGGCTACGACCAGCTCGGAGCCATCCGGTCCCAGGCGTCCGAGGCCCAACTCTCCACCCAACCCTGAACCCACCGGGAAGACACGGATTTCCACTGAAACCCGGGGCCCGACTTCCACTGAAACCCGGGGCCTGATTTCCACTGAAATCCGGGACCACCCACCGCTGAGCGGCGCCTGCCCGGAACGGGGGAGGCGCCGCTGGAGTGTTCACCACCAGCGTTCGAGGACCTGGGCGACGCCGTCCTCCGCGTTGGTCGTGGTGACCTCGTCAGCCGCCGCGAGGGCGTCCGGGTGGGCGTTGCGCATGGCCACGCCGTGACCGGCCCAGGTGAGCATCGGGACGTCGTTGGGCATGTCGCCGAAGGCGATCACCTCCGACCGCGCGATGCCGAGATCCGCCGCCACGGCGGCCAGTCCCGCCGCCTTGTCCACGCCCGGCGCGGAGAACTCGATCAGGCCCGATTCCGTCGAGTAGGTGGACTGGAGCCGGTCGCCGATGATCTCGGCGGAGGCCGCCGACAGCTCGGCGCTGTTCATCCCCGGGTGCATCACCAGCAGCTTCATCGCGGGCTTGCCGGTCACCTCGTCGGTGGGCGCGACGCGGATGTCGGTGTTCATCCAGCCGCGGTGGAACTCGGCCTCGGCGAGGAACTGCTCGCGCAGGTCGTCGTGGGCGGTGCGGGTCGCGCGCTCGACCGCGAACGCGCAGCCGGTCAGCTCGTGCCGCAGCTCCCGGACCACGTCGTGCAGCGTCACCGGATCGATGTCGTGGCTGTGCAGCACCCGGTCGGCGGCGGTGTCGTAGGTGACCGCGCCGTTGGCGCACACCGCGATGCCGGACACCCCGAGAGCGGCGACCACGCGCGGCATCCACCTCGGCGGACGACCGGTGACCAGCACGAACGGCGTTCCCGACGAGACGACCCGGCCAGCAGTGGCCGCTGTCCGGGCGGACACCTCCTCCATCGGGTCGAGCAGGGTTCCGTCCACGTCTGATGCCACCAGGCCAGGTTCACGCACGCGCCCCATCATGCCCGCCGCACCACCGCTCGCGGGCGTCGTGGCTGGTAAGAGGACGAAGGGACGTTCGTCACCTGATCGGGTCGAACGCCCTTGAGCGGGACCAGTACCGTCTACCCGTGCGCGTTGGGATCGTGATCTTGCCCGAACACCGTTGGTGGGCTGCCGAGCCGCTGTGGCGGATGGCCGAGGAGTACGGCTTCGCCCACGCCTGGACCTACGACCACCTCGGCTGGCGTTCCCTGGTGGACAAGGCCTGGTACGACGCGGTGCCCACGTTGACCGCTGCCGCCACCGTCACCTCGACGATCCGGCTCGGCACGCTGGTCGCTTCCCCGAACTTCCGGCACCCGGTGCACTTCGCCCGCGAGCTGACCGCCCTGGACGACATCGCCGACGGCCGCATCACCCTCGGCATCGGCGCGGGCGGAACCGGGTTCGACGCGAACGTGCTGGGACAGCCCGAGCTCACGCCGCCGGAGCGCTCCGACCGCTTCGCGGAGTTCCTCGAACTCCTCGACCACGTGCTGCGCTTCGACGTCACCGACTACGACGGCACCTACTACTCGGCGGTGGAGGCGCGCCGCGCGCCCGGCTGCGTGCAGCTGCCGCGCATCCCGTTCGTGGTGGCCGCCAACGGCACCCGCTCGATGGAGCTGGCCGCGCAGCACGGCCAGGGCTGGGTGACCACCGGTCGAGGCGGGGACGACCTGGAGAGCTGGTGGCGCGCGGTCGCGGAGCTGTCGCTGCGCTTCACCGACATCTGCCACCAGCAGGGCCGCGACCCGGCGAAGGTGCACCGGTACCTGCAGGTCGACGCCGCACCGGAGTTCTCACTGTCCAGTGTGGAGCACTTCCGCGACGTGGTCGGCCGCGCCGACGAACTCGGCTTCACCGACGTCATCACCCACTGGCCCCGAGCCGACAGCCCGTACGCGGGCAAGGAGTCCACAGTCGAGGAGATCGCCACCGAGGTCCTCCCCGAGCTGTAGGTGTGCCACCCCGTCGACGTGGGTATCCGTCGTCGGCAGGAGGTGGTGACGATGTCGGTGCGGACCAAGGTGCAGACCCTGCTCGACGAGGCGGGGACCAGCTTCGCCAGCGAAGCCGGGATCACGCTGACCAACAAGCCCTCACCGCTGTACCGGCTGGCGGTGCTCTCGGTGCTGCTGTCGACGCGGATCAAGGCGGGCATCGCGGTGGACGCCGCCCGGGAGCTGGCGCAGTGGAACAGCCCGCAGAAGATGTTCGACGCCACCTGGCAGCAGCGCGTCGACGCCCTCGGCCGCGCGCATTACCGGCGCTACGACGAGAGCACGTCCACCGCCCTGGGTGAAGGCGCCGAGATGCTCCTCGACCGCTACCACGGTGACCTGCGGAAACTCCGGGCCAAGGCCGACGGCGATCCGGAGGAGCTGCGCAGGCTCCTGATGGATCTGCCGCGCCTGGGCCCGGTCGGCGCCGACATCTTCTGCCGCGAGGCCCAGCTCGTCTGGCCCGAACTGCGCCCCCACTTCGACGGCAAGGCCCTCAGCGGCGCGAAGAAGCTGGGTCTGCCCACCGACCCGGACAAGCTCGCAGACCTGGTCGAGGGCCACGACCTCGCGAGGCTCGCCGCCGCCCTGGTCCGCAGCACCCTCGACCGCAAGCTCGCCTCCGCCGTGCGGTGAGAGGTTCAGCCGAGAGGAGACGAGACCCCGGCGGAACCGGGGTCTCGTCGACGTTTCAGCCTGCGGTCACTTGGGTTCGAGGACCTCGAGGCCGCCCAGGAACGGGCGCATCGCCTCGGGAACCCGCACGGAACCGTCGGCCTGCTGGTGGTTCTCCAGGATCGCCACGATCCAGCGGGTGGTCGCCAGGGTGCCGTTGAGGGTCGCCGCGAAGCGCGTCTTGCCGTCGGCGTCGCGGTAGCGGGTGTTGAGCCGTCGCGCCTGGAACGTGGTGCAGTTCGAGGTCGACGTCAACTCGCGGTAGGTCCCCTGGCTGGGCACCCACGCCTCGCAGTCGAACTTGCGCGCCGCGCTGGAACCGAGGTCCCCGGCCGCGGTGTCGATCACCCGGTAGGGCACCTCGATCTTGGCCAGCATCTCCTCTTCCCAGGCCAGCAGGCGCTGGTGCTCGTCGCGGGAGTCCTCTTCCCGGCAGTAGACGAACATCTCCAGCTTGTTGAACTGGTGCACGCGGATGATGCCGCGGGTGTCCTTGCCGTAGGAGCCGGCCTCGCGGCGGAAGCAGGTCGACCAGCCCGCGTAGCGCGCGGGACCGTCGGCGAAGTCGAGGATCTCGCCCGAGTGGTAGCCCGCCAGCGGAACCTCGGAGGTGCCCACCAGGTAGGCGTCGTCCTCCTCCAGCCGGTACACCTCGCTGGAGTGGGCGCCGAGGAACCCGGTGCCGTCCATGATCTCCGGACGCACCAGGACCGGCGGCACGACCAGCGTGAACCCGGCGGCGGTCGCCTGGGCGGCGGCCATGTTCAGCAGCGCCAGCTCCAGCTGCGCGCCGATGCCGGTGAGGAAGTAGAAGCGAGCGCCGGAGACCTTCGCCCCGCGCTCCATGTCGAACGCGCCCAGCGCGTTGCCCAGCTCCAGGTGGTCGGAGACCTCGAAGTCGAACTCCGGCGGGACGCCCACGTGCTTGAGCACCGCGAAGTCGTCCTCGCCACCCGGCGGTACGTCGGGCTCGACGACGTTCGAGACGGCCTTCTGCAGCCGCAGCAGCTCGGCGTCGGTCTCGGACTGCTCGGCCTCGGCCTCCTTGACCTGCGCGGCCAGCTCCTTGGCCTGGGCCAGCAGCGCGTCGCGCTCCTCGCCCTTGGCCTTGCCAACCTGCTTGCCGAACTGCTTCTGCTCGGCGCGCAGGTTGTCCGCCCGGGACACCGCGGACCTGCGACGCTCGTCGGCGGACAGCAGCGCGTCCACCAGGGACGCGTCCTCACCACGTGCGCGCTGCGACGCGCGCACCGCTTCCGGATCATCGCGTAGCGTCTTCAGGTCGATCACAGCTGGTCAGCGTAGTCGCAAACAGAAACGACGCCACGCCCAGGGTGCCCACAAACCAAGCGACACCATTTCCCCAGGCAACACCGTCAGGCAACCGGCGAAGCCGGTTTCTCACCACCCCACCTGAGCAACCGGCACCGCCGCGGGTTCTGAGCGGCTCTCTGGTGAGGACAGCCGTAGCGCCGTGTATTGGACATACACAAGTCTCGGATCCCGGAGCCAGAGAGCCGCTCAGGTTCCGCTACCCGCACCGCGAAGCAAAGAGACCACTGAGCAGTGGCAGTAAAAGTCTCGAACTCCAGAAGCCGGCCCCGCCACCCGCACCGCGCCCAGCCAAAAATCTCAGAGCAGCAAGGATCAACTCTGAGGAATCCGGTGCGGTACGAACGCCGCCCCATCATCGGTGATCAACCCAGCCGTCTCCCGAATCCCCAACCCGGCGGACTCGTCCCCGACGACCCAAGCCCCGAGCGCAGGCCGCATCCCGTCGAACTCGGGCAGCGGGTCGAACGCCTGGTAGACGAATCCCTCTTCGCCGTAGAACCCGCCGGTCTCGGTCTCCCAGCCGGGCGCGGCGATGGTGATGTTGTTGCCCTCGCGCCCGAGCCGCGGCTTGCGCACGTACTCGGTGAGCAGTCCGGGCTGGTCCAGGTAGGTGGGCAGCAGGTTGGGGTGCCCGGGGTGCATCTCCCAGAGGATCGCCAGCAGCGCCTTGTTGGACAGCAGCATCTTCCACAGCGGCTCGACCCACTGGGTGGCCGGCAGCGTGGTGATCGCGTGCTTGCCGAACTCGTCGTCAACCATCCACTCCCAGGGGTAGATCTTGGCGACGGAGTTCATCGGCGCCTCTTCGAGGTCGACGAAGCGCTCCAGCAGGCTGTCCCAGCCGATCTCCTCGATGGCCAGCCCGACTGTGTTCAGGCCCGCCTCGGCGGCGGTCTCCTGCAGGTAGGCGGCGGTGAGGTTGTCCTCACCGGTGTGCTCCTGGGCGGACCAGGTGAAGTGCACCTCGTTGGTCGCCAGCTGCGGCTTGATCTCGCCCCAGCGCTCCACGAGCTTCTCGTGGATGGAGTTCCACTGGTCGTCGCCGTCGTGGACCTCGGTGAGCCAGTGCCACTGCACGACCGCGGCTTCCAGCAGCGAGGTCGGCGTGTCGGCGTTGTACTCCAGCAGCTTGGCGGGGCCGGAGCCGTCGTAGCGCAGGTCGAAGCGCCCGTAGAGGTGCGGGTCGCGACGGCGCCAGGACTCGGCGATGTGCGGCCACACCCACTCGGGGATGCCGAAGTCCTTGTACCGCTCGGTGGTGATCACGTGATCGACGGCGTCCAGGCACATCGAGTGCAGCAGTTCGACGTCGGCCTCCAGCGAGAGGACCTCGTCGAGGCTGAACTCGTAGTGCACGCCCTCGTCCCAGTAGGGCCGGTTGCTGCCGTCGGCGGCGCGCGCCGGGGTCCCGAAGACGAGCCCGAGCTCTTCGACCTTCGACTGCCAGTCCGGGCGCCGGGCCCCGGTCGTGCGCTTCACTCGTCAGCTCCCGCTGCTACCGGACTTGCTGGAGATCCCGAACCCACCGCGCTGGATGGTCGAGCCCTTGGAGTCCTTGATCGTGGTGCCCGACGGCTTGGTGAACGACGAGCTCGACACGGGCGAACCGACGCGCGGCGGAGCCGCTCCCGCCGGGGTGTAGGCGTAGCGGTAGGAGGGCGTCGGCGACATCGGACCACCGAGGAACAGCGGCATGAACACGAAGCCGGAGTGGTGGTCGATGTGCCCGCCTTGGCTGCGCACGTAGTTCTCGTCGCAGTTCTCCGGAGGCGCGGCCACCGCCTGGCCGGGCTGCTGCTCCTGCGCGCAGTACTGCTGCGAGGCGTTCGCGGATGCGCTGACCTCGGAAGCGGAGTACATGGCGGCCACCAGCGCCACGACGCCGACGGTCGCGCCGCCGCCGATCATCGCCTTCCGGCGCTTGGCCGTCTTCGCAGCGGCCGCCGCCTGCTCGGCGCGTTCGGCCTCGGCACGACGCTGCTCGGCCATCTGCCTGGCCTTCTGCTCGGCGAGCGTGGGCTCGCGCGGCGTCGTGCTCTGCGGGTCCTGGTAGCGGATCCGCCCCTGGGCGTCCGCCGGCATCTGCTGGGTCGGCTCGTCCGGGGAGGAGCCCCCCTGCGGCCGCTCGTTGTCTGACACTGGCTTGCCATTCTCCGTCATTGCCCCACTCCCAAGCGCCACACTACTCAATGAATGGACGCTCACGGCAACGAATGAGTTCCTTTCCTCTCCACTTCCGGCGCGGACAGCTGCCAGCCCACAACTGCGCCAGGCATGATGGGTTCGATGGTCCAGCCCGAGCGCACACCCGAATCCCGCCGCAAGCCGCCCAACGCCAAGCTGGTGATGGTCGCGGCCGCGATCGGTGCACTGCTGATCCTGACGGTCAGCATCCTGCTGAACTGGCCGATGGAGTCCGGCAAGGTCGGCGGCCCGGCGGGGATCGGTGAGGCGCCCGCGCCCGAGGTCGTCTTCGAGACGCGCGCCGGTGAGTGCCTGAACTGGACCGAGCCGGACGCCGCGGACATCCGCAAGGTCACCTGCGCCGAACCGCACCTGTTCGAGGTCACCGGCCCGTACGACCTGCGGGAGTTCGGCCCGACCGCGCCGTTCCCGAGCACCCAGCAGTGGCAGGAGGTCAAGCAGCAGCGCTGCATCGAGGTCTCCGACCAGTACCTGGGCGGCAGGTTCGACAAGGAGGGCCGCTTCACCGTCGGCGCCTTCACCCCCAGCCAGGAGGGCTGGGCCGACGGCGACCGCACGCTGCACTGCGGCCTGCAGCAGCCGGGACCGTCCGGGAAGTTGTTCCCGATCACCGGCGAGGCCTCGAAGATGGACCAGTCGAACGTCTACCCGGCGGGCCGCTGCCTGGGCATCAACGGCACCCAGGTCTGGGACCCGGTCGACTGCGCGCGGCCGCACGCGGTGGAGCTCAGCGCCGTGATCAACCTGGCCGATCAGTTCCAGGGCGACTTCCCGTCGGAGAACGACCAGGACGGCTTCCTGGCCACCAGGTGCTTGGACCTGACCGCGGCCTACGCGGGCGGACCGACGGCGGCCAAGGACAAGGGCCTGATCGTCTACTGGGACACCCTGTCCGAGGAGAGCTGGGCGGCCGGTTCGCGGCAGGTCAACTGCAAGCTCAGCGCGCAGCTGCCCGACGGCAGCGGGCTCGCGCCCGTGAGCGGCAGCATCAAGGGCCGGGTGCAGGTCGGCACGGCCCCGGCCGGCGACACGGCACCGACCGAGCCGGGTGCCCCCGCCACCGAGCAGCCGCGCTGACATGCCGGTGGAGATGACCCGCGCCCGCTTCGAGGAGCTGGTGGGCGACGCCCTGGACCGGCTCCCGCCGGAGTTCGCGACCGCGATGAACAACGTGGTGGTGCTGGTCGAGGACGCCCACCCCGAGGACCCCGAGCTGCTGGGCCTCTACGAGGGCATCGCGCTGACCGAACGCGACCACACCTACAGCGGCGTCCTGCCGGACACGATCACGATCTTCCGCGATCCGCTGCTGGCGATGTGCGAGGACGAGGAGGAGGTGGTCGACGAGGTGGCCATCACCGTCGTCCACGAGATCGCCCACCACTTCGGCATCGATGACGACAAGCTCCACGAACTCGGCTGGGGCTGAACCCCGCTCGAGAACTGCAGGTGTGGGACCCAGCTCGCACCGCCGAGCAACGCGTCCCTGAGCAACTCCTAGTCCACGGAGCGGCCGAGGTGGGCCATGAGGCGCTCGGTCGAGGTCGCCCGCTCGGGCGCGGTCTTGGCGGGGGCGAAGCCACCCGGCCGCCGCATGGCCTGCTCCGGCACGGACTCGATCAACGCCCGGCAGAAGGCCTCTAGGTCCGCGGGCAGCTCGACCGAACGCCCGCAGCTGCGGTGCAGGTCCCAGCCGTGCATGGCGAGGTCCGCGACCGGGAACGCCAGCGCCTGCCGCAGCGGCACCTCCCCCGCCGGTGAGGGCCGCGGCGCCTCCAGATCGACACCGGGCAGCGCGCGGCGGATCCGCTCGGCGATCTCGCGGAGCTCCCCAGTGGGGTCCGCGCACACCCAGTCGGCCGGCTCGGACGGGGTGTTCCAGACCTCCCCGTCCTCCAGCAGCGTCGCGATCTTCGTCGCGCTGCCGGTGACGTGCCCGACGAGGTCGCGCACGCTCCAGCCGTCGAGGTTGGAGGGCTCGTTCCAGCGATCGGCCGGAACCCGCTGCACCGCTCCGACGAAGAACTCCAGGGATTCGGCGGCCAGCACGCCGATCTGCGCATTCGCGTCGACCATGAGCGGCACCGTAGGGCTCACCACCGACACCCGCCCGCTGACCGGTCTAGAGCAGGCCGTCCCAGGTGAGGCAGCGCCAGCCGGTGCCGGTCGTCGGGTCGGACTCGATCACGATCAGGCCGGTGTTGGGCAGGTGCAGCGAGTCGGCCTCGGCACCCGTGACCTCCTCGACCAGCACGCCCGCGACCAGCCGCAGCATCGCGCCGTGGCTGACCATCACCACCGTGCCCTCGGACACGCCCTCCAGGGCGGCGCGGGCACCGATGAGGAACCGGGTGATCGCGTCGCGGCCGGATTCCCCGCCACCGGGCATCGGCACGTCAAGGTCGTGGCCGTGCCACTGGGCGTAGACGTCGTCGAAGACCTCCAGCGCCGGACCGCCCAGCCCCTCCAGCTCACCCACGAACACCTCGTGCGTGCCCTCCGCCAGCTGCAACGGCAGGCCCAGCCGCCGCGCGACCGGCTCGGCGGTCTCCTGCGCACGACGCGCCCCGCTGGCGTGCACCGCGACGATCTTGTCCTCGCGCGCGGCCAACCGCTCGGCGAGCTCCTCGGCCTGCTGCTGCCCGAGCTCGGTCAGCCCCGGGCCGGGCGGAAGGGTGTCGAGCAGCTTGGCGACGTTCGCCGGGGTCTGCCCGTGACGGGCCAGCACCAGCCGCACGCCCTCCGGCGCCGCCAACTCGAAATCACTCACGCGAGCCTCCCCGCACGCACGGCGGCCAACCACTCGGCCGCGTTCCGGAACGCTTGCTCCGACGAAGCCGGCCGCACCGACGCGGGCTTCCGGTCCGCCTTCGGGTACGAGCCGAGGAAGCGCACCGAGTCGCAGCGGCGCTGCAGCGCCGCCATCGCCTCGCCGATCCGCGCGTCGGCCACGTGCCCGTCGAAGTCCAGGTAGAAGCGGTAGTGCCCGAAGTGGTCCTTGACCGGCCGGGACTCGATCCGGCTCAGGTTGATGCCGCGCAGCGACAGCTCGGCCAGCATGTCCGACAGCGTGCCGACCTCGTCGCCGATCACCGCGCAGATCGACGTCCGGTCCGCGCCGGTCGGCTCCGGCAGCGTCCCCGGCCTGCGGAGCAGCAAGAACCGGGTGACCGCGTCGCGGACGTCGGCGATGCCGGTCGCCAGGCGGTGCAGCGACGAGTAGTGATCACCGGCCACCGGCGCGGAGATCGCCGCGTCGTACTCGCCATCGGCGACGGCGGCGGCAGCAGCGGCGGTCGAGCTGACCGCGCGGACGTCGGCCTTCGGCAGCGCCTCGGCAAGCCAGCCGCGCACCTGCGCCAGCGCGTGCGGATGGCTGGCCACGGTCCCGACCTCCCCCAGCGTCATGCCCGGCTGGGCGAACACGTCGAACTGGACCGGGATCACGGCCTCCTTGACCGCGACCAGCGGATCGTCCACGGTCAGCGCGTCGAGCGTGGCCGGAACGGAGCCCTCCACGGAGTTCTCCACCGGGACCCCGGCGGCCAGCACCTCCCCCGAGCGCACCGCGGCCAGCGCCACCGGCACGGTTTCGCAGGGCACGAGTTCGGCGTCGAAGTCGGCGGTCAGCAGCCGAGTCGCTTGCTCGGTGAAGGTTCCCGGCGGACCGAGGTAGGCGATTTCTGGCACCCGCCCAGGTTACGGGCCGCGCAAGGCCGCCCGGGTTGGGCCACATGAACGTTTTTCAACGGCTACTGAGGGGTTTCCACGCTCCGTGACCGTTCCGGCCTCGCTCCGCGGGGCTAAACGCCACGTCGTCGCGGATGTGACCTACCCAATGCCACTACGCGGTGCATTCCTGCGATGCTGTGGGGCGTGACCGCAGATTCGGGGCGCTCATCGGCAGAAGGAGCGGAGCCGGAGCTGCAGCTCGTCCTGTGCGCGTTGGACGAGCCGCTGGCCGCTGCATGGCAGGAGATCGCGGAAAGCCGTCCCGGCATTTCCGTTCATCAAGGCTCGGTTCTCGACGTTCAGGTGGACGCCGTCGTCAGCCCCGCCAACTCCTACGGCTGGATGCGCGGTGGCATCGACGCGGTGTACGCCCGCGCCTTCCCAGAAGTCGAGGAGCAGGTGCGCAGCGCCGTGCTCGCCTACCACGGCGGCGAGCTGCCGGTGGGCGAAGCGCTGCTGGTCCCCACCGGTGTCCCCAGCCCGATCTGGCTGATCAGCGCACCGACGATGCGTGAGCCCGGCGAGACGCTGCCCGCCGACACCGTGCACCCCTACCTCGCGGCGCGCGCGATGATGCGGCTGTGGGCGAGCGCGGTGCTCGACAACGGCGCCCCGGTGCACCAGGTGGTGCACTCGATCGCGATGCCCGGCCTGGGCACGGGGATCGGCGGCGCGGCCCCCCAGTTGTGCGCCCGCCAGGTCGCGGCCGCATGGGACGAAGTGTTCGCCCAGGTCGATCTGCACTGACGCCCGCTGCCAGGCGGAACGGGGCCCTGAAAAGTACGGTCAGGCTCAAGACGACCCATCTAGGAGGTTCCCCCGATGCTGATCCGCCGTCTGGCTCGTCCGATGCTGGCTTCGATCTTCATCATGGGTGGGATCGGTGCCCTCAAGGACACCCCGAACCACGCCAAGGGCGCTGCGCCGCTGCTGGAGAAGGCGACCGGCCCCGTGCGCGACGTGCTGCCCGAGCAGGTACCGACCGACCCCGAGACCCTGGTGCGCATCGACGCCGCCGTGAAGATCGGCGCGGGTGCGCTGCTGGCGCTGGGCAAGTTCCCGCGAATGGCATCGCTGCTGCTGGCGGGCAGCATCGTCCCGACCACGCTGGCCGCGCACCGCTTCTGGGAGGAGCACGACCCGCAGCTGCGCTCCGAGCAGCAGATCCACCTTTTGAAGAACCTGGGTCTGCTCGGCGGCGTGCTGCTGGCGGCGGTCGACACCGGCGGCAAGCCCAGCGTCGGCTACCGAGCCCGCAAGAGCGCCCGCATCGCCAAGAAGACCGCGAAGAAGACCGGCGCGAAGAACGCGAAGAAGACGGGTGCGAAGAAGAAGTAGCCCGAAACGCGGCACTGCTGCGCGGACCGCCACCGGCGCCCATTAGCGTGGGCGTCGTGGCGGTCAGGGTGCTGTTGGTCGATGATCACGAGGTCGTCCGGCGAGGTCTGCGGGACCTGCTGGACACCGAACCCGACGTCGAGATCGTCGCCGAGGCCGGTGGCGTCAACGAGGCGCTGACGCGCGCTCAGGCCACCGCGCCGGACGTCGCGGTCATCGACATGCGGTTGCCCGACGGCGACGGACTGGAGCTGTGCCGCAAGCTGCGGGCCTTGGACGACGCGCCGTACTGCCTGGTCCTGACGGCCTTCGACGACGAGCAGGCGCTGGTCGGCGCGATCAACGCGGGAGCGTCCGGCTACCTGCTCAAGCAGGTGCGCGGCCAAGACCTGGTCAACGCCGTCCGCGAGGTCGCCGCCGGCCGCTCGCTGCTGGACCCGGTCACCACCGGGCGGGTGCTCGACCACCTGCGCCAGACCACCAGCCCGGAACCGGATGAGCTCGCCGCCCTCACCGAGCGCGAGCGCAAGGTGCTGGAGCTGATCGGCGAGGGCCTGACCAACCGCCAGATCGCAGAGCGCCTGTTCCTGGCGGAGAAGACCGTCAAGAACTACGTGACCTCAGTCCTGGCCAAGCTCGGCATGGAACGCAGGACCCAAGCAGCGGCCTGGGTAGCCCGCAGGGAGAAGACCTGAGGAAACAGCGGGCAAGCGCCGTAGGCGCTTTCTCCTTGCCCCACCTGAGCACCCGGCACCCGCGCGGGTTCTGACACGTCGCCTGGCGAGGACGCCGCGACGACGTGCATTGGCATACATGAGGAGTGGCGCCCGAAGTCCAGGCGGCGCGTCAGGTTCCGCTACCCGCACCGATGAGCAAGGCGACCACGAACGATGATCACTTCTTCGCTCGGACCTCTACCGAGGTTCCTTCTGGCCCGTGCTCGACGGTGATCTCGGCCTTGCTCAGGACCGCTTCGCGGATCGACGAGCGCAGGCGGTCCTTGAGCTCCGTGGGAGCGTGCTCACCGCTGCACTTGCGCTGCAGCAACGCCTTCAGGTGTTCCTCGATGCCGAAGTGCTCCAGGCACGTTCCGCAACCATCGAGGTGACGCTGCACGGCTTCGCGCCGCGCCTGGTCGCACTCGTTGTCCAGGAACAGCCACACCTCGGCGAGCGCGTCCTGGCAGGATGCCTCGTCCGGCTCACCGCAATTCATGAAGTGCTCACCTCCTGCTGGGTCTCCCGCATGAAGCCTCGATCACGGGCGACGTCGGTGAGCATCTCACGCAGCTGCCTGCGACCACGGTGCAACCTCGACATGACGGTGCCGATGGGAGTGCCCATGATCTCGGCGATCTCCTTGTACGCAAAACCTTCCACGTCCGCGAGGTACACGACCATGCGGAACTCCTCGGCCAGCAGCTGCAGCGCGGCCTTCACGTCGGTGTCGGGCAGCCGGTCCAGCGCCTCGACCTCGGCCGAGCGCAGTCCCGTCGACGTGTGGTTCTCGGCCTGCGCGAGCTGCCAGTCGGCGATCTCATCGGTCGGCTGCTGCTGCGGCTGTCGCTGCCGCTTGCGGTAACCGTTGATGTAGGTGTTGGTGAGGATCCGGTACAACCAGGCCTTCAGGTTCGTGCCCTGGGTGAAGGACTTGAACGCCGAGAACGCCTTCAGGTAGGTCTCCTGAACGAGGTCTTCGGCGTCCTGGGCGTTGCGGGTCATCCGCAGCGCCGCACCGTAGAGCTGGTCCAGCAGCGGCATCGCGTCCCGCTCGAAGCGGGCCGCGCGCTGCGCGTCGGTCTCCTCCGCCCGCTCGACGTCCTGCGTGGTGACAGCGTCGGTGCGCGCGGTGTTGGCAGAGTCCTCTGGGGTGCTCGGCACCAGGCTCCTTTCCCGCCGCCCGGACGACGTGGCGGCAGACGACGAACCCATGCACTCCTTCGCATGGTCCGTGTTCGAGGATACCCGCGCTGTCCTGCCATTTCCTGGCGGCGACAGCTGCGGGCGCGGTGGGCGGTCCAGCACGCAGGTGTTCGTCGAATCCATCGTCACGCTGGGTTCAACACCACCTCCGGAGACGCTATTCCGGGCTCTAGAGTGACGTGCGTGGCAGGCAAGGGAACCCAGGCGACGGCGCTGTTGACCAAGAAGGGCGTGACGCACCGCGTGCACGCCTACGACCACGACCCGCGTGCCGAGTCGTTCGGACTCGAAGCCGCCGAAGCACTCGGCCAATCACCCGATCGAGTGTTCAAGACGCTGGTCGCGGACGTCGACGGCAATCTCACGGTCGGTGTGGTCCCCGTCACCGGCCAACTCGACCTGAAAGCCCTGGCCGCTGCCGCCGGCGGCAAGAAGGCCAAGATGGCCGAGATCGCCGCGGCGGAACGGGCCACCGGCTACGTCGCAGGCGGCATCTCCCCGCTGGGCCAGAAGAAGCGCCTGCCGGTCGTCATCGACACCTCCGCTCAGGGCTTCGACACGATCTTCTGCAGCGCCGGACGCCGGGGACTGGAGATCGAGCTGTCCCCGAACGAACTGGCGGACCTGCTGAGCGCGACCTTCGCCGAGATCTCGGCCTGAGCGGGCCCGAGGGGAGCGACCCCGGAGGACCGCTCCCCTCGGCACCTGGTGCCGCTGCCGCGCAACAGCCGCACCCCGCGCCGGACAAGATCGGGTACTCGCCCTGTCCGGTTGCACGAGCTCGGGGGCCCAGCGCCGACCGATGTTGAGGTCTCCGGACGCGGAAGAGCAAGGCCGCGAATTTCAGATGGTGATCACGCCCCGGCGCCAGGCCTCCCACCTGCGCAGGAAGAAATCGCAGCGCACGGCTCCACATCGGAAGTCACTCGCCCGAGCGAGGTCAGTCGATCAGCCGCAGCACCCGCGTCAGCCACTCCGACGTCGCCCGGTGCACGGCATCGACGTCGGCCTTGAGCGAGTGATCCCCGGCCACGAGCACGACCTCGCGGTTGTGCGCAGGCTCGGGCCTGCCGAACGCGTCGCGCTCACCCTGCACGACCAGCACCGGGTTCTCCACCGCGTCGATCTCCGACGCCCGAGACTTCTCCGGCTTGCCCGGCGGGTGCAGCGGGAACGCCAGGCACAGCACCGCCTCCGCCTCACCCGCATCCGCGGTGCGGCAGGCCACCCTCGCCCCGGAGGAACGCCCTCCGAAGATCAGCGGCAGATCGGCGAACCAGCGCTCGCCGAGGTCCTCGACCACCGCCAGCCACGCCGCGTCCAGCTGCTTGGCCGGTGCCGGAGCCCTGCGGCCGGCCACCCGGTAGGGCTGCTCGACCAGCGCCACGTGCACCCCGGCATCGGTGGCCGCGCGAGTCGCCGCCACCAGATCGGGCGCGTTGATCCCGCCACCCGCGCCGTGCCCCAGCAGCAGCGCGGCACGACCTTCCTCAGCGCAGTGCAGCTCGGCCCGTGCCGGGCCGTGCGGGGTGTCGACCTCGATGCTGGTCATGACTCGAACAACGCCGCTTGCTCAGCCGGCTCGGGCACCGGATCGGCAGGTTCCAGCAGGTCAGGATGGTTGTTGCGCATGCTGTTCACCTCGGTCGACACGGTGTGGAGCGCCAACTCGCCGAGCGCGCCGGGATCGGGGCGCAGCAACTCGTCGATCTCGCTGCGCGTGGGATCCAGCCAGTCCGCCCAGCGCTCCTCGGGCAGCACCAGCGGCATCCGGTGGTGGACGTCGGCCAGCTCGCCGACCGCGTCGGTGGTGACCACCGCGCACGTCACCAGCGGCTCACCGGCAGTTCTCGGGTCCCACCACGCGGAGAACACCGCGGCCATCGCCATGCTCGCGCCGTCTCGACGCCGGCACAGGTAGGGCTGACGCCGCTTGTCCCCGGGCTTCCACTCGTACCAACCCGTCGCCGGCATCAGGCAGCGGCGCCGCCGCGCGGACTCCGCGTAGGCCGGTTTGGCGGTGATCGTCTCCGCCCGCGCGTTGATCATCGGCGGCCCGCCGTCGGCCTCCTTGGCCCAGGTCGGCACCAGGCCCCAGCGCACCGGCCGCACGCTGCGCTCCTCACCGCGCTGCACCACGATCGGAACCGTCTTGGTGGGCGTGATGTTGAAGTCCGCGCCGGTCGCGCCCTCCGTGCGATCAGCGGCCGCGAACTCCTCGGCCAACGCCGCCGGGTCCCGCCGCACGGCGTAGCGACCACACATCCGCTCTCACCTCGACTCGACTACTTCTCCCGGTCCAAACCTACCGCCTTCTCCCCCGCGTCGAGAGACACGCGATCGAGCAGTTCCACACCGTTGTTGCGGACGCTGTTGACGGCCGTGGAAACCGGCCTGACCTCCAGCGATTCCGCGATCTCCAGCGACGGCGGCGCGAGCAGGTCCGACACGTCCGGCTGATCGGGATCCAGCCACTGCGACCACGCCCGCTTCGGCAGCAGCAGCGGCATCCGGTCGTGCACGTCGGTCAGCGGGCCGACCGCCGCCGCCGTCAGCACCGAGCAGGTCACCAGCGGCTCGGCCTCGTCGTTCTCCCGCCAGGTCGAGTAGATGCCCGCCATCGCCAGGCTCGAACCGTCCGGCGGGGTCATGAAGTACGGCTGCTTCGCAGCACCCTCGCGCTTCCACTCGTACCAACCGTCCGCCGGGACCAGGCAGCGGTAGCGCTTGATCGAGCTCCGGAACGCAGGCTTGCTGGTCACCGTCTCCGACTTGGCGTTGATCATCCGGCTGCCGATGGACTTGTCCTTCGCCCAGAACGGCACCAGACCCCACCGCATCACCCGGATCGACCGCTCGGTCCGCTCCAGATCGGCTTCCCCGGTCTCGTCCTGCGGATGCCGCTGGACCACCGTCAGCACCCGCTTGGTGGGGGCGACGTTGAAGTCCGCGCCCGGCGCCGCACCGCCGGTGGCGTCCAAGGCCGCGAACTCCGCCGCGAGCTTCCCGGGATCCTTGCTGGAGGCATATCGGCCGCACATCCGGAGTCCAACCTCCCGCGAGTCGACGGCGTGTCCACTTCATCCTGGCAGTCCCGTTCATCCCAGGCGAGCGTCCTGACCGCCCCGGCGCTGAAATACCCGGGTGGAATGCGGGATCATTGGGGCATGACCCAGCTCTGGCCTGCTCCCGCCGCCACCGGCGCGGTGCGCGCGACCGTCCCGCTGCCCGGATCCAAGTCGATCACCAACCGGGCTCTGGTGCTCGCCGCGCTCGCGGACGGGCCCTCCGCGCTGCGCGCGCCGCTGCGCAGCCGGGACACCGAGCTGATGGCCTCAGCACTGCGCTCGCTGGGCGCCACGATCGCCGACGGACCGGACGGATCGTGGCAGGTCACCCCGGCCGACCTGCGCGGACCGGCGGAGGTCGA
This sequence comes from Saccharopolyspora sp. NPDC049426, assembly GCF_040676935.1. Classification (NCBI taxonomy): domain Bacteria; kingdom Bacillati; phylum Actinomycetota; class Actinomycetes; order Pseudonocardiales; family Pseudonocardiaceae; genus Saccharopolyspora; species Saccharopolyspora sp. NPDC049426. The sequence continues at coordinate 6,024 of NZ_JBFAPZ010000025.1, read as the reverse complement.
CTGCGGCCTGGCCGGAACCGTGATGCGCTTCCTGCCCCCGGTCGCCGCACTCGCCACCGACCGGATCTCCTTCGACGGCGACCCGCAGGCCCGCGCACGACCGCTGGGCACCGTGCTCGACGCGCTGCGCGAGCTCGGCGCCGACATCACCGGCGACTCCCTGCCCTTCGAGGTGCGCGGCAGCGGCAACCTGACCGGCGGCACGGTCACCATCGACGCCTCGGCGTCGTCGCAGTTCGTCTCCGGCCTGCTGCTGTCCGGCCCGCGCTTCGACAAGGGCGTCACCGTCCGGCACTCCGGCCCTCCGCTGCCGTCGCTGCCGCACATCGAGATGACCGTCGCGATGCTGCGCGACGCCGGAGTCATCGTCGACGCCTCCCAGCGCAACACCTGGCGCGTCGAACCCGGCCCGATCAGCCCGCTCGACGCGGACGTCGAACCGGACCTGTCCAACGCGACCCCGTTCCTGGCCGCCGCGGCCGTCACCGGCGGCACCGTCACCGTGCCCGGCTGGCCCGCCCGGACCACCCAGCCCGGCGACGCGATCCGCGACATCCTCACCAAGATGGGCGCCGACGTCCGCCTCGACTCCGACGGCCTGACCGTCACCGGCCCCGACGAGCTGGCACCGGTCGACATCGACCTGCGCGCCGTCGGCGAACTCACCCCCACCGTCGCAGCGCTGGCCGCGCTGGCCACCGGCCGGTCCCACCTGCGCGGCATCGCGCACCTGCGCGGCCACGAGACCGACCGGCTCGCCGCCCTGGAGACCGAGCTGAACAACCTCGGCGGCAACGCCCAGCAGACCGAGGACGGCCTGATCATCGACGCCCGCCCGCTGACCGGCGCCGAATGGCACTCCTACGCCGACCACCGGATGGCCACCGCGGGCGCGATCCTCGGCCTCGAGGTGCCCGGCGTGCTGGTCGAGGACATCGCCACCACCAGCAAGACCATCCCGGACTTCCCCGGGATGTGGACCGCGATGCTCGGGGAGCCCGCATGATCCCGGGGGCCCGCAGATGAGCAAGCGCGGCTGGCGGAACCTCGACGAGTCCGACGTGCGGGTGCGCCCCGGGAGGGGCAGCAGGCCGCGCAGCAAGCAGCGGCCCAAGCACTCCGACGCCGCCGAAGCCATGGTCATCGCCGTCGACCGAGGCCGGTGGACCGTCGCCCTCGACGGCGACCCGGGCCGCGTCGTCACCGCCATGCGAGCCCGCGAGCTCGGACGCACCCCGGTCGTCGTCGGCGACCTGGTGGGCGTCGTCGGCGACGTCTCCGGCAAACCCGACACGCTCGCGCGCATCGTCCGCGTCGCCGACCGCGCCAGCGTGCTGCGCCGCACCGCCGACGACACCGACCCCTACGAACGAGTGGTCGTCGCCAACGCGGAGCAGCTGATCATCGTCACCGCGCTCGCCGACCCGCCACCGCGCCCCGGATTCATCGACCGCTGCCTGGTCGCCGCCTACGCGGGCGGCTTGGCCCCGGTGCTGTGCCTGACCAAGGCCGACCTGGCCGACCCCGGCGAGTGGATCGCCACCTACTCCTCGCTGGACATGCCGATCACCATCACCAGCCTCGACGCCGAACCCGACGAGCTCCGCGACATGCTCTCCGGCCGGGTCTCCGCGCTCGTCGGCCACTCCGGCGTCGGCAAGTCCACGCTGGTCAACAAGCTGGTCCCGGCAGCCGAACGAGCAACGGGCGAGGTCAGCGGCGTCGGCAAGGGCCGCCACACCTCGACCTCCGCGGTCGCGCTGGCGCTGCCCGGCGACGGTTGGGTCGTCGACACACCCGGCATCCGCTCCTTCGGCCTGGCCCACGTCACCGCCGACGACGTGATCGCCCCGTTCGAGGGTTTCGCCGAAGCCGCCGAGGAGTGCCCGCCGAACTGCGGCCACCTCGGCGGGACCGACGACCCCGACTGCTACCTCGACACCTACGCCGAGCAGGAAGGCGGCAGCTCCGACCAGCTCGCCTCGCTCCGCCGCCTCCTGCGCTCCCGAGCCGGTCTCGACGAGGCTTGACGGTGCGGCGCGCGGCCCCCTGAACGAGGCGGCCGCGGGCACTCAATCCATCCCTCTAATGGGGAATCGCGTTCCCGGTGGGTTTGGAACTTCGTTGCTAGCGTTGGCCAGCGACGACGTCCAAGCCATCCGCCACCCGTCGAGGAGCACGTCCGATGCCCCGTGCCCGCACCAGGACTGCGGTGCTGTCCGCTGGTCTCGCCCTTGCCGCAACGCTCAACGCCTGCACCAGCGCGCCACCCCAACCACACGCGGCACTGCCGATGGCCCGTCCCGATCCGCGTCCGGTCGCCGAAGCCGTTCTCGCAGACACGATCAACAAGATCAACGCGCGCGGCACCGCGCACGCCACCATGACCGGGAGCCTCGGCGTGGTCGGGCAGCTCAACGCCGACGGAGCCGTCCGGTACCGGGGCCCGCAGGCCGACCTCGCGCTCGACGGCAAGACCCGCAACGCGCGCACCGAGAAGCTCGCCGTGTCCATCGTGGACGAGGTCGGCTACCTCAACACCCCGCTGGCCCGGCCGGACGCGACCAAGCCGTGGCTGAAGATCTCCCATGACGGCTCGGACTTCGGCTCGAAGCTGCTCAGCCCTGCCCTGGACCAGCTGCACGAATCCGTCGACCCGCGCGCCACGTTCAGCGGCGTCGAGCAGGCCACCCGCATCCAGGGGTCGGCGCCCGACACCGTCGAAGGCCGCCCCACCACCCGCTACGACCTGCGGATCCTCACCGAGGAAGCCGCCAGGACGGCCCCCGACGAGCAGCAGCGCGAACGCTTCCAGCGGGCCGCCGACGACGGCGAGCGCGAGCTCGGCTTCCAGCTGTGGCTCGACGAGCAGGGCCTTCCCGCCAAGTTCGCCTCCACCACCAACATCGCCCAGGCAGGCGAGGTCTCGCTCACCTCCACCTACCGCGACTGGGGAACCCCGGTGGACATCCAGCTGCCCCCGGCCGCCCAGGTCGGAGTCTTCGACGACCTCCCACCGATGGCGCAGCCGCCGCGCTGATCACATGAGTTCGAGCAGGAACGGGACTTCCTGCGGCGCGTACCAGGCGAGTTCGTGATCCTCGGCGTCGCCGAGGGCGAACTCCGCGTCCGGATCTCCCAGGTCGGCGGCGTCGATGACCTCGGCCGCCGACCGGACCGCGTCCTCGGCCTCGGTGGTGTCCACGTGCACGGCCGCGAGCTGCTTCCAGATCACCGGGCCTGACACCTTCACCACCGCGTGGTCGAGGTCCGGCCGCAGCGTCACGTCGTCCACGTCGGCGGAGATCACCACCCGCCGCTGCTCGATCTTGCCTTCCTCGTCAGCGGCCAGGAGCCGCAACGAGGCACGAGCGGCCTCCCGCATCGCGGCGTACTCCAGCTCTTCGGTGTCGCCGGTCGCGTAGGACTCGCGAAGCGCCGGAGTCAGCGCGAACGCCGTCCCGCCCAGCGGCTGCATCTGCTTGTCCGCCACCAGTTGCTGCAGCATCGGCAGCGTGGCAGGCAGGTAAATCCTCATGCGTCGACCGTCCCGATCATCTCGTCTACAGCTTCACCGATCATCGCCGCCAGCACGCCGACGTCGGGCATCGCATCCCGATCCGCGTTCAGCCCGAAGTACACCGCGCCGTTGTACGAGGTGACACCGACCGACAGCGACTGGTTCTTGGCCAGCGGCACCACCGGGAACATCTCCATCATCCTCGCCCCAGCCGCGTACAGCGGCACCTGCGGCCCCGGGACGTTGGTGACCAGCACGTTGAACAACCGGTCCGAGAACCCGTTGGCCACCCGCGCGCCCAGCGCGTGCAGCGTCGGCGGAGCGAAACCGCTGACCTTCACCAGGGCGTCCGCGGCCACCGACTGGCCGGACTCGGCGTGCGCCCGCATGGCATGGCTGACCTGGTGCAACCGCATCGTCGGATTGCCCTCGCCCACCGGCAGGTCCACCAGGTACGCCGACACCTTGTTGCCCACGGTGCCGACCGGCAGGCTCGCCGTGTCCTGGTAAGCGGCGTCCGCTTCCGCGTCGTCGTCCCGGACCGACACCGGCACCATCGCCCGCAACGTCGTCGACGGGGTGACCACCTCGCCTCGCGAGAGCAACCAGTTCCGCAGGGCGCCGGCGACCACCGCCAGCACCACGTCGTTGACCGTGCTGCCGTGCGCCCGTCGCACCGCCCGCAGATCGTCCAGCTTCGCCTTCGCCACGGCGAACCGCCGCTGCGTCGACGTCGGCGCGTTCAGCGGGCCGCTGGGTGCGGGCACCACGGCCGCCCGGACCGCCGAAGCGACGCCGCCGAGAGCGCGCGTCACCTTCTGCACCGTCGCCGAGGCGTCGACCATGGCCGCCCGGACGTTCTCCACGACCTCGCCCGGCCGCTGCACCGCGTCCGTTGCCGCCTCCACCAGCAGCTGCGCCACGGTCGGAGCCGGTCGCGGCATCCAGAGCGCGTCCACGTCCTCGATCTCGCGGTTGCGCTGCAGGTCGAAGATGACCTGCCCGATGTCGATCGCACCGATGCCGTCGATCATCGCCTGATGGGTCTTGGTGATGATCGCGACCCGGTTCTTCGACAGGCCTTCGACGAGGTACAGCTCCCACAGCGGCCGGGTGTGGTCGAGCTTGCGGGACATCAGCCGCGCCACGAGGTCGTGCAGCTGATCGTCGTTGCCCGGTTTCGGCAGCGCCGACCGGCGAACGTGGTACGTGAGGTCGAAGTCCTGGTCGTCCACCCACACCGGTCGCGCCAGGCTGCCCGGAACCTCCATCACCCGCTGCCGGTAGCGGGGCACCAGACCGAGCCGCCGATCCACCATCGACAACAGGTGCTCGTAGTCGAAATCGCTGCGAGGCCGGCGGAAAACCGCGACACCGCCGACGTGCATCGGCGTCGTGTAGTCCTCCAGGTAGAGGAAGGAGGCGTCGACGGCGGAAAGGCGATCGGGCATGCGGAGATCCTGGCACACATCCCGGCCAGACCGAGGGGTTCACCCGCCGGGCCACAACGCGGGCATGTGACACTTGATGGTGTGACCAGCGAAGTTTCCCCGAAGGACCGATTCGTCACCGTCTACGGCCGCAAGCCCGTGTTGGAGGCGTTGGCCGACTACGACCTGCGTGTCGACAAGGTGATCGTCGCGGAAGGACTCCGCGGTGGGCCCATCGCGGAAATCGAGGAGGCGGCCGCGGACCGCGCCGTGAAGGTGCAGCGCGCGAGCGCTCATCGGGTGAAGGTGCTGGCCGGCAACGGGCGTCACGACCAGGGCGTCGTGGCCGACGTCGTCGCCCGCAAGATGCGGCCGCTCGCCGACGCGCTCGCCGACCACGCCACCGCCCCGCGCACCATCCTGCTGCTGGACGGCCTGACCACTCCCGCCAACGTCGGCATGATCCTGCGGACCGCCACCGCCTCCGGCATCGACGGCATCGTCGTGCCGCACCGCGGTGTCGCCGGACTGGACCCGCTGGTCATCAAGGCTTCCGCCGGAGTCGCCTTCCACGCGCCCGTGCTGCGCAGCCGCACCGCGGCCGAAGCGGCCGAGATGCTCACCGAGGCCGGCTACCCGCTCTACGCGCTCGACGCCGGCTCGGAGCACAGCCTCTACAACACCGACTTCGGTGACCGCGCCGTGTTCGTGCTCGGCAGTGAAACCGCCGGTCTCTCCACAGAGGTGGAGGAGCGCATCGCCCAGCCGCTGTCGATCCCGATGGCCAACGAGGTCGAATCCCTCAACGTCGCCAGCGCCGCGGCGGTCCTCTGCTTCGAACTCCGCCGCCGCAGCCTCAGCTGACCCGCTCGGAACGGGCACCGCAGTTCTCGCCGTTGCGACTACTGCGGTGTTCGTCGGCCGGCTGATCCGGAACTGGATTTCCCCACGAGGTTTTTCGGGCATGAAAAATGGGGTGGGCAGAAGAATTTCTTCTCCTGCCCACCCCACATAAGGATTGTGTCGGCGGTGTCTTACTCTCCCACACCCTAGCGAGTGCAGTACCATCAGCGC
>NZ_JBFAPZ010000024.1:0-55232 GCF_040676935.1 Saccharopolyspora sp. NPDC049426 | reverse complement strand
AGCCGCGCAGCAGCACCGCGTTGCCCGACTTCAACGTCAGACCGGCGGCGTCGACCGTCACGTTCGGGCGACCCTCGTAGACGATGCCGACCGCGTCCTGCCCTGTGAGACCCGAGACGATCGAGCTGCTCTCCGGCGTCCGAAGTGGTTGCATGACGGGTCGTGACCTGGACCGCGCACGTGCGGTCCAGGCAGTTGAACCCGACAGACCGGAGGAAGACGACCGATGGGCCACGGGGCTTTCGAGAAGACCTACGCGGCGAGCGAGGACCGCTACGAGAAGATGGAGTACCGGCGAGCCGGGGCGTCCGGCCTGGACCTGCCCGCGTTCTCCTTCGGCCTGTGGCAGAAGTTCGGCACCGACTACCCCTACGAGACGCAGCGCGAGATCGTGCTGCACGCCTTCGACCTGGGCATCACGCACTTCGACAACGCCGACCGGTACGGCCCGCCGCACCGCGCGGCGCAGAAGTTCTTCGGGAAGGTGCTGGCCAAGGACCTGGCGCCGCACCGCGACGAGCTGATCCTGTCGACCAAGGCGGGCAACCCCATCGGGCCCGGTCCTTACCAGAAGGGCGGCTCCCGGAAGTCGCTGCTGTCCTCGCTGGAGCACAGCCTGCGCGATCTGGGCACCGATCACGTCGACATCTTCTACAGCCACAGCCCGGACGAGAGCACCCCGCTGGAGGAGACGGTGGGTGCGCTGGTCAGCGCGGTGCAGCAGGGTAAGGCGCTCTACGTCGCCCTCTCCAACTACCAGCCCGACCGCGCGCACCGCGCCGCCGAGCTGCTGCGGGAGGCGGGCGTGCCGCTGCTGGTCCACCAGCCGCGCTACTCGATCTTCGACCGCACGCCGGAGAACAACGGCCTGCTCGACCTCGCCGCCGACGACGGGTTCGGACTGGTCGTGTACTCGCCGCTGGCGCAGGGCCTGCTCACCGACAAGTACCTCAAGGGCGTCCCCTCCGGGGCGCGCGCGGAGAACAGCGCGTTCCTGTCGCCCGACGTCATCGACGAGACCTACCGCGAGCGCGCGGCCGCCCTCAACGAGCTCGCCGACCAGCGCGGCCAGTCCCTGGCCCAGCTCGCGCTGCAGTGGGTCCTGCGCCGGCCGGAGGTCACCTCCGCGCTCATCGGCGCGAGCTCCGTCTGGCAGCTCGACCACAACGTCCAAGCCCTGGAGTTCCCGCCGCTCACGGATGAGGAGCTCGCCGTCGTCGAGAAGCACGGAATCCACGGCACCGGGTTCAAGAAGTAGCCTCACTCGGCACGAGCCGTTGCCAGGGGGCGGTTTTGGTCCGAACCGTCCATGATTCGACGTCCGAAATGCCCGGACAACTCAGACCAAAACCGCCCCCGGCCATAGGGCTGAACTGAACCCGTTCTCGCTCAACCGGTTTCAGGGCCTCCGACGCGCGCCCGAAATCGGCGGTTTCACCTGCGCATCGGCTCAGCAGCCCGCCGCGTAGACGTAGCAGCGGAGCTGCGGCTCCCGGTCGACCGAGGGCGCGCCCACCAGGTTCACGCCCGGCAGCGCGGTGCTGAGCAGACCCGGGACCGCGGACAGCGGTCGCAGGTAGGTGTCCACCGACGCCGGATCGATGTGCGGCATCAGCGGCTGGCCGCAAACCGAGGCGTCGACCCGAGCCGGGTCGGCCGGTCCCGGGTGGTCCAGCGCGTCGATCACCAGCGCGTAGGTCACCGGGTCGGTCGTGCCGACCAGCAGGTGGGTGGAGGTGTTCGCCGCGCACAGGTCCTGCGTGGCGACGTTGGTGATCATGCCCTCGCCGGTGTTGAGCTCGGAGGACTCCGGCGGGGTCACGACCTCGTCGTGGCGCGTGTAGACGACGGTGTAGCTGATGCCCTCGAAGGTCTCGGCGCGGCTGTTGAGCGCCCGCATGAACTCCGAACCGGCCAGCTGCTGCCACACCGCAGGTTCGCACGAGGTCGGACCAGGTCCGCAGCCCTTGAGCGTCTCGGTTCCGTGGTTGGACGGCGCCATGCCGATGATGTCGTCGACCGCGGGACGCACATCGGGCCAGAACCGCAGTGCCCAGCGCATGCTCATGCCGCCCTGGGAGTGGCCGAGGACCGCGATGCGCTTGCCGGTCAGCCGGTGCATCTCCCGGATCGAGTGCACCAGGTGTTCCCCGGCGACCTGGATGTCGCCCATCGTGTGGTCGGGCATCGTCACCGAACACCAGAAGCGGTTCTGCTCGGTGAAGGCCTTGGCGTAGGTCCAGGAGTAGTTCTCCTCCGGAGTGACGCTCGTGGCGGGGCTGAGCAGGACCGGCTGCTGCTCGCTGCCCGGATCGCCATGACACGACAAGGCCGCCTGCAATTGCTCGCGCGGAACGCTCAGCGCAGGTCCCGGCCGGTCGACGGGAGCGAATCCCGAGTCGGCCTGCGCGGGAACCGGAGCGATGACGAGCACCAGGACGGCGAGCACGACACTGTGCATCCAACGAGTGATCATGTCGCTTACAACGACGAACGACCCCGAACGATGCGTCGGTCAGCGGATCAGGTGCTCCACACCGATGACGAGGAACGCGGTCAGGCCTTCTCGCTGATGCCGAACCACGAGTAGGGGCGCATCGCTTCCGCTTCAGCGGCGGCCTTCGGGTCGGTGATCAGGTCGGGGCGCCAGTCCGGCAGGTGGGCCACGCCAGGGGACAGCAGGCTCCACCGATCTCCGAGCCCTTCGAACCAGTCGGTGATGGTGGCCCGGTCACGCAGCCACAGCGGGCTGGGCGTGACGTCGCACTCGGTCCGGAACCGCTCCATCGAGGCGCGCGCATCGTGATCGGGGACGTCGGAGGCGAAGTGCGTGATGGCCACCCGGGAACCGGTGGAGAGCTTCCCGGCGTAGCGCCGCAGCACCTCCGGGATGTCACCGTCCGGGCCGATGAACTGCAGGACCGACACCGCCAGCAGGCACACCGGCTGGTCCAGGTCGAGCAGGCGCTTGGTGACGTCGTCGGCGAAGATCTCGCGCCAGTTCAGCAGGTCGGCCTGCACGATCCCGGCCCAGTCCGTCTCCTGCAGGTTGACCCGGGTGTGAGCCGTGGCGACCGGCTCGCAGTCGACGTAGACCACGCGAACCGGCTCGTCGGTGTGCTCCCGCAGGATCTCGTGCACGTTGCCCATGGTCGGGATGCCCGAGCCGAGGTCGAGGAACTGGCGGATTCCGGCGTCGAAGGCGTCCACGACGGCGCGCTGCATGAACGAGCGGTTCTGCCGCGCCACGCCCGCGATCTGCGGCCACATGCCGAGCAGCCGCTCTCCGAAGACGCGATCGATCGCCCAGTTGGCGTTCCCACCCAGGAACCAGTCGTAGATCCGTCCCGGGTTGGGGCGCGAGACGTCCAGGTCCGCAGCTTCGCGGGACTGCTCGACCACAGGGGTCCCCCTCAGTTCGAAAGCGTTGGGCTCATGATCGCATCTCGACCGCAGAAGTCAGAGGTGGGACAGGCCATGAAATTGGAATTGGCCACAAATGGACGGACGTCCGGATCGACGCGATCCCGTTCAGGCACATTAGTGCCCCAGGTCACACCCGACCGGGTGATTGGTCTGTTCGCGCGAATCGATTCCGCTTCCAGCCTGTCGGCGTTCGCGTCTCGCTAATCTTCACCGCGGGTGGATCCGGAGGTGGCATCGGTGGCGAGACGTCGCGTGGTTGCGGGCAGGCGCAGTGCGGGACGATCCGCCACGCCCGAGGGGGTGCGCGGCCGGAAGGGGCCGCTGCCGAAGCTGTGGCTGGGCCTCGGTGGGACCGCAGGGCTGCTGGCGATCATCGCCGTTGTCGTCGCCGTCTTCGCCCGCCCCATCGAAAGCTCCTGGGACGACGCGAAACTGCGCGGGCCGGCGCTGTTGGTCGAGGACGTCAGGCGCGTCGCGAACAACGGGCCCGACGGCTGGGTCTGGTACTTCCCGCACCGGCTGTCCGACGACCAGGTGAAAGTCCTGGCCGCCGAGGTCCACGAGCGCGGCAGCGTGCTGAACTCCAACGGGCTCATGGCGAGCGCCGGTGGGATCCGGCTGGGATTCGAGTACGGCACGACGAGCGCCGGCCGCTACCACCTCAGCCTCGTCGGCAACCGAACCGATCCCGTCCGGATCAACGACATGCGGGTGAAGGTGGTCGAGCGCAAACCGCCACCGACCGACGGCACCCTGATCTCGATCCTGAGCCAGGGCGGAGGGCCCACCGACAAGGTCGTCGCCGACCTCGACGGCCAGGACAACCGCGTGTACACCAGCAAGCCCGCCGCGTTCGGCGAACCTGAGAGGGCCTCTCCGTTCCTCGACGAGCACAGCCGCTACGCCGTCACCGGAGAACCCCTGCCGTTCGAGGTCGCGGCCACCACGACCAGCTGCTGGTGCACCTGGGAGATCGAAGTCGACGTCACCTCCGGCGATGAGAAGGAGACGGTGAGGGTCAGCGCGGACGCCGCCGGAGCCCCGCTGCAGACGATCTACTCGGGACCGGACCTGCACTACGAGTCGGAGTACCAGATCAGCCTGACCAACGGCGAGTTCATCAACTGCGCGCTGGTGGCGGCCGGCGACCCCGCCGAGATCGCCCGCGCGGCCGGCGGCGTGTACTGCCCGTCCTGACCGGGCCCGAACCGGCGGTGACCTGCGATAACGCCCTAGCGGAGGGGGTCATGATCGCCACCGGAACCGTGGGGTAAGCTATGTGCACACCCCACGGGGTGGCCGGGACGTAGCGCAGCTTGGTAGCGCACTTGACTGGGGGTCAAGGGGTCGTGGGTTCGAATCCCGCCGTCCCGACCGGTGAGAAGGTCCGTTGATTTGCCTAATAATGGCAGGTCAGCGGGCCTTTTTTAGTTGGATCACAGAGCCGAGTTCATCGGCCGTTGAATTGCTGCCGGGGACCAATTGGGGACCAGTGGTTTCGTCGCGGGTCAAGTACGCCGACAGCGCGTTGCCGGCTTCGATGATCGACTGATGGTCCGGATGCAGGTAGCGCTGCGTGGTGGCGATGTTGCCGTGCCCAGCCACCTTGCGCAGGACATGGAGTGGAACGCCAGCGTCGGCCATCCAGGTCAGTCCTGTGTGCCGGAGATCGTGTCGCCGCAGATGTTCGAAGCCGAGAACGCGGACGACGTCATCCCAGTGCGTCGCGTCTCGTAAGACAGCCGTGCTGATCCGGCCGCCCTTGGGGCCGGTGAACAGACGAGCGTCTGGTTTGCCGTCCAGGGTGGTGAGGCGATTGAGCACCAGGTCGCGGATCTCCGGGATGAGGGGTACGAACCGCGCCCGCTTGCCCTTCGTGCCCTTGTCCACCAGTCCACCTGGTCCGGTCGTCGTCTGGCGTCGCACCTTCCAGGTCCATGTGCGCGTGTCGATGTCGGCTACACGGCATCCTGACACTTCCCCAATGCGCGCAGCGGTGCACGCGGCGAACCTGACCACGTCGCCCCAACCCCTGTACTGATCGTGCGAACGCTCGACCAGCGCATCCGCGAGCCTGGTCAACGTCTCCCAATCAGGTAGTGCCAGGGCGCGGGGATCTTCTAGTTCGTCCTCCGCCTTGCGGAATTCGGACTGCCACCCCACCACTCGAGCGGGATTTCGGTCGACGATGCCGTCACGGAGTGCTTGCTCCATCACGCGCACGAGCACGGCAACGGTGTTCTTGATCGTCGACATGCTGCAGCCATCGGCGATCCAGTCGTGGACGGCGCGGTCGACGACACCGCTCGTGATCATGCGGATCGGGATGTGGCCGATGGTCGGCACAACGCGCTTGGTCCAACCCGCCTTGTACGGTTCTGTCGTCTTCGGCTCGAGGCCCCTCAGCGCAAGGCTCATCACGGCCGTGCCGTACTCCGTGAGCGACTTCGTGCTCTCGCTTGGGTCGAGGCCGCCACGCGCCGCGCGTTCCATGGCGTCGATCCATGCTTTGGCGGCTTCGACTGATCCGACTACCTGCGAGGCCGATCGACGCTTCTTCGTGGCTGGGTCCGTCCATCGGACCCGGGCCTTGTAGGAGAGCTCACGCCCCTCGAGAACCTGGATGTCTGGGTTCAACCTCACCCCGAGGGGAGGCGTGTTCGTCATTCGGCCACCTCGTTGGGATCAGTCCGACGCGACGTCAACCAGGTCTCGATGTCACCCGAGTGGTAGACGGTGACGCGTTCGGAGATCTTGACGAATGGTGGCCCCTGCGGCGGTGTCATGGTCCGCCAATGCCGAAGCGTTGAACTATCGATCCGGAGAATTTCTGCCAAGTCGTCCGTCGAGAGCCATTGGCCACTGAGCAGGAGCATGTCCATCTCTTCCTCTACTAATGGTGTTCGGCGCACTCACCTTGACGAGTGAGTGAGGAGGCTTGCGCCGTCGGAGACGTGGGCGCACAGGGCTACCGATGCAGGAATCCAGGAAGGCCGCGCTTGCCTTCTTCGCGCGGCGGTCTCATGCGGCTGGGGACGGGCGAAATAGCCTGTGCCGCATGAAACCCCGGCATCGATCGAGCTCGACGCCGAAGACGAGTTTAACGCCTGATGCGCTGCTCCCCGTCGCAGCCTCGTGCGCACGTCGACACGAGCCATCCACGGACACGCGCAGCGAGCACGGGAACTCACGGTGCGCAGGGAATTCTTCTCGAGGAAGTGCCCGGCAGCGCAGCCAGCTGCGTGAGCGGTACCCGCCGGGCCGTACCGCGCGGCGGCGATGAACTCAGCGCGTTCATCCACCGACAACGAATGCAATTCGATCGGGACGACAGTCTCTCGGCCGCGGCCCTCACACGAACCCGAGTTCAGGGTCAGAAGAGACGACGAGACGGCGAGTGCAATGCGCCTCGCCGTCTCGCGCCTGAAACGATCTGTTGTGAGTGGGACGGATCCCACTCACTGGTGTCCGAAGGGGGACTTGAACCCCCACGCGCGTGTAATTTCCCGTGTTTGGGGAAATCACACCAAAACTATAGCAGGCGGCGCTGTGCCCTCGTGCGAGTTTGGGCGACCGTGTGGGTGGCGTCGACCGGTGGGGTTTGTCCGCGTGTCGTGGGCGGTGGTGCGGTGTGCCGTCTGGCTGGTGGTGGTGTGGTGTGCGGCTATTCGGGTGGTGCGGCTGATGGTGACGTCATGGGTGGTGTGTGGCGGCGTTCCAGGTCTGGTTGATCGGTGATCTGGGAGGCGAGGTGCGCACATGGATGGGGCAGGTGACCGGCTGGCGCGAGGTGGGCGTCGGCGGCGGGGTTCGGTGGGCGCGTGTGGTGGGTTGCGGTTTGCTTTTTATGGGCGGATGTCGACCAAGGAGTTTCAGGATCAGGAGACGTCGCTGGGGTGGCAGCGGGAGGTGGCGGAGGAGACGATCGCCGACCGCGGGGTGATCGTGGCGGAGTTCTTCGACGAGGGTTGTTCGCGCCGCTGGTCCTCGTCCAAGCGCCCCCAGGCTGCCGCTCTGCTGGACGCGGCGCGGAGCCCGGATCGGGGTTTTGATGCGGTGGTGGTGGGGGAGTATGAGCGCGCTTTCTATGGGAACCAGGTCGAGGCGGTGGTGGCGTTCCTGGTCGAGCATGGGGTGGGGTTGTGGTTGCCGGAGGCGGGTGGGCCGGTGGATCTGGCCGATCCCGCGCATCGGGCGTTGATGTGGATGCGGGTCCGCATCCGGTTGAGGCGCATGCGCGGTGGGGGCGTCGGTTGCATCAGTTGGAGCCGGATTCGTGGACGGGTCCGTGGGTGCGGTGGATTCTCACCCAGCGTGCGATGGGGCGGAGCATTGCTGGGATCGCGCGGGAGCTCAAATGATCGTGGGGTGCGTGTCTGTCGGGCGCGGATCCGGGGCGGAATCGGCACCGTTCGGGGCAGGGGTGGAGAACGCCGACGGTGGCCGGAATTCTCGAGAACCCGCGCTACACGGGAAGACAGGTGTGGAACCGCACCAGCACGACCCAGAGTCCTGGGTCGGCGCGTCGTGCCGGCGGTACGGGCCGTGGCACGGACTCGGGGGAGTGGGCGGTGTCGAACACGTCCGCACATCCCGCGCTCGTTGATGAGGAGACGTTTCGGTGTGTGCAGGGCATCCGGGCGGCGAGGAAATCCCAGGACGGCGAGACCCGGACCTTCTACTGGCGGGGTTGGTGGTGTGTGGGGCGTGTGATCGGCGGTTTGATTCGCACTGGGCGCATAACCGCCCGGGTTACCGCTGCCGGCACGGACGCACGAGCGCCCGCGGGAAAACACCTCCTGGACGGCCTGCGGTCCCGGCTGCCCGAGGCCAGCGGCGGCGACGAGGATGTGGTCGACCATCTTCGCGCGAACGGGTTGGTGATCGCCTATCTTGGCCCGGACTGGATCCTCGAACCGCTTGAGCCGGAAGCGGCGGTCACGCCACTGCCACACAGCGGGACGCAGCTGTCTTTACCGGGGTGCTAATTGACGCTGCGGACAGGTACCGCGGACCTTGGCATTGGCGAACTGTTGCGTGAGCGCCGGGCAGGGAATTGCGAAAACAGCCCTGGACGTAGCGGGCGCGAAGCCCTGAGGCGGGTCACTAGGAGCTCGCGCAGGTGGCTCGATGACATCAACGACCAAGGGCGAGGTCCTCGGCGGGGTTGTGGGCTGTCGATGGGTGTTGGGGCCGTTCGGGCGGAACAGGCTGGCCGGGGTTCCCATGTCCAGCGACCGGTGCGGGCGTCGCTGGTTGTAGCTCTCGATCCAGCCGTCGACCGCGGCCTACTGTTTCCTGTTGTCCGACAACCTTTCCGAGGAACACCGTAACGGCGCATCGCTGCGGTGAAGGCCTCACATGCCGCTCGGCCGTTGGCGACTACGACGACCGCGGCGATCACGACGAAACGGGAGTGGTCATCGCTTCCGGTCACCAGCTTGCATTCCCGACCATCCGCCAGTTGGAGGCCGCCGACGATGTCGAGCTGCCACAATGCATCGGAGTCTGGCGATGCCAACGCTTATACTTCCGCTTGTGTTGTTGGGCCTGTGGGTCGATCAGCCCGTTGCGAGTCAGGATCCGATGGACCGTGGCCCGAGACGGAGCGGAGTCGAGGCGACGTAACCCGAGCTCGAAACTGATCCGCCGGGCACCCCAGCGGGGATATTCCGTAACTCGCAGATCAACGCCTCAACATCGGCCGGCCCCCTATTCGGGCTCATGCAGGTCGCAGCGTCCGACTTCGTCTCGCCCGACGCGCCTCGCATCGGCGGTACCACTCCGTTCCTCCGGGCCGCCTCACTAGTCGGGCCCCAGAGAGCTGAGCATGGTGGAGCGGGAGGGACCAATGTATTGTTGGACAATAGCTCGGTATACTCTGTGGGTCCAGTAGTGAGTCGGCAGGCAGGTGGCGCAGTGGCAGAGCTACGCGATGGTCAACAGGCCAAGGTGGTTGGCCAAAAGGTGCTTCGCCCTCGTGAGCAGGTTGAGGAGCGGATCCGCGTCATGATTCTCTCCGGCGAGCTTGAGACCGGTGACCTGCTTCCGCCGGAAGCCGAACTCGCTCGGCAGTTCAACGTCAGCCGGACGACCGTGCGCGAGGCGTTGAGGTCCTTGACCACTCAGCGCATGATCTACAAGGTGCCCGGTTCACGTGGCGGCAACTTCGTGCAGCGCATCGATTACAACTCGCTCGGCTCCGCGGTGATCGACAGCGTGCACAACCTGCTGACGATCGGCAGCATCGAGTTCACCGAGGTGGCCGAGGTCAGGCAGTACCTCGAAGTGCCGGCGGTGCGACTCGCCGCAGCGAATCGCAGCGACGAGGACCTGGAGCGACTGCGTGACATCGTGCGCAGGCAGAAAACTGCTTCAGTCGACGATCCCGAGGTGCCCAAACTGGATGAGCAGTTCCACGCTCTGATCGCCCAGGCGTCCGGAAACCGCGTGCTGTCCTCATTCGTCTCCGCCCTCCATCATGAGACCGAGCCGGTGCACTACCTCGACCTTTCCCCCGAGGTCGGTCGGGCGACGGTCCGCCAGCACAAGGCGATCGTGGACGCCATCGATAAACAAGACGCCGACGCTGCCGAAGGCGCGATCATCAAGCACCTGACGTACCTCCGCAAGCATCTCGCGGCACACTCCAAACGCTGAAGGTCGATCTTTTCAAGTAGGGCGACACGGCTGTTCCCCTGTTCCGCACCATCCTGGTAGTGGTGCCTGCGGCGGGCTGGAACCCGTGCACCCGCTGTTGAGGTTGCTGGAATTCGTGGGTGAAGGGCGACATGCCCTGAATTCAACGGGAGTCGGTTGGTGGCCGTGCAGGCGACGACTGATGAGGACACCTTCTGGTTTGCTTCAAGCGTCCCGCTGAGCACTTTGCGGCCCGGTCCGGTGCCATGTCGGCGACCGACTCGACGGTCGCGTGCAGCAAGTAGCGATCTTGCGCGGCTGCGAGTCACCCGTCCCGATGCGTCAGCTCGCCTCGCCACGACAGCCAGTGCTCTGCCGGTCGGCTTGCGCCGGAATCGCACACTGTGCCGCTTGTTCGTGTCCGGCACGCACGATGCTCCGCCTGTCTGGCCTGCGAAGATGTTGCAGCGGCTGTCCGGCAGGACCTTTAAATGTCCAACCTTGAACAAGCAGACTCTTTGGTTTACGGTTGCTCGCATCGCAACGACGCGTCGTTCCGGGCGCATGGGCGACCCAACTCAGGAGATGCACCATGGCTACTCAAATCCCGGCATCACCGGTGTCGGTCGGGAGGATCGCATTCGCGAGCTTCATCGGCACCGTGATCGAGTTCTTCGACTTCTTCCTCTTCGGCACGGCTTCCGCGCTGATCTTCAACAAGATCTTCTTCCCTTCGCTCGATCCGCTCGCGGGAACACTGGCGTCGTTCGCGACATTCGCGGTCGCTTTCGGCGCGCGACCGCTCGGCGGCGTGGTGTTCGGTCACTTCGGTGACCGGCTCGGGCGGAAAACGATGCTCGTGTTGAGCCTGGTGCTCATGGGAGTGGGCACCGCCATGGTCGGCGTGCTTCCCACCTACGAGCAGATCGGCATCTGGGCGCCGGTTCTCCTGGTGTTTTCGCGGCTGCTCCAGGGGATCGCGATCGGAGGGGAGTGGAGCGGCGCGGTGCTCATGGCCGTTGAGCACGCCCCGCCCGGAAGACGCGCATTTTTCGGGAGCTGGCCGCAGTGCGGAGTTCCTGCTGGTCTGGTGCTGGCTACCGCGAGTTTCTTCGCGGTGCAATTGCTGCCGCAGGAGGCCATGATGGCTTGGGGGTGGCGGATCCCGTTCATCGTCAGCGTCGTGCTGGTTCTGCTCGGTCTGTACATCCGCCTGAAGATCGCCGAGTCGCCGGCGTTCGCCGCGGTGAAGGACAAGGGGGAACAGTCGAAGTTCCCTGTGGCCGAGGTTGTCCGGAAGTCGTGGAGAGGCATCGTCATCGCCATCTTCTCGATGGCCGCGGCGAACATCCCCTTCTACATGGCTACGGTTTTCGCCTTGAGCTACGGTTCCCAGAACGCCGGGGTCACGCGGGGCACGGTTCTGCTCGCCGTATGCATCGCGTCGCTCGTGCAGGTCTTCACGATCCCGGTCGCCGCCGTCCTCGCCGACCGATACGGGCGCAAGCCCGTGCTGCTGGCCGGCTGCGCGCTGACCGCCCTGGCTGGGTTCCCGTTCTTCTGGCTCATCGATACAGGTAGCACGGTCGCGATCATCGGCGCCATGATGATCGCCTTGCCGATCTGCCACTCGCTGACGTACGCGCCGTTGGCGAGTTTCGTGCCGGAGTTGTTCGAAACGCGACTTCGCTATACCGGGTCCGCCATTGGATACCAGGTCGGCGGCATGATCATGAGTGGTCCGGTGCCGTTCATCTCTGCGGCTCTCTTCTCGTGGGCCGGCAGCGCGTGGGTGCTTTCCCTCTACATCGTTGTCGGTGGCGTGCTCACGTTCGTCGCCGTGCTCACCGCACGCGAAACGTACCGGGACGACATCGCTGACGGCAGTCGAGCTGCGGGCAGCGTGCAGCGGCAATCGGCTGCCACCAGTTGAACAATCCCTTGACGCCAAGTCTAATGTCCAACAATATGAAGGCGTGATAATGAGCGACCAAGATCAGCGGGTGCTCGCCAGCGGGCCGCTCGCGGGGTTGAAGGTCATCGATATGACCACCTCGTACGCAGGTCCTACCGCCTCTATGTACCTCGCCGACCTGGGGGCGGACGTCATCAAGGTCGAGCGACCGGGCGCGGGTGATGACGCCCGGTCGTGGGGCCCTCCGTTCGTGCAGGACACCTCCGCGTGGTTCGCCTCGGCGAACCGCAACAAGCGATCAGCGGTCATCAACTTGCGCGATCCGCGTGGCCTCGCGGCGCTGCGCAAACTCATCGGTTCGGCCGATGTGTTCATGGAGAACCTCAACCCGGGAAAGCTGAAGTCCCTCGGCATCGACTACGACTCGGTCCGTGCCGAGTTCCCGAGGTTGATCTACTGCGCGATGTCCGGGTTCGGGCTCGATGGTCCGGACCACGCGTTGGCCGGCTACGACCTCGCCGCGCAGGCGCGTTCCGGGATCATGTCCGTTACGGGGCCTAAGGGCGGCTCGCCGCAGCGCGTGTCGACCGCGCTCTCCGACGTGGTCACCGGGATGTGCGCGGCGCTGGCGGTCAGCGCAGCGGTGGTGCGCCAGCGCGAGCACGATGTCGGGGAGCTCATCGACGTCTCGCTCCTGGACTCCGATCTCGCCGTGATGGCCCCGAGGATCGCGTCCTTTATGGCGGGCGAGCCTGAACCAGCCCCGAGCGGTGGAAGCGACTCCGTGCTCGCGGTGTACCAGTCATTCCCTACCGCAGACCGGGATCTCGCGATCGCCATCGGCAATGATCCCATGTGGCGGCGCTTCTGCTTGGTCGTCGGCCTCCAGGAGCTCGGAGCCGAGGAGGAGCTCGCGGACAATGCCGGGCGGCGTGCGCACCGGGATCGGATCGTTGATCAGGTGACCGAGAAGCTCCGTTTGCGCACAGCTGCGGAGTGGCAGAAGGTTCTCGGTGAAGCTGGCATTCCCTGCTCGTTGGTGCAGCGGTTGTCCGAAGTGGTCGAAGATCCGCAGGTCGCGGCCAGGCGCTGCTTGCTTCCGGTGCCCGAAACGAACGGGACCATGCACACCGTGCACAGCCCCTTTCGCCTTGCTTCCATCCGGCAGCCCCGCAATGCGCGGTTTCCGGAGCTGGGCGCGCATACCCGGGAAGTACTTGCCGAACACGGATTCACCGACGCCGACGTCGACGCGCTGGCGGCCGGGGGAGCCGTTCAAGAAGGAACAGGGGTGAGGGTTGGTGGCTGAGGAGTCCGTCGCAGTAGACAAGACCGGCAATGGGACCGTGGCAACAGTTCGGATCAACCGCCCCCAGGTGCTCAACGCGCTCAACGCTGACCTGCTCCGTCGCCTCGGCGACGAGTTGGATGCCCTCAACGTTGACCGGAGAACGCGGGCGATCGTGCTGACCGGCACGGGGGAGAAGGCGTTCAGCGCGGGCGCAGACCTGGACGAACTCGCCACCCTGGACGCCACCTCCGCGCACGACGCGATGCGTTCCGGGCAAGCGGTGATCCGCGGCATCGAGAAGAGTCGGGTTCCGGTTATCGCGGCGGTGAACGGCCTGGCCCTCGGCGGGGGGTTCGAATTGGTTCTGGCGTGTTCGTTCGCCGTTGTGTCGCGCAGGGCCGCGTTCGGGCTGCCCGAATCAGGCCTCGGTTTGATCCCGGGCTACGGCGGCACGCAGCGATTGGCGCGGATCGTCGGCCCGGCGGTGGCCAGGCACGTGACGCTGACCGGTAGCCGGATCGATGCTGAGCGCGCTTACCAGCTGGGACTGGCCGTTGGGACCCCATCGGAACCGGAACAACTTCTCCCCACTGCACTGCAGATCGCCGAGGCGATCGCAGGTAAGGGGCCACGGGCCTGCCGCGCGATCCTCGAAGCCGTTGACCGCGGCCTGGACATGCCGCTGGACGCTGGGCTCGCGTTGGAGACCGGGTTGGCAGCGCTGGCCATCGGAGGCGATGAATCGAGCGAAGGCGTCGCCGCATTCAAGGAGAAGCGAGCACCGAAGTTCGAGGACCCGTCATGAACGCAGCTCAACTCGACATCGACTCCGATCCGAAGGCATATCTGGCGCACCACGAAAGCCTCGATGAGTCGGCGGCAGACGCGTTGCTCGACGAACGTGAGCTGCACGTGAGGGGCCTCGTCCGCGACGTGGTTGCGCATGAGGTCGCGCCGCGAGCCGCTGAGATGGATCGTACGCACGAATTCGTCCACGAGAGCTACCAAGCGCTCGCCTGCGCAGGCCTGGCGGGGTTGATCTTTCCGAGGCACTTGGGGGGTACCGCTGACACCAATGTCGCCTACGCGGCGGCGATGGAGGAGATCACGGCCGGCTGCGCGGCTACGAGCTTGGTCTACATGACGCAGATGCACGCCGCGTACCCGATCATGATCGCGGGATCGGAAGAGCTCGCCGAACGCTACGTTCCCGGACTGCTCAAGGGCACGGCGTACGGCGCCTTGGGGATCACCGAACCCGGGGCGGGAAGCGACGTCGCGAGCTTGCGTTCGGTCGCCGCGCCATCCGACGGCGGCTATTCGCTGAGCGGAGCGAAGACGTTCATCACGACCGGCGACAAAGCAGATGTGATCATCTGCTTCGCGAGCATCGACCGTTCGCTCGGCCGCAAGGGCATCACCGCCTTCGTGCTCAACGGTGCGTGGGACGGGCTGGATCGAGGAACGCCGTTCCTCAAGATGGGCATGCACGGCTCGAGCACTTCTGAGCTGTTCTTCGATGAGGTGCAGGTTCCCGCCGACCACCGGCTCGGTGAGGAGGGCGGTGGCTGGCAGATCGTGATGAATTCCGTGATCAAGTCGCGGATCAGCGCGGCTGCACAGGGCGTGGGCTTGGCACGCGCGGCCTACGGGCGCGCATTGCGGGCGTTGAGGCGAATCCACGGCTCCAGGCTCCCGGACGAAGCGGCGTTCGCGCTGGCGACGCTGCGCGGCAAGCTTCTGCAAGGGCGGTTGCTGCTGTTCAGCGTGGCTCGGGACATCGATCGCTCCGCCACGCCGAATGCCGGTCAGATCGGCATCATGAAGCAGACCTGCACTGATCTCGGTTTTGACACCGCACGCGAGGCGATGCGCGTTCTCGGGCCCTACGGCGATCTGACCGACCTGGGTGTGGAGCGCTGCCTGCGGGACGCGAAGGTCACGCAGATCTACGACGGCACGAACGAGGTGCAGCGGTTGCTCATCGCACGTGACACCGTGCGGAAGGCGGGCGAGTGATGACTTCTTTGCAGGGCAAGGTTGCCATCGTCACGGGCGCGGGGCGTGGCCTCGGTCGAGCGATGGCAGAGGCGTTGGCGGAGTCTGGTGCGCGGGTGACGGTGGCCGCTCGCACCGCGACCGAGCTCGACGCCTTCGTCGTCGACCAGGAGAAGGCCGGACGGGAGGCGCTGGCGTGCCCGACCGACATCACCGACGCAGCAGCTGTCGATCACATGGTCGAGGCGACCGTGCACCAGTTCGGTCAGGTCGACATCCTGGTGAACAATTCCGGAATCGTGGCCACGACGCCGCTGCTGGACCAAGAACCAGATGAGTGGGATCGCGTGATCGCCACCAACCTGCGCGGTGTTTACCTGGCAACGCGGGCGGTGGGAAGGCACCTCGTCGCGCAGAAGTCGGGCAAGGTGATCAACATCGCGTCCAACTTCGCGCTGCAGGGCGTGGCGAACCATGCCGCGTACTCGTCCTCGAAAGCCGGAGTCATCGCGTTCACCAAGTCGATGGCGATCGAATGGGCACACCACGGAATCCAGGTCAACGCCATCGCCCCGGGGTACTTCGCCACCGACCTCAATTCGGGACTCCGAGCCGACGACGAAGCCCTGGAGCGGGTGGTGCGCGCGGTTCCGGCACGACGCATGGGCGAAGCCGAGGAGATCAAGCCGTGGCTGCTGCTGCTCGCGGGCAAGGAATCCGACTTCATGACCGGTGAGCACATCGTGCTCGACGGCGGTCAATCCGTCCGATGAGGACGATGGGACAACGAACGGAGACAACGACGTGACCACGAAGGAACGCACCGTCGCGGTCCTCGGTGCCGGGACCATGGGGTCCGGCATCGCCACCGTGACCGGACGCGCCGGCCATCGGACTCTCATCCACGACCTCGACGGCGAACGGGTCGCCCGAGGGGTGGACACCGTCCGCGGCTTCCTCGCCAAGAGCGTCAAGCTCGGCAAGCTCACCGCTGAAGAAGGCGAGGCCGCCGCGGCCCGCATTGAGGGCACCACGGATCTGAAGGACCTCGCCAACGCCGATGTCGTGATCGAAGCGATCATCGAGGACCTGGACGCAAAACGGACGCTCTTCGGAGAACTCGACGGCATCGTCGGCAAGAACACCCTCTTCCACACCAACACCTCGACTCTGTCGGTGACCGGCATCGCGGCCGGCTCGTCGCTGCCCGAGCGCGTTGTCGGCACGCACTACTGCAACCCGGCACCGCTGATGAAGCTCGTCGAGGTGGCCGACGGCAGGCACACCGCTGACTGGGCGCATCAGGCGACCATCGATTTCCTCGCCTCGGTCGGCAAGACCACCGTGGTCACGAAGGATCGGCCCGGGTTCATCGTCAACCGCTTCCTCATCCCGTGGGAGAACAGCTGCATCGACGCGCTGGAACGCGGACTCGGGACCAAGGAGTCGATCGACTCCGCCGTCACCGGAGCGCTGGGGCACCCCATGGGCGCGTTCAAGCTGCTCGATGTCGTCGGTCTTGACATCCACCAGCAGGTGGCCACGCGGCTCTACGAACAGCTTCGCGACCCGAAGTTCTTCCCGCCACCCATGGTCGACCGCATGGTCGCAGCGGGCGACCTCGGACGAAAGACCGGGCGCGGCTTCTACACCTACGACGACACCCGCCTGTTCGGTTCCTGAGGAGACCAAGATGTCCGAGATCCACAACGTGGCAGTGCTGGGCTTCGGCACGATGGGTGCCGGGATCGCGCAGGTCGTGGCCCAGTCAGGCCGTCCCGTGACTGTTCTGGAGACAGACCAAGACCGCGTCCGAGCAGGCGTGGCGCACCTGAGGTCCTTCCTCGATGGAGGTGCGCAACGCGGCAGGCTGACCGAAGCACACCGCGACGAGGTACTGGCGCGGGTGCGCCCGGTGACCGACGTGGCCGAGCTGGGCGGCAGCGATCTGGTGATCGAGGCGGTCACGGAACGAGCCGATGTCAAGCGCCAGCTGCTGGGGCAGGTGACCGGGGTCGTGACCGACGATGCCTTGATCGTCACCAACACCTCCGCGCTGTCGGTGACCGACCTCGCGAATGCGGTCACCAACCCGGAGCGGCTCGCCGGTCTGCACTTCTTCAACCCCGCTCCGCTGATGAAGGTCGTCGAGGTGGTCCGCGCCCTGCAGAGCGGACCCGAGGTCGTCGGCCAGCTGGCCTCGTTCGTCGAATCCCTCGGCAAGGACCCCGTGGTGGTCAAGGACCGCCCTGGATTCCTGGTCAACCACCTGCTCATGCCGTACCTCAACGATGTGATCGACGAGTACGACGCCGAACTGGCGACTGCGGAAGACATCGACACCGCGATCAAGCTCGGCCTCGGCTACAAGCTGGGCCCCCTGGAGCTGCTCGACCTCATCGGGCTCGACGTGCACGAACACGCCACCCAGAGCGCCTACGACGCCACGCTCGACCCGCGCTTCGCACCACCGCCTCTGCTGCGCCAGATGGTGGCCGCCGGACACCTCGGCAACAAGAACGGCAACGGATTCCGCACAGGCAACGGGAGCATTCAGTGACGAACTACTCAGACATCACCGTCGAACGCGACGGTCCAGTGCTCACCATCGCGATCAACCGACCGGATGCGGGAAACAAGTTCCGCCACGAAACGTGCCTCGAGCTTCACGACGCGCTGCAGCGCTTCCGGCTGGACTCCGGACTGCGCGCCGCAGTGCTCACCGGCACTGGTGAGAAGTTCTTCTGCATCGGCGGCGAGCACGACGAGGCCACCTCCCTGGACCAGTCGCAGGTGCTGCCGATCATCGACGTGTATCAAGCCATTGACACCATCCCGAAGCCGATCATCGCGGCCGTCAACGGCTTCGCAGTCGGCGGCGGAAATGTCCTGCACACGGTGTGCGATCTGTCGATCGCAGGGGACAACGCAGTGTTCCGGCAGGTGGGGCCCATGGTCGGCAGCTTCGACGCGGGCTACGGCAGCTGGTACCTCGAGGACACGATCGGCCGCAAGCGCGCCAAGGAGATGTGGTACCTCAATCGCAAGTACACCGCGACTCAAGCGCTGGAGATGGGGCTGGTCAACGAGGTCGTCCCCGCTGCGCAGCTGCGCGAGCGGGCAGCCGAGGTCGCCCGGGAACTGACCAGCCGCAGCCCGATGGCCATCGGCGGTCTCAAGACCGCGTTCTCCGGTAAGCACAACGGTGTCTCCGGCCAGGCGCGGATGGCTCACGACCAGCTTCTGAGCGTCTACCTCACTACGCAGGAAGCCCACGAGCTGAGCACTTCGTTCGCCGAGCGCCGCCAGCCCGACCCGGACAGGTTCTGGAAATGAGCCGAAACATGCCCGTGCCCACCGCCGAGCAGTCCGACCTGGCCGCCATGCTCGACGCGGTGATGTCCGATGTGCACGCGCTTCCCTCCGACGAGCAACCAACCGAGGTCGCCGGACTGCGCCGCAGACTTGCCGAGCTCGGTGTGTGGACGCTGGGAGTCGACGAGAAGCTCGGTGGTGGCGGAGCGGACGATGCGCTTGCTGCGACTGCGTTCGCGCGATTGAGTCGCAAGTGGGCGGCCCTCGGCTGGGCGGCCGTGCAGGCCCACGCCGCTGCCGAGGTTCTGGGCGGGAACCCGGATTTGCGCAGCCGCGTGCACACCGGAGAGATCGCGGTTGCGGTGACTCAAGGTGAACGCATCGACGCAGCCGCAGAAGCACCGCACGTCATCGTGCTCGCCGAGGACTGCGCGACGTTGTTCACGCCTGAGTCGCTCAGGTACAGGCCGCTGCGACGCACCGGGCTCGACGGTGCGCTGACTCGGACCGTCGAGGTGGTGGGGGACGGCGTTCCGCTCGTCGCCGACGTGCCGGCCGCGTTGGTCAGGCTTCGGCTCGGAGCGGCGGCGGTCGCCGCCGGGATCGCCGATGCCGCAGCCGAGGCCGCGTTCAACTACAGCGCGACGCGCAAGCAGTTCGGAAATGTGCTCACCGCGCTGCCCACGGTTCGCGAGTCGCTGTTGAGCTCGTCCGGAGCGGCTGCCTCGTTGCTGCGGCAGGTGCAGCACAGCGCGAGTGCGACGCCGTGGCAGGCCGCAGCCGTCCTCGATGCGGCCTGCGAGTCGGCCATCGACGCCGCCGCCGGCGCGGTGCAGTCCCACGGTGGTTACGGCTACCTCACCGAGTATCCCGTCGAGCGCTTGCTGCGAGATGCCGTGTCGTTGCGCGCGGCATGCGATTCCACGTCGGTGCGCCGGTCCGGCGCTCTCGATCTGGCACGTTCCGCGAAAGGATCAGCATGAGCTCCTCTCTCGCCGAGCTGCTGCAAGGACAGCACACCCCGCTCACCGACGCCGATGCTGATGCGTTCCGGACGTCCGGTGCGTGGCAGGACCGAACCCTTCGCTCTGTTCTGTCCGAGACTGCCGACAAGTACCCGGACCGAACGGCGCTCGTCGGCTATCGCAGCGACGGCCCTGTCGTTCAGCAGAACTACCGCGAATTCGATACCGCCGCCCGTCGCGCCGCTTCGGCGCTGGCGAGCATCGGTGTCGGCAAGGGCGACGCGGTCGCGTTGATGCTGCCGAACTGGATCGAATACGCTGCACTGCTCTTCGGCATCAACGAGATCGGCGCGATCTACACCGGGATTCCGGTCGCCTACGGTGAGCGCCAAGCGGCCGCGATCTTGCGCCGCAGCAAGGCCAAGGTGCTGGTGATTCCGCGAGTGTGGCGCAGCACCGATCATCTCCGCCTGTCACGGGCACTGCGGACTGAGCTACCGGACCTGGAGAAGGTCGTCGTGATCGACGACGACCCGACCGGGTTGCAGAGCAGTGAAATGCTGTGGTCGTCGTTCGCCGACGTGTCGCAGTACGAGTTCGAACCGCCGGGACCTGGCGAGATCTGCTACCTCGGTTTCACCTCGGGTACCACGGGTGAGCCGAAGGGGGCCATGCACACTCACAACACTCTGCTGTACGGCGCGCAGGCGCTCGGAGAACATCTGGGCGCGGAGGCATTCGGCGATCCGATGGTGCAGCTAGTCGCATCGCCGGTCGGACACCACACGGGCTTTCACTGGGGAGTCCTGTTCACCGTCCTGCTCGCCGGTACTGGGGTCTACGTCGACAAGTGGGACCCGAAGTGGGGCGTCGAGGTCATCCGCAAGGAGCGCGTGACCACTTTCTTCGGAGCGCCGACCTTCCTCCAGGATATGATGCGGACCGATCTCGCGAACGATCCGGACTGTCCGCTGAAGTGTCTTGTGATAGCCGGTTCCTCCGTACCAAGGACTCTACCGGCAAAGGCGAGCAAGGCGTTCGGAGCCTACATCGCCCCAGCATGGGGGATGACCGAGTGCGGCATCATCGTTTCCTGCACGCCCAAGGAATCCGACGCCATCCAGCTCACCGACGGGTCGGTCTTCGCCGGCTCCGCGGCACGTGTGGTCGACGAGAACGGCAGCGACGTGCCCCCCGGGGTCACGGGTCAACTGCTGATCAAGGGCGCTGCTGTGGCGCTTGGTTACTACGACCGGTCTGACGCCACGGATGAGGCGTTCCTACCTGGCCTGTGGTTCAAGACCGGCGACACTGCGAGTCTTGATGAGCATGGTTGGCTCTCACTGCACGGACGCAGCAAGGACATCATCATCCGGGGCGGCGAGAACATCCCGGCCACCGATGTCGAGACGCTGCTCTTCGATCACCCCGACGTTCTCAACGCGGCAGTAGTCGCCTATCCCGACGAACGGCTCGGTGAGCGAGCCTGCGCGGTATTGGTGCTGCGGAAGGATGCAACGCTGGATTTGCCGGGCTTGTGCGATTACCTGCTGGCGCAGGGGCTTTCCAAGCACTACCTGCCGGAACGGCTCGTCCTCCGAGACCAGCTCCCGACCACCCAGAGCGGCAAGATCCAGAAGTTCAAGCTCCGAGAGTTCGTCGCGTCGACGGCGACAGACTGAAAGGGCCACATTGACATCGAACGGGCTCACGAGACCGCTCGCCGGCGTCCGCGTGCTGGACCTGTCGACGCTGCTCCCCGGACCGCTGGGAACACTGATGTTGGCGGATGCTGGAGCCGACGTGATCAAGATCGAGCGGCCAGGACGTGGCGATGAGATGCGCTCGTATCAGCCGCGGCTGGGTGAGGCAAGCGCGAACTACGGCGTGCTCAACCGCGGTAAGAGGGCCTTCGCCGCGGATTTCAAGGACCCGGCCGAGCGGGATCGGGTGCTCGCGCTCGCCGCGCAGGCCGACGTCGTGATGGAGCAGTTCCGACCAGGCGTGGCCGGCCGACTCGGGCTTGGCTATGAACAGATCCGAACTGTCAATCCGCGCATCATCTACTGCTCGATCACCGGATACGGCCAACATGGACCGCATGCCGCCCGGGCCGGACACGACCTGAACTACCTGGCCGAGTCCGGCCTACTCGGTGTCGTCACCGACGGCACCGGCGCACCGCAGCTGCCTGTGACGGTCCTGGCCGACATAGCGGGTGGAAGC
The DNA here is from genome assembly GCF_040676935.1 of Saccharopolyspora sp. NPDC049426. Lineage (NCBI taxonomy): Bacteria > Bacillati > Actinomycetota > Actinomycetes > Pseudonocardiales > Pseudonocardiaceae > Saccharopolyspora > Saccharopolyspora sp. NPDC049426. The sequence continues at coordinate 33,457 of NZ_JBFAPZ010000024.1, read as the reverse complement.
TACCCAGCTGTGGCGAACATCCTGCTCGCCCTGCGGCAGCGAGACATCACAGGGGAGGGCTGTCACCTCGACATTTCGATGGCCCACAACCTGCAAGTCCTCGCATACGGCTATTTCGCGGCTCACCAGGGAGGTGGTCGCTGGCCTCAGCCAAGTGCGGAACAGCTCACTGGTGGCAGCCCTCGCTACCACATCTATCCCACTTCAGATGGGCGGCACGTCGCGGTCGCCGCGCTCGAGCAGAAGTTCTGGGAACGGCTGGCGCAACTGATCGACCTTCCGAAGAAGTACGTGGCCGACAGTGGGCAGGAAGAAACCGTGGTCAAGGTGGTGGCCGAACTCATCGGGGCCCACTCCGCCGACCACTGGCAGAAGGTCCTAGACGGCGAGGACGTCTGCACCGCTGTCGTGGCAACTTTCGAAGAGGCGGTCGAAGCCGGGTTGGTCGAACCGGACCGGCCGGAACGCCTTGTCGGCGAAGGATTCGACGTTGGCGCACTGCGAAGCCCTGTCGATGCCGCGTTGCGTGGCGAGCCGCGCAGCCTTGGTTACCCGGGCTTGGACCCGCTGCCTGCCGACGTTGAACAGGTCTGGTCCGTCGAGCATTGAGACTTACTTTCAAAATGCGGTTGCCACCGCATTTTGAAAGGACGCCTGGGAAAGGAACGCACGTGCGCGCAGTACAGGTCAACGAGTTCGGTTCGCCAGACAGTCTCATCGTCGCCGAGCTGCCCGATTTGCATCCGGGCCCTGGCGAGGTGGTGATCAAGGTCGCGGCCGCGGGTGTCAATTTCCCGGACATCCTGGTGGTGGAGGGTACCTATCAGAACCTCCCGGAACGCCCGTTCAGCCCTGGCAAGGAAGCGGCAGGCACGATCGTGGCCGTCGGTGAAGGCGTGCAGCGGCTCGCCGTTGGGCAGCGAGTGCTCACGTTGGTCGAGTTCGGTGCGTTCACGGAACAGCTGTTGGTTCCTGAGGACCTGGTGGTAGCGATCCCGGACGAGCTGCCATTCGAGGAGGCAGCCGCGTTCGGCCTCGTGTACAGCACCGCGTACTTCGGATTGGTGCGAAGGGCACGGCTCGAAGCGGGTGAGTGGGCACTCATCACCGGTGCAGGTGGCGGGGTTGGCTCGGCCGGCGTCCAACTCGCGAAAGCATTGGGCGCCAAGGTGGTCGCGCTAGCCCACGACGAACAACGCGCCGAGCTGGCGAGGACGCAAGGCGCTGACGTGGCTCTGGTCGCCGACGTTTCGACCCTGCGCGACGACCTGCTGCGCGTGACCGATGGCCACGGGGTCGACGTGGTCCTCGATATGGTTGGGGGAGACGTGTTCAGCCAGATCGTGCGGGCCACCGCGTGGGAAGGCCGCCTCGTGATCGTGGGATTCGCATCCGGTGGGCAGAACCCGATCAAACCCGGACACCTACTGGTCAAGAACATCGCCGTGATGGGAGTGCAGAGCAGCGACTACAGGGACCGCATGCCCGAGCTGATGCGCTCGACGATGGAAGAGATGCTCCAACTCTACGTCCAGGGCAAGATCTCCGTCCCTGTCGACAGCGTGTTCCCGCTCAGCAAGGCTGGTGACGCGCTGCAGGCGATCAAGGACGGAAATGTCCGGGGCAAGATCGTGATCGCCCCAGAACGCAGTTAGGAGCACACCTGACGGGACTCTTCGTCCGCCGCGCGGCACGCCCGGTCACCGATCCTGACCTTGGAGTTCTTTGTGGGAGTCGATCGATTCGTGTCCGTTGCAACCGTTCGCGGTTTCTCTCGGTTGTGATCGCGATGGTGTAGGGCTGAGGGGTCGAGATTGATCGTGGGCAGGGCCTGGGACCGGAACGGGTCCGGCCCACGATGGTGAATGAGCGCAAACGCGCCGAAGGTCAGGCCCACAAGCAAGCCGTCATCGCGCTCGCCAGACGACGCCCCAGCACGATCTGGGCCATGCTCCGCGACCGCACTTTCTACCAGGACCACATATCGCCGACGCTCGCCACCGCGGCTTGACACAGTAATTGATATTCCCAGTGGGCGGGCACGGCCCGGTCGGCGACCTCGGGCCGCAACCCGCCACGGGCCTGGACGTAGATCGCTTGGTAGATCGTCTCCGACTCGCCCGTATGCCCTCGTGGTCGGGAACTCGATGACCAGAGCGTGGCAGATCTGCTCGGGTGATCATCGCTACTGCAGCCGGCCGGCGACGTGCTCGCGCAACCGGCCGTCCTGGGCGAGCTTGGATCCCTTGGGGCGTGGCCGGCTCTTCGCCCACGCCCGCTGCCCCCGGTGTGGCCGGTAGATGCCCTCGACGCTGCGAGTATCGATCTCGTGCTTGATCGTGGAGGTTGCCCGGCCCCAACGCACATCCGATCGCCCGCAGCGATTCGGGTAGGTCCATCTCGTGACGACGGAGTGCTGGGTCGTGGCAGTTGACACATCGTCGTACGGTGTCGAAACTTAACGAAAACAAACGCTCGTTCGCAAGTGCTGCTGCTTGCTGGTCGGCTGTGGGTGTTCGCTCTGGCGGCCGGCTGTCGAGCCGCTCGATGAATCGCATGAAGGAGAACAGGCATGCTTAAGCGAATCACTTACCTCTGGCGTAGAGGCGACCTGGCAGTCGACGAGTTTCGTGCCCACTGGCGTGCACCCCACGGCCCTATCGCGGCCAAGTACCGGGGGCTCGTGGCCTACAACCAGAACGACGTTATGGCGCGGCCCTGGGCAGTGGAAGGTGCCTGTTCGGCGCCCGACGGAGTTGTAGAACTTTGGTTCGCTGACGAGGTGCCGGAGCCAGGCGTTGACCACGTTGTCGGACCGCAGCTCATGCAAGACGAGCCGAACTTCATGAGCGGATTTACCGGGTACGAGCTACAGAGCGACAGCATCTCGGATCCGACGACCTGGAAGATTTGGGTGCGCGGCCGGTGGCGCAACGGGGTGTGCGACGACGCCGCGCTCGAGCGCCTCGCTAGCCGACTTGGCAGCGCGGCAGGACCACGCGCAATTGCGCAGACGAACGTTGTTGATCCCGAGACTGAGTTGTTCACTAGGGACTACCTCGACGTGCAGTCTGACCCGCCTCGCGTGCTCGTTATCGTCGACGTTGGCGATAACGAGCCGAGCCCGGTTGTGCTCGACGAGATCGAACGCATTGCCCGAGGGGTTGACGCCCCGATCGTGGGGACTGACGGCCTTGTGACCCGCGAGGCCCGGGTTGTTAGCCCCGAGCTTTGAAGTGTGCCGAGCGGGTGGGCGGGGACGGCTGAAAGACGGCGGTAAACGCCGCCTTATTGCTGGTTCCGGCGGTGTCGCGTCGTAGCCGAGTGCTCGACGATCACTGGTGCCGCCGGAGTCGCTTGCTTCCATGGCGCGGTGCGGGAAGTCCCACCGAACTGGTCGCGCGGCTCTGGCGGCGAGGGGCGGGCTGCCCGATCTCGGTCGAACCGTTCTCCGATGACCGCGACCGACTTCTTGTGGGTGGAGCCGCCGAAAGGCGCTCGCCCATGCCGGGAGGCTAATGAGAGTCCAAGTCTCCGACCAGTCGCACGGTGATATACGAACGGTCGCTCGTCTGCTTTAGCTCTGAACTGGTAAGCAGCACGAAAATGATGGTAGACGAGCGATCGCACGTTCGTTACGCTTCTCATCATCCCGTCGATGAGGAGGAGTGAGGATGGCCAAGGACGACTCCCCGGTTGTGACCCGGAAAGGCCAGGAGGACGCCGGCACCGGGCAGTCCGGGGGCGCCGTGCGTGTCTCCGGCGTCGGGCCGCAGCACACGCCTGCCACGAGGATCTGGTACGGAAGGGTCAGCAACGAGCCGGGTTATCGATCGTTGCCGCACCACCACGGTGAGGCCGAGACTGGCGGTTATGTGCTCAAGGGCAAAGGCCGCATCTGGTACGGCCCGAGCTACTCCAAGTACGAGGACTTGGAAGAAGGCGACTTCGTGTTCGTGCCGCCGTTCATGCCGCACGTCGAGGGCAACATGAGCACCACCGAGGAGCTGGTCTGGCTGACCTGCCGGACGCCGGACAACATCGTGGTCAACCTCGACGATGTCGACGACAGCACCCTCGACGGCTATCGGCGCGCCTGACCCGGCCCCCGCGGAACACATCGGCGCTGAACGCGGCACGGCAGCAGGCGGCAGAAAGGTTCGAGCATGCAGAGCGGCATGGCAGGCGGGCAGGACCGCCCCGCCGGATGGAAGGTCGACGTGGTCGGGACGGACTCGCCTGATCAGGCTGAGGTCCGGGAGCTGATCCGGTCGATCCTCGCCGACCACGCTCCGGACGATCGCGTCGCCCGGCTCGACGAGTCGGAGACCTTCGACGAGGAGTTCTACGGCCGCCTCGGTGCCGCCGGGCTCATCGGCCTCGGGGCCGATCCCGCGACCGGCGAGGATGCCGACGCCCGGCACGAGATCGTCGTGCTGGAGGAGCTCGGTGCCGGGCACACGTCGATGGCGGTCTGCTTGGTCGTGCAGTACATGGCTCTGCGCCTGCTCAGCCACTACGGCGACGACGAGCAGCGCAAGCGCGTGCTCGTACCGCTCGCGGAGGGGCGGGAGCGGCTCGCGTTCGCGCTCTCGGAGGAGGACGGCGGGACCGACATCGCCCGCGCCATGCGCACGAAGGCCGTCCAGGACGGTTCGGGGTGGGTGCTTTCCGGTCGGAAGACGTGGATCTCGGGCGCGGCGACCTCGGGGCACGGGATCGTGCTGGCCCGCACGGCGCAGGAGACGGGCTCGGCGATCGACGGCATCACCATGTTCCTGGTGCCGCTGGACGCCGACGGGATCTCGGTGCGCGTGCTCGACACCGCGGGGATCCACGGCCTCGACACCTGCGAGGTCACCTTCGACGACGTCCGGCTCGACGATTCGACCGTGCTGGGCGAGGTCGGAGCGGGGTTCCGGCAGGTCATCGGAACTCTCAACGGCGAGCGGCTCAACGCCGCCGCTGTGGCGCTGGGCATCGCGCGCGGAGCGCTGCGCAGCGCGGTCGAGTACGCCTCCCAGCGGCAGGCGTTCGGCCGGAGCATCGGGGCCTTCCAGGTCCTGCAGCACAGCCTGGTCGACGGTGCCGTGCGGGTGGAGTCAGCCCGCGGTCTGCTGACCAGGGCGGCTGATGCCGCCAGCGCGGGTGATGGGCAGTCGGACACCTTCTCCGCGATGGCCAAGATCGCCGCCGCTGATGCCGCCACCGACATCACCGATGCGGGGATGCGGGTCATGGGCGGCGCGGGCTACAGCCGCGAATATCCCATGCAGCGCTACTTCCGCGACGCCCGCCTCTACACCTTCGCGCCGCTGACCAACGAGATGCTGCGCAACTTCGTCGGCGAGCGCTGGCTCGGCCTGCCCCGCTCCTACTGAACCGGAGTCGTTGAGACCATGAAGCTGCTGTCCTACCGAAGTGCTGACCGGCGGTCGTGGGGTGCGCTCGTCGATGGCGAGCTCGTCGACCTGGTCGCCGCGAACCCGGGCTGGCCGACCTTGGCCTCCGCGCTCGGCGAGGCGGGAACCGACGGCATCAGGCGCGCGGTCGCGGCGTCGGACACCGCGAACCGGATCGCGCTCGACTCCGCGGAGCTCCTGCCGGTGGTTCCCGATCCGGGGAAGATCTTGTGCGTCGGGTTGAACTTCGAGAAGCACCGCATCGAAACCGGGCGCGAGCGAACGCAACATCCGGTGATCTTCACCCGGTTCCCGGACACCTTCGTCGGGCACGGCGCGCCGCTCGTCCGCCCGGCCGAGAGCGAGCGCTTCGACTTCGAGGGTGAGCTCGCGCTGGTCATCGGACGTGGGGGGCGCCGCATCGCCCAGGAGAACGCGCTGGAGCACATCGCCGGGGTCACCTGCCTCAACGACGGTTCGATCCGGGACTTCCAGTCGCACACCCACCAGTTCACCCCGGGCAAGAACTTCCCGGCCACCGGCTCGATGGGGCCCTGGCTGGTCACGCTGGACGAGATCGCGGACCTGGCGGAGCTGGAGCTGACCACCCGCCTCAACGGCGCTGAGGTGCAGCGCGCGCCGTTGTCGGACCTGACCTACTCGATCCCGGAGATCGTCGCCTACTGCTCGTCCTGGACGGAGCTGCGACCGGGAGACGTGATCGCCACCGGAACACCCGGCGGGATCGGCGCTCGCCGAGAACCTCCGCTGTGGATGAAGCCCGGGGACGTCTGCGAGGTGGAGATACCCGGAATCGGCGTACTGCGGAACGCGATCGTCGACGAGAACTGACGACACCGACCTCGCAGAGGCCGACGTGTCACCATGAGAAAAACGTACGCACGTTTGGAGGTGCAATGAACAGCCCGCTCGTCAGCGTTGCCGAGCCGGGAGTAGCGCGACCGCTCCTGGAGATCGATTTTTTGCTCGGACGGCGCCTTCCTCCGTCAACCTGACGGTGTGCGCGGTTGGGTCCTCCGGCCTCCTCGCACATACCCGCGCCGAGCGAACCGTTGCGAATCGACGAGACGTCCCTTCGCAAGCAGCGAACGATTAATTGTTCGTTTCCACGTGAACCTGGCCGGCCATGGTTGGCCACTCGAGTCCGAGCAGAAAAGACCTCCCATGTCTGACTTTACCGAACCAGCAGGACAGGTGACGCACCCTGTGACCACAGCACCTGGCGACGAGCGGGCCGCGCGAAGAGCCGTGGCCAGCGGAACGTTTGGCACCGCCATGGAGTGGTTCGACTTCGCCGTCTACGGCACCTTGTCGGCCACCCTCTTCCCGAGCCTGTTCTTCCCGGGCTTCGACGACAACACCGCCGTGCTGGCCTCCTTCGCCACCTTCGGCGCCGGCATGCTGGCCCGCCCGCTGGGCGGCATCGTCTTCGGCGTCCTCGGAGACAGGATCGGCCGACGCAACGTCCTCATGTTCACGCTCATGCTCATGGGCCTGGCCTCGGTCCTCATCGGACTGCTGCCCACCTACGCCGTCGCCGGGATCCTGGCGCCGACCCTGCTCGTGGTGTTGCGATTCTTGCAGGGCTTCGCCCTCGGAGGCGAGGCCAGCGGTGCGCAGGTCCTTGTGGTCGAGCACGCGCCCGACGGTCGCCGGGGCATGATGGGCGGGATCCTCGCCATCGGTTCGCCTCTCGCGCAGACGATGGCCTCGGTCGTGCTGGCGGGGCTTGCCGCGGGGCTGTCCGAGGAGGCTTTCACCTCGTGGGGTTGGCGAGTGCCCTTCCTGATGGGCGTTTTGCTCCTCGGTGTGGGCATGTTCATCCGCCGGCGCATCGAAGAGACGACCGCGTTCAAGGAGAGTCAGCAGCGGGCCGAAGTCTCGGAGGTTCCGCAGGAGCGCGCGCTCGCCGTGCTTCGGCGACGTCCGGGCACGGTCGTCAAACTGGTCATGTCCTGGGCCGCATCGACGGGCCTGTTCTGGATCTGCGTGACCTATGCCGTGAACTACATGACCAAGGAGCTGGGTTACGCCAACTCCGTGACCTTCGCGTTGCTGGTGATGGCGAACCTCATCTCGGTGCCCGCCGCGATCTACGGTGGCAGGCTCAGCGACCGTGTGGGGCGCAAGAAGACCTTCCTCCTCGGTCTGACGATGCAGGGCATCGCTGCTGCAACCATGTTCCCGATCTTGCACAGCATGAACTTCCCGGCGAGCGTCGCCGTCGTCGCGCTGGCGCTGTGCGGTATCCAGGCCACGGCGGGCACTCAGGCGGCGTTCTTCTCGGAGTCGTTGCCGACGAGCATGCGCTACACCGGGTCGGCGCTGGGCATGACCTTCGCCGGGCTCATCTTCGGTGCACCGATTCCGTTCGTGGCGGCGTGGATCTTCCAGAACACGGAGAACGGGGTCGCTGCGCTGACGGGGATCGGGGTCGGGCTGGTGCTGGTGTCGGTGGTCGCGACGCTGCTGCTTCCGGAGCGCTACAAGAGGGCGTTGCACGACGACCTCTGATCACCGGTGCGACCGGGAGTGGCGGCTGGCTCGAACGGCCGCCACTCCCGGTCGTCCGCAGAATTGCGAACGACCGTTCGTCTTCGAAAAGCACTGTGACCTGCATTTCTTGACCAGGGCTTGTGAACAAGTTTAGATTGGCAAACGAGCGCACGTTCGTTAATGAGGGAGAGATCGATGGCCCAGGTGCCGCGAGAGCAGGCAGAACGAGGAGCCGCTGGGGCTCTGTCGAAGGTGCTGGTCGCCAATCGCGGAGAGATCGCGGTGCGGATCATCCGGACGTTGGCCGAGCACGGCATCGGCAGCGTCGCCGTGCACTCCGACGCCGACGAGAAGGCGTTGCACGTGCGTCTCGCCGACGAGTCGGTCGCGCTCCCGGGCATCGCGGCGAACGAGAACTACCTCGACATCGCCCGGATCGTCCAGGCGGCGCAGGAGACCGGGGCGGACGCGGTGCACCCGGGCTACGGTTTCCTCGCCGAGAACGCCGAGTTCGCCCGCGCGGTCACCGACGCGGGGCTGGTGTTCATCGGCCCGAGCGGCGATGCCATCGAGGTGATGGGGGAGAAGGTCGCCGCGCGCCGGGTCGCCGCGCAGGCGGGTGTCCCGCAGGTGCCTGGCACGACCGACCCCGTCACCAGCGCGGACGAGGTTCGCGCCTTCGGTGCCGAGCACGGCTACCCGGTGGCGGTCAAGGCTTCCTTCGGTGGTGGCGGACGGGGCATGCGCACGGTGGCCGGGCCGGACGAGGCCGACGACGCCCTGGCGGCGGCCCAGCGCGAGGCCGGAGCCGCCTTCGGCAACTCCGAGGTCTACCTGGAGCGCTACCTGTCGGCCGCGCGCCACGTCGAGGTGCAGATCTTCGCCGACACCCACGGCAACGCGGTCTGGCTGGGCGACCGCGACTGCTCCGTGCAACGACGCCACCAGAAGCTCGTCGAGGAATCGCCGGCACCAGGGCTGCCGGAGGAGTTGCGGGCGGAGATGGGTGAGGCCGCCGTCCGGCTGGCGAAAGCGGTTGGCTACGCCGGTGCGGGCACGGTCGAGTACCTCGTCGAGGACGGCCGCTTCTACTTCCTGGAGATGAACACCCGCATCCAGGTCGAGCACCCGGTCACCGAGGCCGTGCTGGGAATGGACCTGATCGCCGAGCAGCTGCGGGTCGCAGCCGGTGGCACGCTGAGCGTGCCCACATCCGGGCCGACCCCGCGCGGACATGCGATCGAATGCCGCATCAACGCCGAAGACCCCGCCGGCGGCCTGTTCGTGCCCAGCCCGGGACCGATCCACGCACTGCAGGTCCCGATGCGCCCCGGAGTGCGGTTCGACTCCGGGTACGAGGGCGGCGACGAGGTCGCGCCGCACTACGACAGCATGATCGGCAAGCTCGTCGTGTGGGGTCCGGACCGCGACACCGCGATCCGGCGCACGCTGGCCGCGCTGGACGAGCTGGTCGTCGACGGGGTCCCGACCACGATCTCGGCGGCGAAAGCCGTTCTGGCACACCCCGACTTCGGCGACGTCTCGTTCACCACCCGCTGGCTGGAGAGCGCCGTCGAGTTCCCCGGAGTGGTGGGCGGCGTGTCCGAGGACGTGGCCGAGGAGCACGGCGACGAAGGTGACCGGGACGAGGTCTGGGTCGGCGGTCGTCGCTACGTCATCCCCTTCTTCGGGGGTGCTGGTGCGGCCGCGGCGCCCGCGGAACCGTCCGCGCGCCGTTCGCGGGGAAGCGGGACCAAGCGCAAGGCCGCAGGAGCGTCCGGTGCTGGTGGTTCAGGTGCGGTGAGCAGCCCGATGCAAGGAACGGTCATCGCGGTCAAGGTCGCCGACGGTGAGGCGGTGACCGCGGGGCAGGTCCTGTTCGTGGTGGAGGCGATGAAGATGGAGAACCCGGTGCGGTCCACCGTGGACGGAACGGTCGGCGAGGTCGGCGTTTCGGTCGGGGACGTCGTCACCGCAGGTGCGCCGCTGGCCGTGGTGGTGCCCGCATGAGCCCCGGAACAGCTCTGATCACCGGAGCCGCAGGCGGTTTGGGCTCGGCCATCGCCCGCCGACTCGCATCGCAGGGGCTACCCGTGGTGTGCCTGGATCTCGAGCAGGACGCAGCGCAGAAGACCGCGGACGTCATCGCCGAGAGCGGTGGGAATGCCGTCGGGTTCGGCGTCGACATCACCGACGAAGACTCCGTGCACGCGCTGCACGAGACCCTGACTGCCCGGGAGGTGAAGCCGCAGCACGTGATCAACGCTGCGGGCATCATGTTCCGGGGCCAGCTCGACACCACCGACACCGCGACCTTCCGCAAGGTGCTCGAGGTCAACGTGACCGGCGCCTACACCGTCACGCGCGAGTTCGCCGGCGACCTCGCCGCCACCGGTGCGGGCCGGGTGGTCAACATCGGCTCGATCGCCGGGATGAACGGATACGAGTTCACCGCCTACGCCACCTCCAAGGGCGCGGTGGTCAACCTCACCCGGGCGCTGGTGCTCGACTTCTGGGGCAAGGGCGTCACCGTGAACGCGGTCTGCCCCGGGCCGATGCGCACACCGATGCTCAACACGGCCGCCATGGAAGCGTTCTTGCGCAAGACGCCGACCCGGCACATCCCGAGCGCCGACGAGGTCGCCGGTGTGTGCGCGTTCCTGCTGTCCGAGGACGCCGCGAACATCAACGGCCAGACCCTCGTCGTCGACGGCGGCGCGACCGCGGTGTTCCGCTTCACCGACGAGGAGGCGTGATGAAGCCCTACCGCTCCCTGCTGTTCGTGCCCGGCCACAAACCCGACTGGGCGGACAAGGGCGTCCGAGCCGGCGCGCACGCGCTGATCCTGGACCTCGAGGATGCCGTTCCCGCCGAGGCGAAGGACGACGCGCGCACGGCGACCGCCGCCACGATCGACCGCCTCGCCGGGGGCCGGACCGGTCTGGTTGTCCGAATCAACCCGCTGGAGACGGACCTGTTCGGCAAGGACGTCGCGGCCGTCGTCCGCCCCGGTCTGACCGCCTTGCTGCTGCCCAAGGTCTACGGGCGCGACGACGTCCTGGCCTACGACGCGCTGGTCACCGCGGCCGAGATCGAACGCGGGCTGCCGCGAGGGACGGTGGGTCTGATCCCGTCGCTGGAGACGGCGCGCTCTTTGACCAACGTGGACGAGATCGCCTCGGCTCCCCGGGTGGTCAGCCTGATGGCCGCCGCCGCGAAGGACGCCGACATCTCCCGCGAGGTCGGGTTCACCTGGAGCCCCGGCGGCCTGGAAACGCTGTACCTGCGCAGCAAGGTCGTGCTGGCGACGAGGTCGGCCGGTCTGGCGCACGTCGTGCTCGGGCTGTGGCAGGAGCTGCGCGACCTCGACGGCCTGCGCGCGTTCGCCCGCGCCAACCACGAACTCGGCTTCGGCGGCCAGGTCGTCATCCATCCCTCGCACGTCGGACCGGTCAACGAGATCTACACCCCCGACCCGGCGGAGCTCGATCGGTTGCGCCGGCTCGTCGAGGCCTACGAAGCGGGTGCCCGCGAAGGCCAGGGGGCGGTGATGTTCGAAGGCGAGCACATCGACCTCGCCCACGCCCAGAACGCCCGATCCGTCCTGGCCGTGGCCGGGCACAACGAGGAGGAATGATCATGGCAGGCCTGTACTTCGAAGAGTTCGTGGTCGGCGAGGTCCACCGGCACGCCGTGACCCGCACGGTCACCGAGACCGACAACCTGCTGTTCACGACGCTGACGATGAACCCGCAACCGCTGCACCTCGACGAGGAGTTCGCCAAGGGGTCGATGTTCGGCACGCGCATCGTGAACTCGGTGTTCACCCTCGGACTGGTCGCGGGCATCCACGTCAACGACCTGACGCTCGGTACCACGGTGGGCAACCTGGGCTTCGAGGACGTGCAATTCCCGAAACCGGTGCTGATCGGAGACACCCTCCGCGTCGAGAGCGAGGTGCTCGAAGTGCGCGAGTCCCAGAGCCGTCCGGACACCGGCATCGTGAAGCTGGAGCACCGCGCGCTCAACCAGCGCGACGAGCTGGTCTGCCGCCTGCGCCGCGCCGCCCTGATGAAGCGACGCCCCGCCGAGGTGACCGCATGAGCGCGGTGACCGGGCAGGGCCGGGTGTTCTGGGAGGACCTGACCGTCGGCGATGCGCTGCGGGGACCGGGGGTGACGATCACCGACTCGCACCTGGTCCAGTGGGCGGGCCTGACCGGGGACTGGGTCTCGCTGCACCTGGACGAGAACCACGCCCAGGAAGCGGGTTTCGCGGGACGGATCGCCCACGGCCCGCTGTCGCTGTCGCTGTCCCTCGGACTCCTCACGCAAACCGGCATCTTCGGCAACGTGCAGGCCTGGCTCGGCCTCGACGAGGTCCGCGCGTCGGCACCGGTGCTCATCGGCGACACGGTCCACCCGGAAGCCGAGATCGCCGCGGCGCGCGCGACGAGCAAGCCCGATCGCGGGATCTGGACGCTGGCCTACCGGACGGTCAACCAGCGCGGGGAGACGGTGATGACCTTCTCCAGCAGTTTCATGGTCCGCCGGCGGCCGGAGGCGGTGCGTGATGAGGTCTGATCTGGTCGCGGTCGTCACCGGAGCTGGGTCCGGCCTGGGACGGGCCACCGCCGAGCTGCTCCTGGAACAAGGAGCCCGGGTCACCGGGTGGGACGTCAGCGGCGAAGGCCTGCGGTGGCTGTCCGAGCGGGAGAACGCGCTCACCGCGGCCGTGGACATCACGGAACCGGGTCAGGTCGCCGACGCTGCGGCGGAGGTCCGCAGCGCATGGGGCAGGGTCGACTTCCTCGTGAATTCGGCCGGCGTGCTCCTCGTCGGCGCGCTCGCCGACGTCGAGCCCGCCGCGGTACGTCGACTGTTCGACATCAACGTCACCGGCACGACCCTGGTGACGCAGGCGTTGCTGCCGGATCTGATCGCCTCCCGCGGCGCCGTGGTCAACCTCTCCAGCACGGTGGCGCTGAAACCCTCGGTCTCCAACGCCCACTACGCGGCCTCGAAAGCGGCGGTCGCCCAGCTCACCCGCTGCTGGGCCCTCGAACTCGCACCGCACGGGGTCCGGGTGAACGCCATCGCCCCGGGCCCGACCAACACGACCCTGTTCGAAGCTGCGGGGATGGACGTGACTGTGAAGGAGACGTTCCTGGCAGACCGCGCGTCCACCATCCCACTGGGCCGTACCGGCCAACCGGCAGAGGTTGCTCGATGGATCAACCGGCTGGTCGACGACGAGTGGGTCACCGGTCACGTCATCCCGGTCGACGGCGGCATGTCGATATCGTGAGCGTGTTCCTTCCGGGACGCGAACGGCTGCTTGTTTGCTATCGGGTAGACTTAGCTGGTCAGGCATCCGCATCGAGGCCGCAGGCCCCCGACCCGTATCGGAGCACCGCATGCCGCGCCCTACAAACGGCGTTCGCACGCCCGACGCGATCCGCGAGGCCGCGATCGAGCTCTTCTACGAACACGGCTACGAAGCCACGTCACTGCGCGAGGTCGCGGCCAAGGTCGGGATCCGGGTCGGCAGCCTGTACAACCACATCAGCGGCAAGGACGAGCTGCTCAGCTCGATCATGATCGGCATCATGGACGACCTGCTGGCGGCGCTGCGCGGCGTGCTGCGCGAGCACGAAGACGACCCGGTCGCGGCCCTGCGCGCCTGCGTGGACACCCACATCCGGTTCCACGCCCAGCGCGCCCGTGAAGTGTTCATCGGCAACTCCGAGCTGCGCGCGCTGCCCGCCAAGGAACACCGCCGGGTGGTCAGCAAGCGCGACCAGTACGAGAAGCTCATCCGCGGTGTCATCGAGGCGATCGCAGACCACGGGGCCGCCGAGATCGTGGATGCGCGGCTGCAGACCTACGCGATCGTTGCGATGGGAACCCACGTGGCGTCCTGGTACAAGCCGCGCGGCGGGATGTCCCTCGAAGCGATCGTCCAGACCTACACGGAAATGATTCTGCGGCAAGTCGGAGTCAGCACTGCGGCGAGTGCAGAGCCGGTGGCAGCGACAGGGGCCTGACTCATCGCGAACAACAAGGGGGTGACCGGGTTTTCTCGGTCACCCCCTTCTTGTGCTCTGCTCGATGACCCTCGCTATGCGTTCGCGATGTCCTCGAGTGTGGGGTAGTCGATGTAGCCCGTGTCGTCGCCGCCGTAGTACGTGGCCCGGTCGGACTCGGCCAAGGGAGCGTTGGCCGCGATTCGGGTCGGGAGGTCAGGGTTCGAGATGTAGGGGCGGCCGAACGCCACCGCATCGGCATGACCCCTGGCGACCACCGACTTGGCCGAGTCCGCCTCGTAACCGCCGGCGGCGATGATCTTGCCGCTGTAGTTCTCACGAGCCCAGGACGAACCGAGGGACTGCCGCGCCCTGTCGTGGTCGTTCGTCACGTCCTGGGAGCCGCCGATGCCTGGCTCGACGAGGTGCAGGTACGCCACCCCGGCGTCGTCGAGCACGTCGAGGACGTGACCGAACACTGCCGCGGGGTCGGAGTCGGCCATGTCCTGGAAGGTGCTGGCCGGGGAGATCCGAACTCCCACGCGGTCGGGGCCGATGGCCGTGCTGACCTCGGCGACGACCTCGGAGAGGAACCGGGCGCGGTTCTCGACGCTGCCGCCGTAGGCGTCGGTGCGGGTGTTGGCGTTGTCCTGGAGGAACTGGTCGATGAGGTAGCCGTTAGCGGCGTGGATCTCGACGCCGTCCAGGCCCGCTGCGATCGCGTTGCGCGCGGCGCGTCCGTACTGCGCTGCGATGACGGGGATCTCCAGAGTCTCCAAGGCCCGCGGCATCACGTGCGGAGTGCGTCCGCCCTGCGCGAAGGTGAGTCCGTCGATCTCGATCGCCGAGGGTGCCACCTGCGGCAGACCACCGGGCTGCAGCGACGGGTGCGAGGCGCGTCCGGTGTGCCAGAGCTGCGCGACGATCGTGCCGCCGGCCTCGTGCACGGCGTCGGCGACCCTCGCCCAGGAGGCCGTCTGGTCGGCGGTCCAGATGCCGGGAACCTTCGGGTTGCCGAGGGCCACGGGGGAGATGCAGACGCCTTCGGACACGATCAGTCCGGCTGTGGCGCGCTGGGCGTAGTAGGTGGGTGCGGATTCCGGCAGGATTCCGTCCCGGTTGGCGCGGCTGCGGGTCATCGGGGCCATGACGAAACGGTTGCGCAGCTTCAAGGTTCCGAGATCAACCGGCTCGAAAAGCGAGTGGGGGGCCATGTGCGTACCTCCTGGGACTTGGGGACTTGGGGGCTCAGACGGGGGTGACGGCCTGGCGGCGGGCGGCGGGCGGGGTGGCGCGGCGCCGGTAGACCGACAGGCGGCGGTGCAGCTCGCCGCGCAGTTCGTTGGCCGGGACGACGGCTTCGACGGCGTTCTCGTTGGCGATCTTGAACACGTCGATTCCCTCGGCGTACTCGGCCTGCTTCTCGGCGACGAAGCGCTTGCGCTCCTCGGGGTCGGCGATGGCCTGGATCCGGTTGTAGTGCACGCCGTTGACGGCGGCGTCCGGGCCCATCAGCGCCGGCTTGGCGGTGGGCAGTGCGATGACGGCGTCCGGCTGCATCGGCGCGCCGGACATGGCGAGGTAGCCGCCGCCGTAGGCCTTGCGCACGAGCACGGCGATGCGCGGCACCCGGCTCTCGGCGACGGCGAAGAGCATCTTGGCGCCGTGGCGGATGATGCCCTGCTTCTCGACCTCCGAGCCGATCATGTAACCGGCGATGTCAACCAAGAAGATGATCGGGATGTTGTAGGCGTTGCAAGTCCAGATGAACCGGGCGGCCTTGTCGGAGGAGTCCGGGAACAGCACGCCGCCGCGCTGGATCGGTTGGTTGGCGATCAGGCCGACGCTGTGGCCTTCGATCCGGGCGTAGCCGGTGACCAGCTCGGGTGCGAAGAGGTCCTTGTAGGGCAGGAACGAGTCCTCGTCGACGAGAGCGTCGATGAGCTCGTGCACGTCGTAGACCTCGGACTCGCGTTCCGGCACGACCTCTTGGACGGTGCGCGCCGACGCGGGCTCCGCGGCTGGGACCACCGGCGGCTTCTCCTCCCAGTTCGACGGCAGGAACGACAGCCAGACGCGGATCGCCGCGATGGCCTCGGCGTCGTCCTCCACGAGGCAGTCGCCGAGCCCAGAGGTTCGGCAGTGCATCTCGGCGCCGCCCATCTCCTCCAGCGTCACCTTCTCCCCGGTGACCATCTCGGCCAGGCGGGGTGAGCCGAGGTAGGCCGTGGCGTGGCCGCGGACCATGATCGTGAAGTCGCACAGGGCCGGGACGTAGGCCGATCCGGCGGGGGAGGGGCCGAACAGGGCGCACACCTGCGGGACGCGCCCGGAGATCTGCACCTGGTTGTAGAAGATGTTGCCCCAGGCGCGACGACCGGCGTAGCTCTCGAACTGCTCGTCGATCCGGGCGCCGGCGGAGTCGAACAGGTACACCAGCGGGATGCCGGTCTCGTCGGCGATCTCCTGCGTGCGGGTGATCTTCTCGAACGTCCGCTTGCCCCAGGTGCCGGCCTTGACGGTGAAGTCGTTGGCGATGACGGCCACCTCGCGCCCGTCGACCTTGCCGATGCAGGTGACCACGGCGTCGCCGGGCAGGCCTTCGTCGTAGCGGGCGAGCAGGCCGTCCTCGAACGACCACCCGTCGTCGAACAGCAGCTCCAACCGCTGGCGGACGAGCATCTTGCCGGAGTCGAGGACCTTCGCGCGGTTCTTCTCCGAACCTCCGAGCCGGGCCTGCTCGAGCCGGTGTCCGAGTTCGCCGTGCACGTCCTCGGCGCTGGTCGCTGGGCTGTCCTGGATGTCGGTCATCAGCACTCCTGGGTACGCAACAAAAAACGAACGAGCGACCGTATGTTACCGCGTCTGGCTGGTAAGACAAGAAGTCGAGATGGACAAACGTGCATTCGTTTCCTAAACTCTCCACACACGTTCGGAGTGTGCGGAGGAAACAACGATGTGGACCCTTGCCGACTGTGTGCGGCTCAACGCCCGCAGATACCCTGACCGCGACGCGTTGGTCGACGACACCGGCCGGCTGACCCACCGCGAGCTCAGCGCCCGGGCCGAGGGCATCGCCCGCAACCTGCGGGCGTCCGGGGTCGGCCGCGGTGATCACGTCGGGATCCTGGCCGGGAACTCGATCTTCTGCGTCGAGGCGTTCCTCGGTGTGATCGCCGCTGGAGCCGTGGCGGTGATGTACAACTGGCGCTGGGCCACCACCGAGCTGGCGCATGGCATCGCCTCCACCGACGCCCGCGTCGTGCTGGTCGAGTCGCAGTTCGAGGAGGCCCTCGATGCGGCTCAGGCGACCGGAGATCTCGATCCCTCGCTGAAGGTGATCCGGCAGGGTGGTGAGTTCGAAGCTCTCGCGGCCACGCCGGGGCCGGCCGTCGACCCGGGAGTCGGTCCTGAAGACCCGATGTGCGTGCTGTTCACCGGAGGTACCACCGGGTTCTCGAAGGGCGTGGTGCTGGCTCACCGGTCGGGCATCGTGAACTCGATCAACGAGCGGCTCGATGTGGGAATCGCCAGCGCAGCGGAGAACGTCGCGCTCAACGTGACGCCCATGTTCCACTCGGCCGCGCTGCTGTGCGTGTTCGCCCCGCACTACATGAGCGGTGGCACCAACGTGATGCTGCACCGCTTCGACGAGCAGCAGATCGGCGAACTCGTCGAGCGCGAGCGGATCACCACCTCGTTCATGATCCCGAACATGGTGCGTCGCCTGCTGCAGGCGGGCATCTTCGAAACCTCTGGCTTCCAGAAGCATCTCCGGCAACTCCACAGCGGGGGCGGGCTGCTGCGGATGCCGGACAAGCGTGCCGTGCGCGAATTGACTCCGCAGGTGCGCATGTACTTCCGGTACGGGCTCACCGAAGCCGGTCCGATGGTGACCCGGTTACTCGACCGCGACATCATGCGACCCGAACTCGACGGCTCCATCGGCCAGGAGTACTCGATGGTCGAGGCCCGCGTGGTCGACCCGGTAACGGGCGAGCCGCTCGGACCCGGCGAGCTCGGGGAGATCGCCGTGCGCGGCCCCGCGGTCATGCTCGGCTACCACAACAACCCCGAGGCCACGGCCGCTGCGCTGCGCGAGGGATGGCTGCACACCGGGGACTTGGTGACCCAGGACGAGGAAGGCTACTTCTTCTTCCGCGACCGGGCGAAGGACCTGATCAAGTCGGGCGGCGAGAACGTCTACGCCTCGGAGATCGAGCAGGTCCTCTACACCCACCCCGCCGTCATGGAGTGCGGAGTGCTGGGCGTGTCCAGCACCGAATGGGACGAGGAAGTCCGGGCGGTGGTGGCGCTGCGGCCCGGGCAGAGCGTCACCGAGAGCGAACTCCGCGAGCACCTGCGCCGCTCCCTCGCCGGCTACAAGGTCCCGAAGCGCTTCGTGTTCCTCGAACCGGGCTCCATGCCCGTCAACCCCAGCGGAAAGATCGTCAAGAGCAACCTGCGCCAGCTCGTCGGCTGGTAGCGGAAAGGACCCAGCGAGTGACCGTCAAGATCGTCGCCATGCTGAAAGCCTTGCCGGGATTGTCGCGAGAGGACTTCCTCAGGTACTGGCAGGAGGAACACCCGCCGCTGGTCTGGCAGCTACCCGGTCTGCGCGCTTACCGGCAGAACCCGGCCATCGAGCACCGCAAGTCCTGGCCCTACGACGGAATGGCCGAGCTGTACTTCGACACCGTCGACGACGTGCGCACCGCGTTCGCCTCCCCGCAGGTCGAACCGCTGCACGAGCACGAGAAGCACTTCCTCGACACCATCGACTGGTTCATCGCCACCGAGACCACCGTCGAACCCGCCGGTGACGCACGGAAGTAGTTTCCGTGCGGCTGGTTACACCGGCGCCCGTCGGCTTTCCTTTACCTGATCGCCGCGGGTGAGTACGTGCGCTGCCCGCGGCGTCGCTTGGTTCCATCGCGGTCGTGCGCCATTCAGGGCGGCTTCCGTTTCGTCCCATCGAACCCTTGCTTCTGACAATGCCGTCACAGGGAAGGAACAAGATGAAAAGCAGGTTCAGACATGCCGGGCTGTCAAAAGCCAGACATGTTATCGCGATGCTGGGAGTGCTTCTCACTCTCGCCTCGTGCAGTGTCGCTACCGCTGAGGACGGGGGTCAAGTACCCGCGTCGTCTCCGTGGCCTGGCGGAACTTGGAATCCTGGAGAGCCGACTTATGGCAGCAAAGTGGAAAGCCAGCTGCCAGTGAAGATGAGCGACGGTGCAATCCTGAAGGCCGACGTGGCTTACCCCACAGACCCGGTCACAGGGCGCCGTGCGCCCGGCAACTTCCCCGTCCTGCTTACGCAGACGCCCTATCTCAGCACCAAGCCCACTGCGGGCGACTACTTCGTACAGCACGGCTATATCTTCGTCACCGCCTACGTTCGCGGAACGACGACATCCGGAGGGAACTTCGGGTTCTTCAGCAAACGGGATGCTCAAGACGGTGTCGAGCTGGTGAAATGGGCGTCGACCCAGCTGCAGGGAAGCAACGGCCAGATTGGACTGACCGGAGGCTCTTACGCGGGCATCAACCAAGCCGCTACCGTCGCCGAGGCGGGCCGAAGCTCTCCTATCAAGGCCTTAGCTCCGTACTGCATGGGCGCAGAATTCTATCGTGAAACCTACTTTGCCGGAGGCATTCCCACCCAGACGCTGAATTTCCAGCGCGTGATCGGCGACTCCATGGGAGGGAACACCGCCCCGACCGGAGCCGCTCTGGTGAATGAGATCAACGCTGGAGGGCCGAGAGCGTATGAGGGGCAGTTCTGGCAGGACCGGACTCCTGGCAATCTCGCTGAGAAGATCGTGGATGCCGGTGTGCCAGCGCTGCTCTGGAGTACCAATGGGGACATCTACGCGCAGAGCTCGCTGGAACTGTATTCCTACCTCCAAAACGCGAGCAGGAAGTTACCGACGTTCGGGCCGATGCGACAAGATCAGAACGCCACAGGTCGCTACCAGATCGTCATGGGACAAGGAGGACACTGCGAGAACATCGACCAGCGAATCACCATGGAGTGGTTCGACACCTGGCTCAAAGGGAAGAAAACCGGGATCGAGGACACGTCCACGCCTCTGCACGCGCACGAGATGATCTCGAACCGGTGGCTGAACACCGCAGCCTATCCCGTCGTACCAGCCTACACGCGTTATTACCTAGGCCCGAACAAGACCTTGTCGCCGGTTGTGCCTGCAGAGTCCGGAAGGGACAGTGCTGCATGGGCACAGCCTGACGCGACAAGCACTCTGCAGTACGAGAGTCCCGCTTTGGAGAACGGGGGTACCCTCGCCGGGCCGATCAGCGCGAGCGTCTACGCGTCGTCCTCGACGAGGAACCTCGAGCTGATCGCGACTCTGCAGTTGGTAGGAGTGGACGGATCCACGACACCGATCTCCTCCGGCACCGTGCTCGGGAGCCTCGCTGCGAACGATCCCCAACGCTCCTGGTTTGATGTGAGCGGCGTGCCAGTTCGTCCCTATGGGAAGTTCATCTCGGATGAACCCGTGCCCGAGGGCTCGGTCAAGAAATACGACTTCGCCCTCTCGCCCCGGTTCGTCCACATACCGGAGGGAAGCAAACTGCGGCTCACGGTCACCACGCAGACGCCTACCCCCCGTTGCTCGCCGAATCTCGGTGTCGACCCGTGCTTCCCCACGTCGCCGCAAGCAGGGTCCCTTCAAGGAAGCGTCGTGTCGCTGCACTTCGGTCCGCCCACCAGGACCTCGCTGAACCTGCCCCTGCTCAAGGGCGACTGCTGGCGGTCATCCGACAATCCCAACCCCAACGTGCCGTACTGGAAGGGAAACCTGCTGTCAGGCGTGCCGGGGCCGTGCCAAAAGTAGCCTGCCGTCGTCATCGGAGCTGAAAGCGCGGTGGGACGTCACGTTTTTGACGCACCACCGCTCGACTTGTACGACAGCCGGCTGTGTCAACGCCCGGGTGCTGGCCATCGAAACTTGTTCGGTGGACGGGCCGATTGAAGACGTGACCGTTGCAGCCGCGGCTATCTCATGCACCCACCGCACGTGGGAAACTTGTCTGAACCTCGACGCTGATCCAGATGTGCAGAGAAACGAACTTCCCCCTGTAAAAGCGTATTTTGAGCGATGGCACCGCCGATCGGTACCAGCAGGGTTGACTCAGGATCGACGCGGCGCCTATTGCAAAAACAGACGACGCTCGTAACTCAGTTGATCGCGGCATCGCCATTGGATCTTGGCGAACCGGCTTCGTGGTCGGAAGAGAGGAGTCCCGCGCAGTCTCGAAGAAAGCGCACCGGATTCGCGTCCAACCTGATGCGCCGTTCCATGAGGACCGGACGCCCGGGCATATTGTCGTTCCTGATGTCTCGGCCCCAGTGGGATAACGAGACATGCAAGTGGCAAGTCGTCTTTATCAACGCCTGCAACGTCTATGCGCATCGCAAAGGAGCGATCCATGGGAAAGTCGTTCGCATCGGTCACATCGCGTTCAAGCAGTGAGGACGCACTTACGCCCGAGAAGGCTGAACAGGCCAGGAGGGCGGCGATGTCGAGCTTCTTCGGCGGAGCCCTCGAATATTACGACTTCTACATCTACACCTCGGCCGCGGCGTTGGTCTTCCCTTCGATCTTCTTCCACCCGGACATGGGCGGAACCAAAAGCATTCTCGCGTCACTCGCCACCCTGGGCGTGGGGTACGTCGCCAGACCGATCGGCGCCCTGGTATTCGGCCACGTTGGAGATCGCTGGAGCCGACGGCGGGTGCTCGTCATCACGTTGATGTTGATGGGGATTGCGACGACGTTGGTCGGGGTCTTGCCCACATACTCCCAAATCGGGGTCCTAGCGCCCGTTCTCTTGATATGCATGCGTCTCGTGCAAGGATTCTCGGCAGGTGCTGAGACGACGGGAGCAAGCACCATCTCGTTGGAGGCCGCTCCTCCGGGAAAGCGCGCGACCTACACGGCATGGACCCAGAACGGCAACTACGCTGGGTTCGTCCTCGCAAGTCTTGCATTTCTCCCGGTCACAGCTTTGCCGCGTGAGTCGATGTTGTCCTGGGGATGGCGCGTGCCGTTCCTGGCCAGCATTCTCGTTGCCCTGGTCGCCTTCCTCATCCGTCGGAAGCTGGCCGAACCTGAGGTGTTCCAGGAACAGGCGCGTAGCGCGAATCCAGGCCAGGCGCCCCTGCTGCTCGTCTTCAAATCGCATCCCTGGCAGGTCATGCGGACGGCTCTTGTCCTCCTGCAGGGTGTAGTGCTCACGCTCGTGTTCAGCTTTGGTCTCGCCTATGCCACTCAGCCGCAGTTTGGCATCGAGATCCCATATTCGACGATGCTCTGGGTCGCTATCGTTTCTAACGCGTCGGCACTCGTCACGCATCCCCTCTTTGGATGGCTGTCCGACCGGATCGGCCGGCGCCCCGTCATGATCACCGGCCTACTGGGGTCAGCGGCCATGGGGTTCGCCTATTTTGCTGCGGTTACTGATCGGAACCTTCCGGCTGTCTTCGTGTGCGGGGTTCTACTTACAGGTGGCATGCTCGCAGCGACGACCGGTGTCTTTCAGACGTTCATCGGTGAGCAGTTCAACGCCCGGGTCCGGATGACGGGCACCTCGGTCGGGTTCCAGGTCGGCATGATCGTAGGTGGGTTCGCTCCGACCATGGCCGCTGGGCTGGTCGAGGGCCCGAACTGGGTTCCTGTGGCAACACTCCTCGCGATTGCAGTCACCATCGCCGCAATCACAGTGTATTTCTCTCCGGAAACGCACCGGGTGCCGCTGCGTCAGCTCGGTCGTCGAGTGGACTGACGTATGAATGACGCTTTCGGAGCGGGCGAGTAGCGGGCCCCTATGGATGTTTTGCATTGAAGTTCTTCACCCAAGAGAGGAAGTAGCGATGCGCGCCACGCCGAACCAGATCGAAAATGAGCTAGTGGGCTTTGATGAATACCAGATCGTGTGCAAACTCAAGGCCCGATACTTCTTCCATCTTGACACAAAGCAGTGGACACGGCTCCGAGCGCTGTTCTCCGACTACGCGGTCTTCGAAGGCTTTCCCTTTGCCAGTTCAGGGCCGGATGCCTTCGTGGCTGGGGTTGCGAAGTGGCTTGCTCCTATGCGTACCGTCCATCAGGGGTTCATGCCAGACGTGCAGAAGCGAGACGACGGCGTCATTCGGGCCAGGTGGTCCATGTACGACTACTTGACATGGCCCCAGGACAGCTTCGTGTACAAGGGTGTCGAGATCGATGGGATGTACGGGATTCGTGGCTACGGCTACTATGATGAGGAGTACGTGCGAACTGCTTCTGGATGGCGTATTTCCTTTATGCGCCTGACTAGAGCACGTATCGATCCGCTGGTGGGAGATTACTTGGAGCCTCCCGCGTACGACGTGCCGCCACCAGATCTGAGCTGGCTCGACGGCTCACCGGAGTGACGCTGCCCATCGATCTCGGCTTCACCGTGAGGTAGTGAGTCGCAACGCCGCCTATTGTCCCTATTGATTCAATGACGAGTGAAATCAACTGCCTTGCTACGTGCGCCGGGGCGTCTCACTTTGAGACAGTCGGGTTCGCCACATCTGTGCTGGTCGGGTTGGGGCGCGTATCTTGCGGTCAACGACAGCGCAGTCGCCGGGGGCCGGACGGAGCACGGCGGCGCGTTCGACGTGACGAGGAGCTGCCGTGCCGGACAACGCTGAGTTCGACCGCATCGAGAAGGCGAAGGAGCTGGTGCTCTCGGCGCAGGCGGTGCCGGTGGCCGGGCAGAGCACGCAGCTGGTGGAGTCGTGGCGACGTTCTCGCAGCGCGTTGGGCGGGCCGGAGAACGTCGCCGACGTGCCGCGCGTCAGCGAGGAAGTGCTGGACGCGCACCTGCTGGACCTCTTCCGCGATCCTCTGACGAGGTTCGCCGAAGGGGTGTCCGGCACCGGCTTGGGCGTCCTGCTGGCCGACTCGCGGGGCCGGATCCTGCACCGGTGGTGCGGGGACCGCGCCGCCTCTGCGCACCTGGACCGGATCGGCACGGTGCGCGGCGCGGTGCTGGCGGAGGACACCGTCGGCACCAACGGCGTGGGTACCGTGGTGGCCTCCGGGCGCGGGGTGCAGATCCAGGGCGTCGAGCACTTCGCCGACATCTACCGGAACGCGATCTGCACCGGGGCTCCGGTCCGGCATCCGATGACCGGGAACCTGCTGGCAGTGGTCACGTTGTCCTGCGACGTCACGCCCAGGGCGGACCTGCTGCGACCGCTGCTGAGCACTGTGACCCAGCAGCTCGAGCAGCACGTCATGGAGATGCAGGAACCGGCCGCCCGGCGGGCGTTCAACACGTTCCTGGAGATCACCCGGGCTCGGCCCGAGCCGGTGGTGGCGTTCGGACCTGCCGGCCTGCTGATCCAGAACCCGCAGGCCGGACGTCTGGCCGGGGACGACCTGCGTCAGCTGCACCGGTTGTGCGCGGAAGGCATCGGTACCGGGAAGTACTCGGTGGAGTTGTCATCCGGGCTCGCGCACGTGCACGTCACCGCGGTGGACTCGGGCAACCGCGTCGCGGTCGTGCAGGAGCAGCAGGCAGGTCAGCCGTTGACGCGCTCGACGAAGCGCAGCGATGGCGTGCTGCGTCAGCTGGTCGGCCGGGCGCCCGATTGGCTGGCTGCTCATCGTGCTGTCGAGCGGCACCGGTCGTCGAGCGAACCGCTGATCATCGCGGGGGAGTCGGGGTCGGGGAAGCTCTCATTGGCGCTGGGGCATCCGTCGGAGGCCGGTACTCCGCTCCGGCGGGAGGTCGTGGACGCCGCGCAGCGTCACGTCATGGGCGGTCGCCGGTGGCTCCAGGACCTCGCCGCGCGCCTGGAGAACGCGGGAGACGTGCTCATCCGCGGAGTGCAGACCCTGGAACCGCGGATCCTCGACGGCATGCGGACCGTTCTGAGGGAGTCCCCGCACCGGCGTTCGGTCTTGGTGACGCTGACGGCCGATGCGCGGGAGGACGCGGATGCGTTCGGGTTGAAGTACGACGTTCCGGTGGTGTGGGTGCCTCCGCTGCGGGACCGCGCATCCGACCTGCCTGCGCTGTGGCGGCACTTCGCGCCGTCTTCGGCGGTGGCGCCGGATCGGGAGGCCTTGGAGCTTTTGGCGGGCTACCAGTGGCCAGGCAACGTGAAGGAGTTGCGCACGATCGTCGGGCAGATCATGGACGCGGGGAAGTCCGGCGCGGTGGTTCCGGGTGATCTGCCCGCAGCCGTGCGCAACACCCCGTCGTTGACGATGATCGAGCGCGTGGAGCTGGAGGCGATCCGCAGGGCGTTGCGGGAGGCCGAGGGCAACCGCGCCAAAGCCGCGCAGATTCTCGGGCTCTCCCGCGCCACCGTGTACCGCAAGATGAAGGCCTACCGGCTGATCAGCTAGCCGCCCTCACTGGGCCAGGTAGCCGCCGTCGACGACGAGTTCGGAGCCGGTGACGAAGCTGGACTCGTCGGCGGCCAGGAAGACGGCCGCGTGGGCGATCTCCTCGGGCCGTCCGGGCCTGCCCATGGGCGTGCGGTCGACCACCGCCTCGTTGATCGCCGGATCCTGAGCGTCGGTGAGCGGCGTCGAGACGAGACCCGGGTGCAGCGAGTTGACCCGGATCCCCTCGCGCGCGTAGCTGATCGCAGCGCTCTTGGACATGTTCCGCACCGCACCTTTGGTGGCGTGGTAAGCGTGCGCACCGGCGACCGCCGCGCTTCCCCAGATCGACGAGACGTTGATGATCGATCCGCCTCCGACGGAGCGCATCATCGGGATCACCTCCCGCATGCCCAGCCACACGCCGGTCTGGTTCACCGCGACGACGTGTTCCCAGCTGTCAGTGGACAACTCGTGCGCGGACTCGTAGGTGATGATGCCCGCGTTGTTGACCAGCACATCGATTCGCCCGTGAAGCCGGCGGATCTCGGCGACCAGCGAGCGCCACTGGTCCTCTTCGGCGACATCCTGGCGGCGGTAGGTGATCTCACCGCGGTAGGGATCGGTCGTCGTGCTCCTGCCGGTTGCCACGACGACTGCTCCTTCACGCGCGAACTCCTCCGCGATCGCCCGTCCGATGCCGCGGCCCGCTCCGGTCACCAGTGCGACCTTGCCCGTCAAACGGTTCATCTCGAACGCTCCTTCCGGTTCGTGGTGTCAGCGTCCGGCGGCGATCGAGGTGGCCGGTGAATCACCTTGAGACTGAGGTGTTTCATTCTGCGACGGCTCGCACACATCCCTCCCGATTCGCGTGAGAGTGCTTCGTGGAAAGCGGAACTGCGGAGGAGGGGACGATGACGTCGATTCGGCCGACCGATGTGCTCGGGGAGCTCTACGCCAAGTGGGCCGTGGAGATGACCCGCGATCCGGAGATGTCCATCGAGCTGCTGCGGATGGTCTTCGACGATTGGCACAACGCCACCGCAGAACCCGAGCGCGTGACCTACCGGGAGACCGCGCTCAACGGGGTGCCGGGCCTGGAGGTCGTCCCGGAAGGGTGTGACGCCGAGCAGGTGATGGTGTTCATGCACGGGGGTGGGTTCGCTCTGGGGTCGCCGTCGAGCCACCGAAAGTTGGCCGGTCACCTCGCCAAGGCGTGCGGGACGAGCGCGTTCGTGCCCGAGTTCCGGCTCGCGCCCGAGCACCCGTTCCCCGCGGGGTTGCAGGACGGCGTGGCCGTCGTCGACGGGTTGCTCGAGACGGGGCACCGCATCGAGGACGTCACGCCGGTGGGCGACAGCGCGGGCGGGAACCTCGCGATCGCGATGGTCCTCGATCTGCGGGAGCAGGGCCGGGACCTGCCCTCGCAGGTGATCACCATGTCGCCCTGGCTGAACATGGAGAACACCGGTCGCACGCTGGACTCCAACGACGCCACCGACTTCCTCATCACGCGCGCGGGGCTGCAGGCCAACATCGACCGCTACCTGGGCGGTGTCAGGTCGCCGACGCACCCGTTGGCCAATCCGCTGCAGGCCGACTTCACCGGGTTTCCGCGCCTCTACATCGACGCGGGATCGGTGGAGTCGCTGTTCGACGACGCCGTGCAGCTGCACGAACTGGCGGAGAAGCACGGCGTGGACGTGACTTTCACGGTGGGCGAGGGGATGCAGCACGTCTACCCGTTCATGGCCGGACGCGACCCGAGGGCCGACGAGGAGATCCGCAGGATCGCGGCTTGGTACCGCGTAAGCCGCTGACCTCGACAGGAAGGACCAACGATGAACGACATTGCCGACTACGACGCGATCGTGATCGGGGCCGGCTTTTCCGGCCTGGCGATGCTGCACCACTGCCACAAGATCGGGTTGCGGGCCGTCGTGCTCGATTCCGCCGACGGCGTGGGCGGGACCTGGCACTGGAACACCTACCCGGGCGCGCGCACGGACAGCGAGTTCTACTACTACTCGTTCTCCTTCTCCCAGGAGGTCCGGGACGAGTGGGTGTGGTCGGAGCGCTACCCGGCCCAACCCGAGGTGAAGGCCTACCTGGAATTCCTCGCCGATCGACTCGACCTGCGCAAGGACATCCGGTTGCGCACCCGGGTGGAGCGCGCCGAGCACGACGAGGCGCGCAACGTCTGGGCGGTCACGACCGATGCGGGGCAGACGCTCACCGCCACCTACTTGATCAGTGGCATGGGTGTGCTCGCCGAGCCGAACCTGCCGGACATCCCCGGGGCCGCCTCGTTCGCCGGCGAGAGCTACCACACCGCGCGCTGGCCGCAGGACCGCGAGGTCTACCTGTCGGGCAAGCGCGTGGGCGTGATCGGCCTGGGAGCGTCCGGCGTGCAGATCGTGCCGGTGGTCGCCGAGGTGGCCGGTGAGCTGCTGGTGTTCCAGCGCACCCCCAACTACGTCGTCGCCAGCTCGAACTACGAGGTCGACGACGAGTGGATGGCCCAAGTCCGGGAGAGCTACCCGGAGAACTTCGAACGGGCGCGCGAGCACGTCTTCGCGGTGCCGTTCGAGAACCCGGCCCACGGCGCCAAGGAGGTCAGCGCCCAAGAGCGGGAGCGGATCTTCGAGGAGAAGTGGCGCGAGGGGGGCTTCCACTTCATGTTGGAGACCTTCAACGACCTCGCGCTCGACGAGGAGTCGAACCACTACGCCTCGGAGTTCATCCGCAAGAAGATCCGGGAGACCGTGCAGGACCCGGAGACCGCGGAACTGCTGTGCCCGAAGGACTACCCCTTCAACGGAAAGCGCCCGCCGGGCGGCCATGGCTACTACGAGGCCTACAACCGCGACAACGTGCACCTGGTCGACATCCGCGAGAACGGCATCGAGGAGATCACCGCCGAGGGCGTGCGGGTCAACGGTCGGCTCCACGAGCTGGACGTGCTGATCTTCGCCACCGGTTTCGACGCGATGACCGGCACGCTCACCGCCGTCGACATCGTGGGCCGGGACGGCCTGGTGCTGCGGGAGAAGTGGGCCGACGGTCTGAAGACGAACCTGGGTCTCGGGGTCCACGGGTTCCCGAACTTCTTCATGATCCTCGGGCCGCAGACCCCGTACGCGAACCTGCCGGTGGCGATCGAAGCGGGAGTTGAGTGGATCACCGATGCGCTGAAGTTCGCCGCGGACAACGGGGTCGAGCAGCTGGAGTCCACCAAGGACGCCGAGGAGGATTGGGCCGAGGAGGTCTCGCGCGCGGGTTCGTCCACGATCATGGCCCAGGGCGTGGACGCCAACGCCTGGTTCATCGGGGCGAACATCCCCGGCAAGCCGGTCGAGTTCAACGTCTACATGGGTGGCGCGGACGCTTACTTCAAGCGCTGCGATGAGGTCGCGGCGGGCGGATACCTCGAGTTCCGGGGTGGTGAGCGCTGATGGGGCGCTTGGACGGCAAGGTCGCGGTGGTGACCGGTGCGGCCTCCGGCATGGGACAGGCGACCGCGGAGCTGTTCGCACGTGAAGGAGCGATCGTGGCGGTCACCGACCTCGTCGAGGGCGACGGCACGGCGGTTGCCGAGGGTATCCGCGTCGCCGGTGGCCGTGCGGGGTTCTGGCGGATGGACGTCTCCGACGAGGCCGACGTGAGCCGGGTGATCGAGGCGGTCGGCGCCGAGCACGGCAAGCTCGACGTGCTGGTCAACTGCGCGGGGCTGATCGGGGTCGACAAGCCCACGCACGAGGTGTCCGAACAGGACTGGGACGCCATCTTTGCGGTGGACGTCAAAGGGGTCTTCTTCGCCACCAAGCACGCGGTGCCGTGGATGATCCGCAACGGCGGGGGCAGCATCGTGAACTTCTCGTCGATCTACGGCTTGATCGGCAACGACGAGTTCACTCCCTACCACGTCGCCAAGGGCGCGGTGACCATGCAGACGCGCCAGGACGCGGCCAGCTACGGCCGGCACAACATCAGGGTCAACGCGGTCAACCCCAGCACCGTGCTCACTCCGCTGGTGCGCGGCGTCGCGGAGAACTACGAGGGTGGCCTGCCCGCGTACGAACGAATGATGACGTCCAACCAATCCCTGCGGCGACTGGGCCGCCCCGACGACGTCGCCTACGCCGTGCTCTACCTCGCCTCCGACGAGTCCTCCTGGGTCACCGGTGTCAACCTCCCGGTCGACGGCGGATACACGGCACGCTAGTGAAAGAAGGACCTCCCGTGATCGAACACGACCACGCGATGCTGCGCGGACACCGGGTTCCGCTCGGCGCCTACCTCAACGGCCAGTGGATCACCACCGGCACCACGTTCACCGTGATCAACCCCAGCGACGCCAGTCCGCTCGCCGAGGTGGCCGAATGCGGGCCTGCCGAGGCGCTGCGCGGGCTCGACGCCGCGACGTCGAGCCAGGACACCTGGCGGTCGGTACCGCCACGGCAACGCGCCGAGCTGTTCCACCACGCGCATTCCCTGATGCTCGAACGCGCAGATGCCTTCGTCGACGTGATGGTGCTGGAGTCCGGGAAGCCCCGGGCCGAGGCCGAAGGCGAGTTCGCCCTGTCGGCCGGATTCTTCCGCTGGTACGCGGAGCAGATCGCGCACCTGCACGGCACGTATTCCGAGGCCACCACCGGTGGTTACCGGGTGGTGACGACCCACCAGCCGGTAGGGCCGAGCTTCCTGGTGACACCGTGGAACTTCCCGCTGCTGATGGCCGCGCGCAAGGCCGGTGCCGCCCTGGCCGCGGGCTGCACCGTGCTGATGAAATCGGCGAAGGAAACACCGCTGACCGCAGCGTTGTTCACCCAAGTCTTGCACGACGCGGGATTTCCGGCCGGGGTGGTCAATCTCGTGCACACCACTGGCTCGGCCGCGGTCTCCGAGGCCGTGATGCCGGACCCGCGCCTGCGCAAGATCAGCTTCACCGGTTCCACCGGCGTCGGAAGCACCCTGCTGAGCGCAGCCGCACGCAACATCGTCAACGCCTCGATGGAACTGGGCGGTGACGGCCCATTCATCGTGCTCGACGACGCCGACGTCGAACACGCCGTGGAGCAGGCGGTGGCCTGCAAGTTCCGCAACGCCGGGCAGGCGTGCGTCGCGGCGAACCGCATCATCCTGCACAGCGACATCGCAGAGGAGTTCACCGCGCGGTTCGTCGAACGGGCCAGAGGCCTGCGCGTCGGAGACGGCTTCGACGGAGTCGACGTCGGCCCGATCATCACCCAAGCCCAGCTCGACCGGGTGGGATCACTGGTGGCACGGTTCGTCGAGGCGGGTGCCGAAGTCCTTACCGGCGGCAGCGAGGTGGACGCGAAGGGGTTCTTTTACGAACCCACCGTGCTGCGAGTCGCCGGGCGCGGCGAGGACTTCTGCAACGAGGAGCTGTTCGCACCGGTCGCCGCGCTGTACACGGTGGACAGCGCGGAGGAAGCCGTGGCCTTCGCCAACGACACCCGCTACGGGCTCGCCTCGTACCTGTTCACCCGGGACCTCAACGCCGCCTTCGCGATCTCCGAACACCTGGACTTCGGCATGGTCGGCATCAACCGCGGCATCATGGCCGACCCCGCCGCCGCGTTCGGCGGGATCAAGGAATCCGGACTCGGACGCGAAGGCGGCCACGAGGGCATCTACGAATTCCTCGAACCCAAATACCTGGCGATCACCGTCGACGAGAAGCGGGTGATGAACCGATGAGCACACGTACCACCAACGACATCGGGCTCGGACTGCTGCGCCAACCCAAGCACCTCACCTTCGGTCCGGGACAGCGGGCACAGCTGCCGCACCTGGTGCGCGGCATCGGAACCCGGGCGCTGATCTGCACCGACGAGCGCATGGCGAGCAGCGAGCCGTTCACCGAGATCGTCGCGATGTTGCGCGACAGCGGTGTCGCCGTCGAGGTCTTCGACGGCGTGGAAGCCGAACTGCCCAGGGACAACCTGCACGGCGTCGTCGACAGCTTCTCCGGCAGCGCCCTCGACGTGGTCATCGGGGTCGGCGGAGGCAGCTGCCTGGACTTCGCCAAGGTGGCCGCGATCCTGCTCGCCCGCGGCGGAGACGTGCGAGATCTCTACGGCGAGAACCGGGTCGCCGGCCCCGGCCTGCCGATGATCGCGGTGCCGACCACCGGCGGAACCGGCGCGGAGATCACCTGCATCTCGGTGGTCTACGACGCCGACCTGGGCATGAAGGTCGGTATCGCCAGCCCCTATCTCGAAGCGCATGCCGCCGTGGTCGACCCGGAACTCACGATCAGCTGTCCCCGCGGACTCACCGCCGCCACCGGTGCGGACGCGCTGTCGCACCTCATCGAATCGTTCACCGCCCGCGCCAAGAACCCCGGCACCGACCACATCGAGCAGCACCTCTACGTCGGCAAGAACCTGCTCACCGACATCTACGCCCGCCACGGGCTCAGCCTGCTCAACACGTCGCTGGAACAGCTGGCGACGGACTTGACCGACCTCGACGCCCGCTCGGACACGATGCTGGCCGCGATGAGCGCAGGCATGGCCATCAACACCGCGGGAACCGCCGGAGCGCACGCCATCCAATCACCGATCGGCGCTCTCACCCACACCGCGCACGGCTTCGGCGTGGGTGCGCTGCTGCCGTACGTGATGCGCTACAACCTGCCCACACGCGAACCGGAGTTCGCCGAGATCGCCGATAGCGTCGGCGTCGGCGCGGGCGGAGACCAGTCCGCACGTGCCAAAGCTGCGATCCTCCGCGTCGAGGACATCCTCGCAGCGCTGGACGTGCCGCTGAACCTCCGCGACCTCGGCCTGCGGCCCGAGCACTTCGAGGTCGTCGCCGAACAGGCGATGAAGGCTACCCGGTTGACGGCGAACAACCCGCGCGAACTCACCCACGACGCCATCGTGGAAATCATCAAACGCGGCTACGCCGACGATCGCGGCTGGTGGGACCTATGACGGCGCACGAGCATCAGGAGACGAGCAGCATGAACCCGCTCAACGGCAAGACCGCCGTCGTGACCGGAGCAGCCCAAGGAATCGGCGCCGCCGTTGCGCACAAGCTCGCCGTGCAGGGCGCGAGCGTGATCATCGCCGACGTCCAGGCGGACGCGGCTCGGGAACGCGCATCGAAACTCGCTGCGGCGACCGGAGCGAAGGTCACCGTGGAGCAGCTCGACGTCACCGACTCCCAGGCGGTCAGCAGACTGGCCGAGACGTCCGAACCCGTGGACATCCTGATTAACAACGCCGGGATCGCGACCAACGCCGCGACCTTCGACATGACCGACGAAGCGTGGCAGCGCACGCTGGACATCAACCTCACCGGCACGTTCCTGATGTGCCGCGAGTTCGGCAAGACCATGCGCGGTCGTAGTGGAGCGATCGTCAACGTCTCGTCCATCGCCGGGTTCAAAGCCACCCGGCCCGAGGTGCACGTCGGCTACGACGCGACCAAGGCCGCGATCATCGGCCTGACCAGAACCCTGGCCGCCGAATGGGCCTCCGAGGAAATCCGGGTGAACGCGGTGGCTCCGGGTTACGCGAACACCGACATCCTCAAATCCGTCGGCGCCGAAAGCCCGGAGACCCTCGAGCAGTGGAAGGCCCAAGTACCGCAGGGCAGGCTCATGGAGCCCGCCGAGATCGCCGAGGTGGTCGCCTTCCTGGCGGCACCGTCTTCGAGCGCCGTGACCGGGCACGTGCTGGTCGCCGACGGAGGCTACACGGCCTGGTGACGAGGGCATGCAGGTCGATTCCTGCCACCACCCTCGTACCCCCAGTGCTCTCCTGGCCAGTTAAAGCGCTGCAGCGGGACTGCTGCGGCCAGGTTATGGCGCCTGTAGGGGGCGCGTGATGACGGATGGACACCCGAGAAGAACAACGCTCAAATAACGGTGTTGCTGTTCCAGCGCCTCCGGCGTTCTCCGCGGGTTTGCGGACCCGCGTCGGATCGATCGGTGGTTGACGGCTGCGCCCCTCGTTCGGCGCGGTGAATCTGGAGGACATCTCCGCCCCGCGCTGCTTCGAGCTGGAGCGCCGGGTCACCGAAGCGCTGGACTGCCCGGTCATGCACGACGACCAGCACGGCACCGCCGTCGTGGCGCTGGC
>NZ_JBFAPZ010000023.1:0-58709 GCF_040676935.1 Saccharopolyspora sp. NPDC049426 | reverse complement strand
GGTGAGGGCGTGGCGTCGCACTCGCTGTTCGGTGGCACCTTTGATGCCAAGGCGAAGGTCACCAAGGGCACCCCGGTGGTCACCGTTCTGCCCGGTTCCATCGAGGCCGAGCAGGCCACTGGTGCCGCCGCGGTCGAGCAGGTCGAGGTTCCGGCCGCGTCCGGTGCCAAGATCACCGGTCGGCAGCCGGCCGAGGCCGGCGACCGCCCGGAGCTCACCGAGGCCAGCATCGTGGTCTCCGGTGGTCGTGGTGTCGGTTCGGCCGAGTCGTTCGAGGTCGTGGAGAAGCTGGCCGACACCCTCGGTGCCGCTGTCGGTGCTTCGCGTGCCGCGGTGGACTCGGGTTACTACCCGCACCAGTTCCAGGTCGGTCAGACCGGTAAGACGGTCTCGCCGCAGCTCTACGTTGCGCTGGGCATCTCCGGCGCGATCCAGCACCGGGCGGGCATGCAGACGTCCAAGACGATCGTCGCGGTGAACAAGGACCCGGAGGCGCCGATCTTCGAGATCGCCGACTACGGCGTCGTCGGAGACCTGTTCAACGTCACCCCACAGCTCACCGAAGTGATCACCACACGCAAGGCCTGACTCCTCTAGCCGACTTGGGCTGGCCGCACTTCAGGTGGCCCGCCCTAACGGGGTTTCAGATCGCGGGCCTTGCCACAACGCGAGGTGGGGCTGACGGGCGCGAAGACCACCCGGTCCCTAACAGACATGGGAAAATGATCGACAAGTCTCCGGCGTAGTTCGGCTTCCGGATCACCTCGCAGACCAGAAGGAGCGCCGTCCAGTCCCAACGTGATCTGAAGCAGCACGAATACGTTGGGCACGCGCTGGACCGGCACGAATTTCACGACGCTATCAAGGCCTTCGGCGCCCCGGTCGCGAACGCGACCGGGGCAACCATCGCCACGCAGAGTTTGACCAGCCTCGACAGGAGAATGCCGAAGGCGAACAGGCCGCGATCGGCAACGCGTCTGCTATGCGGCCGAGGAAATCTCGTTGAATTTGCAGATGGGCCACCAGCCCCGTCCGCCACGGCGTTATTACGCGCTGACCGGAGATTCGCGGTGAAATTCCGGTGGTGAGGTCAGTGGTCGTGCAGGATCACGCCGCGGATGTTGCGTCCCTCGAGCATGTCGGCGTAGGCATCGTTGATGCCATCGGTCGGGTAGGTTTTGGTGACCAGCTCGTCCAGTTTGATGTGTCCGCTACGGTACAGCTTCAGCAGTCGAGGGATATCGACAGTCGGGTTGCTGTTACCGAACAACGCGCCGCGCAATGTTTTGGCGTACACGGTGAGTTCGAACGGGTTGATGCTGAGCCCCGGCTTCTGCAGGCCGACCGAGACGACTACGCACGTGCCTTCTTTGCGGATCGCACCGAATGCGGAGGAGATGATCTCGTCGGAGGCAACGCCGATGGTCACGATCGCGCTGTCGGCTCCTTGGCCGTTGGTAAGTGGACGGATCTCGTCAAGCGCCTCGTCGATGGTGCGGGCCGTGTGCGTAGCTCCGAAGCTTTTGGCAAGTTCGTGCTTCGACGGTTCCGAGTCGACTGCGAAGATGTTCGCAGCGCCGGCCAGTTTGGCCCCCTGCACGGCATTCATTCCCACGCCGCCGGTTCCGATGATCAGCACCGTGTCGCCGGGACGGACTTTGGCAGCGTTGACCGAAGTTCCCCACCCGGTGGTCACACCGCAAGCTACAAGACACGCTCGGTCGAACGGTAGATCGTCGTCGATCTTCACCGCCTGGTCTTCGGAGATGACCATCCAATTCGCGTAGGTTCCGAGTCGTTGCATCGCGCCGATTCCGCTTCCATCTGACAAGTGGAAGCGGGCGGTGTCGTCCAGCAGCATCCCGTTGGCGACGTTGGCGCCCGTGTCGCAGATGTATTGCATGCCCCGGGCGCACCATTCGCAGCGTCCGCAACCAGGGATGTATGCGGTGGCGATGTGGTCACCAGGACGGACTCGAGTGACACCCGGACCTACCGCCTCCACGATCCCCGCTCCCTCGTGGCCACCGACCAGGGGCAACGGCTGTTCTTGATCTCCGGTCACCAGGTGGTAGTCGGAGTGACACACGCCCGAAGCAATAACCCTGACCAAGATTTCGTTGTCCCGTGGTTCGTCCAGCTCCATGTCCTCAACGGACCACTGCTGCCCGACTTCCTTGACGACTGCTCCCCGAACCTGCATGTGATTCTCCCTATCGAATCAAGCACGTGACGGCGCTCATGCCTTACCCGTACCTGCACGAGACAGGACATGATCAATGCCAAACGAGATTGCACAGCTCAAGCACGAACGGCGCCGCTGTCGAAAGACGCTCTTGAAAGCGTTTGCCGATCTTTCGGACAATAACCCGCTCCTCGGCATGAGCGCAAGAGTGCCCAGGTGGGGTAGGTGGCTCGGCAGAGATCGGGCGTATGACCAGCTACAACTGCCAGGATGGACTTGCATCTGGGCGGTCCTCGTCTTGACGCAGGTGGCGGGAGCAGAGTAAGCGTTTACTACTGAAGCCCGTGGGCATGGCGGCGCGGTTGCCTGCGCTGCGGGAAGGAGACGGCATGGCTGCACTTGATTCAGTGGCAGTAGGGGACGAGATCACCCTCTGGCGCACGGTGACGGCGGATGATATCGATCGTTTCGCGGATCTCACCGGAGATTTCGCGCCGCAGCATGTGGATGACGAGTACATGAAAACTACGCGATATGCCAAGCGCATCGCACATGGAGTGCTCGCCCTCGGTTTCTCGACTGCGGCGTCAACGGAGCTCGGGAGGCGACTCGGCAAGCCGTCGGTTTCCTACGGCTACGACCGATTGCGTTTCCCAGCGCCGGTCTTCGTCGGTGACGAGCTGAACATTCGCTACACCGTGGCGGAGATCGACCGGGAGCGTGAGCGGGTGATCGCAGAGGTCCGAGTGCTCCGCGCTCAAGGTGACGTGTGTCTTGCTGCCCGGCATATCTTGCAGTGCATTTGATGTGCTGAGGGCGTACTTCGGTCGTGGCGCGCCTCCATGAGTTGAGGGGGTGCGCTGATGTGTGACCCGAGGGTTGGGCGAGTTTAATCCTCGATCGCGTCGCTCCGTGCTGGTGTCCAGCCGGCAGTCCCGCGCCGTCTTGCTGAAACGTTTTCCTCTGCATGTTGGCGCGCGTACCGCTGTTGACCTGAACGAGAACGTCTGATAGAAAGCGTTTACAGATTGATGTGACGGGCGTCTCTCAAAGTTGAGATGCCTCGCGCTGCAGGGGCGTACCGATGTTCGACGGTACGCCAGTGGCCCAAGTGGAGACGGAGTCTCCTTTTAGGGTCGAATGAATCATCCGAGCCGCAACGACTATTGCGGCAGCCGGGTACATCCCGCTGTGCCGAGTGGGTAGAGAGGCATCGATCCATGACGATGAGGTCAGGACGTGATGTGAGCGCGCTCTGCAGAGGCGCGAGTCGGGCTCGTCGGCGGTTGGCCGCGCTTGCCCTGATCGCCGTTGCAATGCTCGTGCTAGGCGGCTGCACGGCCGTGTCCACTGCACATCAGACGCAGCAGAAGCTGGCGCGGTCCGATATCCAGTTGGTCACGGTCAATCGCAGCTTGACCAATCCTTATGAAGCGCAGTGGATCGAGGGCGCCCGCTGGTACGCCGCCTCAGTTGGTCTGCCGCTGAAGACGATCATTTCGGAAGGCGACTCCCAGAAGCAGCTGTCGCAGATCAGGGCGATAGCAGCCTCCGGCAAGAAAGTCGTGATGACCATCAATCCGAACGCTGCTGCAGACGTTCCGGCCATCGTTCAATCGGTACGGACAATGGGGGGCTACGTCGTCACGCAGTGGAACAAGCCGAGTGATCAGCATCCGTGGGATGTTGGTCCTAGCTGGGTCTCCCACGTCTCATATGATGGGCGGATCAGTGGCTATGAGACGGGCACCAAGCTCCTGGAGGCCATCGGGGGTTCCGGTGGGGTCGTCGCTTTGCAGGGCACGCTGGATAACCAGCCCACGAAGGAACGGTTCGCTGGTTTGCAACGTGCGATCGGTGAACACCCCGGTGCGGTTTTGCTTGACGATCAAACCGCGAAGTGGGAGCGCAACGAGGCCTACCAAGTGACGCAAAGCTTGCTGACCAAACATGGAAATGCGGTCAAGGGCGTGTGGGCGGCCAACGACAGCATGGCCTTGGGCGCAGCGCGGGCCGTCAAGGAAGCTGGCAGAGAGGCTCAAGTGAAGATCGCGAGTGCCTCAGACGCGGTGCCCGAAGCGTTGCATGCCATCAAGAACGGCGACTCGCTCGTGGCG
Source organism: Saccharopolyspora sp. NPDC049426 (assembly GCF_040676935.1). Classification (NCBI taxonomy): domain Bacteria; kingdom Bacillati; phylum Actinomycetota; class Actinomycetes; order Pseudonocardiales; family Pseudonocardiaceae; genus Saccharopolyspora; species Saccharopolyspora sp. NPDC049426. The sequence continues at coordinate 54,407 of NZ_JBFAPZ010000023.1, read as the reverse complement.
ACGTTCTCGACTGATTCCTACTACAACGGAGCGATGGGGATCGCAACCGCGTACCAGGCTGCTGTCGGCGAGATAGATGTGAACTCTTTGCCGCGCGACAGGCGCGAGTACTACGTGGGTGAGTTCGCCGTCGATAAGTCGAATGTGGACGAACACCTGGCGCCTCCCGCCCCCGAATCCGTGTTATCGGAGGTGGCCAAGGGGCCATTCGCCCGATACACGGGTCCTCTCCAGTGAGGAGATGACATGCCCAAGTTGGACGAAATCACGGCTGAGCGCGGCGAGAGCAAGGCCGCGCGACAGAGATCGGACATGCTGCGCAGGCTCACAGGAGCAGGACCGGTTCTTGCGCTCGTGTTCTTGTTGTTCGTGTTCACTGCGATCAATCCCGGCTTCGCCACCGGGGCGAACTTGCGGGCATTGCTCGACCAAGCAGCCTTGCCGCTGATCTTGGTATCGGGAGCAAGCTTGGTGATCGTGCTCGGTTGCATCGATCTGTCGTTGGAAGGTGCGATGGCGGCTAGCGGGCTGACGTTCGTCCTGCTTGTGGCCAATGATGTCAACACCAATGACTTCGGATACGCCGCGGTTGTCGCGGGCGTTCTGGCTGGTGGGGCCGTCGGTCTGGCCAACGGCCTAATTCACACCAAGCTGCGGATTCCGTCATTCATGGTCACACTCGGAACTTGGTCGATCGCCCTTGGTGTCGGAACAGTGCTTTTCGGCGCCGGAACACCACAGATCACGGATGCCGCGACGCTCAGTTCGTTGACCGGATCAGTATTCGGAATTCCGATGTCGATCGTCATCGCCGGTGTGGTCGTCGCGGTCGCGTCGGTGATCTCGCGTTCCACGCGCCTCGGCCGGTATGCCTACGCCATCGGGGGTGACGAGTCGGTCGTGAGGTTGGGCTCTGTGCCGATCGACCGGTACAAAACGGGGGTTTTCGTGCTGGCCGGGCTGTGCACGGGGCTGGCCGGGGTTCTGGGGTGTGCGCGGTTGGGAGTTGGAAGTGTTGACGTCGGCACCGGCCAGTTGTTCACCACGATCTCCGCGGTTGTTCTCGGCGGGACCCTGCTCAGTGGCGGGCGTGGCGGCGTTCTGCAGTCGGTGGTCGGTGTGGGCCTGCTGACCGTCTTGGGCAATGGTCTCGTGCTGGCCGGAGTGAGTCCGTACGTGCAGCAAGCGATTCAGGGAGTTGTGATCATCATCGCCGTCGCTGCCACAGGCTGGCGGGCCCGCAGCAGATTGAGGATCGTGAAATGAACGACACTGTTTTGCAGCTTCGCGGCGTCACCAAGAGGTTTGGATCCTTCACCGCGCTCGACGGTGTATGTATGGACATAGACCGCGGTGAGGTGATCGGCCTCATCGGTGAGAACGGTGCCGGCAAGTCCACCCTGTTGAAGGTTCTCGCTGGTGTGCATTCCCCGGATGGCGGCGAGATGCGGCTGAACGGAATAGTTCGTCGACCGACGAACCCGCGTCAAGCGGCGGAGTTCGGCGTGGGCGTGGTGCACCAAGAGCAGTCGCTGGTTCCTAATCTTTCGGTGGCGGAGAACGTGCTGCTCGGCCATGAGGGAGACGCCGTGGTCGGGGGCTTCTACCGGTGGCGTGAACTGCGGAGGAAGGCCGAAGGTGTGTTGCGCAGAGTGGGCTGCGAGGTGGACCCCAGCCTGCCGGTAGAACGTTTGTCCTTCGCTGAGCGCCAGATGATCGAGATCGCAAAAGCGGTCGGAAGGGTCGAAACTGCCGACGCCGCACCATTGATTGTGCTCGACGAGCCGACGTCCGTGCTCGAGAGCGACGACGTCGAGGTGCTTGAAGAGGAAGTGAACCGCCTTCGTGAGCTGGGGGCGGTGATCTTCGTATCGCACCGGTTGGACGAGGTGCTCAGATTCTGTGACCGTGTTTACGTCTTGCGCGCCGGACGCATCGTCGCTCAGCGGAACACTTCCGATGTGCGCGAGGATGAGCTCTTCGAGTTGATGGTAGGCCGCGCATCGACGACCGAGTACTTCAGAGAAGCCGACCGGTTGCCTTTCGACGTGGAATCGCCTGTGCTCGAAGCCGAGGGCTTGACCCGGCAGGGGGCATTCTCGGACGTGTCGTTCACCGTGCACGAGGGCGAAGTGCTCGCACTCGTGGGAACCAATGGATCCGGCTGCGAAGAACTCAGCCGTGCCGTGTTCGGTGCCGCCGAGCTCGACAGTGGCAGGGCTGTTCTCGATGGCAAGCTCTTGCGAGGTAGCGGTCCGCGATCGGCAGTGCGATCGGGCATCGGCTACGTCCCGTCGGACAGGCATTCCGAGGGCGTGATCGGCGGGGCAACTGTTGCGGAGAACCTGACTCTCGCGCACAACTTCGTAGTGCGTTCTGGCCCGTTCTTGAGGCCTCGGAAGCAGAGTGCGATCGCCTGGAGCTGGATCGAGCGGCTCAAGGTGCGGCCGCCGAAACCCGGGGCCGATATTGCTCGGCTTTCCGGCGGGAATCAGCAGAAGGTGGTGCTCGGTAAGTGGCTGGTGTCCGGTGACCTGACACTGCTCATCCTGGACCATCCGACGCGAGGATTGGACCCCGGGGCGAAGGAAGACGTCTACGGCCTGATCCGGGAACTGTGCGCCTCTGGAATGGCGGTGCTGCTGTTGGCTGACAGCTTGGAGGAGGCCATCGGGCTTAGTCACACGATCATCGTCCTGCGAGATGGCGCCGTAACCGGCCGCTTCAGCTGTGAAGACGAGGATAAACCGCGACCGGTCGATCTCCTCGAGAGGATGGTGTGAGGCTGCGATGACCACGACAACAACACCGGATACCGAATCGGTCGACCACGCGTCGTTGAACAAGAGTAGCCGTGATGTCCGTGCGCTGACTCGGCAGATCGCGCCGAGTGTCATGCTGCTGGTGCTGGTGGCTGCAGTGTCCTTCGCGCAACCGGCTTTCCTCAGCGCAACCAGCCTTCAAGTCCTTGTCGAAGAGGCCCTGCCCATCCTGCTTTTGGCACTAGGCCAGATGGCCGTGGTGCTGGTCGGCGGTATCGACTTGTCCATCGCCGCCGCGAGCACATTTGCCTCGGTGCTGCTTGCCACCGCGTTGGCACCCTTGGGCCCGCTTGCCCCGGTGCTTGCGATCGTGGTGCTGACGCTGGGCGGTGCCATCGTTGGGATGGTAGCCGCCTACACGCAAGTGCCCTCGTTTATCGTCAGTCTTGGTGCCCTCGGTGTGTGGCAAGCGCTGGCGCTGCTTGTATCCGACGCCTCAACGATCTCCGTCACTCAGCACCTAGGCCCGATCGGCTGGCTCGTCGGGTACACCGTTCTCGGCCTGCCCCTGGCGGTGTGGGCCGGCATGCTGTTGACGATCGTTGCTTGGTTGGCGCTCAAGTGCACCGTGGTCGGGTCGTGGTTCTTCTCCATCGGTCGAAACGAGAAGGCTGCCCTGATGTCCGGAATGGCCACTCGAGGAGTGAAGGTCCTTGCCTTCGCCTGGTCCGGCACATTCGCAGGCATCGCAGGCGTCATCCTCACCGCTAAGCAGTACAGTGCAGCACCCGGGCTTGCTGATGAGCTCCTTCTCCCGACAATCGCGGCGGTCATCGTCGGAGGCTGTGTCCTCACCGGGGGAGTGGGCCATCCGCTGAACGTGCTCATCGGTGCGGTGATTCTGACGGTTCTCCGAATCGGTACCACGGTCGCCGATGTCGATCCCAAGACGCAACAGATCATCTACGGCGCCATCATCATCGTCGCCGTGGCGCTCACACTCGACCGGACCCGACTATCTGTCATCAAATAGATCCCTTGTCTCACGGTGCAAGTGGCTTCGTGGATCCCGGCCGCTTGGGAGGGGCCGATGAAGGGTTTATCTGGTTCGATCTGAGCTACAGTCTACGGATGTGACGGACGGATTGTAGCTGCCCTGGGTGCCGAAGGCGTGGAGGTCTACAGCAGGCCACCGTCGAATCAGGGGCGGCTGTCAGCCACCGGACCAGCGGGAGTCCAAGTCCCGCCGACCCGATTCTTGGGGCGGCGGGACTTCTTTGGTGGGGTGGGTGCGGTCAGAGTCCCATATGGGATCCGCTTCCCTGGTCGAGTTCGTGGTCGTCGTGTCCGTAGTGTTCGTCATCGTGCTGGTGTTCGCTAGCACGGCGGGCTAGGTCGTCGTCGCGGTAGTCGGCGCGCTGTTCGGTGTTTTCGTCGTGGTGGTCTTCGTGGGATTCCAAAATCTGGTCGCGTAGGGCTTCGATGCGTTCGAGGGTGTCGTCGCGCTGGAAGTGCTGGTTCGGGTTGGTCATGATGGTGCTCCATTTCTCGGTGAGATCCCGCCAGGCGTCGGCTTTGGCGGTGGGGCCGCTGGGCTCGGGGCCCAGTGGCACGTTGGGGTTGGTGGTGTGGATGCGGTAGGTCTCGCGGTAGGCGGCGGCGAGGCCCACGAGGGCGTCCCAGGATTCAGCGGCGGCGGATCCTTGCGGCCTGGGGCCGAGGGTGGAGGCCCATTCGGGTGGGTCGGCGGCGAGGTGGTCGCGGAGTTCGGTGAGGCGGGTGTGGATGGCGGTGGTGAGTTCGTCGAGCCGGTCGCCGAGTTCGGGTTGGGCGGTGTGCAGGGTGCGGTGTGGGCTGGTGACCCAGGGCAGGGCGGGGTGCTGGCTGGTGCGGGTGTCGCGTTGGTGGGCGAGGTGGTTGACGAGGGTTTGGGCGGTGTAGCGGTGGGCGTCCATGGGGTCGTGGGTGGGCCGTTGGGCGAGCTGGTGGGCGGCTGAGGTGAGTGCGGCGTCGGTGTTGAGTCCTTCGGCGGCGCTGGCGGCGGCGTGGCGCCAGACCAGTTGCCAGTCGTCGGTGATCTCGGTGTGGGGCGCGTGTTGGGTGACGATGGCTTGCCACCGGTCGAGTTGGTGTGGGGTGGGTTCGGCGACGCGGGCGGGTGGTTGGTGGTCGGCGAGGTGGGATTCGATGCGCCACCGCAAAACGGCCGCGGGATCGGTGCTGTGGTCGTGGCCGCTGGTGGTGGCGGCGCGGGCGATGAGCCGGTCGGGTTGCCAGCCGTGTGCTTCGGCGCGCCGCAGGGTGGCCAGCAGCGCTGGTTCTGCGGGTTGGCCGAGCGCGTGTGGGGCATGTTCTGACAGCGCCTGGTGCGCGACGTGGTCGAGCAGTTGGCGACTGACATCGCGATGCTGCGCGACGAGCACCGACAGTGATTCGGTGGCGTGGTGGTGCAGGGGTTCGGCGAAGGTGCTCAGCAGTTCGTCGACGTCGACGTCGGTACGGAGCCGTTCGAGTGCGTCCTCCTGCGCGCTGCTGAGCGGTTCTGCACTGGTGTGTTCGGCGGGCGGTTCCCATTGGCCGATGAGGTCGGCGTAGGCGCGGGCCCGCAGACCGTGGCCCTCGGGCTGGGGGCCGAGGGGGTGTGCGGGGTCGTTGCTGGTGATGTCGTAGGTGTCGCGGTAGGCGGCGGCGAGTCCGGCGAGGGTGTCCCAGCGCTCGGCGGCGTCGCGGTCGTCGGGTCTGGGGCCGAGTGCAGCGGTCCAGGCAGGTGGATCGGCGGTGACCTGTGCTCGGAGTTCGGTGTGGCGGGCCTGGATCGCGGTTTCGAGCCGCTGGAGGTAGTCGGACATGTCGGTGCTGAGGGTGCGGTGTTCGGGCCGTGCCATCCACGGCAGCACGGGGTTCCAGCCTTCGCCGTTGGCGCGTTGCTCGGCCAACGCCGCGGCGACGGTCTCGGCGGTGTAGCGGTGAGCGTCCATGGGGTCGGCGGCGGGTCGTTGGGCGAGGTGCTGGGCTCCGGTGGTGACCGCGGTTTCGCCGTTCAGGCCCTCGTCCACACCAGCGGCGGCGAGTTTCCAGACCTGGTCCCACGTGGGCTGTTCGACATCAGCGGTGGGGTCGTGGTGTTCGACGATGCTGCGCCACTGGTTGATTTGTTGCTGTGTGGGTGAGGCGAGGCGGGGTGGTGGCGTGTCGTGGAGCAGGTGTTGGGCGATGCGCCATTGCAGGACGCCGGCGGGATCGTCGGTGTCGGTGAGTGGGCCTTGGTTGAGGGCTGTGGGGATGAGGTGTTCGGGTTGCCAGCCGAGGTCTTCGGCGGTGCGCACGGTCTGGCGCAGGGCGGGTGCTGCGGGCAGGTCGAGGAGGTGGGGCGCGTGGTCGGTGAGCACGGATTCGATGCGGTTGTCGGTGTGCAGGTGCGCGACGAAGTCGTGGTGCCCCACCAGGGTGCGTAGCGACTCGGCGCGCTGGAGCGAGGCGCGGAGTTCCTCGGTGGCCGAGGTTTCGGCCGAGGAGCGCCTGAGCGCGGCTTCCAGGACTCCGCGGCCGGTGGTCTCGGGTGGGGTTTCCTGGTGAGAGTCGATGGTGTGCTGGCGTGTTTCCACGTAGGTGTGGTTGCCGTATTCGGCGCGGGTCATCTGGGTGTAGAGCTGCTCGCGGGAGAGTCCGTGGGTGACGAGGTTGTGCGAGTTGCCGTGGATGGACATGCCTTGTGAGCGGTTGCCGGTGGTGGCGTAGGCGAGTTCGACGTGCTCGGCGACGTAGTGGGCGGGCAGCGTCACGGTGCCGCGGCTGTCGTGGTGGCGGAGTGTGAGTCCGCCGGTGCGGGTGACGGCGCGGACGGTCCAGGTGTCGCCGTTTTTGACGAAGTCTTTGCCGCCGAACAGGGTGGTGAGGCGGTCGTTGCTGCGGGTGACGACGAGATCGCCCGTGCTGGCCTGGGTGCCGTCGTGCAACTGGACTGTGCATCCAGCCTGGTCGACGTCGCCGCGCTGGAGGCGCAGTTGGCGCGCTTGGTGGTTGAGGGCGGTGACGTCGTCGTTGGCGGGCACGATCAACAGAGAGGGGCGCCCGGCGTCGAGGTCGGCGCGCCACGCTCGGTGCGCGGCATCACGCATGGTTTCCCGGCTGCCCTCGTGCACCCAGCCTCGGTCGAAGTAGTAGTCGAGGCCCTCGGGGTCGGCGGCGTGCAGTTTCAGGGATGCTTTGGCTTGCTCGGGGTCGGCGAAACGCACGACCTCTTTGAGGCGCAGGGCTCCGTTGCGGTGGGCGAACCAGCGCACCGCCCCACCGGCCTCCACCGCGGTGAGCTGGCGGTCGTCGCCGACCAGGCGCACATCGGCGCCCTTGTTGAGGGCGTAGCGGATGACGTCGTGGAGGGTGTGGGTGCCGGCCATCGCGGCCTCATCCACGATGAGCACGTCACCGCGGGCAAACGGGAAGGCCCGCTCGGCGACCGCGAACTTCTGTGCAGTGGTGACCTGATGCAGCGTGTGCGGGCGGGCGCCGAGAGAGTTGCCGAGTTCCTGCGCGGCACGCGCGCTGGGCCCGAACGCATACACGTTGCCTGCCTCGGCGCGCCAGGCGTCGGCGAATACCCGCATCGTCGTGGTCTTGCCTGCCCCGGCCGGTGCGTAGAGCAGCTGCACGCGCCGCCCGGAGGTGGCGAACTCGCGCACCGCGCGAGCCTGACCGTCGTTGAGTGTCGTGCCCTGGAGTGCTTGCTGGACGGCGGTGTCGGTGATGCGGGTGCCGTCGTGGCGGCGTCCCCAGGCGGCGAGGGCGGATTCTTCCCGCAGGGTGCGGTGGGTGGTGAAGCGCTGAGCGTTGTGCTCGACGAGCACGCTCTCCCCGTTGGACCGGCGGAGCTCGGCAGGTTCGTCAACGAGTGAGGGTGCCTGGAGCCCGACGGTGTCCGGGTCGTGCAGGACGGCGTCCACGATCTGGCTAACGACCTGACTGCGGGTGTTGTCGGGGACGCGGAGGTGCGCGGACTGGCGGTGCGCTTCGGCTTCGAGGTTCCAGATGTTGAAGTGGCTGTGGTGGTCGGAGACGGTGGCCACGGTGCGGGCGGCGAGGTCGGTGACATCCACCTCCGCTACTGCTTCGGGCTTGCCACCGAAGACCCGCTGACCGAGGTTCGCGACGAGGCCGTCGTCGACCATCTCGAGTGCTTGACCGCGCCAGCGCTGCAGGTGCTGGTTCAGGGTGCGGGGTGCTTGCTTGGCGGCTCGGGTGCCGTACTGGGCGCGGCGGCCGATTTCCAGGATGTCCTTCGGCGACGGTTCACGGCCATGGGTACCGCGGAACTCCACGATGGCTCGGGCCCGTTCCTGCTCCACGGCTGAGGCGCGTTGGGAGAACCCGGAGAGAAGCTCGGCAGGGATGCCGTTGAGTTCCCAGACGGGGCGTTTGAGGTCGATCCCGCCGCTGGGTTTCTCACTCCACGACGCCCCGTGCTGGCGGAACAGATCCCGCAGACGGCTGTTGTAGAACTCCGAGGTCGTGACCGCGGCGGCGAGCACGGTGCGTCCGTCCAGGCTGGTCCAGGTCCCGTCGGGGCCTTGGACTTTGGCGCTGATGGGCACGTGGGTGTGCAGGTGCGGGTCCCCGGCGCGGGAGTCCCAGTGTTCGAAGCAGGCGGCGGTCATGCCCTGCACGTCGTATTGGGCGTAGCCGCCGGCACCTTTGCGGGTGTGGGCGACGTTGTCTTCGAAGTACTGCAACGTGTCCCGCACAGCCTGGCGGTGTAAGTCCACGATCTGTTCATGGGTGGCCTCATCGGACAGTGCCCAGGCGACCGATACCGATTTGGGTGGGGCGAAGACGAGCTCGTAGCCGCTGGTGGCATTCTTCATTTTCTGTTTCTGCTCGACCAGCCACTTCTTCAACTCGCTGTCGGAGGGCTGTGCCCCGTCGTGGGCGTCGGAGTAGGCCTGTGCCTGCACGTCGTGACGGATCCGGGCGCGGGTGGCCTCGTCGATGGGAGCGCCGACGGGTCGGTCGTGTTCGAGGTTGTGGGCTTTGTAGGCGTCGATGACACGGCTGCGCAGGGCGTCGATCTCACTGTGCTGCGGGAACCGGCGCCCGAGCTTCGTCGCCGCCAGAGCCTCCTCGGGCGAGGTCCCAGCGGCGATGAGCTCGGCTTCGATCCTGTCGGCATCCGGATGGCGTCCCTCGCCGAACAGGGCGTTCATCTGCGCAGCGGTCACCTCACCGTCCATGCCCAACTCGGCCGCGCCGCGGCCGAACCACTGACCGGACGGGTAGCCGTGAGCGGTGTAGTAGTCCGACAGCGACTCGCCCAGGTCAAGCTCGCGGTCTCCGCAGGCGACGCTGCCGGTCAGGTATTCGTGACCGCTGGGCGACATCTTGCGCACACCGATCACAACGCCCCCCACAGTGGATTTCGCTTGCACGAAGTGGTTTTCACGCTAGGCCGGGTTCGACGGGTTTCCGTCGCAGACGAAATCGATACAGTTCCGGGGAGCACTTCAAGTGCAAGAGGTGCTGTGTGCCAGGCGAGAGGGCCGGCCAACGGGCGCCGGCACGGTCGCACGGTGAGATGCCGGCCGAAAGGCGACCGGCAGCAACGGCGCGACCGTGTCGCGACGGGGCACGGGAACACGGCTGCCAAGTCCGGAACGTGGCGCGTCGGCACTGGCGGCCGGAGGCGTAGGCCGAGAAAGCGCGCACAAAAGAGACCCCCGGTCACGACCGGGGGTCTCTGGTGGAGTGGTGGTCAGGTCAGGCGGCGATGAGCTCCGGCTCGGGAACGGTCTCCACAGTGGCCAGGATGATCATCCGCTCGGGCGCGGCGCCGTCGAGAGCACGGCAGCTGGCGCATTGCCCGTCGTCGGCGGGCTGCTGGCGCAGATCACGCGGCCCGCGCTCGGCGGCGCAGGTCGCACACGTGGCCAACTCCGGAACGCTGACCGGCTGGGCCGGGGGCTCGGGGACGTTGGCCTTGACCCACGCGGCGACCGTGGCCCGGTCGGCGTCGCTGCTGCAGCGGGCCCATTCGCGGCGGAGGTGGTCCAGCGCGGCCGGGTAGTTATCCCAGATGTAGGCGCAGAGAGCTTCGATTGCCTGCTCGTGGGTGGCGTCGTCGGGCGCCTGGATGCCGGGGCGTCCGGCGTCGCGGCACTCGCCGCACAACCCGTCTGAGTGCTCGCTTGCGTCGGCGCGGCTGGGCTCGACGTGGCACCCCAGCGCCACGCAGGGGCGCCCGTTGCCGCGCACGGGGGTGCGGCGTGGGTCGCGTCGTTCCCGGTCCTGGGCAACGGGGTTGATGGCCATGCGGTCGTAATCGACAGCGTGCCCGGGGTGCCCACCGGTGGCGGGTTCCGGTTCGGTGGTGGTGGGGTTGTCGGCGGTGTAGGCCAGGTGCGCGGTGAGGGATTGGGCGGCCTGTTGCTGCTGGCGGCGGTCGCGGCGGCGCTGTGGGTCGTTGTCGGTGCTGACTGGCTCGGCGGTGCGTCGGGTGGCGCGGGCGCGCTCGATGGCGTGGCGATCCCAGCGCGGGGACTCCTGCTCGGATTCGCTTCCGGGTGCGGGGGCGGGCTGGTCGTCTGGGCGGGGAGCGCAGGCTTCGATGACGGCGCGGATGCGCGGGTCGGTGGCACGGTTCCAGGCGGCGCGCAGGTGTGCGGTGGCGGTACGCGGGTAGCAGGTGAGGATGCGCCCGCACTCCAGGAGTGCGGCGGTTTCGACCTCGTCGGCGCTGGCCAGCGTCACGTCCCACTGTTCACGGGCGGCGTGCAGGTCACCGGTGCGCAGCAGTGCGGCCACCGAGGCGACAGAATCGGAAATCGTCACAGAATGCGACATGAAAGACCCCATCAGTTGGTTTTCGTGCAGTAGATCCGGGATTGGCGGTTCCCGGGTGGTGCACTACCAGTCTATCTAAAATGGGGCAATAAATGCAGGGAGAAAGTGATTGTCCCGATGGTGCTTTCGGGTGGTTATCGTGTGCATTGTCGAATGCGAAGGAGAAGGCTGTGACCTGCGGATAAGTTCTGGACGACTATGCGAAGCTGGTTGGTTTTCGCCGTCGTTTCGATAAAGGCCATCACTCCGTTTGGGGTCGCCGAGTCAAGGGTGGGGTCCCCGGGATGGGTGCACAATTCTTCGGAGCTTGCGGAGAATAATTGTGTGCGCATCCCGGGGTGCCCTTGACCCGGTGGGTCCAAACGCCGAGACAATCCGGCCGTCGAAACGCCGGGAAAGCCAACCAGCTGCTCCCGGAAGCCGGAATACCGGAGGCGTGGCATCGCAGCCCGACCGCTCGTTCAGAGGTTGGCCGGGCACGACCGCGTTTCCGTCAACCGGCTCGGCCGACGGTCCCAGGTGTCTACACTGATCACGCGTCCGGCGGGATGGGCTTTTCAGTGGGCCTTCGTGCACGCCGGATGGTTGTCGGGTGTGGTCTTGGCGGAGCCACCACTGTGTGGTGGTTAGCCCTTTGGGCTAACGCACTCGGCATGCGGGGGTGCCCAGGCCACGGCCGGACACCCCCGCACTGCATTCCGCCCCTTCTGCCGCTGACGGCGTGGACCCGGGCGTGTCGGGACGGATCGCCGCTCCCGCTACCTACCGTCGGAAGAAGCCAAGCGAATCCGATGGAGGGGGAACGGGATGAGCGCATCAACACCCCGCGGGGGCCGCAGGCTGCGTCGGTCGACGCGGGTGAGCCAGAACCTGGAACGAGCACGACAGCGCAATGCCGAGCAGCTGGCCGAGCAGAAGAAGCGCGAGCAGTTGGTGGAGGACAACCTCGTTGAGTTCGTCGACGCGGGGGTGGTCATCGCGGCCGAACAGGCCGCCTTGGAGGACAAGGTGGCCGTTCTGCACCGCAAGATCGACCAGGCCCACGCGGAATCTACGGAGCGGGTCGCGGGTGAGCACGCGCGGCAGGCTGCGGCGGCATGGGCGATCCACGAACACGGCGGGCGCAGCGCCGCACAGGTCGCCGAGCTCCTGGAGCTGCGCAGCGAGAAAGAAGCCCGGCGGTTGATCAATACCGGCCGCACCGGCGCCGTGAACCAAGACTCAAGCCGGGCGCGCGCCACCGGCGAGCAGGAGCCCGGTACGGGTGGGGACGCGGCTGAGCAGTACAACACCGGTGCGCCGGATACGTCGATAAGGGCCGTTGTGCCACACCCGACGATTCTGGATCACGACGTGGTGCGGCAGGACGGACAGCGCGACACGGAGTAAGGCCGGACCCGTCGGAGGGGCCAGGTCGTTCGTCGGTATCGCTGTGTGGGTCGCGCACGTCCGGCTTGGGCCGTGTGGCGGTGGACCGGTGGCCGGGCACCGGGGAAGCGTGCCCGGCCACCGGGAGCGGGCTGCGGGGTGTCGGGGTCAGTGACCCGCGCCTCTGCTCGGCCGATCGCGAGCTCGGCGAACCTGGGCCTGCTCGTGGGCCTGCGCTCGCGGAGACACCTGGACGAACTGCTGATCCGGATCGCCCATGACCACCCCGATGCCAAGGTGGTGGACCGGAAGCTGGTCCTGCGCACGTCCAAGGTCCACGGCCGGATCCTCGACGACGAGGGCCGGAGCACCAGGGTCGTCCCGGTGGACCCTTGGGCGGCTCTCCAGGTCTGACGTCAGACTTGCCGGCGACGCCGAGCTCGTAGGGGTGCAGGGTGTCGATGAACATCCGCCGCTGCTCGGGCGTCTGCGGCGCGAGCGCGTTGCGCTATGCGTCGGCGCCGCGGGTCAGCCAGCCGTCGATCGCGGGCAGCATCTCGTCGGTGATGCTGACGATCCGCCGTCGCCGGTCCGCCTCGTCCTCCCGCACTCGGCTGGACCACGCGTTGGAAACGAATTCAAGCTCGGCTTGCCCGGCGCCTCGCTTGCTGCCGGCGAAGTGGTCACGACGGTGCGAACGGTTCGTCTCGTCGCGCGGTGAGATTGGCCATGTCGGCCCGCTCACCTGCGAATTTGACCAGTCGCCGGATGTAGGGATTCTTGCCAACGGAGAGGCTGAAGACCCCTTGCACCAAAAGGATTACACCGAGGACTGGTCAACTCTGTGCCTAGCACCGGACAACTACTTCGTGGCGGAACTGACCATGTGCGGAGCGTCCACGATGACCTGAACCGGCTCGCCACCACCGGGGACGAGGACCAAGACCGTCCAGAGGTCAGAACGAGCGGGTGACGGCTTGGAGGCCACGCGCAATGGTTGGTGCTGCCGCTGCCGCTGGGCGCACCATTGGCCGCGACCCGCAACCATGACCCCTCACCACCGGTGAGGGGTCATGGTTGCGTCGATGCCGACAGCGGCGCCGTTGACTGCGATGACGGGCTTGGTGCAGTCGTTTCGCTGTGGGTTGGTTGGGTGTTCGTGCCGGGCGCACCGGGTACCACAGGGGCGGTCTCGGTGGGCCGGGCAGAGGTCGTCGGAGTCGTCGGGGTCGTCGGGGTGTTGGACTGCTTGCTCGCGAGGTAGCCGAGGATGATCAACACGATCAGGACGCCGCCGACCAACCACGGCCAGTTCGCCCGACGTCGCTCCGGTTCGTATGACACTGGTCTTCTCCGCTTCTGCGTCCGTCAAAGACCTCGCCGACAGCGTTCCGTCGTCGCGATCGGCGAGGAATGTCTGATGGACGCGTCGGCGCGGTCTGTGTGACGAGAATTGGTCCACCCACTGAATCAAACCTCACCGCCGGTGGCAAGATCATCGCTGTCTGTGACGAGTCCGTGTCGGCTGCCGGGGTCGCCCGCGATTTCAAGCCGTGAACGGCAGCACCGCGGCCGTGGCTGATCGCGGCGTCGAGGACGGCCGAGGTCGCGACGGCCCAACCGCGGACAGGTGCATTGGGGCAACCATGTCCGCCCGAGGGGCCGCCCAGGGCTTCAAATGACCCGGGCGCGATTGCCGAGGTCAGGACCTGCCCCGAGAGATCCGCCGTCCCGGTATCGCACGCGGCGGCGATCACGTCAATTCGTCCACCGTGGAGGCACATGCTTGTTGATTTCACCCAGTGGCAACGTGATTCTGGTCGGTGATCTCCCGAGTAGTCCCGGACACTCGCTGTGGAGAGCTGATCGCAAACGGTCAATCTCGTTGCCGGGCTGCCGGTCTCGCGCGTCACGCCCTCACCGCAATTCTTGTCTAGGATGGCAGAGTGCTCCGAACGTGTTGCCGTGGAGCCCCGCCGCGCCACGTTTGGAGGACTCTTGGTGAACAGCGAGCGCGATGATTGGACTGGACCGACTGGGCGGCACAGGCGTTCAGATTCAGCCGGCAGCCCCACTCAACGGTTAGGTCGCCCCACCCCTGGTGGTGGGACGCCTCTGGCGGGTACGACGGGGCCTGGCAATCAGCGGGGAGGGCGCTGGAATGCCAAGTGGTGGCTGCTGGTTCCGCTTTCGGCGGTCATCTGGTTGATCACGACGGGCATCTGCTTGTTCCTGATCGCGTTCGGCGTCGGGTACGTCACGTGGGATGTGGAGAGCCCGGAGTCGGTCGCCCGGGGCACCGCGCAGACGGCTGTGATCAAGTATTCGGACAACACGGAACTGACCCGGATCGTCCCCGCCTCGGGGAATCGGACGATGATCGGAGATGTGACCCGCGAGGTGTCCGATCCGATGCGGGATGCCACGCTCGGGGCGGAGGATCCGACCTTCTACCAGAACCCCGGTTTCGACGTGAACGGAATCGTCCGGGCGGTGTGGGGTCAGCTCACCGGTGATGACAGCGGTGGCGGTTCGACATTGACCCAGCAGTACATCAAGCTCTCCACCGGCAACGACGAGCACACCTACACGCGGAAGTTCAAGGAAATCGTGCTGGCGTACAAGATGAGCCAGCAGCAGTCCAAGAACGAGATCCTCAAGGCGTACTTGAACACCGCGTACTACGGCCGGGGCGCGTACGGGATCCACGCCGCCGCCAACGTGTACTTCCACAAGGAACCGAAGGACCTGGACGCCTCCGAGGCGGCGGTGCTGGCGGGGATGGTGCAGCAGCCGTCCAACAACGACCCGCGCATCAACCCCGTGCAGGCCCAGCGCCGGTGGACCTACGTCGCCGACCAGATGGCGCGCTACGAATTCGTGACGGCCGAGCAGCGCGCGGCGATGGGGTTCCCGGCGACGCAGAACGGTGCGGACCGGACGAACCAGGCAACGGGCACGCATTACCAGATCCGCGAGCAGGTGCTCGCCGAGCTGGATCGGGAGGGCTACAACCAGCAGAGCCTGGAGCAGCACGGCTACACCGTCGTCACCAACATCGACCGTCAGGCCCAGAAGGCTGCCGAAGATGCGGTCAGCACGGTGATGCAGGGCCAGCCGAGCGACCTGCACCCGGCGCTGGTCGCGGTGGAACCGAGCACGGGAGCGATCCGCGCCTACTACGGTGGCGGCGGCACCGACGCGGGTGGGTTCGATTACGCCAACGCGCCGCAGCAGCCCGGTTCCGCGTTCAAACCGTTCGTGGCGCTGGCCGGGCTGGAGCAGAACCGCGGCCTGGGTGAGCTCTACGACGGCTCGTCGCCGCGTGAGATCGCGGGGACGACGTTCGCCAACAACCCGGGTGTCAGGTGCGACGACCCGCTGCACTGCAGCGTCCGCGAGGCGATGACGAAATCGGTCAACACGGTGTTCGTGGACATGGGGGTGCAGTTCGGGACGGCCAAGGTCGCCGAAGCCGCCCACCAGGCGGGCATCCCTCGCGTGGCCAACGGCACGCCGACCCTGGTCAACGCCGACGGCACGACCAGCGCCGGCATCGCGTTGGGCATGTACCCGGTGCGCACCACCGACATGGCCGGTGCTTACGCGACCTTCGCCAACGACGGGATGCGCAACCAGCCCCGGTTCGTCCAGAAGATCGTGGACAACACCACCGGCGAGACCGTGCGGGATTTCGGCCCGCAACCGCAGCCCGCGTTCGATGCGAAGGACCCGCACCGCAACCGGAACCTGGCCGCGAACGTGACGGAGTCCTTGCTCCAGGTCGCCGACCACTCCCATCTGCCGCTGGACGGAAGGCCGGTGGCCGCGAAAACCGGAACACACCAGTACGGCAACGGTGACGGCGCCGACAACGAGAAGGCCTGGACGGTGGGCTACACCCCGCAGATCTCCGCCGCCGTGTCGATGAGCGCGGGAGACGCGCAGCACCCGGTGCTGCCGGTGCGGGACGCCAATGGCGGCCCCGTCTTCGGCGCTGGCCTTCCCGGACACATCTGGCAGCAATTCATGAACGCCTACCTCGCAGGCAAGCCCGTCCAGCCCTTCACCAGAGCCGGACCGATCGGACAGTTCCTCCCACCGCCACCACCCGCGCCGGTCGCCCCACCGCCACCGCCCGAGCCCGGTCCGCCACCACGCGAGCCCGGCCCACCACCGAAGCGGCCCGGGCACTCGAAGCACGGCAATGGTGGCGGCGATTGACGAGCCGGGTACCGCGAGAACGGGCTCAGCTGCGGAGTTCTGGGGAATCCGAGGTTGAGCCCGGCGTGGCTGGGATCGAGCCAGCGGGTGGCGACGACCTTGCCGGGCGTGAGGAAATGCACGCCTTCGGTGCCGTGGGGACGGGGACCGGAACGTTGATGCCGATCATGCCTACTTCGATCTCGTTCTGCGAGACCGGTCGAGGAGAGACGTGCCGCAGCTGGGAAGGTGGGGACAGCAGTGCCGCTCACCCGGTCATCGAGCCGGGTGAGCGAGCCTGTGTAGTGCGGAAGGTCAGTGCCTGCGGGTGGGGCCGTCGGTGTCTTCACCGTGGGGTCGGGGAGCACGGAGCGGCCCGAACAGGGAGAGGATCGTCTCGACGGTGGCGTGGGCCTGGATTCGGGCGGCGGTGCGGTCGATCTGGTCGAGGATCGTGGCGAACCAGTGGCCGAAGGTGTCGGTGAATGGTGCGGGTTCGCCGTGCTCGGTGGCGCCGGTGAGCACGACGGGGCCGTAGAGGGTCGGCACGAACTCCGGGGTGACGGCCAGGCGCTGGGCGTGGGCACGGCCGTGTTCGGTGGAGGCGTAGGTGCCCTGGGCGACATCGACGATGAGCTCACAGACAAGCCCTGTGGCGGTGTCGTTGAGCTCGCTGGTGTGTGCCCCGTCTTCACCGGCCCAGATCAGGACGTCGGGGGTGTACTGAATGAGCTCGGCGAGCGGGTCCCCGACCCGGGTGGCGATGGCGGGAACCGGTTCGGCGCGGGGGATCTCGATGAGTTCGATGCGGTCCTGGTCGAGCAGTACGGCGCGCATCATCTCCGGCCCGGAGACATCCCAGAACCCGCTGGCGGCCGGGGACGGCTCCTGCGGTGCGGAGAGGGGTGCGAGGAGCTGCTCGATGTCGTCGAGGAGGTCACGGGGTGGCTGGTGCATGACGAGGTCTGCCTTTCGCAGTGGGTGTGAGCTGGGTGAAGACAGCACGAGGCCCCGGCTGGAGTCGGTCTGATTTCCGGTTCCAGCCGGGGCCTCGTTGTGAGGGGCGCCGGTTGTGTGCCGGGGCCCGGCTGCGGCACGGGCCCCGGCGGTGTGTTGGTCAGGGGGAGTCCGGGGTGTCCGGTGTTTCCAGGACGGTGCCGGGGTCGATGCCGAGCGCGTCCAGTAGGGCGGCAAGGGCGAGGACGTCGACGTCGAGGGAGGACTGGACGACGGTGGCGGTGGAGTCGAACCAGTGGGTGAAGGCCTCGGAGAGCGGACCGGGTTCGCCGTCGTCGGCCACACCGGTGATCACGGCGTTGCCGTAGATGGCGGGAACGAACCCCGGGGTGTCCAAGAGTGCCCGGGTGTGGGCGCGGGCGCGGTCGCTGGCGGCGTAGTTACCGGTGGTGATGTGGTTCAGCAGCTCAGTGATGAGCGAGGTGGCGCCCGGGTTGAACTCATTGGTGCGCTGGCTGTTGTCCCCGACCCAGATCAGGGCATCCAGGGTGTAGCGGACGCGTTCGGTGAGCGGGTCACCCACTCGCGCCCGGATGGCGTGCTGGGGCTGGTGGCGGGGGATCTCGATGATGCCCGCGCCCTCGCGGGTGAGCAGGATCGCGGTCATCATCTCCGGCGTCGACGGCGCCCACCAGGCCTCGTCCTGCGGGGTGGCGTGCCAGGTGGCGGCGTCGGGTTGCTGGGTCATGACGGATTTCCTCCTTCGGGTTGGTGGTGTCGGTTTGCAGGCACCGGCGAGCGCAAAGAAGAAGGGGTCGGTGCCGTCGGTTGGTGGAACGGCACCCACCCCGTTGGGGGCGGTGATCAGAACGGCGCGTCGGCGGCGCCGGCTCCGGCGGGCGCGGCGGCCCACATGTCGTCGGCGGGGGGCTCGTCGGTGGTGGTGCGGGTGGCTTTGCGGACGGTGGCGGTGGCGTAGCGCAGGGCGGGGCCGATCTCGGTGACGTCGAGCTCGACCACGGTGCGCTTGTCGCCCTCGCGGGTTTCGAAGCTGCGCTGCTTCAACCGGCCCTGCACGATCACGCGGGTGCCCTTGGTGAGAGATTCGGCGACGTTTTCGGCCAGCTGACGCCAGGCGTTGCAGCGCAGGAACAGCGACTCGCCGTCCTTCCACTCGCCGCTCGCGCGGTCGAGAAAGCGCGGGTTGTTGGCGACGGTGAAGTTCGCCACGGCCGCGCCCGAGTGGGTGAACTTGAGCTCGGGGTTGGCGGTCAGGTTGCCGACGATGGTGATTTCGGTTTCTCCAGCCACAACGGGCCTCCTCAATCCACGAAAATTCGCTTGCAACACCGACACCCCGAAGACCGGGCCAACACGTGGCCGGGTTGTGTGGTTGTGGGGTGTCGATCTGCGACCGCGCGATCGGGACGGGACGGGTGGTGCAAGGGTTTATCGCGTAGCGACGCCGCAGGCGCCCTTGCGGCACCCGGCGCGTGCTGATCTGATTCGCCTCAGATCGACCCACCACAGCCACGCAATCGCCGCCCCCGAACTCAGCAAACACCAGCAACCCCACCGCGAAGCTCTACGGGATTCGGCCCCTGCGGGATGTTCGCGATCAAGCCACCTGGTCTTCCACAGGTGCTGCGGTGAGCTGGTTGCGGAGGAAGGCGCGGTAGCTATTCGGGGTGACGTTGCGGCGGCCGATGGTCATCGAGTGCTCGGTGAGTTCACGTCGGCGGGCTTCGTCGAGCAGGCCCCGGGCGTAGCGGCGCATGCCGGGCTCACCCGCCCGAGCACGCGCGAGGGCTTGGGCGGCGAGGGCGCGGAGGTCGTGGGGTGTCTTCACAGGTCGTCCTCGTCGGCTTCGTTGAAGTCTTCGGCGTCGCGTTCGATCGATTCGGTGTGCACGTCGGAGTCCTGTGAGGACACGATGAGAGCGTCTTGCGCCCAGCGGCGCGCGATGTCCTCGCTTTCGGTGCCGGTGACCACGACCTCGACGGAGAGGGTGACGGTGCCTTTCCAGCCGGGGACGTACTCGGGTAGGTCCAGGTCCCGCAGACCCCCGTTCATGCCGGTGAGGCAGATGTCGCCGTCTTTGTGGGCCTGGATGATGCGGGATCGGACCTGTGTGCGGAACGCGGTGAGTTCGGAGCGGGCTTGCTCGAGCGCGCGTTGCAGTTCCTCGATGCGTGCGTGGGAGTGTTCGGGCAGCGGCATGAGAGGCCTTTCGATCGTGGGAATTTCAGGCAGGTTGGTGAGGCGTCGTGCGCGGGCGGCTGGTCTGGCGCTCCGGGACCAGCCGCGCGCGCAGGGCGGTGGGCTGGCGTTACCGGCGGCGTCGCAGGAGGGGGCGGAGCCGGTCGAGGAGGCTGGGCTTGGGTGTGGGGGTGAAGGCGAGGCGGAGGACGACGTCGGCCACCAGTGCCGGATCGGCGTGGATCGTGCCGCCCCGTTGCCGGTAGCCGCGCCGGATCGAGTCGATGAACAGCGGGCACAGACCGGGACTGCCGTCGTCGGCTTGGAAAAACTCCCGCGGCATCCCGCTGTTGCGGACTCGTTGTGCGAAGTCACGCACGATCGGATCCCGTCTCAACTCGGCTCTGAGGTCGGTGTTCATGGGGTGCTCGTTTCGTCGGTGGCCACGGCGTTGTCCGGAGGCACATCCGGGGGCAACGCCTGGGGCCGGTCGACGACCACCGCCGGATGCCCCACGACGCTCGCGTGATCGGCGACGGCCCGTTCGAGCCCGGCCTGCTTGGTGCTGTAGCACTGGCCGAGCCCGATGCCGGCGCCGTGGCAGGTGGGGCACCACAGCACGAAGCCCTCGTCAGTGGTGCGGAGGGTGATCTGGTGGGGCTGATAGTGGTAGCTCAGCGCCGCGACGATCAGCGACGCCGTGCCACTAGAGACGGTGTGGCAATCAGGCAGCCGAAACCCCCGACCAGTAGGACCACGGAAAACAACGTGGACGCGGTTGTGTTCAGGGTGTTCGGTGAGCACACCGATCACATGACGGCCGTAGAGAATTCGGGTCCGGTACGGGTCGCGGCGCTGGGCAACGACATTCGGCAACATCGCGGATCCTTTTCCATGCAGAAGGCAGAAAAAGGGCAGACGACCGACACCTTCAGCGGCAGTGCCACGGTGGGGTAGCCGGTGTGGGTCGTTCTGCCTGCGGCCGCGTGTGCTGGATCGGGGGTCCGGAACGCAAGCACGGCGGGGTCCCCTCTGGGGTGCCGTGTTGCGTGGAGCGGCCCGCGATCCAGCAGGCTGCAGTGCAGGCAGAACCCCACCCGCCACCGACACACGAACACAAACCCGATTAGCACGAACCGGGCGGGGGTGGTGGGTTAGCGGTTGTGGCGGTGGTAGCCGTACATCATGGCGCGGACTTGGGCGGTTTCGCGGCGGTACCCGCGCACCCACAGGGCGATGGCGATCGCCGCGGCACCCAGCATGAGCGGGAACGCCAGGGCGATTGAGTCGCTGTGCACGGCGGTGGCCAGCGGTACCGCGACAGGCCCACCCACGGCGAACACCAGCTGGCGACGTGGGACATCGGGGGCGAACCACCGGCGGGTCAGCCACCCGGCGAACAGCCCGGTGGGGGCGCCGAGGGCGGCCAGCACCGGGACACCGGCCAACCAGTACGGAAGGTGAGTGAACACGCTGCCGGTGAGGACGTTGAGCAGACCGGTGGCGGCGGCGCCCAGCAGTACACCGAGCCCGGCCGCTCCGCACAGCCGGGCGTAGACGATGAAGGGCTGGAACCGCATGGCCAGCGATGCTAAGCCACGGCACCGACGATGACGGCCCGATCGCAGGGCGTGCCGCCGGTCGGTCGAGGCTCGAAACGTCGAAGACAAGAGAAGCTCCCCTTCTAGTGGAGGTGTGGTGTGTGACAGTGGGCGCGTGCAGGACGCGCGGGTGGCGTGTGGAGCAGGGCCAGGGCACACCTGTCCCTGCGGCTATGCGGTGTTGTGTCCCAGACGCAGTGGGGGAGTTGCGTAACTGCAGGTCACGGGTTCGCCGTGGTGCCATCCGCCGCACTCGATGGTCCCGAGAACCCGGCTGGAGACGGCGAGCCTGGCGCGGGTGTCGGCTTCGGCGTCATCGATGCTGCTGCCGTAGAGCTGCTCC
Source organism: Saccharopolyspora sp. NPDC049426 (assembly GCF_040676935.1). Classification (NCBI taxonomy): domain Bacteria; kingdom Bacillati; phylum Actinomycetota; class Actinomycetes; order Pseudonocardiales; family Pseudonocardiaceae; genus Saccharopolyspora; species Saccharopolyspora sp. NPDC049426. The sequence goes on along the minus strand of NZ_JBFAPZ010000023.1, from coordinate 33,144 downwards.
CGGTGTTCCTGGTCGTCGATATCCACCGGTGTGTCGGGAAAAGCCTCCTGCCACAGGCGGAACACCAGTCCGGTCGCGGTGGCACTGAGCGGCGCGGTCTGGCTGGCATAGCAGAACGCGAGCACGATCTCGGCAGCGGTGGCGGGCCGCGTGTCCTCGCCCTGGGCGACGCGGTCGAGGAGTTCGCGGGCGTGGCCGCGGTAAACGAACTCCGTACGCATCCGGTCACCAGTGGGAGTCAGGAGCGCGAAGCTGTGGTGCAGCGTGTCGGCATGGGCAGGATGGCGCCGTCGCGCGGCACTGATCTCGTCCTCGGCCCACTCCATCATGTCGAACACCGGGACAAGTTCTCGGTGCACGTCGTCGATGAGGTCGGTGAGTTCGGTGAACAAAGGGCTCTCCCATCACAAATACGGTGGAGTGCAGTCAGAACCGGGTGCCCGGTCGGCACGTCCGGAGGCGCGCAGTCGCGAGAAGCTGGTGTCGGAGACACAAAATGGCCCGGCTTTCAGGCGGTGTGTTACCGAACGAAAGCCGGGCCCTGACACGCAGCTGCGCGGTGCTCTGCTGCTACTTCGTGGCGTCGGTGGTGTCGGTGTAGTGCCGGAGGAACTGCGCGAACTCCGACGGCGGGATGCCGCTGTCCAGGGTGTGGCGGATCAGGTCGGCGAGAGTGTGTTCGGGATCGGCCTCCAGAGCCCGGCCGAGCGCGATCTGGGTGAGGGCCCCTTCGCCGCGCACGTAGGTCGACACCGCCAGCAGCGTGGCGACGTCGGCGAGCTCGGGTGCCGGGGCTTTGCGGACGAGGGTGATCCACAGGTTTTCCGCGGCACCGGCGTGCTCGCCCAGCGCGGTGGGCAGGAGAGCGTCGCGGACGCGCCTGTCGGAGATCCAGTGCAGCATCCGCACAAGCGAGTCCTCATCCGGATACGCGTCACCGGCGATACCCGCGATGGCCGCGGCGATCGCCTCCACACGTTCGGCGACCGCGTCGGTGCCGGTGTCGTCTAGGCCGAGCCCGTCGAGCTTGACGGCCCATTCGGCCGCGGTGGCCCCGTCTCGCTCGGGGGCGATGAGCGCGCACATGTCCTCGCGGCTGGAGAACAACACGTGGCCGCGTGCTGCCAGCTCCGCCCCCAGCACAGAGGTCGTCGGGTCACCGACCGTGCCGCGCAGATCCGGGTCGAGGTAGGAGATCCACTCGGCACCGTCGTGAATGTCGGGGGTCCACGCCGCGGTCAGCACCGGGAGCCCGGCCGTGGTGAGCGCGTCCAGGAGGCCGCTGATGAGCTGGTGGTGAGGCAACCCGTCGGGCTGTTCGGTGTCGGGGTGGGTGATGACGAACAGCAGCACGGCGTCGGGCTGCAGAGTCTGCAGCGGTCCGGTGAGCAGGTAGGACAGGAACTGCGCGTAGTGCTCCGGGGCGGGGAGGCTGGCCCGCATCGTGGCACCCAACCGGGGCTGGCCACTGTGGCGGTGGTGGGCGTTGACGATGACCAGTGAGTCGACCGGGTAGAACCCGATCAGATGAGGCAGCCCGGCGAGCAGGTCCGGGACCGAGTGCATGGGCACGGCGGTGGGGTCGTTCATGGGTGTTCCCTCCGTGACGTGTTGGGACAGGCTGAAAAAGCCCCTCGCCCCCGTGGCCACGAGTGCGTAGCCCAGGGGGCGAGGGGTTGTCGATCTGGGTGAAGGCGGGATCAGGACGCCGGTGGGGGTGGCGGGGTGTGCGCAGCACATCGCGCAGCGACGCCGCAGGCGCCCGTGCCACCCCGGCCGGGGTCCTGATGTGCTGCGCAGCAGGTCGAGGTCCTCGGGCGAGACACGGCCCGTCAGTGACCCCTGGTTAGCTGTGGGTGGAAGGCTGGTGGGTTTCGGTGATGCGGCGGGGGCGCTGGATGCCCCAGGCCAGACCGGCTCGGATGGTGGTGTCGGCCTCGTCGGTGGTGAAGCCGTCCCGGCCGAGATGTCGCTCGACGGCCTGGCGCAGGGTGTTGTCGGCGACGGCGTAGTCGAGTTCCTGGCCACCGACCAAACGCCCCAACGCGCCTGCAGCCCGCAGCAACGCGTGATGACGCTGCCCGGTTACTGCCCGGGCCACGGCCTCCGTTTCGCCCCGGAGGACGGCCGCGACATACGCCGCGGCACGCTCAGGCGTAAGCCGCAGGTCCGACGATTCCGACACCGGATGGGGTGTGACCAGGCCGGTGATCCACTGCGGCAACGGTGCGATCGGGGCGTCGTAGTGGAGGCGATACCGGCCCTCGCGGAGCACGGACCCGGCGGCCACCACATAGCCCCCGGCGCCACGGGTGTCGACCAGCGGCCCGAGCTGCCCGACCGTGCACCGTAGCTCCGGTTCGTCCGGGGCGGCGAAATACAGATGCTGCCCACCACTCGGGGTGGCCACCGTGTAGGTATCGGCCGGAAACGGCTCTCCGGCTTTCTCGGCGAGCACCGCGAGGACGTCCCGGCCGGTGCGGTGCTCACCGGCGTTGGTCGTGGGTGAGTCGTGTGGAGTGTCGAGGTCGATGACGAGCAGGTGGCTGGGGCCGCAGGCGATGCCGACGTTGTAGGGTGCCCGCCGCCACCACGCTGTGATCCGTTCGGGATCGGTGGTCGCGGCGGTTTCCCACGCACTCACGGCCGGCTTTTTGCTGCGGGGCCGCAGTGGAAATACCCAGTGCCCCGCCCCGGCTGTCTGGAGGGCGAGGCGCATCAACCGTGGCCCTACTGCCGTGTCGGTAGGTGTGGATGACATGGCTGAGGAGTCCTTCCTGGACCTCACGGTAAGCCCCCGTCGGCGCATTTCGTCGCACCCCGAGGAGCCACCGCATCGCTCAATCGAGCTGGGTGGGTTCCGGGAGATCGCTGGGGGTTTCGCGGGGCGGGTCGATCTCGTTCCAGCCGAAGGGCTCGCAGGCGAAGAAGTGCCCGTCCACGCACACCACGTCACCCACCGACAGCGGCCGGTTGCCCTGCTCCCGGTAGGCCACGGTCCGCGGGTCGATCGGGCCGGAATCGGGGGCATGACCGACGAGGCCGAAGATTATGAAAGCGCGCTCGGCGACCTCGATGCCAGGGGTCGCGGGCTGGACGTCGAGGTCGTCGTAGGTGTCGACGCAGGTGAGGGTGTCGCGCAGCGTGTAGCCGTAGAACTGGGCTTGGGGGTTGTTGTTGTGCAAGATCCGGACCTTCGCGGGCTCGCGAGAGGGCCACGATGCCGGGTTCGCGCGGGTGTTCACGGTGGATTCCTCCCCTGGACATGGCGAACGCCGGTCCTGCCGCTGCAGGACCGGCGTTCGCCAAGGCGACTGTTACTGGGATTCGTCGGAATCGTCAGTGGACTCCTCGGGTGCGGCCTCGGCCGCGGGCGGTGGGGTGGTGGTGCGGATGCGTTCGATGAGGGCGGTGAAGAAGTCGTCGACGTGCCGCAGTGCTGTCATGACGACACCACCAACGAAAACGAGAACAAGGATCTGAAAGACCAACGAGAACAACCACATGGGACAAACTCCACGTAGGAAATTGGTGGTTTGGTGCAAGTGCCGCAAGACCTGGGCGGGATCCAGCCCACGGCGCTAGTGGTGGGGTTTGTGGCTGTGGTCGCGGGCGAGCTGGCCGAGTTGGCGGCTGCGCTCGGCCCGGCGGAACCATTCGGCCTGCAGCGTGTCGAGCCGCGCGGTATCGCGATCGATGTTCACGTCGAACGTCAGCACCTCGAGATGCTCGTTACTGACCTTGGATAGATCGGAATCGTCTCCGACAGGCACCGAAAACCCTCTCCTCCAGCGACCAACGCGGCGATCCCGGGCACCCCACAGTGGGGATCCGGGATCGCCGCGAGACGTGCAGATGGCACGCGGGATTCAGGCAGCCTCGCCCTCCGGCGTGGCCGTGGCGGTGTCGGGGTGCAAGACCAGCTGTTCCACCGGGGACAGCGTGTAGCCCCAGCCTTCGAGCGCGGCGAGGTAGCGCTGATCGGCCGGAGTGGGGGAGCGCCAGGTGCTCACGGTGTGGGCAGCGTCGTAGGCATGCTCGTAAGCGCAGAGCACGAGCCCGAGTTCGAGCATGGTGACCTGGTCCTCAGTCATCCGACGCCCACCGGCCTGAAGCCGGTCGATGCGTTTGTCGCCCAGCACGGTGCGGGCGTAGCGGTTCCCGCGACTGATCGCCTTGGTCACCTGATCATCGCCGGCGGCGAGAACGGAAGCCAGAAACTGCCTAGCCTGTTTCGGGGGCGTCTTGCGCTGCAGGAACTCGCCCAACCACTCCCGGCGGACCTCCAGCGCGGCACGCCACTGCGGGTTGTACGCCCGCGCCCGCTGCCGCTCAGCCTTCTGCTCCTCGGTCAGCCCGCTCTCGGCGGAGGCGTCGGAGCGCGGAGCGTGGCCGTGGGTCTTCCAGTCCAGGCAATGCCAGGACACACGCGGTTCGCCGAGGTAGGTCGACCGCACGCTCGCGGCATGCCCCGGGCAGGACTGGTGCTCCTCAAGCTTGTCCGCAAGGATCTCGCCCTGGGGGTTCTTCAGCTCCGAGAGCGCACGAGCGGTCTCGGGAAGCTCGGCGGAGTCGACCACGTTGACGCCCGCCGTGCGCAACCGCTGCAGTTCGGCCTCGCGGGCCTGCCGCGCCTCGAGCTCGTTGCGCCACCGAGCCATCACATGATGGAGCTGCGCCGGCCGGTTCTCCAGCGTGTCGACGATCTCGGCGTAGGCGTCCTCGTCGTTCTCGAACTCGCTGATCGCGGCGATCTCCACCATGTTCAACTGGGCATGCTGGCGAGCCAGCGACGACGTCTTCTCACTGCGGCGGACCTTCAACGCGGCGTTGACGAGGGTGACGTCGGTGGTGAGTTTCTCGGCGATGTCGTCCGGGTTGAACCCGAACAGTGCCATCTGCTCGATCATCGCGGCCTTGTCGGCCTCACCGAGGCCGCGGCGGTGCTCGTTGGCGATCCACTGATCCACCAACCGCTGCCACTCCTCGGCCTCGGCCTCATCGACCAACAGAGCCGGTACCTGATCCTGCTTGTGGTGCAGGGCGCAGAGGACCCGGGTGAACCCATCGATCACCGCCGGCCCCTCCGGGGTGGGGGTGGCCAGGAGAGGAAGGCGGACCCCGTGGGTGCCGATGCTGGCCAGCATCTCCGGCTCCTCGGCCTCCAGATCTGTAATCGTGCGCGGATTGTTGCGAAGGACCAGGTCCTGCGGGTTGAGGTGGTCGAAGTACGGCAGCTGCCGCTCAGTGGTGGTCATGAGTGCTCTCCATTCAACGAAGCCGGAACACAAAAAGGCGGCGGAGCCGGGCTCGTGCCCGACTCCGCCGCTCATGAGCTGGAGTTCTTGGTCTGTGGGGAGGATGCGATTCAGCGCTCGCGGGAGTTCAGGACCGGTCTGGATCCTCGGTCGGCCAGGCGTTGGGCGGCGGACGATCCGGCCCCCGGGATACCGGCTTGGCCACGACCACGGCCGGTTGACCGCAGAGGTCTTCGTGGTCGGCCACGGCACGCTCCTGCGCTTCAAAGGGACAGTCGTAGAAGCGCGAAAGGACGGTGCCGGCCGTGTGGCAGGTGGGACAGCACACCCCGTAACCGCGTGCGGAGACGTAGCCGATGGCGATCTCGTGGGCACGGTAGTCGTAGTGCAGTGAGGCGGTGATGATCGAACTGACCCCGCCGGTGATGTCCTCCACCGCGGGCATGGCAAAGCGCGTGCCCGACGGCCCGCAAAACGTCACCCGCACCTCGGAGTCCTCGCGAGGGTGATCGAGGATGCCGATCACGTGCGCGTCGTCGAGGAAGATCCGTGATTCGTCATGGCCGTACTGAAACCTGGTGTATTTCGGCAAATTCATCGATACGTGATCCTTTTCGCAGGAACCAGAAAAGGACAGAACCCCGCCACCGAACCCTAGGCGGGGCAGCGGTGGCGTGCGGGGGTTCTGCCTGCGGCCCCGCGGCTGGGCGGTGGGCCCGGAACGCAACACGGGCGGGGTCCCCTCCGGGGTGCCCGTGTTGCGTGCAGCGGCCCGGCGTCCAGCACCCTGCCCGCAGGCAGAACACCGAAACGCGACACCGCTGCCGGGCGACTTGTCACAACAGGCGAACAGACACAGCGGCCCGCGGTCGGAGTACCGGTGCACGAGCGCAACCGTGATACGCGGCGGAAACTCAGGCTTGTACCGCCCGCAAGCTCGGGCATAAGTACCCGTTAGGAACGCGGATCTCCCGCCATCCAGAGCGCATGCGCGCGGAAACTGCCACAGGCCAGCCATCCAGCGACTCCGTGGGCACCCACTCGGTCCGCTCGCCTTGACTTTCGGCGTACTTGCTGCTGATCGCACGTGACTTACCAGGCGCCCGACACGGAAGGTCGCCATGCGTGGCGGACAGGAGACTCGCGCGAATCAGACAGGGTTCACACGACGTGCCGACCGTCTCGCACGGTTCGAGCTGATCCGGCTCGGGCTCGGTTTTGCGTAGCGCTTCCACCATCGGCCCGGGTTGGACGGCTTCCCAGAGATGGATGATCCGTTGAGTACGGGTAGCTGTATGGCGACGGGCGAGGATGACGGTCACTTGCGAACCCCACAGAGTGCCCGCAGGCCCTTCTCGCGGTAGGTGCCGCACGCGGGCACTACGGTCCGGTCGAGCTCCGAAACATCCTCGAGGTGCAGGGCGTCGAGAGGGTCGCTTCACAACTTGCCGCCTACCGAGCGACCCGAACACGTGACCAATGAAGACGACTTCTCCGCTGCTTCCGGCGTTTCCACATCCGATCAACCTTCCTAAACTGGAGCCAGGCCCCGTGCCGGCGACTGCGAATCACGACACGGGGCCTGGCGGCCCGGCCGGGGTGTGGCCCGTGCTCCACTCGGATACGGAACCCGGCCGGGCGGTCTTCATTTCGAAACGAACGCCCCACCCCTCAACTGGGGTGGTCGGCACAGGCGATTTGCCCGCTGAGCTGCCGGTGATTCGAGGCCCGCATCTTCGGAGCCGCTGTCATGCCTCGGCCCCGACCGACCGGCCCTCGAGGTGTCCAGCACGCACCATCGGCACACCGGCAAGCTCGTGCGCGGCAATGTTGCAGGTGACGCAGGTCGCCCACAGCCACGCGGTAACGCCATAGAAAGCGACCGCGTATTCACCGCAGAGCATCCGGCTGGAATCACCGTCAGCTACGCGTCCGTGCGAAGCGTGTCTCTGGCCGTCGGCAGGGACCCAGTGGAACGGGTGCGGCCTCCACGCAGTACTCAATGTGTTCTCCCCACAGCTTCCGGTCGACGCATCCGTTCGTTGCGCTCCGCAGTCATCACGTAACCGTGTGGAGTTGATGTGGGGCAGGGTGTGGGCGAAACTCCCACACTTATCCGTGGCCTCGTGTTCGTGCAGCTAGCTACGCTGGCCTGATCGGACACACACTGCGCACTTGACTGGAGACTCCCGTGGCCCGTACGCAGGAAGCGGTCACCGAACTGCGCCGCGGCCTCGGGGCTGTGCTCCGCCGGTACCGGGAGGCGTCACCGCTCGACCAAACCGCTATCGGGAGGATCACCGCCTACTCTCGAACATCAATTTCACACATCGAGTCCGGCCGGCAGTTCCCCGACCGCGGTTTCTGGGAAACCGCTGATCAAGCCCTCGAAGCCAATGGCGAATTGGTTGAGGGCTTCGATCGTGTCGTCGCGGAAGAGAAGCGGGTCAGGATTGCTGAGCTGCAGGGCGGGCCGGTACGAAGGTTTGACGCAACACCACAACCACCGCGGTTCCCCGGCTCGCCGCGCGACGAGGATGGGCAGGACGACGTGAATCGCCGCGAACTACTCCGCCTTGTAGCAGCGACCGGAAGCCTGCTTGCGATCCCCGCTGTCGATGTCGATCGAGTGCGGCACGCCGAAGCACATCCCCGCCACCTCGACTCGGCGACCCTGGACGCCTACGAACAGCTCAACGACACGCTGTGGGCACGGTTCGCCGAAGCACAATCCAAACGCGAGGTGCTCCCGGCTGTACGACAACAGCTTGCGACCCTGCATGCGAGCTTGAATGAGTCCCAAACCGCTCATGTACAGCGCCGCTTGTGCACGACAGCCGGTGATCTGTTCCAACTCTGCGGGGAAGCCTTCTTCGATAGCGGCAACTACGCGGCCGCCGCGCAGTGCTATGCCGAGGCCGCGCATGTCAGCAAGGAAGCGCGCGATCCCGACCTCTGGGCATGCGCCATGACGCGCCATGCCTTCATCAGCATCTACGAACACCAGTTCAACGATGCCGTTCCATTGCTGGAAGGGGCGGCCAAGCTCGCGGTGCGGGGCGACCCCGCCCGGACGACCCGGTACTGGGTTGCGGCCGTCCAAGCCCAGACCTACGCGGGTCTTGAGGACTTGTCCGCCTGCCAACGGGCGTTGGACAGGGCCGATGAAGTTGCCGGCCTTGACCACAAGGCACCTGCGACAGGCTGGCTTCGATTCGAAGGGTCACGCCTGGACGAGGAGCGCGCCGCGTGTTTCGTCACCCTGCGCCGCCCGGAGCTGGCTGAGCCTGCACTCAACAAGGCACTGGGGCAAGCGAGGTCGGCGCGCCGTCGTGGCAGCGTGCTCGTTGATCTTGCGACCGTCGGCGCTCAGCGAGGAGACGTCGACCAGCTGGTGATGAACGGTGCTGCGGCAGTGGACAGCGCCAGGCAGACGGCCTCGGTCGGATACGTTGGCCGCAAGCTCGGAGATCTTCGAGAGCAGCTGGTGCCGTACCTCGGCGACCGGCATGTGCGCTACCTGGATTCGCAGATCAAGGACGTCGTGTCCGTAACCAACTCACAGTGAGGAGAGGTTTTCAGTGTCGGACGAGAAGGGCCGCATCTTCCGCGAGGCATGGATCGCTGGGGTGAATGCGCATTACCCCGGCGAGCCCAAGCCCGGATACATCGCACCGTGGGAAGAAACGCCCGACTGGGAACGTGCGAGCGCGGCGGCGGTGTATCAGCAGGTGCAGGACTTCATCGAGACCACGGCCGGCAGTGCTTCGAAGCTCACCCGCGAGCAAAAGGGCAGGTTCGTGGCGCTGTGCTGGACCGGCCAGATCTACAAGCATTTCGCCGACCCCAAGCCCGCCTACGTCGCTGACTGGGCGGACATGCCCGAATGGCAGCGCGAAACCGATTCCGACATCTTCGAGCGCATCGAAAAGGAGATCGCGCCACACACCGCGTCACGGTGATCTCGCAACTTTCCCAGCCGCCGCGTGCGACCACCAAGTGCTCGTAGCTCGAGGAAGTTGACACCGACGTGTACGGCGCGCATGCGCGGCTGGAGAACGTGGGCCGTGCCCGACCTTCCACGAGGAGACTGCGTCCGCATGGACGCCGGACGGATATCAGTGCTCCATGCGGGGCGACGGCCTGCTGTGGCTGGTGCAGCGGCGGGCCTTCAGAGAGGTTGCCGCACGTTGAGATCAACAGCATGGTCCTGGACGGGTCGGTGTCCCCAGCTGCGATGCAGCTGGGACACCTATCCATCAACCCTCTGTGACCGAGCGCATACTCGGCGCTATCCTGATCGCGCGGCCCACCAAGGGGGATGACGATGGCTGATCACGAGATCGCACCGGGACGGGATCCCGAGTACCCGAGTCAGATCTGGATGAACCCGAAGCAGTGCCTGCATCCGCACGAGTACGTGCGGCTCCAGGCGGCCAACTTCCCGCCTGGAAACCCGGATGCCGCCGTGTGGCGTGTGGACTGCTTCGCCTGCGGTGCCAGCTGGGACCAGACCAACTCGCCAGGCTGGGTGCTCGACTTCCTTACCGAGGTGATCAGTTCCGGCCAGTTCGCGGCCGTCGGTACCCCTGGTGACGTCGATCTCGCCAGTCGAATTGAGTGGGAACGCCAGACCCGCAGCTCGCAGATGCTGAAGGACGTCACTGGCGAGGACAACCCCATCGACGCATCCAATCAGGCGATTTCCACTCAGAGCCTTCTCGCGAAGTTCGACCGCTGATAACTTGATCGATGTGGCCCGTGCTCCGAAAAATGGAGCACAGCAATGAATCTCCTGATTGACGGCACCGAGCTGAACTTCGTGAAGGCGAGCCGCTCGCACATTGACGGCAAGGAGTGCATCCACGTCGCCGTTGAGGGGACTTCGGCATTCCTGGTCGAGTCCGACAACCCCTCGGCGGTCGTTGAGACCTCCGTGCGCAACCTCGCCATCTTCTTCGACGGGATCAAGCGCGGCGAGTTCGACCACCTGGTTACCGGTGCCCTGGAACCGGCAGTCTGAACCACCTGGCATGACGACCCGACGTCCCGTCACAGCGGGGGCGTCGCGTCGGACAGCGCTCCGTTAATCGAAGTCAGGAGGAAGTGTCCAGGACCGCCGCGCCGCTATCTCCGGGCCAACATTGACCCCGCGATTACGTTCTGCGCCGTAGGCCCAGTCTGACCTTCAACGGTGAGACTGTTATTGCTGGTCAGGCCGTGATCTGGCCAAGTGGCGACACAGCAGAAGCCTGACCGACTGCGAGATGGGGTCTTCGCCGGCTATTGGTCCTGCTCACGGTCCCGCTTGGTGTGTTCTCGCAGTTCGCGTTTGGCCTGGTCCATGTCGAACCGCGCTTGACCGCCTGCGGTGACCGACGCGGGTGTGATCACACCGCGCCGGACCCACCGTGCGATCGTCTGACGCGTGACGCCCAGCTCGCGCGCCAGCTCCGAGCTGCTGATGAGGCGCGACTGACTAGGCATGCCCCGAACTTACGAACTCCGGAGCATGCCGTCTTTCCCAATGTTACAGTTGTTCCTCAGTTTACAGATATTCCAGTTTGGGGCGTCTTCCTGGGGAGGCCGTTGCCTGTGTTGCAGCAGACGGAGCCGGTGGTCCGATGGCAACCACACGCTGGCCGACGCCATGCCTACCGCCCCGATGAGGACTCAGCGTTGTGCGGGCTTGACCTGGTCATTCGCAAGGCGACCGAGATCGAATGGCTCGACGACACCTGCCCGGAATGCCGACGAGCGGCATGGGCCGTCGTGAACCCGGCACTTCCGAATCCGCATCCGGGGGAGGCCCACCAAGCGCTCCAAGCGTGATCGCCGATACGAATCGAGAGGAGTTCATGACTAGTCCCGAGTCGGCCACAGACCAACCCTGTGAGCCAGAAGTGGTCGTCGGACCACCAATCCCGGCGCCTGTTGGACTCGACCCCGCCGTCTTCGGGGTTGGGCTAGAGATTGAGCGCGAATCCAGCTCCGATCCTGAGTAGTTTCGCGCTGTCAGTCGTGGCCGACGCTGTAGAAAACTCTGCGGCGTCGGCCTCGCACGTTCACTGGGCCGTTCGTGTGAGACGACGTCGACAAGCGCAGGAGCTGAAGCAATCCTGACTTGTTTCAAGGTCCACTCGGTAGGATGCGAGGCTGGCAAGCCGCAGGTAGGGAGGACGTTTGGCGTACGGAGACCGACACCTGTTCCGTGATCATGGGGACGTGGCGCCGTCGGTGATCGGCGCGGAGCATGTCGCACCGCTCGATGACGAGGAAGACGTACCCGAAACGGCATACATCCCCTGCGCGCGCGTGGCCCGTGGAGACAGCGACGTCACGGTCGAGCTGCGGGACACCGCCGACGGGCACCGCGCGTTGCTGACCTTCACCTCACTTCAGCAGCTCGTCGACGGTTGCGGAGACGGTCAGCCCTGGGTTGCTGTCAAAGGCGAGCAGATCGAAGACATCAAGGCACGCAGTGGTGCAGACGTCGTGCTGTGGGACGCGGCCCTCCCGGCAGAGGAGCGGCGCACCCGGTTTCAACAGGGGGACTAATGGCGGATCTGAACGCGCACCCTGAGCTGCTTAACGCGCTGGCCAGCAGGCTTCGCAACACCGGTGCGGAACTGGAGGAACAGGCCACGCCTCCACCAGATCCGCAGGCTGGAGTCATCACGGGTGCAGTGCAAGGAGCCATCGCACTGTTGACTGAGGCGATGGGGAACCTTTCAACGGGCATCGCGGCTGTCGGAGATGCGACCGCAGACAGTCGTGCCGTGTATTCCGAAGTCGACTACGAGCAGGCAGCCGCTCTTCGGGTCGGCGAGCTGGCGGCCGAGCAGCCGCGGTAGACGTGGGGGAGATCGATGTCGCTGGATACTGAAGTCAAGGGCGACCCGGAGAGCTTGACTGCGGTGTGCGATTGGATGAGCAAGCAATCTGAAGGCGCCGAAGAGGCAGCCCGTCAGGTGCAGCTCACCAGCACGAATTCCGAGTCAGGATGGGTTGGCGCAGCCGCCGACGGCTTCCGTGCTGTCTTGATCGGCGCTGGCAGGATGGCCGATACCGAGGTTCGAGCGCTGAAGGACACGTGCCGTGCACTCCAGATCCACGCCGACGATCTCCGCACGGTCAAGGCCATGATGCAGCGCGCTCGCGATGTCGCGCAGGAAGGCGGCCTCACGGTCAACGGCTTCAAGATCGAAGAGCCTGGGCCTGCACCGCCCGATCCGAAGCCGCTGTCGAAGCAGGCGGCACCGCAGGAACGACAGCAGCATGAAGCGGCGGTCGATGCGCAGGCGGCGTTCGATCGCAAGGCAATGGCATATGCGCAGGCCAGTCAGATCGTGAAAGAGGCCAAGGACAAGGAATCGCAGTCCCAGCACGTCCTGGTGCGCTTCCTGTCGGGTGTGCTTGACCCGGCGAAGTTGTCTCTCACGCTCACCGACATTTCAGGCGGATTCGTTGGAGCGACGGCCGTTCGGCTCAGCAAGTACAAGGAGTTCGCCGACGATGCCATGACCAAGGCCGAGCGTTCCGCCAAGCTGACGACAAGCCAGAACCTGAGCATCGCCAACCGCACCAAGGCCGCGGCGATCCAGATCACGAACGACATGCGTGCCCAAGACGCGCTGAATGAAGCCACAGCTTCCCGCGCAGCCCGTGTCATCGACCGGTTTCCCCCGAGGGTGCAGGCAAGCCTGCGTCAGCTCGACGCGAAACTCGTGCCCAAGGGGTTCAAGCCCGCCAGCCCCTGGCTGAAAGGCGCTTCCAAGTTCGGGAAGATCATTCCTGGGCTGGGGCTCCTGGCTACTGCCGGCGGCATCGGATACGACATCAGCCAGGGCAAGGACCCGACCATCGCGGTCGCCAGCGGAACAGCTAGCTTGACGTCCGGTGCGATCGTCGGCGCCGCGATTGGCGGCCCACCAGGGGCGATCGTCGGTGGCCTCGTCGGTATCGGCGTCGGATTCGCCGTTGAAGAATTCGGCGATGACATGATCAACGCTGGCAAGCGACTGGAAGAGATCAACCCGAAGATGACCAGGTAAGGGCCAGAGCGAGATACCGTGGCAACTTCACTTCCCCGTCGTCCGAGTCCTCAGACTGGCGCGCCCCGCCCGCCGCAGGCGCCACGAATCACCGTGTGGACAAAGCTGCCGCGGCGTTCGTCGAAGTTCGCGCGCTACCCGAAGGCGCCTGAAGGCCGCGGGCCCGTGTTGGAGTGGTACCAGTCGACGATCGACTCGGCGATCATCTCCGGGCTCATCGTGTCAGCGATCCTGTTCGCCCTGATGTGCCTTCGAGACTGGGGATTCGAGTGGATGGGGACGTGGTGGCTCTGGCTTTTCGTCCTACCGCCAGTAATCCTCTGGCCCCTGTGGATTCTGTTCTTCCACTCATCCGGGATTTCAGCGGGCGCAGACTGGCTCGCGCTCAAAGATGGTCACATCGACACCTACGAACTCACCGAGGTGACGGTCGAAGGAGCCAGCGCCGGCCTTGCGTGGACGCTCGAGCTCAAGGACAAGAAGGGCAACGAGCTCTCGATTGATGCGGCTGACGTCGAGGCAAACCAAGCATTGTGGGACCTCGTCTACAACGGCATCCTTCATTCAGTGCAACACGGGAGCGCAAAAACCAACCAGAAGGCGTTGGACAAGCTGAAGCTTCGGTCATACTAATCCAAAGAAGATGGAACGTGCTCGGCAACGGCGATACTGCCGAGCTAACCAGCAGAAACCGTAGGACCGTGTCCAGGCTAGCTGACACAGCTCACGGAAGCTACTCACCGGTTCGTGCCCATCAAGGGGGGCGATCCAGCATAATGACGGCCATGTCCTTATTCGTGCGCGTGCTCTTTCTCGTCGGTGCCCTGGCTATTGCTGCTGCCATTGCTGGCGGCATGATGACGAAGGGGATGGAGTACACCAGTTGGGTTGCCGGAACTATCGCGGCGCTGTCCATCGCTTGTGGCCTGGTGATGCGTGCCTTCATGCGTGGCGTCGACGACCGTGATACGACGAGAGACCGTGTTGACCAGCGGCAAGTGAGGGCCAAGGGGCGCATTGTGGGCAAGTCTGGTGGAAGCGCGGCGAGTGCTGACCTGATCCGGCAGACGCGCCTAGAGGCCGACGGCGACGTCATCGGTAAGCAGGAGTTCCCTAACTCTGACTCCGACCGATAGACCACAAACTTTGGAGACATCGTGTCGACGAGCCGTCAGACCGTCACACAGAAGCACATTCGCGCTGGCCGCGATGTCGTGGCTAACCAGTCGATTCATCACCACTATGGAATGCTTCCGCAAGCGCTCGAAACATTACCAACTGTCCCAGATGCGTTCACCGGTCGGGATAGTGACCTACAACGCTTGTTGGAAGCGTTAGATCCGACCACAGAAGCCGTAGGCGGTGGCGTGGTCATTTCGGCAGTTGCCGGCATGGGCGGTGTCGGCAAGACTGCACTGGCGACGGTGGCCGCGCATACGGCTCGTACGCGCGGATGGTTCTCGTCAGTGTTATTCATCGACTTGCATGGATACACGCCTGAAGCCGCACCGATTGATCCCGAGCACGCGCTGGAGACGTTGTTGCGCGATATGGGTATTTCGGCGGTACATATTCCGCCCACGCTGGACCAGCGGGCGAAGCTTTATCGGTCGCGACTGCAAGAGATTGCCAAGGAGCGAGCTGGTCCTGTCTTGATAGTAGCTGACAACGCTGCCGAGGTGGAACAAGTTGAACCACTATTGCCCGGCCGTGGGTGTCATCGGCTGCTAATTACGTCACGCAGTCATTTAGACCTACTGCAGGCGGCCGTGCGTGTTGACTTGGATGTCTTGAGCCGAGACGCGGCACGGTACCTATTAAAGGAAGTGCTCACAGCTTCTAATCCCGTGGATGCGCGCGTTGATGACAACGAGGGTTTGGGTCGCATTGCCGACGCATGTGGTTTCCTCCCGTTGGCCTTGCGGATCTGCGCGGCGCGCCTAAGTAGGTCGCCACGGGTAACTCCGACACGTCTGGCTGACCAGCTGGACGACAGGGTACGGCGGCTCGACCGACTCGATTTGGGGAATAAGCGAAGGGCTGTACGAGCCGCTTTTGATGTCTCGTTCGAACGGCTGTCAGCCGAGCAGGCAGAGGTATTCGTTTTGCTTGCCCTCAATCCAGGGCCTAGCCTCTCAACCGCGGCCGCCGCTGTTCTGGCCGGTAAGGACGTCGACGAGGTAGGAGAAGTGCTGGATGAGTTGGCTGCCGCGCACCTACTGAGGCCCGATGCTGTTGATGCCGGACGTTGGGCGATGCATGACCTCCTCGCAGACTACGCCCTCCACCGCCTTGCCGAGCCTCAATTTTCGTCGATTGCTCCGCGCCGGGCACATCGCCGATTGTTGGTCTACTACAATCAAATGGCTTATCATGCAGATCAACACGTGCGTGTCGAGTCGGCGCCTCGAACTTCCAATGCCTTCAATGGCCGAGAAGAGGCATTAGCGTGGTTCGACGCCGAACGGGCCAACCTGGTTGCCGCTGCCCACGCGGCGGCAGACGCCGGGCATGCGGACATCGCATTCGGTCTTCCAACTTCTATGTCTGAACTTCTCCAAATTTTGCGTTATTTCGATGATTGGGTCGCCGTATCTTACGTTGCCTATAAGGTGGCTTATCCCGCGGGAGGGTACCTCTGCGAAGCTAAGGCATCGGATAACCTGGGCGCTGCCCTCTCAGGGGTGGATCAATTTGAGAAAGCAATCGAGGCTCACCAGCGCGCAATTTATCTTTACCATATGATTGGTGATAGCGGGGGTGAGGCAAGGGCGTGGAACAATTGCGGAGGTGCCCTATTGGCAATGGGGAACGCAGAAAAGGCTATCGATTCCCACCGGCGTGCGCTGGATATTCGCCAAAGGATTGGGGACCGCTACGGGCAGGCTAGGGCTTGGAACAACCTCGGGGCTTGTCAGATGGCTTTAGGGAACTTTGAGGATTCTATTCAATCACACAACCACGCTATCGCTCTGTATAAGGAGGCTGGCGACGGCCTCAGGTATGCTAGGGCGTGGACAAACCTTGGTATTGCCCACCATGCCGCAGGGAAGCATGAAGAATCTGTGAAGCTGTTGAAGCGTGCGGTGGTTCTGTGTAGGCAGGAAAAGAGCAGATATTTCGAAGTTTACGCATTGATTAAACTCGGGTGTGCTTTGGTGAGCGCAGGTCGGCTGAAAGCGGGTGAAAAGAAACTCAATACTGCCGTGGAACTTGCTAAGAAGATAGAGGCGAATGACCTTCTTCGGATTGCCGACGAAGGCTTGAGAGAGATCCGAACCGAGAGCTCGAAGGAGGCATCCGTGAGCGACGTTATCGGCAGCTTGACTCCCGAGCTCCAGGAGGTCTTCGTTGCAGTACTCGACGAACACGACAACGATCTGCTGAACTCGTTGCGGGCGAGCAGCGAGCCCAGCCAAGATGAACGCGAGGCTGTGGAAGATATCCTTTCCGACGCCTTCAGCGAGCACATCGATCATGACGGCGAACCGACTGAGCGCGGACGTCTCATCGACGACGCGCTGGGAAAGTTCCTGCTCCGCTGGCCGATCGACGGTTGACCAGGACCGTGCACGATGCTGGATCGGTTTGAGCTATTTCGAGTGCTTGGCTGGCGCAGCTCAGAACCAAGGAACTTCACTGTCGAACGCTCTTTGGGCATCAGTTCACTCCGCCCGTTCGATACGTGAGGCCATATTGCACTGGATGATGCCCGACGTTCCGGGCGTGCTCGGCGAACCGACTGTCCTGGATGCCTCGGCTCATCCCGCTCAAGTCGTAGGCGCTCACCTACGAGATCGACAACTACTTCGGCGATACGTGATCATGTCGGCTCCGTGCTATCTGGTCACCGAGAAGATGGCGGCCATCTGACGGGTTCTGGGCTTGGGCGGTTCGAGATCCGAGACGTCCAGATCACCTACGGCGAGGACGCCTATGAACGGCTGGAGCGACACGGGCTCAGCGAGTTCCCCGGGTTCCGCTGGCTCGTGGTGGCGGGTACAGCAGGCCGCGACGACGTGGACCTCACGCCCCGAGGCCATCTCATCGTCTCGGACGCCGCCCTCGCGCTCTTCCGTCAGGGAGATCTTGGGCGCTGCGATATCGAGGAGTACAACTCCAACACACACCGGTGACCCCGGTCCGCCGCCACGACCAACTCCTCGTCGAGCTCTGGACATTGGTGACTTAAGAACTACGAAGCTGAGCGGAGGAGCCTACTCTTCCAGGTCTGTGGTGAGGCGGTCGCCCAGCGTAGGGCGGTTTCCAGCTTTTCAAGATCGTCTCGCGGTACTCCGTAGCGCAGCGGGACCACCCACAAGTAGGACCATGTAGCCCGCGTTTGGCGCGGTTGGTTGTTGCGGTAGTGCTCGCGGGTCCGGTCCCGGATGGCTTTCGTGTTCGGTCGTTCATCGGTGCCGCGTTGCACGATGCCGGCATACAGGCAGCCGTGGGCGTGGTCCAGTGCAACGTAAAGCGCCGATGGCCAGAGGGGGAGTGTCTCGACCGTCCAGTGGCCCTCGGTATCGCGCAGGGGATACACACATCGCACGAGATCCTCAGCAGCCACGGCCAGGTGCTGGCCGGTTAGGGTAGCGACACGTTCGGCGAGGGCAGGCTGGAGTGTCCAACCGGAGTTCACTTGTTCCCCTCCGACGGGTACTCGTACACGTTGGCGGGGACTGGTGGCGGAACGATGGGAATGTTCCCCACGCTGCCCCCCAGTTTCCACAGGAGTTGCTGCAAGGCCTCACGCTCTGCCTTGGTTTCAAAATTGGGTGGGGAAGCGCTCTCAAGGATCCTAGTCAGAGTCAGAGCAACTCCGTGGATCTTGGTTTGGAGCTGGTCGAGGGTCGGTGTCGGCTCATCATCGTTGTAAGTGCTCGCGCGAGCGGCTTCGCGTCGGACCTCGATTTTTTTGCGGCGACTACTGGGCAGTCCGTGAAACGCCGTCTCGAACACGTTCCATTCGAGTGCGCGCACGGGGGCGCCGTATGACGTGATGATCTCCGGAGCGCCGTCGATGCCCGTGTTGACCGCTGGAACGGTGAAGAGGCGGGAAAAGTCCTCGGGTTCTCCGGGGACACGTTTGACCCAGTCTGCGAGGGCTTCTCCGAGCATTAGTCGGCCAGCCGTTGTTGCGCTGAGCGCAGCGACAATCGTGTTCGGCTTGGCCCTGTACGGGGTGTAGCGCTCTTGGGGTGTGTCCGTGCGCAGGTTCTCCTTGGAGCCGCGGTCACGACTTAGTGCCTCGGCGACGATCAGTGCGTCGCCGCCGAGCAGGGCTAGCTCGGCGCAGGCAGCTGGCTCTTCCTCAGCGCGCTTGCGCAGCTCGTTGACGGCGGCTGTGGCTGCCTCCTGAGGCGGCAAGTCGAGCTGAGCGGGGGTGAGTCGGGTCAGGGTGATGGCGGCCTCACCTGCACTGACCCGGTCCCACATCTCCCTAGTGACCGAGCCGCCGTCCGTCCAGGCGTGCACGACCCCAGGAAATAGGTTCTTCTCTCCCGACCTCAGGAAGCGGGTGGCGAAGGTCGCCACGACTTCGAGAAGGTTGCGCGGGAACTGCGAGTCGGTGGGATCGAGCGAGAGGTACTCGGCGATGGCCGTGCGGATCACCGGTCCCGCTTCGGCCGAGAGAACTGCCTCGATGAGGGCACCGCGTGCGTAGGCCGGATGAAACGGCAGCCCGGTGGCGTTGGTGAAGTCCTTGCTGTGCAGACGTCCGGAGAGAGCAGCAGCCTGCTCTTTGGTGAGCTTGCCGACTCGGGCGGCCGTGGCCAGGGCATCGGCGACGGCTTTCTCTCGATCGCTGCCTCCGCCCCACGAGCGGGTTCGGAGGTGGATCTGGGTGAGGAACTCAGTGAACCACTGCGTGGTGTCGCAGGGCTGGCCGGAACGACTAAAGGTGCCGGTGACGAGGTTCACCGGGGCGAGATGGGAATGGAGCAATTGGATTTCGCTCGCCGACCAGCCGTGGGTCTCGGCGGTCTGCAACGCTGTGTTGACCGCCTTGCGGGAGGCCGAAACCGCATCGTGCGCAAACATCCGGCCAACGATCTGCTCAGCGGTCTCGCGGGCCTTGTTTCTGGGGATTTTTTCGCCAGGCTTGAGCCCGAGGATGGTCCGCCAGGCCGACACCAGACGGGACTGCCCGTCGATGACCACGACGATCGTCTCCGAGCTACCGTCGGCGTAATGCACCCGCATGGTCATTGCCACGAGGGCCTCTTGGACTCCGGTACGGGCAATGGAATCGGACCAGTCATAGTCCAACAGGTGGTGCTGCACCGTGTCGACGATCATGCGGCGCAGGTCCGCGGACGTAGGCAGATGGATTTCCAGCAGGCCGGGTGTGGAGCCCTCCAACGCAGGGTCGGTGACGTGGCCGCTGGTGAATGCGTGCTGCAGCTTTGCAAGAAACCGCGGGTTGACCACCAAAACTTTCAGCCCAGGAAGCTGGTGGAGAGGACTGCGGACCGCTGTCGCGTAACAGGTATCCGTGGCTAGACGCTGTAGTCGGGCAATGGGGGAAACCGTGGGCAGTGGCGCCTTGCTGTTTCTGCTCCGCCGGCTCCGGAGCTGCTCGGCAACGGTATCGGGATGGACGAGCTGGTCAAGGACCTCATGTGGGTGCGTGATGCCGGACATGAGAGCGGCGACCGCCTCCGAGTCCAGTGTCACCGAGGGGTGAGTCGGGGCTTCGTCAGCAAGTCCCTTCAATTCGGACGGTGACGGCACCAGCTGCATATCCGTGAGGCCAGCCCCCAGTGCGGCATCCAACTCAGTCGTCAGTTTGCCTTCGAAGCGAAGGGCCACGTCGTCATCTTGAGCGCCGGGTACGTCAAAGGTGGGCGAGGTGGACACAGTTGTGTACTCCTGTCGAGGTGCCCCGGAACCGACCGGAGCGGGATCATCCACAATGGACCCACGTTGGGGCCGCCGCTCGGGATGGCAGTCCCACGACAGCGTCCACCCTTCGCCCTGAAGGCGAATAGGCCGACCCGGTCGCAACAGTCACAAGGACGCGCTTGCGCCAACCGGCACACAGGGGATGGCCCGTCGGGCTCGCTGTGTCCGATCGCCGCCTATTGGCGGAATCACCCAGAGGGTGGGGCAACCACGACTCGCTCGTGCTGAGCAGCCGAGAGCAATCATATAACATCCGGATCTTCGTCCCCGCGCTGCGGCAGAGACCCAGCCTGTCTGACCGTGAGGATGACCGTCCGATACAGGGTGGTGCCAGCACCTCGGGGTTGGCGAGGACCGGAACTTCAACGTTAGCTAGCGGCGTCGAGGCGTGGTGCCAACCTTAGGGCTTGCGAAAGTATCCGCAGGAGTGCCTGGGAGGGGCTCGGATTGAGCTAGACGCTTCGACGATCCCCTTCAGGGCGAATATCGGGCAGCTTGCTCAGTTGGTGGGTGGGCTGTTGGTGGCGAGTGGGTGGGGTTCGCCGGTGAGGGTGGCGAGTGCGGTGGCGATTTCGGGTATCCCGGCTTGGGTGTAGGCGGTGGTGGTGCCGGTGTCACTGCTGGTGGTGGTATGGCCTGCGTAGGCACGAGCGATGGCATAGCCGTGGTTGCGTTCGACCCAGGTGAGGGCCGTGTGGCGCAGCCAGTGGGTGCTGATGCCTTGGGTGTGGACCCAGGGCAGGTGGGTGCCGATGCGGGTCCAGAGGTGGTCGTAGCGTCGTCTGGTGATGGGCTGGTGATTGCGGTAACGCAGGAGCTGGTCACCGGGCTTCGTAGCGCCGCGCTGCTGGGCGTGGTCACGCAGGTGGGCCATGAGCGTGGGGGAGACGGGCTGCCACCGCACGGTTTCGCCCTTCTCATGCAGGAGGACCAGGCACTGGTCCGGATCGAGATCACGGAGGGTGAGGGAGAGCGCGCCGCCGCGTCGGCAGGCGGTTTCGATGTGCAGGCGCAGGATGAGGGTGTCGAGTGCGGGGTCGTCGCCGGTGGTGGCGGCGATGTGGTTGATCTCGTTGAGTCGGTTGTCGGGTAGTCCGCGTCGGGTGCTGGGGAGTCGTCGGGGTTTGGTGGCGTTCTTGGCGGGGTTGTCGGCGTCGGTGATGAGTTTGTCGTCGACGGCGTGGTTGTAGACGCAGCGGATGGCGGCGATGAGGTGCTCGGCCGCGCCCCGTCCGCCGCGGGCGTTGCGACGGACCACGACCTGGGAGCGGATGGTTTCGGCGAGCTGCTGGATCTCCAGGGTGGTGGGTTCGTCGAGGTGCCGGTGGCCCCAGTGTTCGAGGATGCGGTTCCAGTAAGTGCCGTAGACGCGCTTGGTACCGGGGGAGACGGCTTTGGCTACTTCGGGGATGTAGTCGGCAAACGTCGGCGCCTGCGGCTTCGGTGCGGAGGTACCGAGGAGGTCTTCGGGGGAGACACCGAGGCGCTCCAGCAGCAGGCGGGCGGCATCAAGATCACTGGAACCGGAGTTACTGGTGTGGGTCATGGTGTGGCCTTCGTGGTGAGTTCGGCTCGAGCGGCCGCGTGACGGTCAGCCAGCGCCGCATCGAGAGCGGTGAGGGTGTCGACGAGCAACAGGTCGTGGACTGGGTCGGCGGCCAGGAGCACCGCGTCGCCGGCCCGGATGCCGCAGCACCGCCGGGCGCGGGAGGGCAGGACGATGCAGGCCGTGGCCGGGAGGCGATGAACACCGGTGGGATCGGGATAGATCACCAGCGCCGTGGAGGTCGCCGTGATCGCGATGGGCTGCCGTGGCGGCCAGTCCAGTGCTCGCAGGATCGGGCTGGCCGAGACCCGGCCCGCCCGGTCGACGTGGCCGATCCCGTAGACGGTCGTTGGTGGTGTCGGCTCGGTGCGGATCTGGGGCACCGACATCGGCCACTGCTTCTGCCGAGCCCCACGTGCTTGAAGCGGGGAGTCGACGCGGGGCGGGACCAGCCCGCTGATGATCTGCTCGCTCACCGCACCCACCGCCTCGCTGTGGGGCTGGTGAACGCAGCAACACCGCAACGATCAGAGGATCGCTGCGGTGTTAGAGTGCCTGCCGTGCGTTGGTGAAATTGCACGCATTTTTGTGTCCGAGGGGGGACTTGAACCCCCACGCCCATTAGTAGGGCACTAGCACCTCAAGCTAGCGCGTCTGCCATTCCGCCACTCGGACATCTCGGGTCTGCCGCCGTTTTCGGGGCGTTCCCGCTGTGTTGTGTTAATAGATTAGCTCATGGTCATCTGCGCCTCGCAGGGACCCCCCTGTTGGCGCAGCGGGTGATAGAAATGCCTGGTGAGCGAGCACAACGGGATCTCCGGTACTGATCAGGACGCGGGGTTGGCGCTGGCGCAGGACGAGGTCGTTCAGCTGGCCAGTGATCTGATCCGCATCGACAGCACGAACACGGGGGACGCCGACACTCTCGTGCCTGAGCGGGCCGCGGCCGAGTACGTGGCCGAGAAGCTCGGCGAGGTCGGCTACGAGGTCACCTACGTCGAGGCCGGCGACCAGGTGGGGCGGGCGAACGTGGTGGCGCGGCTGCCCGGTGCCGACCCCTCGCGGGGCGGTCTGCTGGTGCACGGGCACCTCGACGCGGTGCCCGCGGATCCGGCCGAGTGGTCGGTGCACCCCTTCTCCGGGGCGGTGCAGGACGGCTACGTGTGGGGACGCGGGGCCGTGGACATGAAGGACATGCTGGCGATGAGCCTGGCCATCGCCCGCCGCTACAAGCGGGACGGCATCGTGCCGCCGCGCGACATCGTCTTCGCGTTCGTCTCCGACGAGGAAGCGGGCGGTTTCCAGGGGGCGCAGTGGCTGGTGGATCACCGGCCGGAGCTGTTCGAGGGCTGCACCGAGGCGATCAGCGAGGTCGGCGGCTACTCGCTGACGCTCAAGGACGGCGTTCGGGCCTACCTGGTGCAGACCGCCGAGAAGGGCATCCGCTGGCTGAAGCTGCGCGTGCGGGCGCGTGCGGGCCACGGGTCGATGGTGCACCGGGACAACGCGGTCACGCAGCTGTCCGAGGCCGTGGCGAAGCTCGGCAACCACCGGTTCCCGCTGGTCATGACCGACAGCGTGCAGGAGTTCCTGGACGGGGTCAGCGAGATCACCGGCTGGGACTTCCCGGAGGAGGACCTGGAAGGTTCGGTGGCCAAGCTCGGCAACATCTCCCGCATCATCGGGGCGACGCTGCGCGACACCGCCAACCCGACGATGCTCACCGCCGGGTACAAGCACAACGTCATCCCCTCGGTCGCCGAGGCGGCCGTGGACTGCCGGATCCTTCCCGGCCGGGAAGAGGCGTTCGATCGGGAGCTGGCCGACCTGCTGGGGCCCGACGTCGAGCGCGAGTGGGTCGGGCTGCCGCCGGTCGAGACGAAGTTCGAGGGCCGGCTGGTCGAGCAGATGCAGGCCTCGCTGCTGGCCGAGGACCCCGGCGCGAAGGCGCTGCCCTACATGATGTCCGGCGGCACCGACGCGAAGTCCTTCGCCCGGCTGGGCATGAACTGCTACGGCTTCGCCCCGCTGCAGCTGCCCGCCGACCTGGACTTCTCCGCGCTGTTCCACGGCGTGGACGAGCGGGTCCCGGTCGACGCGCTGAAGTTCGGCGTGCGGGTGCTGGACCGGTTCATCCGCAACAGCTGACTGTCGGTGCCGTCTGGTTACATCTCCCGCAGTTGATCATCGTGTCGGGAGGTGTGGCGTGGACTTGGCGCGCTTGGTGGAGAGCTACCTGGAGCACTTGCAGGCTCGCAAGCTCGCGGCCAACTCGTTGCGCGCCTACCGCCGCGACCTGGAGTCGGTGGCCGGTGAGCTCGTCGAGCTCACCGGCACGCCCGCCGAGAGGATCGCGGCCGACGACCTGGACCCGTCGATGCTGCGCTCGGCGTTCGCGCGGTTCGCCGCGCGCCGCTCGGCGGCCACGGTGACGCGTGCCTGGTCGACGTGGAACGGCTTCTTCGGCTTCGGCGTCGTCGAAGGTGCGGTGTCGGGCAACCCGATGCAGGTGGTGCCCAAGCCGCGCAGCGCGCCCGCCGCGCCGAAACCGCTGCAGGGGGAGGAGACCCCGGAGCGCCTGTTGCGCCAGGTGGCCGCCGGGGTCCGCAAGGCCCGGAACCCGTGGCCTGAACGCGATTTGGCGATCCTGGCGACCCTGCTGTGCACGGGTGTGCGCTCGGCGGAACTGCTGGAGCTGACCGTGGCGTCGCTGGCGGGCAGGGCCGGGGACCGGCGGCTGCACGTGCAGGGCAAGGGCGGCAAGAGCCGCTCGATCCCCATCGAGGATGGCCTCGACGGACTCGTCCAGACCTACCTGCGCACCCGAAAGCAGCGCTTCGGCAACCGGCTCCCCGGCGCCGAACCGCTGTTCGTCGACCACCGGGGCGAGAAGCTCCAGCGCGGTGGCCTGCAATACCTGGTGCGGCGGTCGTTGCAGGCCGCCGGGGTGTCCGACCGGGTGCAGCCCGGGGCGATGGTGCACGCCCTGCGGCACACCTTCGCCACCCGGCTCGCCGAGGACGGTGCCAGCGCCGCCGAGATCGCCAAACTGCTCGGCCACTCGTCGATGA
Source organism: Saccharopolyspora sp. NPDC049426 (assembly GCF_040676935.1). Lineage (NCBI taxonomy): Bacteria > Bacillati > Actinomycetota > Actinomycetes > Pseudonocardiales > Pseudonocardiaceae > Saccharopolyspora > Saccharopolyspora sp. NPDC049426. Next base: position 8,306 of record NZ_JBFAPZ010000023.1, on the reverse strand, counting down.
ACTCCAGCCAGACCTACATCGACGTCACCGCCCGCGAGCAGCGGCTGTCGGTGCAGGCCAACCGCACCCTGCGGGTTCTCGGCGAGCTCGGTTAGCCCCAGGTGGAGGTTTCGGCGAGGCCGATGCGGGCGCCGGAGTCGTCTGTCAGCAGCATCGCCTTGCCCAGCGCGGGGTGGTCGAGGCGTTCGGCCTCGCCGCCGCGTTCGGCGGCGTGCTCGGCGACCTCGTCGAGGTCGGTGACCGCGAAGTAGCACAGCCAGCCCGCATCCCCGGTGGCCTCGCTGCGCCCGGCGATCGCCCGCCCTCCCGAGACGTAGGTGCCCTCCTCGACGGTCCAGCCGAGGGTCTCGGCCCAGAACGCGTCGGCGCGGGCCGGGTCGGTCGTGGACAGCTCGGCCCAGCACGGTTCTCCCGGGCGCGGTTCGGGTGCCTGCGGGCCGTGCTGGGCGCGTCCCTTGGTGACCTGGGCGAGCGCGTTGTCCGGGCCGGTCAGCGAGCAGTCCATCGGGGCGCCGGCGAACACCAGGCGGAAGCCGGGGGTCTCGTCGGCGCGAGGTTTGCGGATGAAGGCACAGCGGCGGTTGCCGACCCAGCAGTCCAGTCCGGCCTCCACGGGCACCGGCGACCAGTCGAGCACGACTCGGTAGAAGATGGCAGCAGCCATCGGATCGCGACTGAGCAGGTCGACGCGACGCAAGCCGCGGACCGCAGGACGTGCGGGCACCGTCGTTTCCTCGCCACCGGGGATCTGTTCATCTTGCCACCCGCGCACGCCGGCACAATGCCCCGTTCGTCCCAGGGATGGAGCGGACCCCTCGTGGGGCGTGCCGGGTGCGCGTGGTGGCGTTCGGGAGTTCAGCGCAGGCGCTCTAGCTCAGCGGCGACGTCCACGACCTGGGCCGCGAGCTTGCGCAGGTCTGACTGGTCGGCGTCGTCGTCGACCGCGGTCACCACGTCCTCGGCCGCGCAGCGCAGCTGGAACAGGCGATCCTGCAGATCAGCGAGCTCGGCGGCCGACAGCACCACCGAGTCCTCGGGGAGCCCGCCACGCTGCACCGCCGTCCTGCGCTCGTAGGCGCGCTGCCGGCAGGCTTGCGCGCAGTACAGGCGCGGCCTGCCCTGCCGTCCGGAGTCGGGTACGCGCCTGCCGCACCAGGCGCAGTGACGCACCTGGCGAGCTCGTCGGGTGGGCTCGACGGAGTTGTCCACGGTGATCACGTTAGTCAACCCCGGTGATCTTGTCGGCGTCGCCACGCCGACTGCGACGCCACCGGCCCGACACCGGCTGGTCACCTGCGTGCGGCAGAGTGGCGACCGTGACGCATCCCTTCCTGGACGGGCAGTGGCCGCGCGCGTTCGCCCACCGCGGCTGGCACCTCGGCGATCTGGCCGAGATGGAGAACTCGCTGAGCGCTTTCCGCGCGGCCGCGAACGAGGGCTACCGCTATATCGAGACCGATGTGCACGCCACCAGCGACGGTGTCGCGGTCATCCACCACGACGCGTCGCTGGACCGCACCACCGATCGCGACGGCGACATCGCGAGCCTGCCGTTCTCGGAGGTGTCGCGCGCCAGGATCGCCGGACGGGAACCGGTCGCGAGCCTCGACGCGGCGCTGGAGGAGTTCCCCGACCTGCTGTTGAACATCGACGTCAAGGCCGACAGCGCCGCCGGACCGGTGCTGCGGACCGTGCGCAGGCACAACGCCTGGGACCGGGTGTGCCTGGCTTCGTTCGTCGACCGGCGCCTGACCCTGCTGCGCAAGGTGGGCGGCCCGAGGTTGCTGACGTCCACCGGCCAGCGCGGCGTGGCGGCGCTGTGGGCGTGGTCCCGCCTCCCGTGGGCCCCGCCACGGTCGATACGGACCTCCCTGACCGGATTTCAGTGGAAGTCCGGACTCCGATTTCCACTGAAATCCGGTCCCGGACTTCAGTGGAAATCCGGTCAGGGGGGTGAGCTGGGGTTTATTAGGGGTGCTGCTGTGCAGGTTCCCGCGCGGCACAAGGGGCTCGAGGTCGTCGATGAGCGGTTCGTCGGGCTGGCTCATCGGTGGGGTGTCGAGGTGCATGTGTGGACGGTCGACGAGCCGTCGGAGATGCTGCGGTTGCTGGACCTGGGCGTGGACGGGCTGGTCACCGACCGCCCGGACCTGCTGAACCGGCTCCTGCGGGAGCGGGTCGGCGACGGCGCCCGGAGTTGAGCGGACGACGTTTCTCCGAACCTGTGCGAAGTGCGTCTCACGCGGGAACCGGTAGCCAGTATGGTGCCTCCAATCGAGTGATCCACTCCGCGGAGGACCGAACGGAATGAGCGTGATGGACAGCGAAGCGGCACCGGGGGCCGCGCAGCGCCGCCGGGAACAACGCGGGTGGTGCTGGTACGACTGGGCCAACTCGGTCTTCCCGACGTCGGTGACGACGGTCTTCCTCTCGCTCTACCTGACCTCGGTGGCCACCGCCGCGGCCAAGGCCGACGTCGCGCGCAACGGGATCAACGCCTGCGCGGGCGACAACTCGCTGGTCAACTGCGACATCTCGATCGTGGGGCTGACCTTCCCCGCCGGTTCGCTGTGGGGCTACCTGCTGTCGGTGGCCACCGTGGTGCAGGTGGTGGTGCTGCCGATCACCGGCGCGATCGCCGACCGCACCCAGAACAAGCGGCTGATGCTGGCGCTGTTCGCCTTCGGCGGCGCGATCACCACGGGCCTGCTGGCGCTGGTCGCCGGGCAGAACTGGCAGCTGGGCGTGGTGCTGTTCATCATCGGCAACATCTGCTTCGGCGCCTCGATCGTCGTCTACTACTCGTTCCTGCCGGAGATCGCCGACGCCGACGAGCGCGACAACGTCTCCACCCGCGGCTGGGCGATCGGCTACCTCGGCGGCGGCACGGCGCTGGCGCTGCACCTGGTCATCTACCTCGGGCACGACGCCGTCGGCCTGTCCGAATCCGCGGCGGTGCGCCTGATCTTCTTCTCCTCGGGCATCTGGTGGGCGGTGTTCACGCTGCTACCGCTGACCGCGCTGCGCCGGCACAAGGCCGCCGAGGGCGGTGACAAGGGGGCCGCGGCGGTCACCGCGGGCTTCAAGCAGCTGATCGGCACCCTGCGCGAGGCCAAGCACTTCCCGCTCACGCTGGCGTTCCTGGGTTCCTACTGGATCTACACCGACGGCATCTCGACGGTGTCGCAGGTCTCGGCGCAGTACGGCAGCCTGGAGCTCAAGCTGCCGCAGGACTCGCTGATCGTGACGTTGCTGATCGTGCAGTTCATCGCCTTCGTCGGCGGCGTGCTGCACGGCGTGCTGGCCCGCCGCATCGGCGCGAAGAAGACCATCCTGGTCAGCTTGGCGACCTGGCTGCTCGTGCTGGTGGCCGCCTACTTCGTGCAGGCCGGGCAGGAGATGCAGTTCTACGGACTGGCCGTGGGAATCGGCATGGTCCTCGGGGGCACCAATGCGCTGTCCCGTTCGTTGTTCAGCCAGATGATTCCACCGGGCCGCGAGGCCGAGTACTTCTCCCTCTACGAGGTGGGGGAGCGCTCGACGTCGTGGCTGGGGCCGCTGGTGTTCGCCGGCGTCGGTCAGGCGACCGGTTCGTTCCGGCTGGCCATCATCTCGCTCGTGGTGTTCTTCGCGGTCGGCCTGGTGCTGGTCGCGCTGGTGCCGGTCCGCAGGGCCATCGAGGCGGTGGGCAACCGGGCACCGGAACTGCTCTAGCGCGTGTGCGCAGAGTGATCAGGCGTGTTCGTCTCGCGATCGAGCGGGCATTGCTCCATGCTGGTGATCTAGGAGTGCTGGGGAATCCGCAAAAACGGAATATGCCAGTACGCTGCGTTGTGATCACGGGGAGGATCATGGCACTACGAACGGTCACGTAGTGGATGAAGGGATCGGCCATACGGGTCGTGATCTGCATCCCACAATGACTAACAATCCAGGGTCCTGCTTGGCGATGGTGACCGGACATCTGGCACTATCACCCGTTCGAACCCACTTGTAGATTGCTGTCGGGAGAACGCGTCACGAACGCCGCTCGACCGCGTCTCTAGGAGGACAGCCGTTGTTGACGGGTGAACAATGTCACCGACGGCGACCAGCAACACGACGCCGGGAACAGATGACGGGTACTCCGTCGTTGCACACGGTGAGCACAACCGCTCGGGCTCTCAGCCCGGGCCGAAGGGAAAGGAACCGTCATGGCCGACCGCGTTCTGCGTGGCAGCCGGCTCGGAGCTGTCAGCTACGAGACCGACCGTAACCACGACCTCGCACCGCGCCGGACGGTGCGCTACGCCTGCCCCAAGAGCCACGAGTTCGAGGTGCCCTTCTCCGACGACGCCGAGGTCCCGCCGACTTGGGAATGCCGCCTCCACGGCACCGAGTCCAAGATCATCGACGGCAACGAGCCGGAGCAGAAGAAGGTCAAGCCGCCGCGCACCCACTGGGACATGCTGCTCGAACGACGCACGGTCCCGGAGCTGGAAGAGCTGCTCAACGAGCGACTGGAGCTTCTGCGCGCCCGTCGCGGCCGGTAGAACTCGCATACAGGCATCGCAAGCGTCCGAGCTCAGCTCGGGCGCTTACGTGTGTCTCCATTGATCAAATACTCCGTGGTCACCCTGCTCAGCGGTGCGGGTAGCGGAACCTGACACGCCTTCTGGCTCCGGGATCCGAGGCTTGTGTATGCCCAATACACGGCACGTCGGCTGTCCTCCCCAGAAGACGTGTCAGAACCCGCGGCGGTGCCGGTTGATCAGGTGGGGCACGGAGAAACCGGCTTCGCCGGTTGCCTGACGTAGGGCGCCTCGCGCCTGCTGGTGTCAGGGGAGTAGGGAGCGGATTGCTCCTGCTGCTTGGCCGCCTCTGCGGCGCAGGCCCCACTTGGTGACGCGGAGCAGGGCTTCTCGGACGACCTCCGCGTCCATCTTGGAGGCGCCGAGCTCTCGTTCCACGAAGGTGATCGGGACCTCGACCACCGTGAACCCCGCCTCCACCGAGCGCCAGGCCAGGTCGACCTGGAAGCAGTAGCCCTGCGAAGCGATGTTGTGCAACTGGACCGTCTCCAGCACCTCCCGCCGGTACACGCGGTAGCCGGAGGTGATGTCGTTGATCGGCACGCCCAGCGCCAGCTTCGAGTAGACGTTGGCGCCGCGGGACAGGAACTCCCGGTACCAGGGCCAGTTCACCGTGCGGCCGCCGGTCACGTACCGTGACCCCAGCACCACGTCCGCACCGGTCCCGCTGTCGCCGAGCATGCCGACCAGGCGCGGCAGGTCCTCCGGGGCGTGCGAGCCGTCGGCGTCCATCTCCATGATCGCCGTGTAGTCGCGGGCCAGCGCCCACTCGAACCCGGCGACGTAGGCGGCCCCCAAGCCGGCCTTCTCGGTGCGGTGCATGACGTGCAACCGGTCGTCGGAAGCCGCCAGCCGGTCGGCCACCTCGCCGGTGCCGTCCGGGCTGCCGTCGTCGACCACCAGCACGTTCGCCGCGGGCAGCGCGTCGAACAGCCGCCGCACGATCGGTTCCAGGTTCTCCCGCTCGTCGTAGGTGGGGATCACCACCAGCACCTTCTCGGCCGGGGCTTGCCTCGCCATCCACATCCTCCTAGCCGGTCACCTGGACCGGCCGTGCACTCGTTCGTCGATCAGGCGTCGGACTTCCTCGACCGCCACCCGGCGGCCGCGATCGCGCCCACCCCCAGCACCGCCAGTGTCCACATCGGAACCGAGCCGAGCTCGGTGGCCGGTGTCCGGTTCGCTCGCAGCGGAACCTCGGCGGTCAAGTTCTCCTCGGTGAACAGCTCGGTCTGCGCGATCACCGAACCGTCCGGCGCCACCACCGCGCTCACCCCGCTGGTGGCCCCGACCAGCACCGCCCGGCCGGTCTCCACCGCGCGCAGCCGGGACATCGCCAGCTGCTGGTAGCTCATCTCCGAATGCCCGTACCAGGCGTTGTTGGTGGGCACCGCCAGCAGCGTGGCGCCCTCGGCGGCGGCCGGCCCGAAGACGTCGTTGTAGGCGACGTCGTAGCAGATGCCCACGCCCAGCTTCAGACCCGCGACGTCGATCACGCCCGGTTCCTCGCCCGGCGTCATGTCCGACTTGAAGCGGTCCACGAACGGGCTGACCAGACGCGCGACCTCCCGCATCGGGATCGTCTCGGCGAAGGGGACCAGGTGCTTCTTGACGTAGCGGTCGCCGAAGCCGGTGCCGGGATCCCAGCGCACGACCTGGTTGTGCAACTTCCCGTCGCTGTCCTGGCCGAGCCCGCCGACGACCAGCGGCACGCCCAGCTGGGAGGCGATCGCCGACAGCTCCGGGTCGGTGCGCGAGGGGCCCCAGCTGCCGACCTGCTCGGGCAACAGCACGAAATCGGGTCGTGCGACCCGCCCGGCTCGCACGTCGTCGACGAGCGTCTGCGCCGCGCGCACGTGGTTGTCGTGCAGGACGTCGTCCTCGTAGAGCAGGCCCAGACCGAGGTTGGGGGCGTTTCCCTGCACGATGGCCACCCGCGCGGTCCCGGCGTTGGCGTCGGTGCCCACCAGCGGCCAGCACGCCAGCCCGCCCAGCAGCGGCACGGCGATCGCGGCCACCGGCACCGCCCAGCGGCGGCGCGGGGCGCGCACGAGCTCGGCCAGCCCGCCGCCGACGAGAGCCACGGCGAAGGAGATGAGGGTCGCGCCGCCGATCGCGGCCAGCGACAGCAGTGGTCCGGTGTCCTGGGTGAAGGCCAGCCGACCCCACGGGAACCCGCCGAAGGGGAACGCGGAACGCACCGACTCGGCCGTGACGAACACGGCCGCCATCCAGACCGGGGCCGCGGGCAGGCGGCTGACCAGCGCCATCCCGGCTCCGGCGAGTCCGATGAACAGCGCCTCCACCGCGGCCACGCCCAGCCAGGGCCAGGGACCGAAGTCGGCGCCGAGGAAGTCCTGCAACCAGCCCAGCAGCGGCAGCAGGAACGCGAACCCGAACACCACGCCGTAGCCGAAACCGGCGCGGGCCCTGCGGTGGCGCACGACGGCGACCAGCACGGCCAGCGCGAGAGGAGCGACCCACCACGCCTCGCGCGGCGGTGAACCGGCGTAGAGGGCGAATCCGGCGGCGATCACCGCGACCAGGCGCAGCGCCCAGGCGGTCCGTCGTCCGGGAGTGCGGCGATCCGGCTGCGCGACGTCCTGCGCAGGAGCCGTGGGGACTACCACCCGACCAACCTTCTCGGTGCTTTCTCGGCCCCGCCCGGGACCGCCAACGTTGCCGCGTGCCCAGGCACGCCTTCGCCCAAATGTACGCGCTGAGCCGGGTGCGCTCCGCACACAGGCCCTGAGCAGGCGATTGACCACCGCGTGTGACCCCGCTTACTCTCGATCGGCCCGGTGATCATCGATGCGCCCGCCGAAAGCGCACCTCAGCGATGGTCGCGCTACGACCGACCGATCGAACGGAAAGAGGACCGATGAGCACCGGACACGAGGAGATCGGCGGCGGAGCGCACCCGGTCATCGCGCTGCACGGCTGGTTCGGCTCGGCAGCTGCCTGGCGGGTGCTGCACCCGCACCTGGACACGAGCCGCTTCCGCTACGTCTTCCCCGACTACCGCGGTTACGGCGCGCGCATCGACGAGGCGGGCGAGCACACCCTCGCCGAGGCCGCCGCCGACGTCCTCGCCCTGGCCGACCGGCTCGGCCTGGAAACGTTCTCGCTGGTCGGCCACTCGATGGGCGGAGCGGTGGCGCAACGGGTCCTGGCCGACGCGCCGCACCGGGTCCGGGCTCTGGTCGGGATCTCGCCGGTCCCGGCAGCGGGAGTGCCCTTCGACGACCAGGGCTGGGCGCTGTTCTCCGGTGCCGCCGACGACCTCGCCAACCGCCGCGCCATCATCGACCTGACCACCGGGAACCGGCTCACCGCGGTGTGGCTGGACGCGATGGTCGAGCACTCCCGGCAGCACTCCGACCCGGCCGCCGTCGCCGACTACCTCCGGGCCTGGGCCCAGACCGACTTCCACACCGAGATCGAGGGGAACCCCGTGCCGGTCAAGGTGATCGCCGGAGAGCACGACCCCGCCCTCGGCGAAGAGACCATGAAGGCCACCTTCGGCCAGTGGTACCCCAACTGCGATCTCGAGGTCTTCCCCAACGCCGGCCACTACGCGATCGACGAGACCCCGATCGCCCTGGCCACCACCCTCGAACGCTTCCTGTCCACCAGCGCCCTCTAGATGGTTGATTCCGTGAAGATCACGTGAGGCGGGGTGCGCCCGTAGTTATGGGAGGAGGGTGTTCAAGATCAATGTGTGACGAAAGAACT
>NZ_JBFAPZ010000022.1:0-63992 GCF_040676935.1 Saccharopolyspora sp. NPDC049426 | reverse complement strand
TGAACCCACGACACGACCCACGCTCATCGCCAACCCCCTACACTTGGGTTCCGGTCAACAGACCCGTCGGTTTTCGTGAACTCACGAGGGACGGCTCGGAGTTGGGCGTTGGTGTCAAAGGTCCGTTTCTCAGCGCGGGACAGGACGCTTTGGACCTTGTAACCGGGGTTGTTTTCGATCTTCCAGAGGGCGCGGCCGGTGCGTTCCATGCACCATCCGGTGGTGACGTCGGATTCCCTGCCCGAGAGGGCGAAGTCTTCGACGAGTTCGTCGGCGACCCTGGTGGACTGTCCGAACAGGATCCGTGTGGAGCACAGGGCCAGGAGGTCCTTGGCGATGGCGACCTCTTGAGATCCGGCATGACCCACCGAAAGGAAGTCCGAGGGTTTGTGGCCGACGAGGATTTGGATTTTCTTCTCCGCGCGGCTCAGGCGGAGGTCGGAGTCGACGGCTTGGACGGTTTTGGGGCCGAGGCGCATTTGGCGCCAGACTTCGTCGCGGACGACGATGCGGATCTCGCCGTCGTCTTGCAGGTCGGTAATCATCGACGACCACGAGCCCAAACAGGTCAGGGCCACCGCCACGGCCTGGTCCCCGCGGCTGCGCAACCGGGACAGGTCCATAGACTGGATCGGCGCGGCCCAGTCGAGCTCGAAGTTCGTGGGCTCGTCGAACAACCCGGCCAGGGGACCGTGGATGAGGTTGGCCAGGGCGTCGGTGATGGGCCGCAGTGCGTCGAGGAACTGGCGGCGCCCTGCGAAGCGGGTGCCCTGCCACAAGGTGTCCTCGGCCGCGGCGAGTTCGCGCTGAACATCCGGAATGGTGACCGGCCGCAGGTGGGTATAGCCGTCGGCGGCACCGACCAAGCGCCGCAGGACCTGGGAGAGCACGGCTTCGTCGGTGACCGTGGGGGTATAGCCCTGGGCTTCGGCCAGCGCGGTGAGAAGTTTGACCCACCGGCCGAAAACCCCGTCGAGTTCCTCGCGCTGCCTCGCCACCGACCACCCATCCCAGTACCGCGCCAACGGACCCAGGTCGAGCGCGTTGAGCCGGGCCTTTGAGCCTCGGCCGAGGGCGATGGGGTTGATGTCGAGTGCCCGCAGCAGGGGTGAGTATTCGCCCTTGACGTCACCGGAGATCAGGGTGCGAACCCCGAAGAGCATCATCCGCAGCAGGAAGGCGACGACAGTGGAGGATTTGCCGCGTCCGGGTTCGCCGAAGATGACCATGTTGGGGTTGGTGCACATGCCCCGCAGCACCCACTCGATCGGATGCGCATAGAACGCTCCGCCGCTCAAGGTGTCGTAGCCGATCCGTGCACCCACGGCGGGGATGCCGTTGGCGGCCAGCAACGGAAACAGCCCGCCGATCTCGTGGGTGGCGGCCTGATACACCGTCAGTGGTGCCTGCACCGGCGCCCATCCGCAGCCTGGCCGAGCACAGCCACGTCGCGGTGCGAGGGGCCGGTTGATCCGCTCCACCGGTGTGCTTGGCCGTGTGGGTGTGCGGGGTTTGCTCGGCGGGGGTGTACCGAAGTCGGTCAGCAGCTGTGTGGCGTTGCGTTCGGTGCGGTGTGTGCGTGTCACAGCAGACCACCCCTGACGCGGGGCAGGCCGATGCCGAGGGGGAGGCAGGCGGCGACGAAGGTGGAGTCCTGGGCCAGGTCGAGGCGTAGGAGGCGGAAGCGGCCGGCGGCGTCGTTTTCCAGGCGTGCGGCGCGGTCTTCGACGTTCCAGTGCACCGGCACCGTCACTGCCGAGGTGACGGCGTAGCGCACGAGGGAATGACCGGCCGCCACCGCCCGTTCCTGCGCGTGCGCGCCACTGGCCTCACGTTCATCCGACGCCGACGCCGAAAACCCCTTCGTCCGCTTATAGTCGCGCAGGACTCCGGCGCGGAAGCGGTAGTTCTGCACTGCCCGCGCAGCCCTGCGCGGGCCCATGACCTCGTAATGGATGGCCAGGCACCGGCGCTCCCCGGCGGTTTTGACCGCCAACAGTGGCGAGAGGCTGCCGAAGACGGTGCCGGCCTCCGGCATCAGAACGCTGTAGCTCACGGTGGAGAAGGCGTCGTGGTCATACCGCCGCCACCCCGGCGTGGGCGTTTCGGTCGGCCCGGCGGCGGCCTTCGGCAACCCCTCCCGGCCATCCCCGGCCAGACGCCCCGCGCGCAGCACAGCGCTGGAGGCAGGGTTGAACCCGGTGCGGATCGCCTCCGCCAAGGCACTACCCGACAGCCACTCGACACTGTCCGCGCCAAGGGCCTTCAGAGGGTCTTCCAAGCCGTCGAGCACGCGGTAGAGGACACGGGCGCGCCCCTCGACTCCCCCGCCAGCCGCGAGCGCTGGTTTGCGCAGCGCGTCCTCGGAGCCTGTGATGGTCACGAACACCTCGTGGCGCACCGACACTGAACCCACCGTCCGGTCAAGCTCCTGGGTGGCTTGCCGGGCCAGGTGGGGTGGGTCGGGGGTTTCGTGGTGGGTGCGCCAGACCTCGTATTCGGTGCCGTCATCAGGCACGGTGCGCACCAGCAGGCTCATGCGGTCGATGACCTCGCGGTGCCCGATCGACAACAACAAATTGCCCAACCGCGACGCCAACCGCTCACACTGCTCACCCGAGAGCATCCCGACACCGGTGTGGGTCAGGCGCGCGGTCGCGCCCCACCGGCCATCGCCGGTGTCGTGGATCAGGCACACCCGGCCGCGGTCTTTGAACACCGGCCCATCCGGGAACCCCACCCGCTGCAACACCCCCGGCAGATCCGGTTCGTCCGGGTTCACCGCCGTGCCCGAGGCCGCATGCGACTGCCACCGCGACCAGCCCAGCGCGGATCCGAGTTGGTAGAGCAGGAGGTGGCCGAGCCAGCGCACCGCCGGGCGGCCCCGCACCGGCACCACCACCAGCACCCCCGCGAGCCCACAGACCGTGGCCGTGATCAAGGCGTGGGTGAACTGTCCGTTGCTGATGGTCCACAGCACCGGCACCGCCAAGGCCAGACACGTGAGGGCTTGGGCTGGGGTAAGTCCCAGAATCCAGCCCGCGTGTTCCCGCCGGGCCAGCCCGCGGTAGATCCGCACGTTGCTACTCATTCGGGAATCACCCCTTCGTCCTGTCCTGGGTCGCTGTCATCGCCGCCGTCGTGGGAACCCGGTTCTCGGTTCGCAGCTCGGCGTGCGCGGGGACCGGCCTCATCGGCCGAGCCAGGCCCGGGAGAAGGCACATCCGCTGCCTCGGCCGGCGGTGGGTCACCGTCGCCGCCACTGGCCGGGGTCGGAGGGTGGGCAGGTGGCGCGTCGTAGTCGCTGTGGCCTCCGCCGATGGGCGCCTCCGGACTGGGCGTCGTCGGCGTGGCCGTGCCCTCTCCCCCTCCACCAGGTCCGCCACCAGCCGGGGCGGGTCCGGATGCCGTGAGATCGAGGGCTTCCGGAAGAGGCGGATCGCCGCTATCACCAGCTCTGCTGCCGCCCGTACCCCCGGTTTGCTGAGCCGGTGCGTCCTCGCCCTCCGTGGCAGTTTCCGCACTCGCAGGATCGACGGTGTTGTGACCAGCTCCGTCGACCTGGCCTGGGCCGGTCGAGGTGTCCGGGAGTGCGGGTTCACCACCGCTGGAACCTCCCTCCCCGCCAGCGGACCCGTCGGCACCGTCGTCGGGACTCCCAGCGTGGTCGCCGACGAGCTGCGGGCCGAAGCCGTCAGAGGCAACCACCCGGCCGCGATTGGCAGCCGGACGCGCACCACCAGCAACACCCTCACCACCAGCTGTCTCGTCGCCTGGGTCGTCTGCATGCAGGTCCAGTGGCGGCGGTGGTGGCGTGGCGTGCCCGTCGGAGCCTCCCGATCTCCCACTACCTCCGCCTCCGCCTCCGCCAGAACTCGAACCGCCGGTTGTGTTGTCGGCGTCCGGAGTGCGGGAGGTGGCGTTCGGGCTTCCGGTGGGTCGTTCGTCGGGATCCCTGTCGTGGCTGCCGTAGTCGGAGTCGGCGTCGTCGAAGCGATCGGTGTTGGCCGATTCCTGTTCGTCCTCGCCGCCACCACCGCCGTAGAAGGCAGCTACTGTAGATCCGGCTTTCATGGCAGGGCTATTCGCCCCGTAAGAGTCCACGCCGGCCATGGACAACGCGTCACGGAAGACGCCGCCGGGATCGGAGTTCGGGTCCACAAAGGCGAAGAGCCGGAAAAGGACGAACGGGACCAGCAGGGAGATGATCAGGACGCCGACTCCGGCGAGCAGTCCCGACAAGCCCTCGGAGCCGCCGGCGATGGCCACACCCAGCACCAGGGCGAGCGCCAGGACGGGTTTCATGGCGATACAGGCCAACAACCAGCGAATCGCGATCCAAAACCACGCCTTGGTGACGTGGGCGAGCAGTCCGGCTGCGGTGATCGGGATCGTGGCCACCAACGCATAGATCGCAGCCTCGCGAAACAGCATCTCCAGTACGAAACCGATCCCGGCCGGGATGACCCCGAAGATGGCGCAGATCCCCAGCACCACTGCTTTCACGCCGTCGACGGCGCCGTCGGCGAAAGTGGTGTGGGTCAACGCGTCCTGAAAGTTCCGGGACTGCAACCCGTACTCCAGGATTCCCTGTGTCAACCCGTCCGCGGCGACGAGAAATCCCGCCACCAGGCCGACGGTCATGGCCAGCGCGATCCCGTACTGCACCGGACCGCCCACCAGCCGGAAGAACCCGCGTCCGCTGCGCACCGAGGTCACGATCATCTGCCAGAAAAACAACCCGAGCGCCAGGATGCCGGAGATCCACAGCATCATCGGCCACAGCACCGACACCGGACCGGTGCGTGTGTCCACTGTGAACATGGAGAACTGGTCGGCGAGTGTGAACGCTTCCCGCAGGATCGCCAGGCTGGCTTCCCACAGGCCCAGCATCGCCGCTTCGAACAGCGGCATGGCGACTTCTTTGAGCTCCTCACCCAGTACGCCGCCGATCGCATCGAAAGGCCACATCGTCAGCCACCCCGCTTCACATCGCGGTAGCCGGCACGCACCGCATCCGCACTGCCCGGCCACGCACACGGCGCAGCAGCCGCCACCTCTCCCGGTGCGATCCGCCAGTCAGATCCGTCGTGGCGCAAGGCCTGGCAATCCCCGACCCCGGCGGTCCGCGTCTGCCCGCGGTAGTCGACGGAGAACTGTCCGAGAACGCAGGCCACGACGTAGCGGCCGCCATCCGTGCTGCCTTTGATCTGTCCGTGCGTGACCTGGAAACTCGTGGTCAGCTCCAGCACAACCCCAGTAGGGTCAAGGCCCGCGCTGGTGCGCAGGGACCGCAGCAGCGAGAACAGTCCCGTGTTCTGCGGTTGCGGTGCTCCCGGCAGCGCCAGGTCGCGGTAGCCCAGGGCGTAGGTCCCCGGATCACCGCCCCTCATCGCCGCTTCGTCCAAGGCCGCCAGCTGTCCCAGCGCGCCTTCCGGTGTCGCGGGGAATCCGGCCGGGATCCACCTACCCACCCACTGCGACGCTGGTGGGATGGTGATCGGGTCACCGGCGCTGTCGGTGGTCATCGGCTGCGGCTGCGCCGCTACCGCGGGCAACGCCGCCATCGGCGCCGAAGCCAGTGCATGTTGCCCGGCCAGGTCCCAGCCACCGGAGCCCACGATCGGGCCCGGGCCCGGCCGCGCAGGGGGCGCTACGGGTAGGGGCTCGGGTCCGATGCGCTCGCGCGAGGTCACCAGGGCCGCGGCCACGGCGACCGCGGCCAGGAGCAGGACCGCGATCACCGACAGGCCCACCACGACCCTCGGGCGCTGGTGTTCGGATGCGGGGGCGTATGCCTCAGCCCCCGGCCGCGAAGGTGCTGATCAGCTGGTAGCCGACGCCGTAGAGGATCCCGCCGCCCACGGCGCACAGCATCATGATCACGCCGACCTTCCCGGCCCGGTGGTGATCCACCCAGCGGCCGCCGGCCCAGATCAGCAGGCCCATGAAGAACCCGACCATCAGCCCGATGCCCGCGCCCCACTTCACATTGCCCGCGACGTTGAGGACCTTGTCGGCCCCCGGCGGCTCCCGCACAGTGGGGTTGGGAAACGGCGCCGTCGGAAACAACGGATGAGGCGGTGGCATCGTCGGGTCCTGAGCCGGAAACTGGTCAAGCAACGGCACCACGGCGTCAGCGAACAAGTGCGTGATCATGCGCCCGCTCCCCTCATCCATCGCGCCAGTCGCCGCCTGCGTCCGTTCGCAGGGGCCGACGCGGGTAGCAGTTCCCACCGACGCAACAACGGCGCGAGGGCCTCGCGCAGCCGTAGCGGGGTGACCTCGGCGGTGATTCCGGCCGTGGCCACGCCGGGGTCATGCGGGAGGAACAGCGCGTCGTCGAGCAGCGCTGCGAGGCGGCGTCCGGCGCAGCCGGGGACTCCGGCGGGCCAGCGCGTGGCGCCGACGACTACCAGCTGAACCGGTGGGGTGATCATGCCCGTGGTGTTCCATGCCTCCAGGCGGGCCAGGACCTGTTCGGCGTGCAGCAGACTGGGCCGACTGGCCCGGCACACCAACACCGGCTGCGGCATCGGCGTGCCGCGCCGCAACCACGCACCGGCACCAGCCAGGGGGTGTGCGGCCACCCGCCACGGGTCGTGTCCGAGATCGACCACCGTGGCCTGCACCGACCACGTCGCAGGCTTGAAGAAGCGTGGGGGCGGGACCATGCCCGGGGTGATCACCGGAAGCTCGGATTCCACCCGCGCCAGCACTGCCTGTGCGCGCCAGGACATCCGGATCCGCACCGACCGATGCGGCCCTTCCAGCAGTGGCCCGTCTGTGCGGGTCGCTGCGGTAAGCCCGGAGCGGGCGGGGTCGGCGGTATCGACCATGAGCACTCGCCGACCAGCGGTGTGCATCGCGTCGGCAAGGACCGTGGCCACCAGTGATGCCCCACACCCGGGCGAGGCCGCCAGCACCGGGATGACCTGGCCAAACCCCGTCCAGTCCGCAGGGGTGGTACTGCTGGTAGCCAAGCCTTGTCGCTGCACGTGGACTGCCGCCTGAGCTGTGGCGGCCGCTGTGTCGGCACCGACGTCGGTCGTTGCATGTCGGCTTCCTGTTTGAGCCCTGGCGAGATTGGCAGCTTCGACGGCTGCGACCACGTCGGCGGAGGGCAACTCATCCCCTTGCTGGCATGCGGTCCGTGCGAGTTGCTGGTCACGCTGCTCAACCTGGGCGTCCGAAAATTGGTCTGAGGTGGTGGAGCGAGAGCACGACCGCTGGACGACGGCGGCCATCCGTTCGTCCTGCGAGCCCGATAGCTGCGTGGCATGCGCCGTCCTGGGATTCGAGGACGCTGCGGCGCCGCGGAGGCTGTCACGCGAGGTCGCACGGGAGTCCTGGGTACATGTCGGAGAAATCCACGAGCCCAGAAATTCATGAAACCCGTTGCGCACCAAGTGTGTTCGCGGCTGATCAATCATGGCGATTCTCCTTATTGGCCTCATGAGCCATCACGAGTGGAGGGAGGGGTGCACGCCCGCGAGGTGTTCGGTCAGCGAGGCGTGTGATCACTGGCGAGGCGGACGGAAACGTCCGCCTTCAGCCGATGAGGGATCGGTCACCGTCATCGATCTCGACGTCGAAACCTTGATTGACCGAGTTCATGGCGAGCATGCGGGCACGGTCCGGCGGGATGGTGCCACCCCAATATCCCCAGCACTCACCGGCTTTGGCTTCGAGAGCGAGGGCGACGCGGAGGCATTCAGACTGCACAGGGCAGCCATGGCACGCTCGTTGTGCGCGTCGGCGCTGTTCGTCGTGACTCCACCGGCCGCGGGCGATGGTTTTGTCATGCCAGGGATCACGGCGCCGCCGGGTAGCCGGCTTAACAGGTTTGGTGCATTTGCCCCGGTACTCGATGTACTCGTGCAATTCGTCGATCGTCGCGTCACGCATGGTGCCCCCCGAATGGGTGATATAGCCGCTAGGCGTGTCGGGCGCACGAACCGCATAGGAATGCCGCCGGTGGTTGCTCTGATCGAGCCATCCAGGATTGCGCCCGCACCTCTACAGCGCGGCTATGTTCTTTGATGTCAACAGGTTTCACTCCGCCAAAGAGGGTCGGAGCCGGTTCTTCCCTGCTGGTATGTCCACTGTGGGACCGCGAGGGCGCGACTTGCGAGCGTTGCCAAGTTGCCATTTTTGGCAACCGTTGATCGTTTTTGCTGGTTACCATCGATGCGCGCGTCGACCGTGGGGGGTGTAGTGAGCGAGCTCGATTCGTTCGTCGGACGTCAGACAGAGACCGCGCGGGTTGTCGAGCTGCTGGCCGACGGTGCGCGGCTGGTGACGCTGACCGGCCCCGGCGGCCACGGCAAGAGCCGCTTGGCTCGCCACATCGCCGCCAACCAGGAGCTGTTCGACGAGGCTGTCGTCGTGGAGCTCCAGAGCATCGACGATCTCGATCTCGTCGCTGGGCACATCGCGCACGAGATCGGCGGCGGGCAACAGGTCACCGCCGGCCCGCACGGGTGGCAACAGTTGGCGAAACTGCTGTCTGACCAGCACTTCTTGTTGGTCCTGGACAACTGCGAACATCTGCTCGGATTCAACGAGCAGGACGGCCTGGACGAGCTGGTGGGGTTGCTGCTCCGAAGCGCCCCCCGGGTGGTGTGCCTGGCGACCAGCCGGATCGCGCTTCAGGTGCGCGGTGAGCATCCGATTCCCCTGGAACCTCTGACCGCGCCTGACCCTGTCCAGCGCCCGAAACAAGCACACGAGTCCGAGGCATTGACCTTGTTCGTCGATCGCGCCCGCTCAGCCGACGCCGCGATCGACCTGCGCGAGGACGGCAACCGCGCGGCCGCTGCTCGGCTGGTGTACCGGCTTGGCGGGATACCGCTGCTGGTGGAGCAGGTCGCGGCACGCATCGGCTCAGTCTCGTCAGTGGCCGAACTGGAGAGCCGCTTCACCGCTGACTCCTACCGGAAACTGGTCTCGCAGGTGATGCAGTGGACCTGGGGTTCCTGCACCGCCGAAGAGCGCACGCTGCTGGCCAGGCTGACAGTCTTCCGAGGCGGATGGTCACTACCAGCCGCCGAGGTGGTAGCTGGTACCGATCTCGACGACGTCGACCTTCTCCTGGATTCCCTGCGCCGACAGGCCCTGATTCTTCGAGTGCCCGGTGTAGTGCCGGCTCGCTGGCGGATGCTGCAGCCAGTGCGCGAGTGGGTGCAGGATCGCCTCGACGACACCGAGCGGGCCGACATGCGGGCTCGGCATCAGCACTGGTGCGGCCAGATCATCGACGACGCCGCCACTCACGGACACGGGCCAGCCGGCTCCGGGCTGCTACGGACGCTGCGACGCGAGCTGCCGAACGTGCGCGCGGCCCTGACCCGCTGCACCACCCCCACCGACGCCGAATGGGGCCTGCCCGCTGCGGTGACCTTGGCCAACGCGCGTGTCCCGTTCGTGCAGGGCGAGTTGAGCGAGTGGGGACGGCACCACCTCGCGCGCCTTCGTGAGCTCTACCCCCATCAGGACTCCACGCGCGTCGCCTCACTCGCGAGTGAGGCCTGGGTCGCGGTCTGCCAAGGCGACCCCGCCACAGCCCAACTGCTGGCGCAAGCACAGCACGCTGCCACTGAGCAAGGCCAACCCGACCATTGGCTGGTGCTCTACGCCCAAGCCGTCGACGCCACCTTCGGAGCCGGGCCGCCCGAGGAAGCTGGTGAGCTGTGGAATCAGACCCTGAACCAACTGCGTGGGCAGGAGCTCCCAGCCACGCACATCTTCTTGGGGTTGGCCGGGATGTGGCGGGCCGTGCGCTCCGGTGGCTTCGCCGAGCCCGCCGAAGGCGCCGAGATCATCGAGGCATTCAGGCAAGAATGCCGGACACATTCCTCGGACCACCTGCTGAGCTGGGGCGACTGGGCATGGGCACTGCTGTGCGTGCGGCGAGGCGATGTCGAGTCAGCGATCAGCACACTGCGCGAAGCGATCACTGCCCAGCAGCACCACCAGGACTTCTGGGGGCTGCCGTGGTCGCTGGTCGTCTCGGTCCTGGTGGCCGCTGAGCGTCGGCAGTGGCGCGACACCGCCCGTCTGCTCGGCGCAGTCGAGCTGGTCATGCAGCGCACCGAGATTTCCTTCCGACGCCTGCGTGGCCTCGGCGACGCAGTCACCTCCGCCGAACAACGCACCAGAGCCGCAATGTCGGCCGACGACTACGCACGCGAGCACGCCGGCGGATTCACGCTGCCGTTCGAGGACGCCTGCACCCTGCCCCTGGCATTGCGATGGTTCCGCGACGTCAACGCCCACGACGAGCCGGTGACACCGGTGCTCACCGAACGGCAACAGCAAGTCGCCACGCTGGTCATCCAAGGCGCGACCAATCGGGCAATCGCCGAACAGCTCGGGGTCTCCCTCGCCACCGTCGACAGCCACGTACACCAGGTCCTGACGCGCACCGGGGCCGTCAACCGGCGCGACATCCACACCATCGCAGCGCACCTCGGCATTACCGCTCAGTAGCAGACATACGCCGGACCGAGTTATTGAGTAGCCGGGCTTCCTATTGAGGCTATATTGATATTTCTGCCGCCCGTCGAAATCAATAGTGACTGTGGATGTAAGTGACCTTGTGCCCTGGTGACCTGGAGTTCGTACCGGTAACCGACGGAGGGCACGCCGTTGTCTCTGGGGTGGAACACACGAACGCGCCGATGGTCCGATGACCACGACGCCACTGGTTCTGACTTCATCTGCCTACCTGATGCCTTGCGCCCGCGGGTCGTCACCGACCCCGCCGCTCTGTCCGAGGCCGAGGGCGACCTTGGCCACCAACACCACCAGGCTCCGGGCCTGCTCCTGCGCCCGCAGGCAGCCGAGGAAGTCGCCGTGGCCGTCCGGTTCGCCGCTGAGCACGGGGTCCCGGGAGTCGTAGCCCGGGGAACGATGCACACCACCGGCGGCCAGGCCCTCTCGCCCACAGGCGGCGCGCTCTACCTCGACATGCGCGGGCTCAACGACCTCCGCATAGGCGACACGCACCTCGCCGCCGGGGCCGGCGCCACACTCCGTTCCGCTGCCGAGGCCGCCTGGACCTGCGGCAAACGTCTGGCCAGTGGGGTGACCGGCTATACCGGTCTTACCGTTGGCGGCGTGCTTTCCGTCGGCGGATGGTCCCTGGATCACGTCGCCGGAACGATCGGCGACTACGCCGACGAGATCGAACTCGTCGACGGCACCGGCACAGTCCGAACGTGTTCGTCGACGCACAACCCCGACCTGCACCGCTGGATCTGCGGTGGGCTCGGCCAGTTCGGCATCATCACCAGCGCCACCCTCCGGCTGATGCCCGCCCGCCCCTACGCCAGCTTCCGCGTCCTTCGCGGCATGAATCGAAACGACATGCTGCACGCCACCCGCAGCCTGATCCGACGCGGCCAGCTCGACTCGGTCTACGGGCGCCGCCGGGGTACCGACCCCTCATGGGAAATCCTCGCCGCGGCCTACCACGACCACTACGACGACCCGATGCCGCAGATGTTGCGCAGCATGCCCGACCCCACCTCCCACGAAGGCAACCCACAGCCCTACATCGACCAGATCCTGGCCCACGACACTCAGCTCTACGACCCGTTGATCGAACAAGGATGGAACATACTGCCGAAAAGGTGGTGGGACTTCTTCTTGCCTGACACCACCATTTCGGGTTTCCTCGCAGCGGCCGAAAACAGCGAACCGCAAGACATCTACGGCGATCCGTCGGCGGTGGCCTTGGCTCTGCCGAAGTATCGCAACTCCATCCGCACCGGGCTGCACTTGCCGCCGCCGGTCGGTAACAGGGCTCACGAGCTCGTGTGGCTCGCCGACGGTCTGCTCGACCCCGGCCTGGAACACCGAGACCTCACAGGCTGGGTCGCGCGGACCCAGGCATGGATCGAGCACTTGGCCGCTGAGGCCGCCCAGCGCGGCGCCACGGTCTATCACATCGGCAACGTGAAGCATTCGGCGTTGCAGCACTACTCCCGCGCCCTCGATCACGTCACGGCGCTCAAAACCGAATACGACCCGGCTGGCCTGTTCGGCCGGGGCTTGTGGACAACCAACACACCAACAGCGCAGCCAGCACCACCGTCCGCAACAGACCGCACATAGCGGCTTTCATCGCCCCAGGGGACACCCAAGGAGAACTTGTCCCGCTGTTCCTGGGGTTTTTCACCACGGGGGGCAGGTTGCGCATGAGCTGGGGGAAGCACATGCGCAGCAGCACACACGCAACAACCGCTGCAGGCCAGCAGAACGACGTCGAAAAAACCGGCTCTGCGCCGGCGGCGAACACACATCTTGGCTGCGTGGTGCAGGCCTGGTGCGCTCGCAACGAGTACACCCAGGGCGAGCTCGCCGACGCCGCCGGGGTGTCACGCGGTCAACTATCGCGCCTGGTCAACGGGGCGAGGTCTGCCACCAGCCAGATGCTGATGACACTGGAGTACGTCATGCACACTGGTGGCGAGCTTGAGGCGGCGGCCTGCCGTGACGCAGAACGACACGACAACCTGATCCCCGCGCGTCGCCGTCCCGCCCCTGCCCAACTCCCTCCAGCACGTGGCGTGTTGTACGGCCGCGACCACGAAATGGCCGCGCTCGCACCTCGCGGCACCGTTCCCGGACTCCGGTTGCTGATCTGCGGCCCACCCGGCGCCGGCAAGACGGCCCTGGCAGTACAGCACGCGCACCGCGTCGCCCCGTCCTATAGTGCGGGCACCTTGTGGGCAGATCTGCGGGGGCACCGCCGCAGATCTGCCGACCCCAGCCACATCCTCGCGGACTTCCTAGCCACGCTTGGTTTGCCGGTGCCCGACACCTTCGAAGACCGAGTTCGGGAGTGGCGTTCGGCGACCTGGTCGTCGCGACTGCTCATCGTGCTCGATGACGCGTGCAGCACCGACCAGATCACCTCGCTGCTTCCCGCAGGAAACCGCTGCGCAGTCCTGATTACCAGCCGCTTCCGGCTCTCGTCGGTCCTGGCCGACGGCGGCTGCCGAACCATGTCACTGGGCCCCCTTCCGCGAACAGCCTCACTGCAGCTCCTGCGCACAGTGCTGGGTGAGCGGGTCAACGACGAACCCGCGGTCGCCGAGGCCATCGCCGAGGACTGCGGAGACCTCCCCCGCAGCCTGGTTCTGGCCGCAGAACGGCTAGCTGTACACCCCACAGTGCCACTGACCAAACTGGTGGCCGAACACGCCGATCGATGGGAACTCACCGAGATCGGCGACGAACCCGAGACCAGCATGCGAGCCACCCTTCACCAGTTCTCGGCGACCCTGCCTAAGAACCACCAGAGTGCCTGGCATCTCATGAGTCGCGCCCGCGGACACTTGACCAGCGCCGAACTCGCAAACCTCACCGGATGGAACGTCGCGCAGGCCCGGAACGTCCTCGACGGGCTGGTGCTGGCACACCTGGCCGTACGGCAGGACTCCGTCTATACGATGCCGCCACTTTTCGCCGCATGGGGCATGCACATGCGGGGCGAGCCAGAACACACCGCCGCCCCTCGCGCACCATACGAAGACGCCCACCACGACGGCTAGCAAGCCACGAAACAAGTCTGGTCAGAGGGCTGTCACACGGCCCCACCCGACCTCTGCCCAGCTCGCGGTACCAGGAGCGTTGCTGTCTACGCCGACCAGCGCGGCCCCTCGGTGCGGCCCAGGAGGCAATCCCTGAACTAACGAATAGACCCTCGACAAGGCATTTCAGTATTTCGGCACAGGACGAATGCCAGCCCGGTTACAGACGTTCTCTAACAATGGCTTTTTGTCCATAGTGGTCGATCATTTTGTCATGTCAATCCCAAGCACGATCAGTGGCATTCGTCCTACCGTCCACTCCTCTCAACCCACCTGGCCCCACAGCACTCGTCAACGCCCGGGGATCCAGGTTCGCCTACTGGGGAGGTTCTGATGACCACCACGCACCACACCGCCATCGAGCGCACCACCGTGATGGCCAGCCTGCGTGAGGCCGAATGGCAGCGCGGGCCGCACAACCAGTGGCTTGCCCACCTCCTGCACCGCGGCACCGCACCCGGCTGCCACACCTCGCTCCGCGCCGTGCTCATGCCGCCCGGTCACAGTGCCGGCGCGCACCTACACCGCGCCCACGAGGTGCAGGTGATGGTCCTCAAAGGAGTAGCAGCGACGCTGCTGGGAGAGACCCTCGAACCGCTGGTGCACGCTGCCGGCGAACCGATTTGCGTTCCCCCGGGACACATCCACGCCGCGGTGAACCTGTCCTCAACGCGGTGGCTCATGGCCATCGAGACCTTCAGCGATCCCCATTCACGAGACGTGGCCACCCTGCCGCACCTGGATGGGCTGGTCAACGAGGTCGCCTCGCGACTGCGCCGCGAAAACGCCGTGACGATCTTCAACCGCGAGACCCGCACGACCGAGGCACTCGTCGACGAGATCATCGCCGACGTCGCCATCCCCACCACCCGGAACGGACGGTGACCCGTCATGACCGCCCTCCACCCCGGCACCAGCAGCACCCAAGACAGCCCGGTGCGCCCGCAGCAGGCCACCTATCCGGCTGACCCATAACGAGAACCCGTGGCCACCGACACCGCGCGTTCGGGCCGCGCTGGAGCGCACCGCACCCGGCCTGCACCGCTACCCCACCGCCTCCGACGAAGCTCCCCTAGTGGAGGCACTCGCCGAACACCACGACGTACCCACAACCTCGATACTGCTCGGGGCGGGGTCGGCCACGCTGCTCGATCTCGTGACCCACGTCTGCACCCGCCCCGGGGCAACCGTCGTCTGCCCCTGGCGAGGGTGGGAGGCCTATCCCCACATCATCGCCCGCTCACGAACCAACTTTGTGCCGATCCCGTTGACCAGCGCTGATGAGGTCGATCTCGACGCGATCGCCCACGCCATCACTAGCGACACCGCGATGGTGCTGCTGACTAATCCGCATAACCCCACCGGACAGGCCCTCGACCGCCAGTCCTGGCGGCGTTTCCTCGCACGCGTGCCCTCTGGGGTCACGGTCGTGATCGATGAGGCGTATTACGAATTCCTCAGCCCGCCCGAACGCGCCACCACAGCCAGCGGCATCGACACTGTCCGCGACCCCAGCAACAACACTAGGGTGATCGTGCTGCGCACCTTCTCCAAAGCCTTCGGACTGGCTGGAGAACGCATCGGCTACGCCATCACTACTTCCCAGATCGCCGCCGACCTACGTCGGTGCCAGATCCCATTCAGTGTCAGCCGCACCGCGCTCGCGGCAGCGGCAGCCACCTTCCACGACACCGCCGCCCGCGAGGCACAGCTGCATGAGATCCGCGCCGAACGCGACCGCCTCGCACGCGAACTCACCGCACTCGGCTACCCGGTCCACCACAGCAGCGCGAACATGCTCTGGCTGCCCCTGCGCAACCGGGCCGAAGACTTCGCCACCGGTCTCGCCCGGCACGGCATCATCGTGCGCCACTGGCCAGGCGACGGGGTGCGCATCAGCGTCGGCACCCACACAGACCACAACGCCCTGCTGGCCGCCGCCCGTGTCCTCCCCCGCTAACCACCACACCCCCACGGCGACGCCACACACCACCGCGTGGGCGCATGCGGCCGGGTTTGCCGGCGTAGGACTGCTCGCCGCCCTCCAACGAGCCCCGATCGCCGGCCTCGGCAGTCTCCTGCCCGACCTCCATCTAGGCAGCCTCCTCAATGCCGTGCTCACCGCCGCACCGCCCCTCTGCATCGCCGCAGCCGCACTTGCCCTGCCCGCATTCCACACCCGGTTGTCCATCGGGCGGCTCCTGGCCATCTCGGCAGGGATGCAGGCCGTGGGACTCGCGTTGCGCGCACTGGGCAGCACCACCACGTTGCTGGTCGGCTCAGCCCTGGCCTACCTCGGCATGGCCGTGGCTGGCATCGCCCTACCGGTCCACATCCACACCTACTACCCGCGCCACGCCGCACGCATCATCGCCGCCGTGGCCGCCACGATCAGCGCCGGTGTCGCCACCGCCAACGCAACGACACCCCCACTACTGCACGCCGCACACGGCCACCCTGCGATTCCTCTCTTGCTCCCATTCCCAGCTGCACTCATCGCCTGGGCCCTCTGGACCGTGTGCAGGCCCGCGGAGAGTCCCACTAGGACACCGGTGGCGCGGGGGACGTGGCGCTGGATGCTCCGCAATCCACGAACCTGGGCACTGATCGTGTTTTTCGCGCTGCAATCCGGACTCGCCATCGCGATGCTCAGCTGGGAAGCCGCCCTCTTCCGTGCCGCCGGAATCCCGGCGGGACAGGCCGGACTGCTCGTCGCGGGCACGATGGCCGTCTCTATCGCAACCGCACTTACCCTTGGGACACGAACCAACCGCGCCACCAGCCAGGCGCCTGGCCTCGTAACCATGACCAGCGCAGGCATCGCGGGAGTGGCCGGATTCCTTCTCGCCCCCACTACGGCGCCGTGGGGGTGGGCCGCTTTGCTCGGTGTGGGAGTCGCCGTTCTCTCGGTCGCCCTCGCTCTGCCAAGCCTGCGAACGACCAGCCCACAGGACGGCATCGTGCTCGGCTCGATCGTCCAGGGCGCCGGCTACCTCCTAGCCGCCGCAGGTCCACTCGCAGTGTCGCTGACGACTCCGACCACCGGCCTCATCCTGCTCATCGCTGGCGGCCTGGCCCAGCTGGCACTCGTGGGAATCGTCGGCCGCCCACACCACATCGAGCATCCTGCACACCGGCACCGACCCGCTGATACTGCCGGCGTGCGACCACACCGCCACGGCGAGAACACCCCTCGCCCCTACCGACGCTGTGCACACGTCAACCTCACCGGACTCACCGACGAGCAGCAACTCCAAGCCGTGACCGAAACGCTCCGCGTCACCCCAGAGAAAGCCGCCGAAATCCTGTCACTGATCCATACCCCTCCTGACGAGCAGTGACACCCACAGCCGCTTCCTGTCGCTGACCACAACCAGCCGTGCGCCCGCACCGCGCCAAACCGGTGTTCATTCGTTGCTGCGTTCAGGACTGTCCGGGAAACGGATCTGGCCGGAGACTCCGTTGCAGCGCTGACCGGACAGATCCCTGCGTTCTCCTGGGTGTGTTGCACAACGTATGCCCATGCCTGCCTGGGGGCGGGGTCACCGTCGATGTCAGTGGACTGGCGGGCGGCTAGCGGCCTGGTCGTCCTTCCGCCCGCGCATGCAGGTGGGGGGCCACGTCCGATGGAAGCGTGTGGGGGTGTGAAGGGTCGAAATGCCTTGGTCGGAGCCTGCCGGCCGGGCGCAGGCTGGCGCTGTGAGAACGCAGTGGAACGGTGTGATCAGCTTCGGGCTGGTGGCGATCCCGGTCGGGTTGGCGGCGGCGACGGAGTCGAGGTCGATCAGCTTCCGGCAGGTGCACCGAACCGACGGGGCCCGGGTCCGCCACGACCGGGTCTGTACGGCGGAGGACCGCCGGGTGCCGTGGGAGGAGATCGCCAAGGGCTACGAGCTCCCCGATGGCCGGATGGTGGTCCTGTCCGAGGATGAGCTGGCGGAGTTGCCGCTGCCCAGTGCACACACCATCGAGGTCGCCGAATTCGTCCCGGCCGGCACGGTGGATCCGATCCTGTTCGACCGCTCGTACTTCCTGCAGCCCCACCAGGTCGCACTCGGCGCATACGCCCTGCTGCGGGATGCGATGACTGACACCGGCCACGTGGGGCTGGGGCGGGTGGCGATCCGGACTCGGGAGCGGTTGGCACTGCTGCGGCCCTACGGGCCGGGCATCAGCCTGGTCACGCTGTTGTGGCCGGACGAGGTCCGCGAACCGGACTTCGGATGGCTCACCGACCAGGCACCGCAACCCCGCGAGCAGGAACAGCGGATGGCCGAACAGCTGGTGCTGTCACTGTCGAGCTCGACCTTCAACCCCACCAGCTACCGCGACCACTCACGCGAGGCCCTGCAAGCACTGATCGACGCCAAACTCGCCCACCGCCAGATCACCGTCCCGGAACCGCGCACACAGGAAGCCGCGGACCTCGAGGAAGCACTGCGCGTGAGCCTCGACCAAGCCCGTCGGGCGCGCACCGCGCGTACGTGACGACTGGCTTGATGCTGCCATCGAAAACCGCCATTCGAGACGCGCACGCCGTTGTCGTTGTCCGGGGAAACCCGCCGCGTCCTCATAGCACGCGGCCGCGAGGTGATGAGCTGCCAAAAATTGGTTCTCCAAGCCCCGCCTGTACGTCGACGACGCGTAGGTGCGAAAGGGCACGTTTGCGCACGTCACGGCACTTGCGAGTGCCGTCAATGGTCAGCGGCACGCGTGCGCTCTCGGTTAGCCTGCGCGGGACACAGAGCTGGACCGAGGGTCGATGCAGACCACATGGCCAACCGAGAGCGCAGCACCATGAGCGTACGCGGGCTAACGCAAGACGGATCTGGTTAGAGTGCGGCGGCTTTGACTCGTCCTGACGCTCACGACACCTCGGTATCCCAACTCACGTCAAGCCGTTTGCTCGGAGTACAGCACAAGGGGACAACGAGATGGAGAGAGTTGGCAGTAGCGGCCAAGACAAACGCACTAGCCCCACGGGTTGGGCCGAATCCATTATCTCCGCCGTCATCCCCGATCGACGGCCATCCACCGACCTGACGATCCCTCCGCTTCCCGTGCCCGAACTAGGTCCGGTGCCAAACGGCTCGTCGGCACACTGCATGGGGCGTGTGGATCGATCCGGCCGGATCGCTGCCCGGAGCGTCCTCGATGGACTGGGATGGTCGCCGCACGATCGGCTTTCATTCAGCCTGACTTCCGGTGTCGTCGTGATCCGCCGCGACCCAGCAGGCGGCACCGTCACGCTGCCCGGACGCGCCTGCCTCGGGATTCCCTCCAGCATCAGAGCACGTTGCAGCATCGAACCCGGCCGCAGCGTCTTGCTCACCGCCGTACTCAGCCACGATCTCCTGCTCGCCTATCCCGAGGCCGTGCTCGAGCAGATGATCCTTCTTTTCCACACCCAGCTCGTCCCACAGGATTAACATGCACGCCGATAACCACGGGGAAGCCACCGGAAGAGCCCGGGAGGAAGTCGAGGCAGTCCGCGTACTCCTGGCACGGCTCAACCTCGACCCCACCGACCTCACGGCCCACACCGGACATTCCTCGGCACCCGCATTCGCCGAGTACGTACCGCTGGTCGCCGCCACGGTCAGTGCCGGCACCCGACGAACCTACGGCCCCTACTGGCGCCATCTCGTCGACCACTGGCCCGAACGACGACTCACCGAGCCCACCAGTACCGAAATCCGGCTCCTCGCAGAACACGTCCAGACACAGGCACTCACCCGACGCAACAGCCGAGGCGGCCGCAGCGCCACCGAGCACTTCATCGCAGCCCTACGCCGCCTCTACGACCAAGCCGAAGCAGACGGCCTGCTCTCGGAAACGGCCAACCCAGCCCGCCGCGTGCCGAAACCAACCCGCCTGCCCAGCACCCGACGCGCTCTCTCCGACCACCACCTCAGCGAGATCAACCACATCGCCGCCACCACCGGCAACGATCCCGCCCTCGATTCACTTCTCCTCCGCTTCCACACCGAAACCGCATGTCGCCGCGGCGGCGCGCTCACGCTTCGACCACGCGACCTCGACTCCGAACTTTGTGTCGTCACGCTGACCGAAAAAGGCGGCACACGACGAACACAACCAATCTCTCCCAGCCTCATGAACCACCTACGAGCGCACCTTCACCACCGCCAAAACACCGATCCCGACGCGACCGTGTTCCGCTACCGCAACGGCCATCCCATCACCAGCCGCCGCTATGACTCCCTCTGGAACCGCATCGGAGACCACCTGCCCTGGGTCGCCGCACAACAGGTCAGCATCCACTGGATCCGGCACACCACCCTCACCTGGGTCGAACGCCACTTCGGCTACGCCATCGCCCGCGCCTACGCCGGCCACCTCCCCCGCGGACACGAACCCACCGCCACAACCACCTACATCCGCGCCGACATCGAAGAAGTCGCCACCGCCGTCTCCGCACTCACCGGCGAAACACACCCCCTCTCACCCGAAAACCAAAGCCCCTCGGTACCAGCCAGGAACGACCTCAATGAAACTGAATAACGGGACTGCCCAGGGTTCGGTTGACACTCGGGGTTGAGTGTTCTCAGGCCGCTGTAGCGGTCGTGTAGATGGTCTCAAACTCGACTGGGGTGAGTTTGCCGAGGCGGCGTTGTCGTCGCCTGCGGTGGTATTTGGTCTCGATCCAGGACACGATCGCCAGCCGGAGCTCGTCCCTGGTTTTCCAGCGTCTGGTGTTGAGAATGTTCTTCTGTAGCAAGGAAAAGAACGATTCCATGGCGGCGTTGTCGCCGCAGGCGCCGACTCGGCCCATGGATCCGGTCAGCCCGTGCCGGCGCAGCAGACGCCGGTAGCTGGTCGACCGGAACTGGCTGCCGCGGTCCGAGTGCACGATCACGCCGTGCGGGTTGCGCAGGGCGATGGCGTTGCGCAACGCGGCCACGGCCAGCGATGAACGCATTCGAGGGCCGATTGAGTAGCCGACGATGCGGTTGGAGTAGCAGTCCTTGACCGCGCACAAGTACAGCTTGCCCTCGGCGGTGGCATGCTCGGTGATGTCGGTCAGCCACTTGGTATTCGGGGCGGTGGCGGTGAAATCCCGGTCCACGAGGTCGTCGTGCACCGGCGGGCCGGCCTTCGGGTTACGGCCCTTTTTCTTGGCATGCGCCGAGAAAATGCCCTGCAGCGAGCAGATCCGCCACACCCGGTTCTCCGAGGCCGTGAAGCCGCGCCGGGTGAGTTCGTCGGCGATGAACCGATACCCCTCGGTGGGATCGTCGAGGTGGATCTCGAGTGCGACGTTGATCAAGTGCGCGTCGTCGACGTCGCGTTGCGAGACCGGGTCGGATTCCCACTGGTAGTAGGCCTGCCGGGAGATCCCCAGCACCCTGCACGTCACCGCCACCGGCACCCTGATCGGGGCGTCGGTGGCGGCCAGGTCACGGACGAGCGGGAACGCTATTTTCCCGGCAGGCTGCCCTGCGCGAGATAGGCCGCGGCCTTGCGCAGCACCTCGTTCTCCTGCTCCAGCAACCGGTTGCGTTTGCGCAGTTCCCGCAGCTCGGCCGACTCCTCACGAGTCACGCCCTCACGGGCTCCCTCGGCGACCTCGGCGGCACGCATCCAGTTCTTCAGGCAGCCGATCGAGATCCCGAAATCAGCGGCCACCTGCGTCAACGACGCCTCGCGACGACGGGCCACCGCGACCACGTCATCACGGAACTCCTGCGGATAAGGCTTGGGCACGGTCGACATCCTTCCAAGCAAGGCCGAAGCCTCACACATCAGGTGTCAAGCGAACCCTAGGCAGACCCGGTTGTCCTGACCAGTTTCCGTAGCGACCGGAACAACGGACGATCGACCCAGCAACGCCCACTTGCGCGACTCAGGGGAGATAGGCGATGCGTTTCCCGAACACCCGTCTCTCCTGTCGTGATGGGGCTCCTCCTGCAGGCGCCGAGCTGAGCTTTTCCGGTCCGAAAATCGTGCCCTGCACCGCTTCGAAGCAGGCGCGGCAGACTCGACCGGAGAAGGTGCTGGGTTGCTCGGCGAACAGACGCAGGGTTGGGACAGCTGTTCCCTGGCACAGCCCACCGTGTCCGGCCGCGTTGCACATGCAGGCACATATCGACGACACGCTTCTCTCCTTCCACACAGTCAGCCCTTGCGTGTGGTGACCTCGTCGGTGAGCTGATTGGTCTGTGTTCACACGTGGTCCTGACGCAACCGCTCACTGAGGGTTTCGCGGAGCGCAACCAGATCGGTAATGGGCACTGCCGCGCCGGCGACGAGAGGACCTCGGCGTCTCGGGCTTGGCATCCCTTTTCGAGAAACTGGCACTGCTTGGGATGGCGGCCCCGCCACACAGGCGACCGCCCGACAATCGGACTACCTCGCCGCTTGGCCTGTATGTAAAGCGCGACTCTCTTCGAGGGCGTGGTCGGGGACGACGCGACCGGCGGCGAGGCTCCGTGCGACTGCTGCGACCACCGCCGTGGCCAAGTCGCGGGGAGACTCCCCGTCGAGCTCGGCGACCACCTGGTGGACCACACCGTGGGCGAGCAGATCCGCGGCACGCACCTGCTGGGCGGCGGCGAGCTCCGCTGCGTGGGCGGTGTCACCGTGCACGATGACGCTTGCGCCTTCGGGCGGCAGGGGTGAGAGCCAGGCGTGCTCGGTGGCGATCACCTCGTGCGCCGGGAGCAGCGCCAGCGCGCCGCCACCGCAGCCTTGTCCGAGGATGACCGAGATCGTCGGCACGGTCAGCGAGGCCATGGTGGCCAGGCATCGTGCGATCTCGCCGGCCATCGCACGTGCTTCTGCACTCGGCGACAGCTCGGCGCCCGGGGTGTCGATGATCGTCACCAGGGGCAGCCAGAGTTCCTCGGCCAGTCGCATCGCGCGACGAGCGGCCCGAAGCGCGCTGGGCCCGAGTTGCTGATGTTGATCCTGCCGTTCGCGGTCCTGGCCGACCACGACACAAGGCTGTCCGTCGAGTCGGGTGAGCGCGATGAGCACGGAGTCGTCTCGCTCACCCTCGTTGGTTCCTCGCAGGCGCACGGTGCCGCTGGCGCCGTACCGCAGCAGGTCCCGCACACCGATCCGTCCATGCGAACGCGTGCGCTCGATCGACTCCCAGGCCGGCAGCGGTGCCTTCGGAGCGGTGAGTCGCACGGGCAGCGTGGGCGCAGACGGCGTGTCAACCAAGACGCTGAGGGCAGCGTCTGCGAAACCTCGCAGGTCTTCCGGTGCGGCCACGGCATCGATGACTCCGCAGTCGGCCAGGTGCTCGGCGGTCTGGATTCCTTGAGGGAAGGGCACGCCTTCGAGCGCCTCGTAGACCTTTGGTCCGAGGAACCCGATGAGTGCGCCGGGTTCGCCCACGGTGACATGAGCCAGCGAGCCCCAGGACGCATAGACCCCACCGGTCGTCGGGTGCCTCAGGTAGGCGAGGTAGGGCAGTCCGGCCGCCCGGTGTCGCATGATCGCCCGCGTGATCTCAATCATCTGCACGAAGGCGGGGGTGCCCTCCTGCATGCGGGTCCCGCCAGATGCCGTCGCAGCGAGCAACGGCAGGCGTGCCACCGTGGCGCGCTGTACTGCGGTGACGATGCGCTCGGCGGCGGCCCGGCCGATGGACCCGGCTAGGAACTGGAACTCGTTGATCACGACGACGACCGGGCGACCGTTCAGCCTGCCGAGTCCGGTGAGCACTGACTCGTCGACGCCCGAGTGTTCGGCCGCCGCGGCGAGCGTCGCACGGTAGTCCGGTGCATGTTCGGAGATGTCGGCGGGCCGGTCCCAGCTTTGGAAGCTTCCCTCGTCGAGGACGATGTCGATGAGTTCTCGGGCCCCGTACCTCCGGCTCACGGCTCTGCCACCCACGCTCGGATCTGGTCGCCGTGTTGGTCCAGGGTCGGCGGTGCGGCGTGTTCGGACGGGGTTACCTCAGCCCCGGCGGCGTCGAAGAAGCGAAGGGGCGGGCCGGGCAGGCTGACCGGGCCGAGGGTGGCGTGCTCGACATCAATGAGCAGTCCTTGGCTGGCGGTCTGTTCCCAGGCGTAGACCTGGTCCAGGGAGCGGACCCGGCCGGCAGGGACGCCCGCATCCTCCAAGTGCGCCAGCAGGTCGTCACTAGTCCAGGTGGCGAAGAGCTTCTCAACGAACTCGATGACGAGCAGGCGGTTAGCGACGCGTTCCGGATTCGTGGCCATGCCCGCGATTTCAGGGTCGACCCCGAATGCAGCGCAGAAGCGCCGCCACAGCCCCTCACTGCCCACCGCGATCTGCACCGCGCCGTCTGCGCAGCAGAAGAGACCATACGGGGAGATGCTCGGATGGTGGTTGCCCTGCGCACACCCGACCTCGCCGGCCACGGTCCAGCGGGTGCCCTGGAAGGCATGGACGCCCACGACCGCGGCGAGAAGCGACGTGCGCACGACCGTCCCGCGGCCGGTCCGGTTACGTTCATGCAGCCCGGCCATCACGCCGTAGGCGCCGTACATCCCGGCCAACAGATCCGCGATGGGAGTGCCGACCCGCTGGGGATCGTCGGCACCGGAGCCGGTCAATGACATCAGGCCCCCCTCGCCCTGCGCGATCTGGTCGTAGCCGGCTCGCCCACCCTCCGGGCCGTCGTGGCCAAACCCGGTGATGGAGAGCACGACCAGACGGGGATTACGCGCGAGGAGATCGTCGGTGCCGAGGCCGAGCCGCTCGAGGACCCCGGTGCGGAAGTTCTCGATCAGCACGTCGGCGTGGTCCACCAGGTCGAGGAGGACCTGCTTGTCCTTCTCGGCCTTGAGGTCGAGCGCGATCGACTCCTTATTGCGGTTCGCCGAGAGGAAGTACGTCGCCTCGCGGCCCGTTCCTTCTCCGACGAACGGGGGTCCCCAGCCACGGGTGTCGTCGCCGTGTCCGGGGGCCTCCACCTTGACGACCCGGGCACCGAGGTCGCCCAGCATCATCGCGGCGTGTGGGCCGGCGAGAGCCCGCGACAGGTCGATTACGACCACATCCTGCAGCGGTCCACGGTTGCCACGGGTTGGCCGCTGCCCGGCCTCGATGTCAAGCATCGGTGTCAACCTCCTCGCCGTCCACGGTCGGAGCAATAACGGCTTCGCGGCCATAGACCGGTTCGTCCGGGCTCGTCTCTGTCACCGTGATCGCGGGCCGCCGGCGCTTGTCGACGCGCAGGTCGAAAATGTCGAACCGGTTGTAGGTGCCGACGATGTCGTGGGCACGCTTGAGGACGATCTCCTCGTGCAGATCGACCGACGCGGTCACGATGCCCTCGGGCGTCTCCGGCGGGCCGGCGATGATCTCACCCCGCGGGCCTACGACGAGGGAGACCGTGGGGGTGGAGAGGAGTTGCTGTTCGATCCGCTCGTTGCCCTGGGCGACGGTGTCGATCGCTTCCTGGTCGAGCACGGTGGAGGCCACGATGGTGAAGACCTTGCCCTCGAAGCTGTGGGCCGCGCTCCGCAGACGGATGCTCTCGGCCAGGTCGTACTCCGGGGCGCCGGTCCTCTGGTCGAACGGCCACGCCGGCGGATACGTGGCAATGTGGAGCCGCTGGCCCTGTGCGAGCAGCGTGTACTTGGCCAGCGTGTTCGTGTTCTCGCCACAGATCAGCGCGCCGAGGAACCAGCCATCGAGGTCGACCGGCTCCAGGCCGTGGGCGTCGCCGTGCGACCACGTCAGCCGCTCGTGCCAGGTGCCGACAAGCTTGCGCCGATGGTTCACCAGGCGGCCCTGACGGTCGAAGATCAGGTTCGAGTTGAACACCTGCCCCAGGCTGTGCGCCGCTCGCTCGTTGACACCGACCGAGAGCACCACGCCGTGGCGTGCGGCGATGTTGCCCAGCCGAACAGCATGCGGGCCTGGCACCGTGATGGCGGACTCGAAAAGCCGCAGGTGCAATTCGTGCTGGTCGACCGGTGGGAGAACCGATCCCCAGATGGGGAACCCCGAGACGAAGGTCTCGCCGAAGACGACGAGCTCGGCCCCCTGGGCAGCCGCGTCAGCGACCAGCGACTCCAACTTCTCCAGCGTGGCGTCGCGATTGAGAAAAACCGGTGCTGCCTGAACGGCAGCCACCCGGACAACAGGCAGGCGGTCGTTTGCCATCGGACACATTCCTTAGTAATCATGTCGATGCGTCTCGACACTCTCAATTGGGCGTGATTTGACCGTAGAAACCTGGATCACGCAGGGTCAATGGGAAGTCTGTCGACGCTTTTCGACAACAGATCAGAGGGTGAGTGCGATGTGGCAGCAACTCGTTGACGCAGGTCTCGATGCAAAGGACGCCCACTTCTACCTGGCCGTCCTACAGCGAGGGCGTGCGACAGTCGCCGAGGCTGCGCGGCTGGCCAACGTGAGCAGGACCAGTGGCTACGACATTGCGCGACGCCTCGAAGCACGTGGGCTCATCGGCAGGGTGGAGTCCGCCCCGGGCGAGAGTCAGGACCTGCGCACGCAGAGCCACCTGGTGGCGAACGACCCGGCCCAGCTGCTCGACGAGTGGGCCATGCGGCGTCGCGTGCTTGATGATCTCGTGCCCCAGCTGCGCGCACTGTTCTCGGCGAGCCGCACCCGGCCCAAAGTCCGCTACCTGGAGGGCGTTTCCGGGATCCGCACAGCGCTGTTCGAAACCCTGGAATGGGACTCGCCGCTGCGCGGCATCCTCTCCATGAGTGATCTCATGACAGTGCCCGGCGAGTCAGCGATGGCCGACTACATCGCAGGGCGGCGCGAACGCCAGCTTGTTCTTCGTGTCATCCGCACCCGAGATCATGACTGGCCCGGTGGCTGGCTCACCAGCGCACGCGACTACCGGGTGGTCAAACATGCCCCGGCCGAGTACCAGTTCACGATGACCGCCGTGATCGGTTCCCACGAGGTCGTCACCCTCTCCTCCGCGCGCGAAACCTTCGCAATGGTGATCGAGAGCGATGAGTACGCCGAGATGCAGCGGAACTTCTTCGAGGTGCTCTGGGGAGCCAGCATCAGCGCTGAGACCGACGACTCCGGCGCTCCTTGATCGAGCACCCGCGTGCGAGACGACGCCCCTCAGCCGCCGTCGAAGTTGCCGATCGCGGTCCGCTCACCGGATCAGCGCATCGCATTCACGCCAGAATGCCCAAGGACTCCACTCGACAACCGTCGAGTGGAGTCCTTCCAGACTCGCCCTTCGCCCGGAAACGAGAGGTACGTCGGGAGCCCCGAAGTGCTGTGCGCTACAGCCGCGCCGACATCGATGGCCGGCGCGCCCCTCCCCGGTCTTGGTGATGAAGAGCGACCGGAACGTGGCCGAGACGGGCCTCGGCCACAGGCGCGCTTCGAGGCGCGGTCGAGAGGTTGACCAGGTCTCGATCAGCGATGCCCATCGGCGTATTCCAATCACGTTGGAGCGGTCATCACCAACTTCCCGTGAGTGCGACCACTGGCTAGTTCGCCCAACGCGTCGGCCACACCTTCGATGTCGAAGGCGCGGGAGATGAGTGGCGCGATCTGGCCTGTCTGCGCCTTGGTGAAGATGTCGGACTGGGCCTGCCTGACCAGGTTCGGCTGGTGCTGCCAGTACAGATTCCAGTGCAGCCCGGCGATGGTGTAGTTCTTCACGAAGGGGTGGCTCAACTTCGCGAGCGGAATCGTCCCCGACGCGAAGCCGACCACGACGATTTGCCCCTCGAATCCGACGTACCTGCGTGCCTGCTCGTAGGAGTCCCCCCCGATCGACTCGAACACGATGTCAGCCCCACCCTGAGGGCAGAGCCGACGGACCTTTTCGACGACGTCTCCTTCGAGTCGGTCGATGACGAATTCAACGCCCTGGGACTCCAACATGGCCCGCTTGTCTGCGCCCGAGACGATGGCAATCAGGTGCGCGCCGCCGGCCATGGCTAGTTGTGACGCTGCGAGGCCCACGCCTCCGGCGGCCGAGGTCACGACCACGGTGTCTCCTCGGGTCATCCGGGTCCGCCGATGCAGGGCTAGCCAAGCGGTGAGGTAGGTGAGGTGGAGGGTCGCTGCCTCCGTATCGGGGATGACCTCGGGGACCTCGATGACGGTGCCGGCGTCCATCAGCGCGTATTCAGCGAAGCCACCATGCGGCAGGACGGGCTGCCCCAGCACGCGGCGACCGACGAGGTCAGCCGGGGCATCACGACCCACAGACTCGATCACGCCGCATGTCTCCAGCCCGGGGGTGAACGGCATATCTGGGTTGACCTGGTACCGGCCGCGGCACAACAGGGTGTCCGCGTAGTTGCAGGCAGTCGCGCCGACTCTTACCAGTACCTGGCTGGACGTAGGACTCGGGAGGGGGGAATGGCTGAGCCGTAGCGCTTCACTCGGCTCGGCGTGTCGAGTGACCTGCCACGCCTGCATCTCTAATCTCCTGCTTCGTTGGGGAGGCATGCCGGCTCGGGTCGGCTTAGCCCGGCCGACCTGTTGGTCGGCCGGGCCGCGACGTGCCGGTGTGCGTGCAGTGGGCTCACGCCCGCTTGCCCTGCTCAGGGTCCGAGGCGCCGACCAGGACGACGGTGTTGCCGAAGACCTCCTCGCCCCGGCCCATCTCTGCGTGGGCTCGGGGGACTTCGTCCAGGGAAAGCACCCTGCCCACGCAGGGGTCAATTCGGCCGTCGACCACGAGCTGGTTGTACTCGATAGCTTGCTGGTCGTTGGTTCCGTGCGAGCCCTGGAACCGCTTCTGCCGCGTCCAGTGGTATCGGAGATCGACCATGGCGTCGAAGCCGCTGGTTCCGGCGCAGATCACCACCATTCCCCCTGGCCGGCACACGAAGATGCTGGTGGGAACGGTGGCCGCGCCGGGGTGCTCGAAGACGATGGCGGGCTCTTCCTTCGCGCCGGCGATCTCCCAGATCTTCTTGCCGAAGGCTCGGGCGCCGGCGGCCCAGACCTTCTGCCCCTCCGTGTCGTCGACGAGCGGAGGAACCCCCCAGTGGCTGAATTCGCGTCGGTTGATGTAGCCGATGGCCCCGTACTTCATGGCGTACGCGCCACGTTCGTCGTCAGAGACGACAGCAATTGCCCGGCCGCCGGCTTCTCGTACGAGCTGGGATGCCTGGGTGCCGAGCCCACCGGACCCGCCCCAGACGAGCACGAGGTCACCGTCTTGGATCGTGTTGCCGGCCCATCCGTGAAGCATCCGGTAGGCGGTCGTGCCGACGAGGGTGGGTGCCGCGGCCTCGGCCCAGGACAGGTGCGGGGCTTTGGGCAGCACTTGGTGGGCCTGGACGCGCGCGAACTGGCCGAACGAACCGTAGTTGGTGTCGTACCCCCAGATGCGGGCACTGGGTGCGATCATTTCGTCGCGCCCTGCCGCGATCCAGGGATCTTCCTCGTCCCACACGCCCGGGTGAATGACGACCTCGTCGCCTACTTCGACGCCGGTGACTCCCGCTCCGATGGCGTATACGATGCCCGAGGCGTCCGAGCCGCCGATGTGGAAGTCCTCTGTCTCACCGCGTTTCTGTCGTGTCGCCACCTGGTCGACCGGGTATCCGCGAGCCGCCCACACGTTGTTGTAGTTCACTCCGGCGGCCATGACGGCGACGAGCACCTCGCCTGGTCCGATGGCTGGCGTCGGGACGACCTCGCGCTTGAATGCCTGGGCAGGATCGCCATAACGCTCGGGGCGGATGACCTGTGCGTGCATCTGTGCGGGCACCACACCGAGGGGCGGCAACTGTCCCAGTTCGGCGGTTGCGGCTGCGGGGTCGACGACGGATTCGCGTTCTTGATCGCTTAGCACCGTGGCTGCTCCTGATCGTTCGAAAGTTGTAGAACTATCGAACCACATGCAGAATGGCGTCACAAGCGGTCGGCGCGAAACGGGCGGGCGCCGGTTCGAGGATCGAGCTGCTGCCCGTGCTCTACACTCAGCAGAGC
This sequence comes from Saccharopolyspora sp. NPDC049426, assembly GCF_040676935.1. NCBI lineage: Bacteria > Bacillati > Actinomycetota > Actinomycetes > Pseudonocardiales > Pseudonocardiaceae > Saccharopolyspora > Saccharopolyspora sp. NPDC049426. The sequence goes on along the minus strand of NZ_JBFAPZ010000022.1, from coordinate 34,494 downwards.
CCACGAGTTGACGAACGGGAGGAGTCGAGAGTGCACGACGACGCTTCGATGACTCGCGAATCCCATGTCGAGACGCTCAAGGCCATCGCCGACCCAGTTCGTCTGGACCTGTTGAGGCGGGTGGCTTCGGTACCGGAGATGGCGTGCACGGCGCTGGTCGAGGAGACCCACATCTCCAAGTCAACAGTCTCCTATCACATGCGGACGCTGCGGACCGCCGGCCTGATCGACGTGCGCAAGGAGGGACGCAACTACTTCTACACCTTCGTCCCGGACTCGATGCAGGCCCTTACGTCCGCTTTGGGAGAAATCGGCAGTTGAGAGACCCGGTGTCTCGGGCGCACTATGGTTTCCTCGGTTCGTATGAGGCTCTCCCTCCTGCGACGGCATGAGCATCGCCATAGCGGTGCGAGTACCGACCCCCGGACGTGCCTGGGGAGGTGTCCCAGCGGCGTGACACCTTGTGAGGAGATGTCAATGAGAACCTCGACAGACCAGCACCGTAGCCGACACGACCCATGAGCACCGAAGACGCCCCGCTGTCCCCACCTGATCTCGCCGATGCGACCGAGCAGACGTCGTATGCGCGGAGGCGAGAGGAGGTGCTGCACCGCCTCCTCCGGAAGCGGCACGAACTGGCGGCGCTGCTGGTTGACGAATTTCGCAACGTCATCCCGGAATATCAGAAACTCTCCGACGCGACTATCCGCGACGTCGTGGAGATGTCTGTCCACAACATCACACATGTGACGACAACGTTCGCGGACGCGACAACAGACTTCGAGGGCGACATCGAATGGCTGCGCCGCAGCGCCGTTCGACGACTGCATCAGCACGTGAGTCTGGCATCGCTGCTCAGGACGTATCGGCTATCCGGGACGATGCTGTGGCGCGCCATCTGCGAGGAGTGCGGTGACGACGCGGTCGGCCGAGAGGTCGCCCTCGACTGCGCCGACGCAATGATGCGCTACACCGACAGTGTCTCCTCGGCCCTCACGCAGGCGTACCTGCGAGAGTCGATGTCGGTGGCCTCTGGTGGCCAAGCCTTGAGGACCGACGTGTTGGAGACGTTGGTGACCGGAGAGCCGGTCAGCGAGACAGCGCGCCGACACGCCACTACCTTGGCCATGACGCTGCGGAACCGGTCCGTGTTCGTTGTCCTCGTGCACGTCCACGACCTCGATGCTCCGTCTTCCGGGGTGCACGCGGCCCTTCGGACGATTCGCGACCTCCTCGCGACCCGACTCGACACCACCCTCGTGGGAGCGCGCGACGCGGAGATCGTGGCCATCATCTGCCCGGTGGCAGAGGCCGACCAAGGCGTGCTCAACAACGCGCTTCAAGAGCTTGTCACCGAGCATCCCGACTGGTCGATCGGCGTGGGACGCACCTCCGAAGGCGTCGCCGGTGTGCGCAGATCTTACGAGGAGGCCCGCATGGCGGTCGACCTAGGCATCGAAGCCAGCTGGGCGGGCCGGGTCATCCGCTTCGCCGACGTGATGCTCGACCAGATCCTGCGCTCGGCGCACCACCTCGACGCACTGCTTGAAGAGACCGTCCAGCCGCTGGTGGACTACGACGCCCACAAGCGCGCCGACCTGGTGCCGACCCTTCGGGCCTACGTCCGCTCGAACCTCAACATGAGCAAGGCGGCTTCCGTGCTAGGGGTCAACCCCAACACGGTGGTCTATCGCCTGCGACGCATCCGCGAGCTGACCCATCGTGACCCCAACGACTCCGACGACCTGCTGTTGCTCGCGATCGGTCTCCGCCTCCTCGACTCGGTCCCGCCGGATGCCCGCCTGGGGCGCCCGCATCCGTAAAAACCGCGACATCCGCGGCCGCTGGTGGACTACGACGCCCACAAGCGCGCCGACCTGGTGCCGACCCTTCGGGCCTACGTCCGCTCGAACCTCAACATGAGCAAGACGGCTTCCGTGCTAGGGGTCAACCCCAACACGGTGGTCCATCGCCTGCGACGCATCCGCGAGCTGACCCATCGTGACCCCAACGACTCCGACGACCTGCTGATGCTCGCGATCGGTCTCCGCCTCCTCGACTCGGTCCCGCCGGATACCCGCCTGGGCCGCCCGCATCCGTAAAAACCGCGACATCCGCGCCGGAAAGTTCTCGGACTTCCCGATGACGCGACGCAACTGAACGACCGATGCTTTCGCGATGTGGCGTACGACGCGTTCCCCGCATACGAGCCTCGGAGGGCTCCACATCCATCACCGAGCGCTCGGGCTCAGCATCCGTTCAATTGAGGAGTGTCCCCATGAGCAAGCCTTCAGGCTCCCCCAGCGTCGGGTCTCCACTTCGACGCCGTAGCCCCGCCTGGCTCTCCCTGAGTGCCGTCATTCTCGCCGTGCCCGTCGTCCTGGCGTGCGCTACCCCGCTGTACCAGCGTCAGTCGCCCACGCTCATCGGGATGCCCTTCTTCTACTGGTTCCAGTTGGCATTGCCGCTGCTTACCGCTGCTGCGACCGGCACCGTCTACCTGCTGCTGTTCGCAGGACTTAATGACGACGAGTCCGAGGAGGTCAGGGGATGAACGCCCAGCCTGTCACCGTTGCAGTATTCGTCGCGCTGTTCCTCCTCATCACGGGTATGGGATTCCGGGCCACCCGTTGGCGCAACAAGGGCAAGCTCACCGATCTCGACGAATGGGCCCTCGGCGGCCGCACATTCGGATCGTTCATCGTCTGGTTCCTGCTCGGCGGTGAGATCTACACCGCCTACACGATCATTGCCCTGCCCGCCGCGGTCTTTTCCGTCGGCGCGTTCGGGTTCTACGCGCTTCCGTACGCCGCGTTGGCTTACACGATGGGCTTCATCGCACTCCCCAAGCTCGTATCCCTGGCGCACAAGAACCAATACGTCACCCTGACCGACTTCGTTAACGACCGCTTCCAGTCGAATTGGCTCGGCCTCGCGGTCACCATCACAGGGCTTATCGCCCTGCTTCCTTACATCGCCCTTCAGCTCGTCGGCCTGGAAGTCGTCTTCGGTGCTCTCGGCATCGGCGGATCCTCCGACAATTGGCTGGTCAAGGACGCCCCACTCCTCATCGCTTTCGGAGTGCTTGCGGCGTACACGTACTCCGCAGGTCTGCGAGCGCCCGCGCTGATCGCCTTCGTCAAGGACATGCTGACCTACATCGTGCTTATCGCGGCCGTCATCGTCATCCCGATCAAGCTCGGAGGCTTCGGCTCGATCTTCGAGCGCGCCGCGCAGGCATCACCGACCCTCACCTCGGAGTCCCTGGTCACGAGCAACCCGGCCATCTATCTCACCACCGCGATCGGCTCGAGTTTGGCGCTCTTCTTGTACCCACACGCCGTCACGGGCCTGTTCGCCGCCCGCAGCCCCAAGGTCGTGCGTCGCAACATGTCGTTGCTTCCGATCAACGCGGTGTTCATGGGAATCGCCGCCTTGCTCGGAGTCATGGCGCTGGCGGCTGGAATCTCGCCGAAGGACGGGAACCCTCAGTACGCGGTCCCGCAACTCCTGATCGAGATGTTCCCGTCGTGGTTCGTCGGCGTCGCCTTCGCCGCCCTCGCCATGTGCGCGCTGGTGCCAGCAGCGATCATGGCGATCGCGGCCGGAAACCTGGTGAGCCGCAACCTGTACCGACAGTTCTCCCGGCGTGAGATCTCGGCTGCCTCGGAAACCTTGGTCTCCAAGGTCGTGTCCGTGTTCGTCAAGATCGGTGCACTCGTGTTCGTCCTGACGATGGACACCACGATCGCCGTGAACTTCCAACTGCTCGCCGGTATCTGGCTTTTGCAGATCCTCCCGACGATCCTGACCGGACTGATCGGCCGCTACCCGACCATGTCCCGCGCTCTCCTGTCCGGCCTCACGGTCTCTGTCGTGTATGGCACTTGGGCGGCCTACCAGGTCAAGACCCCGGACGGCGCACCCTTCGGAGGATCGACGGCACCCCCGTTCTTCCTCAGCACCCCGATCTACATCGCCGTCTCCGCCCTCGTCGTCAACCTCCTGGTCGTCGCCGTCGTCGGAGCGCTCACCTGGGTCACGCGATCCCGCAACCGCGACAAGGTCGGACTCCCGGTCGAGTCTGCCCCCGCGACGCGCGAAGTCGCGGGCGTAGAGCGCAGCGTCGACCCGACCGCCTCGTCGTCGTGACGAGCGACCTCAACCGGAAGGAACCACAACACATGACGCCAAACGTGCGATCGACGAACGAAGGACCTGTCAGGGTCCTGACCATCGACAACCCCGCCAAGCGAAACGCCTTCTCCGGAGACATGGCATCCACCCTCTACCGGGAGTTGGACCTTGCCGATGCCGACCCTTCGGTGCGAGTCATCGTCGTCACCGGCGCCGAGGGGTACTTCTCCTCCGGTCACGATCTGGACGAAGTACTGGAACACCCCGACACCGGCGGCGACCCCATCGCGAACGCGGCTTTCGCCCGACCGTCGGAAATCCTCACGCCGGTGATCGCTGCAGTCGACGGCCCGGCCTACGCCGCAGGATTCCTGCTCACGATCAACTGCGACCTCAGAGTCGCCACGAGGCAGGCACGCTTCTGTGGCGTCGGCGCGGCGATCGGTCTCGTACCGATCGCGGGGGCATTGAGCAGGCTCGTGGACATCGTGGGATATGCCACCGCCTATCACTGGTTGGCAACGGCTGCGCCGTTTGGTGCCGAGGAGGCAGAGCGCCGGGGCTACGTGACGAGCATTCACGAAGGAGACCGGGCGCTGGATGGTGCGATGGAGCTAGCGCAGGCGATCGCGTCTGTCTCGCCTGCTGTGGTCACCGCGGTCAAGGCCGGCTTCAATCACAGCCTGCGACACGGTGCCGACGCAGGCCGAGCGGCTGAGACCCGGCTCTCCGAACTCGTGCGCGCACTCCCCGACGGAGACGAAGGCGTCCGGTCGTTCCTGGAACGCCGTGCACCCGTCTTCCCTGACGCTCCTGAAGCCCTACGAACGCTCGTGACGGAGGCGCTGGCATGAGCACGATCGAACACGCGCCGGTCAACCGGCTCCGCGACGACGCCATCCGAGACCTGGCGGCTGCCTACGGCATCCCGGCGAACCCGATGAACTTCGCCGTCACACCTGCCGAGGCCGCCGAAGCCGCGGCGTCGTACGGCAGAGAAGTGGCCGTCAAGCTGGTCGCAGAAGAGGTTGTGCACAAGTCCAAGTCCGGTGGCGTGCTGCTCGGACTCGCGCCTCATCACGTCCACGACGCGGTGGTGCGACTCTTCGAGGAACAGCGCGCCCGCGGAATCACTCCCACAGGTGTGACGGTCGAGCCCATGGTGGCTCCCGGACCCGAGGTGGTCGTAGGAGCCCTCTACGAACCCAGCTTCGGTCCCATCGTCATGGTCGGCTCTGGCGGTGTCGACGTCGAGACGCTGGGTGACGTCGCCTTCGCACAAGCTCCGCTCGACGCGGCAGGCGCTACCGAGCTCGTCGACCGTACGCGCATCGGGACGGTCCTGAGCAGGCGCTTCCCTGCGGCCTACTCGCAGTTGGTGGAGCTGCTGGTCAGACTCGCCGGCACTGACGGACTGCTGCTCACCGAGCCCGTCGACCAGATCGACTTCAATCCCGTCGTGGTCGGGTCAGAGGGAATCGTCGCGGTAGACGCACGAGCGGTGGCCAGAGATTCGTCCATGGCGGGTGCCGCGGCGCTGCCCGATCCCTCGACGGCCTACCGCGAACTCATGCCGGCCATCTACCCGACCTCGCTGGCTGTCATTGGTGCGTCTGCCGACCCTGGCAAGATGGGCAACAGGGCGGTGCGCACGGCCATCGAGCAGGGCTTCGAGGGCGCGCTTTACCCGGTGAGCCGGTCCGCGACGGAGATCTTGGACCGGCCGGCGCTCGCCTCGATCGAAGAACTGCCCGAAGGAGTGGACCGTGCCGTGGTGACACTCCCAGCACCCGCGGTCGGCGACGCGCTGCGACGGCTCGCCGCGCGCGGGACCCGGACCGCGCACGTCTACACTTCCGACACCGAGGACTTCGGCGCGGTCGTCGCCGGGAGCGGCATGCGGGTGCTCGGACCGAACGCACTGGGTATGTACAGTCCGTACTCCCGGCTGACGATGATCGGCTGTAATGCGTCGTCGAACGAGGTGGGCTCGATCGCGATGATCTCTCAGTCGGGCACCTACGCCGGCGACGTGGTGCGACGCGGCAAGGAACTGGGCGTCCGGTTCAGTTTCGTAGCCTCGAGCGGCAACTGTGACGACGTGAAGCCATCGGAGTACCTGGCGTTCTGTGAGGCAGATCCGCGCACCAGGATCGCGGCCTTCTATCTCGAGGACGACAGTGACGCCGAGCGGTTCTTCGCATTGGCCAAGCAGGTGTCGGTTCCGATCGTGCTGTTCAAGGGCGGCAGGAGCGTCGCAGGGAGCGTGGCCGCCTCGTCGCACACAGGCGCCTTGGCGGCCAATCCTGCCGTGCTGCGCGACGCGGCCGCCGCAGCCGGCGTGATCCTGGTGGAGAGCATCGAGGAACTTCTCGACACCTTGATGGTCGCCCAGTACGCGACCGGATTCACAGGCCGACACCTGGGCATCGTCGGCGGCGGCGGAGGGGTGGCCGTGGTTGGCGCGGACACCGCCTACGAGCACGACCTGATTCTGCCGCGGACCGCCGAAGAGACCGCCGACGCGCTCGCTCGATTCGATGCCCCTGGTGTCAGTCTCAGCAACCCGATCGACATCTCCATCTGGTCGCTGTACGACGAGACGGGTCCCTTCACCGGATCACTCGTCACGGAACTGGCCCACGATCCGAGCATCGAGGGTCTGTGCGCCTATCTCGACCTGGGGACCGCGTGGGACATCCAGAGCCCAGCCGAGGCCGCCGCACTCATCACCATGCTGAGCCGCGACATGCTGGCCGCGCCGCGCGGCGACGTCGCGATGGTCATGGCCCTGCGCAGCAGCCTCAGCGAGGACCAGGACGCACTCGTGCGACAGCTGCGGTCGGAAGCAGCCGAACACGGTGTGCCCCTGCTGGACTCAGTAGATCGCGCGATCGCCGCGTTGGGGCGCGTGCGTGCCATGAACTTGGCCAGGCAGCGCCTCGCTGGTGGCGCCGCCTGAGGGACCACTCGCCGACGACCCCGTAGACGGCCGATCGCATCGGCAGTCGCGGTAAAGCGCCGTCCGGCAAGGCGGGACGCCTCGCAGCACGGCCGGGTCGTTCGGGCCCTTCCTCAAGCCACGGCTGGGGAAGGGCCCGGCTCGCAGCTGCCCGTGGCGGCACGGGCAGCTGCGAGCCGGCGACAACTGATGCCTGCCTGCGGCCCGTCTGGTGTTCATACACCAAGACGCATCACCGGTTCGCTCGATACTCGACAAGGAGTCAGATGATCCAGGCACGACACGACACCTCGGCACGGGCCACGCGCATCGCCCGCACCGCGATCGGCGGTTTCGTCGTGATGGCCGTGGTGGGCTCGATGTACGGCATGAGCGCACCGCAATTCCTGTTCCCTGAGCGCAACGCATCGGACGCACCGGTATCGGCCGCGGGCTTCGGCGTGGTGTGCCTCGGGCTGGCTATCGGGACACCGTTGGCAGGCAGACTGCTGCGCTTACATGCGCCACGCACGATCGCGACTGCCGGAGCAGTGGTGTGGTCCGTCGCCGTCGTGGTCAGCGGCCTCCTCATCGGATCGGGCGGGTGGGCCCTCGCGCTGGTCCCACTGATCGTGGGCGGTGTGGGTGTGGGATTGACATACCTCGCTGTCGTCGACTGCTTGGGCCCGCAGTTCCCCCATAGGCCTCTGGTGGGCGCGGCAATCGGGCCGGCCGGTTTCACCACTGGCACCGCCGCTGTCTACCTGCTGGCCCTCTTCGTCATCGAGCCTGCATCGGACGACAGGCAGATTGGAACTGTCATCGCAGTAATGGGGGCAGCAGGCGTAGCGCTCAGCCTCACGGGCCTCTGGCTACCCACCAGGCCCGCCGGGACCAACGATGTCGCCGAACCTGTCGGCTGGCGCGCCCAGCAGCTACGGATGTCCATCCTCCTCGCAATCAACGCCATGCCCGGCATGCTGCTCCTGAGCGTGGCGTTTCCACTCGTCTCGGCGTGGAGCTCGCTGCCGTACACGCAGACTGCGACGGTACTGACGGCGACCGTGCCCGCGCTTTTCTTCGGCGGCCTCGTCTCTCCGTGGCTCAGCCGTCGGCTCAGCTCCCGGGGAACGTTCGTGGCACTGCTCACCGTCCGTGCGGTAGCGCTCGTCGTCGCCGCCTTTGTGCACGACCTCAGGGTCCTGATCCCGCTGTTGGCCATCGTGCTGGTCGGACATGGCAGCGGGTTCGCAGTACTGCCGGGAATCGTGCGATCGATGAACCCGGCGCCACAGTTCGCGTCCTACTACGGCACGGTCTTGACCGCGTGGGGCATCTCAGGCGCCTTTGCAGCACTGATCGCCGTCATCTCATGGGCGCCCGCAAGCGGACCCGGTGCGGGCTTGCTAGGACTCGGCATCTTGCTCCTGGTGACCGCTGCCGTCCTTGCACGCGGCGGAATACGGCGACCGCTCGCCCACTGAACAATCGGTTCACGCCGGCACTTTGGTATTTGCACGCATCTGCTACGACCACTTTGGCTGGCGCCCTGGCCTTGGCGATTACCGATGCCCTGCTCTCCCAAGGGCTTATTAACTAGGACTACGGGCCAAGACTCACTCCATCGGGCGCTGACTGGCTCAGAAGGCTGGAGATCGCCGACGAACCAACGGGGACCCGCACCGTCCGCACGTTCGGACATGCCTCGACTGGACGGAACGGCGCCTCCACCTGGCAGGGGAGCGCGGGCGCAGCCATCTTCCACCACGCACTGTCTGAGTCTTGGCTTGTTCCGCATGTGGCAGATTAGGCTGACAGACAGGTGCCGCGATGCGACGCCTGCACCTATGCCTTCCTGACGAAGCGCTGAACTGCGGCTAAGTTCCACCAATTGGGCTTCCGGCATCAAGTCGCTAAATAGTCACTATTTGATTCCACGAGTGAGTTCGCGATCTGCCGAAGAGAGTCCAGCGCAACCGAAACCGCACGTCGAGTTGTCTGTTCAGGACGAGTGAGGGCGTCGATATTGCGCACTGCTCGGACCCCTGAGAGTGGCCGCAGAGTCACGGCAGGTCCTGCCGGCGAACCCGCTGTGTAGCGCGGAAACAACGCCACGAGATTGCTATGAGCGACCATCGCCGCAGCCGTCGTGAAATCGTTGATCCGGTGCACCACCCGCATCGGTTGGCCAGCTGACGCCCCGATCGCTTCGAGCATGTCGGCCGGTGAAAACCCGGCGTGCGTGGACACCCACGATTCGTCGACGAGATCCGTCGGGCTGAGAGACTTGCGCTGAGCGAGGGGATGATCGGCACGCATCGCCACATCCATTGGCTCCCGCAAGAGCGGTACAACGGACAGGCGTTGGGACGGCCACGGATGCGTGTGACTCATCCGGTGGGCAATGACGATGTCATAGGACGCGGTCAGTGCGGGAAATGCGTCCTGGGAGACGTCCTCGTCGACGCATTCCACCGGGGGGTGGTGAGGCTCGCTCGACATCGCGGCCAGGGCGGGGAAGAACGTGACCGTGGCGCTGTGAAATCCGGAGATCCGCACAATGGCTGACAAGTCCCCAAGGTAGTCCTCGACGGCCACCTGGGCCCGCGCCATTGCGGATGCCACCAACACTGCGGCATTCGCCAAAGCTCGCCCAGCATCAGTGAGCTCGACCGAGCGGCCGCGCTTGTGCGTGAGCGGCGTGGCGAACTGGCGCTGCAACGCTGTCAGCACTTGCGAGACGGCAGACGGGGTGACGGATAGCGCCTGAGCCGTGGCCGCGATGCTGCCGTGGTCGGCGAGCTCACGGAGCACCCGAAGCTGATGCAGATCCATTAGGCAAATCTAAACCATTGTTATTGAGATTGACAGTTCATCTTGCGGGTTGACCGCTCTAATATCGGCGTATCCCCGGCTTGCAGCCGAGGGACTCCATCCCCCGTGAGGCACAAACACCACACCGCAAGATCTTCTGTTCGGAGGCCCCTCGAATCTTGATGGATGCTCGAAGGAGAACCTACACATTGTAGATCAGCGACATCCTTAAACTCTTGCATCATAGCCCTCTAAGCCACATGGGCACGTTCAAATGCTCAGAGCTACAAGCAGACGGGCGAAACCCCGCCGCGCGCTCGATGCACCTTACCTCACGACCCGGGCAACCAATCGGCTGATTCGTTGCCCTCAGGGCACCGTCTGGCAACAACGTGCCCTCACCTTCCGTTCCGGCCGCATCCTGCCCGGCCACCACCACTTGCGGCGCAGCCGCACAAGGAGCGAGATGCCCCCCGTAACACCCACGTGCCTACTGCTCGACCTCGATGGCACCCTGGTGGACTCCGCACCCGGCATCTTCGCCAGCGTCGCTACCGCCCTACGGTCGGTCGGCGCTGGTGTTCCCGACACGCGCGTACTACGCACCTTCGTCGGCCCGCCGATGTATGAGACCTTCCGGCATATCGTCGGTCTTGACGAACCGACCGCACGGCGTGCCCTCCAGGTGTACCGAACGGCGTACGCTGAGAAGGGCGCCCTCGACAGCAGACCTTACGATGGCATTCCCGCACTACTGGATACGCTGGCTGAAGCCGGACTCCCGATGGCGGTGGCGACCTCGAAGGTGGAGGATCAGGCCGAGCGAATCGTGAGACACCACGGGCTGGAGTCGCGTCTAGTGACGGTGTGCGGCACGTCTGATGCAGCGGGACGCGAGACCAAACGTGCAGTGATCAAGGAGTGCCTCACTCGGCTCCAAGGCCGCGGGCTCGATGTCTCCAATCCACTCATGGTGGGTGATCGGGGCTACGACGTGGACAGCGCCACTGCCGAGGGCATACCCGCGATCCATGTGCTGTGGGGCTACGGGGAGGCGGACGAGACGGCCGGGGCGATTGCATCCGCCGATTCACCGCAAGTGCTGGCGAAGATCTTGTTGGACGAGACGATGCACTCTTGATAAGCCTCACCGCGGTCGACTGATTGCCGCGCGGAGAGCTGGCCGGCAAGCCATCGTGTATCGAGCCGTGTCCGGACAGTCCAAGGCCATCTCCCCCGGGACCTGCGTTAGCGGGTCCCCGATCACACTCGTCCGTCGACACTCGTTTGAGGTGCGACGCCGAATGAGGTCTGGCCAAGGCGTCGTGTGGCGCTTCGGTGACTGTCGGCCAGATTGGAAACATGCGCCCGTGGCCGAACATGACTACTGGGCTCATGCGAAGGAGATCACCTACTGTGGACGCCATCGACGAGAAGATCCTTTCCGAGTTGTCTCGCAACGCGCGAACCTCGCATGCCGAGTTGGGCCATCGGGTCCTGCTGTCGCGCAACGCCGTGCGCCAGCGGATCGACCGGCTGGAACGGAAGGGATACATCCGCGGATACACGATCGTCCGCGATGAGGACAGCGACACCGGCGATTTCGTGTCTGCGCTGGTGCTCGTCTACCGACAGGACCGCATGCGCGGTGGGGAGGTTCTGGCTGCCCTCAGACGCATCCCAGAGGTTGTCATCTGTGAGGTCCTCAGTGGCGATTTCGATCTCATGGTGCGGCTCGAAGCTCAGTCCCTGGAACGCATACGCGGCATCTGGGAAGATATCGCCCAGATGCCTGGCGTAAGCAACACAGTGACTGGATTCGGGCTGTCCCGGGTGATCAACCGTCCGCGGGTAATGCGCTCTCAAGACTCGGAGCCATGAGCGCAGTCGCCTGCTCCCGGCTGAGCAGGCCGGCCCGCTCGACCAGATCAGCCACGCTGGATCCGGTTGCCAGCGCCTGCTTGGCGATCGCCGCGGCGGCCGCATAACCGATGTGCGGAGTCAACGACGTCACAGAGCCGACCGAAGCAGCGACCTGCCGGGCCAGCCGCTCGCCGTTGGCGGTGATGCCCTCCACACACTTGGTTCGCAATGCAGCGCAGCCACGCGTGAGCCACTCGATCATGGTCAGCAGCTGATGACCGATCAGTGGCTCGAACGCGTTAAGCTGGAGCTGGCCGTTTTCGGCGGCCATCGTAATCGTGACATCGGCCCCAGCCACCGAGTAGGCGACCTGATTGACCATCTCGGGGATCACCGGATTGACCTTGCCCGGCATAATCGATGAGCCCGCCTGGCGCGGTGGCAGGTTGATTTCCGCTAAGCCGCTCTGCGGACCGCTCGAAAGCAGCCGCAGGTCGTTACAGACCTTCGACAGCTTGACGGCCGTACGTTTCAGCACGCCCGAAACCAGCATGAACACGCCAGTATCGGCCGTCGCCTCGACCAGATCGACGGCCGGTCGCAGGTCCAGCCCAGTCAGGGCGCGCAGGTGGCGCACCGCAGCCTCGGCGTATCCGGGTTCGGCCGTGACACCGGTGCCGATGGCCGTTGCACCGAGGCTGGTCTCATGCAGCAGCGGCAAGGTCTCACCGACACGGACACGGTCTTCAGCCAAGGTGACGCCGATGGCGGTGAACTCCTGGCCGAGCGTCATGGGTACAGCATCCTGGAGCTGAGTACGACCGACCTTGACGATGTCGGCGAATTCATAGCCCTTGGCGTCGAACGCTTCCGAAAGCCGACCAAGCTCTGCCAGCAGCCCACGCAGGGCCATGCTGACAGCGAGTCTCAGCGCTGTCGGGTAAACGTCGTTCGTTGACTGACAGCGATTGACGTCATCGAGCGGGGACAGCATGTCGTAACGCCCACGCCCGTAGCCCAGGTGCTCCAGTGCGAGGTTGGCGATGACCTCGTTGGCGTTCATGTTGGTGCTTGTGCCGGCACCGCCCTGGATGACATCAACACGAAACTCGTCGTGGTGACGGCCTGCTTCGACGTCCTGGCAGGCTGCGACGATCGCATCCGCCTTGTGCGGCTCGATGGCGCCGATCTCCTTGTTGGCCAGAGCCGCAGCATGCTTGACCGTGACCAGTGCCCGCACAAGCACCGGGTGCGAGGAGAGAGGGATTCCGCTGATTTGGAAGTTCTCCACCGCGCGGGCAGTATGCACACCCCAATAGGCCTCCGCTGGGACCGCCACCGCACCCAGCGAGTCTGATTCCGTCCGGTACACAGTCACCCTACGTCGTCCCTCTGATTGATGCAGACCACCTTCGACTGGGTCATCTCCTCGTAGGCGAAGCGAACGCCCTCGCGGCCCATGCTGCCGTACTTGAAACCACCGAAGGGCATCGCATCGAAACGGTAGTCGGATGAATCGTTAATCATAACTCCACTCGCCTCCAACAACTGCACGGCTGACAGCGCCCGATCGAGGTTCGACGTGAAAATTCCAGTGTGGAGGCTGAAGTCGACCTCGTTGGAGCGTTGGAGCGCTTCGTCAAAAGAATCGAATGGTTGCAGACACACCACGGGCGCAAACGCCTCCTCGTGCCATATCGCGCACTCCGCGGGCACGTTCGCCAGCACCGTCGGTGTGAAAAGGGAACCGTACAACTGGTTGCCGCACAGCAGCGTTGCGCCGCTGGTGATGGCCGTGTCCACCTTCGCCCGGGCGGTACGGGCAGCTACCTCAGTGATCATGGGGCCCACGTCGGTGCTCTGGTGTTCGGGGTCGCCGACGCGCAACCGCTTCGTACGGGCGACAAAGGCATCGCGGAAGTCCTCATACACCTCGCGGGAAACCAAAATTCGTTGCGTACCCACACAATTCTGGCCTGCCGCCCAGAATGCGCCGGAGACGCACGAGTCGACCGCAAGGTCTAGGTCGGCGTCCTCCATGACGATGACAGCGGCGTTCCCGCCGAGGTCCATAGCGAGTTTCTTCAGTCCTGCCGACCGTGCGATGACCTCGCCAGTTGCAAAGCCGCCCGTAAACGACACCATCCGCACCTCCCGGGCACTCACGATCGCGGCGCCCACCTCGGCATTGCCGTTGACGACCGTCACGACCTCCTCCGGCAGGCCCGCCTCGACGAGCACACGCACCAGGCGCAGCGCCGATAGCGGCGTGAGTTCGGAAGGTTTCAGAATCACCGCGTTGCCGCCAGCAATCGCCGGGCCGAGCTTGTGCGCGACCAGGTTGAGCGGATCGTTGAAAGGTGTGATGGCAGCGATGATGCCAAGCGGCTCCCGGGTGAACCATCCCTTGCGGTGTTCCGAGCCCTCCAAAGCATCGAAAGGAACCATCTCACCGGCGTTACGCCGGGCCTCAGCTGCAGACAAGGCCAGGGTGTTCACTGCACGTGCGGTCTCCTTATCAGCCTGGGTGATCGTCTTACCCGACTCTTTCACAATCAGGGATGCGAAGAACGCAGCACGCTGCTCGACGAGTCGAGCAGCCGCCTCCAGCACATTCGCCCGCGACGCGCGCGACATGGCCCGAGCGGTACGGCTGCCGCTGCGGGCACGCCGGAGGATGCTGTCGATGGCACCAGCGTCCACCGTCGGCACCGAGCCGATCGCCTCACCGGAATAGGGGTTGTACACGGCCGACAACTGGTCGTCGACGGTGCACTCGGCTTTGAGAGCGGTGTCAGCCATGGACGGTCTCCTCGAGGACGTGTCCGCTGGAAGCGGCGGCGCCGTTTGCTTGTGCGTGGTGGATGGCGATGATGTCGGACAACAGGGCATAGGCGGTTTCGATAGGTCCAGCGCCCGGACCGGAGATGGTGACGGTGCCGAGGAGATCGGTGCGGAAAGCCACGGCGTTGACTGGGCCAGAGACGCCGACCAGCGGGTGGTCGGCCGACAGAGCGACCGGTTCCACCCGAGCATCGACGCCGCCGTCGGCGCGGCGCGTGACCGAACCGACCAGCTTCCAACGCAGCCCCTTGTCGGCAGCGTCCTTGATGTCCACCGTGGTGATCCCGGAGATCCCTCGGCAGACGACGTCCTCGCGACGCAGGTCAGCACCGAGGACCTCGTTGGCAAGGATCATGACCTTGAGCTGAACGTCATGTCCCTCAACGTCAGCCGTGGGATCGGCCTCCGCATATCCCAGGTCCTGAGCCTCACTGACGGCAGCTTCGAAGTCGGCACCGTCTTCCAGCCGGCCCAGGACGAAGTTGGAGGTACCATTCATGATTCCTTCAACGCCGGTGATCCGGAGACCGCTAAGCAGACGCCGCGCGGTACGAAGGACTGGCGTACCGCTGAGAACTGCACCCTCGAACTCGAAGCTGACGCCATGCTGGGCAGCCAGTTCGCGGAGCTCGCGGCCGTGCAATGCGACCGGTCCCTTATTCGTCGTGCACACGTGCTTGCCCGCTTCCAGAGCCCAGCGCACGTGCGACACGGCGGGCTCGCCGTCGGCGGGATTGGTGAACGTCGCCTCCGCAACGATGTCGGCCTGAACTTCGCGGATCACCCACTCGTTCCGCGGATCGCGACTACCGCCCTTCATGTCTGCGAAAGCCAGCTCATCGGGAGTCGTGGCCAGCAGAGGGGCGAGATCGACGCCATCGGCGTCAACCAGCGACCCGGCACGCAGGTCGGTGATCGCGACCACCCGAAGTGCGAAGCCCAGCTCCTCGAACAACTGCTCGCCACGCTCCACGATCAGCGCGGCGAGCGCCCGATTGACACCGCCGAATCCGATGAGCGCAAGGTCATATCGCCTCATGTGATGTCTCCTTCACAGTGCGCACCACCCTCACGGTGCGGATGCGGACAAGTCTCACCCTGAGCAGCGTCACCGTGACCATGCCGCGATGCCCTCAAACCATGCCGATCCGCACTGTCCCGATGGCGATTCGCCTCTGAACGCGGCATCGGCATTCGCGACGCCTCGGTGAGCCAGGCCAGTCACAGCCCTAAAGCAGGGCTCTCCGGTGAAACCAGCGCCGGCGATCCCGGCAGGGTTCTGGGCCGCAGACGACCCGAAGTCCCGCTGCGACGAGACCAGTGCTTGCGAGACGGCGAGGGATCGTTTAGCGCCGCCGCGGTCGCCGTGGCGCTGTCGTGGTCTCCGAGTTCACGGAGCACCGCGGCTGATACGGATCCCTAAGGTTCATCTTAAGCGTGCACGTAGTCGCTGACCCTCGATTGTTTCCCTCAGTCGTCGTAGCGTCGTCGGCACCTCACGACTGAGTGTGACCGCACCCGTCGCAACCAGGTCCCGCATCGCCACAAGCGGTCCCGGACCTTCGCCCGGGCGGACGGACGTCGTGGATTCGCCCACGCCTTCGCTCCGTTGCCCCGTCGTCGCGAAGCGGCCTCAACTACAAGAACCAGCCAATCGGCACGAACAAGGATGTTCCATGTCCGAAAGCATTCCGCCCCGTCAGACCCAACGAGCACGGTCGGGGCCCACCGTCGACCTCCGGGCGGAGGACGCCGGGTACCAGCACCGTCTCAAGCCCCGCCAAGTCCAGATGATCGCAGTCGGCGGCGCGATCGGCACCGGGCTGTTCCTCGGTGCCGGCGGGCGGCTGGCGCAGGCAGGTCCAGCTCTCGTCGCTATCTTCGCCGTATGCGGGCTGTTCGCCTTTCTCATCATCCGGGCGCTCGGCGAGCTCGTCATGCACCGGCGCTCGTCGGGATCGTTCGTGTCCTACGCGCGAGAGTTCTTCGGTGAGAAACTCGCTTATGCAATCGGGTGGATCTACTGGCTGAACTGGACGACCGTCGCGATCTTCGACATCACCGCCGTCGCCCTCTACCTGAACTTCTTCAAGAAATACGTTCCCTTGATGGGCGCGGTACCTCAGTGGGCGTACGCTCTCGGCGCGCTGATCCTGGTTGTGGCGCTGAACCTCGCCTCGGTCAAATTCTTTGGCGAGTTCGAGTTCTGGTTCTCCTTCATCAAGGTCGCTGCCCTGGTGATCTTCCTGGTCGTCGGCGTGTGCTTCGTCGTCCTCGGCAGTCCGGTCGCCGGGCAGGAAGTCGGATTCTCCCTGATCTCCGACAACGGTGGCTGGATCCCGAAGGGAGTGCTCGCCGCAGTCGTCCTCACGCAGGGCGTCATTCTCGCCTACGGGTCGATCGAGCTGGTCGGCACCGCGGCGGGTGAAGCGAAGGACGCCGAGAAGGTCATGCCCAAAGCCATTAACTCCGTCGTGTTCCGGATCGCAGTGTTCTACGTCGGTTCGGTGTTGCTACTCGCCCTGTTGCTGCCGTACACCGCGTACCAGGCCGGTGTCAGCCCCTTTGTGACGTTCTTCAGCTCTGTTGGTGTGCAAGGCGCCGATGCGATCATGAACTTCGTTGTGCTCACCGCCGCGCTGTCGTCGCTGAACGCCGGTATGTATTCGACTGGCCGCATTCTCCGGTCGCTGTCCATCGCCGGCTCTGCGCCGAGAGTGGCACAACGGATGAATGCCGCGGGTGTTCCCTACGTCGGCATCCTGCTCACCGCACCGGTCGCGCTCCTCGGTGTGGGCGTCAACGCTGTCGTGCCGGAGCAGGCGTTCGAGATCGCCCTGAACATCTCCGCCCTGCTCTTGATGTGCTCCTGGGCCGCCATCGTGGCCTGCCAGCTGCGACTGTGGTCCTGGTCCCGCACAGGCATCATGGTGCGGCCGTCGTTCCGCATGCCGTGGTCGCCCGCCAGCGGCATCGCGGTACTGATGTTCCTGTTCGCCTGCGTTGTCCTGACGACGCTCGACTGGCCGGTGGGTACCTATACGGTCGCCTCTTCGCCGATCGTGGCGGTCGCGCTCGTCATCGGCTGGTTCGTCGTCCGCCGTCGCGTCCGCGAGATCGCCGCCGCACGTGAGGAGGCGACGGCCACAGCGTCCGGCAAAGCGCACAACGATCACGAATCCCATGTTAAATAGGGAGAGTTGAGGAGGTGCAGGGGACGGACGTTCGTGACGCTGGCTCTCCCGGCATGTTCTTCCACAGGCCGCGGTTCATCGTGATGCGTTGTCCACGGCGCCGACCCACCCAGCGGTACGGCCTTCGCGCCGGATCGGGTCGGTCGTGTGAGAACCGCCGACTCAGAGAAGCTTGCCAGCGCGCATCACGCTCCAGCCAGACACCTCACTCACCGCTATCGCACACCGACCGCGTCCGATCGACCCATCGAAGGATCAGACCTTGAACATCCCTCCCGACAAGCACGACCCGACCACCGTTCAGGACGCCACTTGGGCAGTGCATGGTGGTAACCGCATCGACAGTGGTTCCGGCGCGCTCCGCAACCCGCTGGTGATGGCGAACGCCTACGCCTTGCCTGAGGACCCCTCAGTGATGAACTGGTCGGCGACCGAGGGACTCGTCTACACCCGCAACGGGGCCGCGAACCAGGTCGCGCTTGAGGAGAAGCTGGCCGCCATGGACGGCGGCGAGGCCGCTGCTGCGTTCGCTACTGGAGTCGCTGCCCTGCACGGAATCTTCTTCACCCTTCTCCGTAGCGGAGACCACGTCGTCGTCTCGGACGTCACCTACGAGGCCACCTGGCGCCTGTTCGCCGAGCTCCTCTCGGAGCGATACGGCATCGAAGCCACCTTCGTCGACGTCGCCGATCTCGATGCCGTCCGCGCGGCGATCCGCCCCAATACCCGGCTCATCCACGTGGAGACGATCGCCAACCCCACTACGAAGGTCGCCGACATCCGCGGCCTCGCTGCCATTGCGCACGGAGCCAGGGCATTGCTCACCGTCGACGGGACATTCACTCCGCCGCCGTTCTACCGCCCCCTCGACGACGGTGCCGACCTGGTCGTCCACTCGCTGAGCAAGTACATCAACGGCCACGGCGACGCTTTGGGCGGCGTAGTCGTCGGCGACGCGGCCACCATCTCGCGCATCCGGCACGACGCCGTCGTCGACGTCGGCGGTGTCATATCGCCGTTCAACGCCTGGATGATCATGCGCGGCTCGGTGACCCTCCCACTGCGGCTACGGCAGCAGTTCACCTCCGCCGCGAGAGTGGCCGAGTTCCTCTATGCCGACCCCCGAGTCGCCTTTGTCGCCTACCCCGGCCTCACCTCACATCCAGAGCACAAACTCGCCACCGAGCAGTTCGGCGGACGCGGCTACGGCGCCGTACTCGCCTTCGCACTCGACGCCGATCCCGCCACCCAGAATCGGTTCGTCGACAACCTGGGCATCATTACCTCAGCCGTATCCCTCGGGCACGACGAGTCCCTCATCGTCCACACCGGACCCGAAACCCGAGGCGGCAGCGAGGCCTACCCACCCGCGTTCCTCACCTATGGACACCTGCGACTATCAGTCGGACTTGAGGATCCCGACGACCTCGTCGCCGACATCGCCGGGGCCCTGGATCAGGCTCTCGCCTGAGTCGCTGCGCCCACCCTGTCCGCCGGGGCCCCGGAATCCGAGTTCAAACCGGGGCTTCGGCAGATCACTCATTTTCCGGTTCTGTCTGCAAGGCACCCCGTCATTGCAGCAGGCTGGATCCAGACTCCGGACGTTAGTGGCCTTCAATCACCGTCCGACGGACGAAACCCTTCACACAACTCCGGGATCGACCCACGGCTCCACTGGGACGTAAGCAGGCCGGGAAGCCCGATGACGCACCGTTTTGCCTTCGAGCACGGTGGTCATGCAGGTGCCGCAGACACCTTCCCAGCAGGAGTATGCGACTTCCTGCCCAGATTCCTCAATGGACTTGAGCACGGACTCGCCGGGCGAGACAGTGACGGTGACACCCGCGCGCCAGTGAGACATCAACGGTCTCAGACTTCATCGGGGTGTCCAGTTCCTTGGCCGCGAAGCGCTCGACGTGCAGCAAACCGTATGGCCAGGCGGCGCATCGTTCTTCCACAGCGGCGAGGAGTGATTCGGGGCCACAGCAATAGACGTGCGTCCCGGGACGCGGGGCGCCAAGGAATCGGTCAAGATCGATGAGACCGTACTCGTCTTCCGGGAGGATGCGCACCCGGCTCGGGTGCTGAGTTCGAGTTCTTCGCGAAAACCAATCGACCTGATCTTTCGCCCACCATACACCAACTCCCACTCCACTCCTCGCAGTTTTGCTTCCGCTAGCATCGGGATGATCGGTGTGATACCGATTCCACCAGCAATGAAGAGGTACCGTTCGGCGGGCTCCAAGCGGAAGTGATTGCGAGGGCACGTACCCGCAGGGTGTCACCTTCCCCAACATTGTCGTGGATGTGCCGCGACCCGCCCCGGCCTTCTTCCTCGAGCAACACGGCGATGCGCCATACGCGTGGATCAGGATTCGAGGAGCACAACGAGTACTGGCGCAGCACACCCTCGCCAAGGTCGAGTTCAATACGTGCGCCCGGGTTCCAAGCCGGTAAGGGGCTCCCTCGGCGCGACGAACTCGAGCGAGACCACTCCGACAACCTCCTCTCGCCGGTGAACGACGATCAAGTCGAGCTCGGACTCGATGCCACTCGTGATCATCAGTAGATCTCCACATGCGCCTTGATGGACGAGTGTCCGGTAGATATCAGCTCCAGAGTGCGTGAAAAAGTGCCTCGATCTCATTGACCGTCGGCACCCGGGGGTTATTGTCGGGTGAACCAGATTCCTTGGCCTGCCGTGCCATTACGGGGATCCGGTCTCGCCACTTGTCCTCCGGGATGCCGCACTCCCGCGGACCTGGCACATCGAGATCTTCGTTCAGCACCACCAGAGCGTCGACCATTTGCTGGGCAGCCGCTTCGTCGCTCACCGAATCGGTCGCGACACCCATTGCACGTGCACATCGCGCGTACCGTTCGGTCGCCGCGTCCAGGGAGAATGCGGTGACAGCGGGCATGAGCATGGCGTTGGACAGGCCGTGGGCGATGTGGAAATGGCCGCCGATCGGCCTGCTCATCCCGTGCACCAAGGCGACGCTGGAGTTGGAGAACGCGATGCCCGCCTGTGTCGCGCCGAGCATCATCGCGGCGCGAGCAGACTCATCCTTCGGATCCTCGTATACAACCCGAAGATTGCGGAACAACGTTCCCATCGCTGTGAGTGCCAGGGCATCCGTGAACGGACTGGCGCACTTGCTGACGAAGGCTTCGACAGCGTGTACCAGTGCGTCGACACCGGTGTCAGCGGTGAGTCGACGTGGCATATCCATCGTGAGTTCGTAGTCCACGAGCGCGACGGTGGGCAGGAACGCCAGGCCGGAGCACAGCATCTTCTCGTCAGTGGTGCTGTCAGTGATGACCGTGAAGCGAGTGCATTCCGAACCACTCCCGGAGGTGGTCGGGATCGCGATCAGTGGCAGCGTTGGGGTGTCGGTGACCACGGGCGCCTTGAAGTCACGCATCGAGGCGTCACGCCCCCCTAGTAGGGCCACAGCCTTGGCCGTGTCCATGGGGCTGCCGCCACCAATTCCGATCACGCAGTCAAACACCCCCGAGCGCAGCACGCCGACACCTTGTTCGACCGAGTCTGTGGTCGGGTCAGGTTGAGCGCGGGTGAAAAGCCCTGCCTCAATCCCCCGGCTACGGAGTCCATCTTGAATTTGGGCGAGAAAGGGTTGTTCGCCGAGGAACGAGTCGGTGATGATCAGTGGTCGTTTGAGGTTGAACGACTGCAGCACGTTGGGAAGTTCAGCGGAGCAGCCGCGTCCGATCTTGAGCACGCGGGGAAGGGCGATTGAGGCTGTCATGGTCGCATTCACCTTCCGGGGAAGTTGAGGTCGATGTCTCCGCGTGGCGCCTTCGTGTGCGGCCAGCGGCTGGTCACGACCTTGGATCGGGTAAAGAAGTGAATCCCGTCCTCCCCGTAGGCGTGCGCGTCCCCGAACAGCGACGATTTCCAGCCTCCGAAGGAATATGCGGCAGCTGGCACCGGGATGGGCACGTTGATGCCGACCATGCCCACTTCAACCTCGCTTTGGTAACGCCGGGCAAGCGCGCCGTCACTGGTGAACAGCGCAGTACCGTTGCCATAGATGCTCGCGTTGACAAGATCAAGCGCCCGGTTGAAGGAGGGCACACGCACCACGCTGAGGACCGGGCCGAAGATTTCGTCCTGGTAGATCGAGGTCTCCGGGGAGACGTGATCGAAGAGCGTGGGGCCAAGCCAGAAGCCATCGCTCCCACCGTCAACGTCGACGTCCCGTCCGTCGACGGCGAGCTCAGCTCCAGCCCTCAGGCCAGCCTCGATGTAGGAAACGACCCGGTCTCGATGCACGCCGGTCACCAACGGCCCCATATCAGCGCCAAGGCGGCCGTCGCCGGTTCGCAGCTCTGCGATCCGCCGCTTAATCCCCGCGACCAGTTCATCGCCAATCGGTTCGACCGCCACGACCACGGATACGGCCATGCAGCGCTCGCCTGCCGAACCGAACGCTGCGGACACCGCTGCGTCCGCAGCGGCATCGAGGTCGGCATCAGGCAAAACCACCATGTGGTTCTTCGCCCCACCCAGGGCCTGCACCCGCTTGCCATGGCTGGTCCCGGTCTCATACACATGCCGGGCCACAGGGGTCGAACCAACGAAACTTACCGCTCGAACGTCCGGATGCGTGAGCAACCGGTCAACGGCGACCGCATCGCCCTGAAGCACATTGAACACCCCATCAGGGAGTCCGGCCTCAGCCCAGCACTCGGCGAGGATGACCGCGGCGGAGGGCACTTTCTCGCTCGGCTTGAGCACTACGGTGTTGCCGCAGGCAATGGCGATCGGAGCGAACCACAGCGGCACCATCGCGGGAAAGTTGAACGGCGTGATCAAGGCGCACACACCGAGCGGCTGCCGGATCGACGCCACGTCGACCTGGGTCGAAACCGACTCCGAGAACCCGCCCTTGAGCAAGGCCGGAATCCCGCAGGCATATTCGACGACTTCAAGACCACGGGCGATCTCGCCGTCGGCGTCATCGAGGACCTTGCCGTGCTCTGCCGTGATCACTCGCGTGAGTTCATCCCGGCGACGCAGGACGGCCGCCCGGAAATCGAACAAGATCCGGGCTCGGCGGGACAGGGTCGTCCAGCGCCAGCTTTGCCATGCCGAGCTTGCGGCCTTGACCGCGGTGTCAACATCCAGCTCCGAGGCGAGGGAGACATGCCCGGTCACGCTGCCATGGGCGGGGTCAAAGATCTCGCCGCGGCGGTCTGACGATCCGGTCCAGGGCTTTCCATCGACCCAGTGAGTGAGACGGTCGCTCATCGAGACTCCTTCTGTCGGTGCGCTCGAAAGAAAGTTTCGCCCTGCGTTCTTGCACCGACAATGACCACTCATGCACATCGCTGGGCAAAATTGCACAGCACTGCTACGGTGAGCCATGGTTTCAGCGGATGCCCTCCGTTACTTTCTCCAAGTAGCTCGCCGCGGCCGGTTGGTCTCGGCGGCTTCCGCACTCGGCGTTGACCACACCACCGTCGGGCGCCAGATCAGCCGCCTCGAACGAGACCTGGGTTATCGGCTTTTCGATCGATCACCGACAGGATGGGTGCTCTCCGACGCCGGCCAACGCCTGCTTCCCCATGCCGAAGCCGTCGACGCCGCCGTTCTCGCGGCAACCGCCGACGACCATGAAACGGGCCAACTCAGTGGAACCGTCCGGATCGCCACCCCTGACGCATTCGGTGCTTTCATCCTCGCCCCCGGGCTCGGGACATTCCGGGAGGAACATCCGAACGTCGATGTCCACATCGTGACCTCGACACGAAACGTCGCCCTCAGCATGCGCGAATTCGACATCGCCGTGACACTTCAGGAACCCCAGCCGCGCCACGCCATCTACCGTCGACTCACCGATTACACGTTGCGGCTATACGCCACTCCCGAGTACCTGGCTGAACGCCCGCCGATTCGTGATCGCACGGACCTGCGTGACCACACGCTGATCTGGTACGTCGACGACTTGCTCGACATCACACCGCTCCGCTTGCCCGACGACATCCTGCCCGGACATCGCGTATCGATCCAGACCAACAATGTCACCGGCCACTGGCAAGCTGCGGTCGCAGGCCTCGGCCTGGCTCCGCTACCCCGCTACCTCGGCGATCAGGACCAACGACTCGTACCGGTCCTTGCCGACACCTTGCAGATCAGGCGCACTTATTGGCTCGCCATCCCGAGGGAATCCGCTCGCCTCGGCCGTGTGCGCGCCCTCGCCGCACTGCTAGAACAAATTGTTTCCGACCGCCAGGATGACTTGTTCGGCGATGCCCGAAATCACCACGAGAGTTGATGCTTCAGCCGACGAATCATGCGGCGATCGTCTCCTCACCCACCTCGAGCTGCCACGCCGCGACGTCTCCTGATCTCGCGCCGCTGTCCGCAACACGCCGACAATTCCGGCCCGTCGACGCCCCGCACACGGCGACGCATACTCACCCCACAACACATTCGCCGCGTGCTATGATTTTGGTGTGATTTCCCCAAACACGGGAAATTGCACGCATGTGGGGGTTCAAGTCCCCCCTCGGACACCAGTGGGTGGGATCCGTCCCACATAACCACAGATTGTTTCAGGCGCGAGACGGCGAGGTGCATTGCACCCGCCGTCTCGCCGTGTCTTCTCCCTCTGAGGTGCGGTTCGGGGGTGAGGGCCGTGGCTGAGTCGGCCGTTCCCGCGATTGAGCTGCACCCGTTGTCGGTGGATGAACGTGCCGAGTTGATCGCCGCTCGCGGTACGGCGCGTCGGGTGCCGCTCACGCAGCTGGCCGCCCTGCCGTGCACGACCTCGATGGTCTATCGGATCGCCTCGCTGGACCCGCAGGGCCGTATCGCCGAGAGCAGCATCGTCAACACCCTGGGCTGGCGAGCTGGGCTGCGGCTGCGCCTGGAGGTGCTGTCCAACACGACGGTAACCATCCAGGCCGACGCCGACGGGGTATTCACCCTCGCCCGCCGAGCCCACCTACCCCTGCCGGCCGCGGTGCGCCGCTGGTGCGGCCTCAATCCCGGCGATCGGGTGTTGCTGGCCGCCGCGCCCGAGCCCGGGCTCCTGCTGATTCACACCATGCGCGCTCTCGACGCGATGGTCTCCGCCTTCCACACCCCCGGAGCTGATCCCGAATGACGCACCACCCCGACGCGCCCGAACTCGACGCCGCCCGCCTGCTGCTGGCCAAGATGGGCGTCTCCCCCGAAGATCTCCTCGGCACTGCGGCGCCGAAGCCGCAGGCTCCGACGTTCGCCGATTACATCCCCGAGGTCGCCAAAGCCGTCTCCCCTGGCACCAAGCGCGTGTATGGCACGTACTGGAACCGCATCCTCGAACACTGGGGCGACCGGCACCTCGACGAACCCACCACCCTGGAGATCCAGCAGCTCGCCGAGACCGTCCGCTCCCAGGTCGTCGTGCGCCGTAACGCCCGAGGCGGACGCGGCGCGGCCGAGCACCTCATCGCAGCCATCCGCTGCCTCTACAACCACGCCGTCGCCGACCGCCTCATCACTGAGGGCGACAACCCCGCCAAGAACGCGACCAAGCCCCGACGGCTCGCTAGTACGCGGCGGGGTCTGCCGGATAACCGGCTCAACGAGATCAACCACGTCGCCGCCACGACCGGCGACGACCCGGCACTGGACACGCTCCTCCTGCGGCTGCACATCGAAACCGCCTGCCGCCGCGGTGGAGCCCTCGCGCTCACCCTCCGCGATCTTGATCCGGACCAGTGTCTGGTCCTGCTGCATGAGAAGGGCGAGACCGTCCGGTGGCAGCCCGTCTCCCCCACCCTCATGACCCACCTGCGCGAGCATGCTCAGCAACGCGGCGCTACAAAACCCACTGACCAGCTTCTGCGCTACCGCAACCACCAGCCCATCACCCGACGTCGCTACGACCACCTTTGGACCCGAATCGGCGAGAACCTGCCTTGGGTCCACACCCAAGGCGTCAGCACCCATTGGCTACGCCACACCACCCTCACCTGGGTCGAACGCAACCACGGCTACGCCATCGCCCGCGCCTACGCAGGCCACACCGCCACCAGTAGCGACACCGGCACCACCGCCGCCTACGTTCAAGCCGGGATTCCCGAAATCGCCACCGCACTCGCCACCCTCACCGACGAACCCCACCCACTCGCCACCAACACCACAACCCAACCCGACCACTAGCCCGACAACGCCCGCTAAACCGAACAGCCCCGTAGGAGATTTCGCGAGGCGAGGCTGTTCGGTTTGCCGTTGGCCCTTCTCTGTGTGGAGCTAGCAGGATTCGAACTCTTGACTGCCAGGCACATCACACGGGTGTGCTACATGCCGGGGACTGCCCAGGGTTCGGTTGACACTCGGGGTTGAGTGTTCTCAGGCCGCTGTAGCGGTCGTGTAGATGGTCTCAAACTCGACTGGGGTGAGTTTGCCGAGGCGGCGTTGTCGTCGCCTGCGGTGGTATTTGGTCTCGATCCAGGACACGATCGCCAGCCGGAGCTCGTCCCTGGTTTTCCAGCGTCTGGTGTTGAGAATGTTCTTCTGTAGCAAGGAAAAGAACGATTCCATGGCGGCGTTGTCGCCGCAGGCGCCGACTCGGCCCATGGATCCGGTCAGCCCGTGCCGGCGCAGCAGACGCCGGTAGCTGGTCGACCGGAACTGGCTGCCGCGGTCCGAGTGCACGATCACGCCGTGCGGGTTGCGCAGGGCGATGGCGTTGCGCAACGCGGCCACGGCCAGCGATGAACGCATTCGAGGGCCGATTGAGTAGCCGACGATGCGGTTGGAGTAGCAGTCCTTGACCGCGCACAAGTACAGCTTGCCCTCGGCGGTGGCATGCTCGGTGATGTCGGTCAGCCACTTGGTATTCGGGGCGGTGGCGGTGAAATCCCGGTCCACGAGGTCGTCGTGCACCGGCGGGCCGGCCTTCGGGTTACGGCCCTTTTTCTTGGCATGCGCCGAGAAAATGCCCTGCAGCGAGCAGATCCGCCACACCCGGTTCTCCGAGGCCGTGAAGCCGCGCCGGGTGAGTTCGTCGGCGATGAACCGATACCCCTCGGTGGGATCGTCGAGGTG
Source organism: Saccharopolyspora sp. NPDC049426 (assembly GCF_040676935.1). Lineage (NCBI taxonomy): Bacteria > Bacillati > Actinomycetota > Actinomycetes > Pseudonocardiales > Pseudonocardiaceae > Saccharopolyspora > Saccharopolyspora sp. NPDC049426. The sequence goes on along the minus strand of NZ_JBFAPZ010000022.1, from coordinate 7,634 downwards.
GATCTCGAGTGCGACGTTGATCAAGTGCGCGTCGTCGACGTCGCGTTGCGAGACCGGGTCGGATTCCCACTGGTAGTAGGCCTGCCGGGAGATCCCCAGCACCCTGCACGTCACCGCCACCGGCACCCTGATCGGGGCGTCGGTGGCGGCCAGGTCACGGACGAGCGGGAACGCTATTTTCCCGGCAGGCTGCCCTGCGCGAGATAGGCCGCGGCCTTGCGCAGCACCTCGTTCTCCTGCTCCAGCAACCGGTTGCGTTTGCGCAGTTCCCGCAGCTCGGCCGACTCCTCACGAGTCACGCCCTCACGGGCTCCCTCGGCGACCTCGGCGGCACGCATCCAGTTCTTCAGGCAGCCGATCGAGATCCCGAAATCAGCGGCCACCTGCGTCAACGACGCCTCGCGACGACGGGCCACCGCGACCACGTCATCACGGAACTCCTGCGGATAAGGCTTGGGCACGGTCGACATCCTTCCAAGCAAGGCCGAAGCCTCACACATCAGGTGTCAAGCGAACCCTAGGCAGACCCCCGCGCCTGTCGCGCTGACCAGCACCGGCGGTCCTCACCTGTCCACATCGGTCCACAGCCGTCACCACCGATTGACAGGCAGTTAGACAGGCAGACAGTTAGCCGCAAAAGCGCGCCATCCAACCACAACGGGAGCGGTCTGACTTCCACGCTCGTCAGCCACGGCTCATCTCAAGAGGCAATACAGCCTGCCGACCGTCGGCCTCGTAGGTATACGGCCGGTATGACAACAATTTTCTGAACCACAGAGGTCCGCGTCTCGCGACTCCGTTGACCGCACGCGGCGTCACGAAGACCTGCAGCAAATTTCACCTGTCAGGATGACCCCTGCCACGCAAGAGACAGCTTTTGGCGATAATGTCCCGTAGTTCGACTCACAATAGTCGACGGGAGGGTTCTTATGCCCTGGTGGCAGAGCTTGGTCGTCGCAGCGACAACCATATTTGGAATATGGCTGACGCAAATACTGGTGCAAAGAGGCCAGAGGAGAACTCGATGGATGGAGCGCAAGCTAGAAAGTTATGCGCACTTTTTCGAACCGCACAGAAAGTTCACTATCGAATCGATAGATTCGCGTCCGAAGCAGCCGAGGCTTCACGAGGGTTCGACGAAATTAAACCAAAAATAGAAGAGCTCAAATCAAAGGCCGCCAAACTGAAATCGAAAGAAGACGATCTGGACGCAAAAATCCATGCAATCATGTCGCGGAACACCGGCTCCAGCCCGCTCAGCGATAGCGCCGAAACCGAACTTGCTGACCTCAACCGCCAACTCTCCGAAGCCAAGTCCGACAACACGAAAGCTGGGGCAGAACTTGCCGAACTCCGCCCGCAAGTTTCCAGCCTGAAGGACAAGATTGATTCCATCGAGTCTCATGTTCAGATCCTCGAAAAGACGCTATTTCAGGCGGAGGCAGCGACAAGCGCTAACAAATTCTCCACCGAACAACGATCCAGTCAAAAAACTCCGGCAAATACTGAGGAAATAAACGAAGAGTTGTTGATCCAGATCTCAACACTAGACCTGCTTGGCCCCCAAAAGGTCCGCGACGCGGCCGCCGCATTTTTTACAGCCAGCATAGAACATGCCAAGTCGACTCGCGAAACACTGAAGAAACCCGACTCGAACGCCGAAACCCTTAAACAGAAGTCTTCAGAATCCAAGCGGGAACTACGTCGCTTCCTGGAGGTTGCTCGTTCAGATTTGGAGATCAAGCCCTCCCGCTGGAATCTATGGCGAGACTAAAGATCTTTTCTGAATCCAATGGTTGGTCCGCGCTGTGGGAACTGTCAGTCCTCTGCAAACGAACTTGGACCTTAACGCGGCCCGACTGAGTTGGCTGGCACAAGCTGGGTGACCACAAGGCCGGGTTTGCCTGAGCGATTGGTGAGTTCGAAGGTGGCGAGGGCCCACCAGTCGCCGGTGATGGTTTGGTGCCAGGCCAGCAGGACGCCGGGGACGGTGGTGGAGATGTCTATGCCAGCGGCGCGGACTCGGAGTGGGACGCTGTCGAGTCCGCGGGGGCGTGGGCTGGGTGGGAGTACGTAGGCGAGCTTGATCCAGATGGGGACTGGGGCGTCTGGTCGTCGCCGGGTGCCCTGCCAGTCCCCGTCTTTGTGCGTCATGTGGTGCCCGCTCTGGAGTGCCCGTAGGGCGGGTAGGCCGAGATGGGGTGCAGTCGGCCGGCCCGCATCGAGCCGGGAGATCTTCCCCATCGTCCCGACCCGACTTGCCAGCATCCTAGAACGCGCGTTCGAATGATCGCCAGTTTTGTGTTGCACTCGATCGGGGCGTGTTGGTGCTGGCATGCTGGATCTTGCCTCCCGCCGGAGGTGTTAGCCCCCAGGGGGCGCTCTGGGGGCGCCGGTGGGGGTTTCCGGCGGGAAGGTAGAGGACCATGTCCGAGGAGTCTTTCGGGCAGGCCTTGCGGCGGCATCGTCGTGCGGCCGGCCTGTCTCAAGCCCAACTTGCCCAGGACCTTCACCTCGACCAGGGCAATCTGTCCCGGTATGAGAATGACCGGCAACGCCCCGAGCCTGCGACGGTGGACGCCTTAGACGCGCTGCTGTGCGCCGGCGGCGAGCTCCGCGCCCTGGCCAAAGCCGCCACCCCACAACCGGCGACCAGGGGTATCCCGGCCGCCGCTGATATGCAGCCGAGCGATGAGACCGACGCGATGGAGCTGGCCCGCAGGGTCGCGGCGTCCGACATCAGCACGGAGACGCTGGCGCAGCTGGAAATGGCCTTCGATGATCTGGCCACTGCCTACCCCGCGTCCAGCCCGCACGATCTGCTGCCCCGGTTGCGGGAGCACCTGGGCTACATCTCCCAGCTGATCGACGCACCCCGCAAAACTCTCGCTGCCCACCGCCACCTCCTTGTGCTCGGTGGCTGGTTTTCCCTGCTTGCGGCGACGGTGCACATCGATTTGAACCAGCACGCGCCGGCCACCGCTCGCCTGCGTACCGCCTCCGGCCTGGCTACCCACGCCGAGCAGGACGAGATCCGCGCGTGGTGCTACGAGACCGAGGCCTGGCGCACCCTCACCGGCGGCGACTACCGCCGCGCTGCCGAGCTCTCCCAGCACGCCCAGTCGATCGCGCCGTCCGGGAGTTCCGCGGAGATCCAAGCGACCGCGCAGGAAGGCAGGGCATGGGCACGGCTAGGCAGCGCGGATGCCACCTACCGCACCGTCGAGCGGGTCCACTCCCTGTCCGCGCACCTGCCGAAGCCGGTGCCGGCTGAGCACCACTACCGCTATGACCCCGGCAAAGCCGCCGCCTACACCGCCACCACACTTGCCTGGCTCGGCGACCCCGAGGGTGAGCAGCACGCGAGCGAGGTCATCGCCCGTTTCCGGCCTACCGATGATTTCCAGCCCTGGCCCCGCCGCTACGCCACCGCCCACGTCGACCTGGCGCTGTGTGCAGCGAAATGGCCGCTTGGACGAAGCCGCCGACGCCGCCCAGACCGCGATTGAGTCGGGGCAGGTCGCGCCGTCGAACTGGTGGCGCGTGCGCGAGGTCGTCAACCACGTCACCGCAGGAAAGCTCCCAACCGCAGGCGAGCTCCAGGACTCCTACCGGACCATGACCAGCCACTAACCAGCATGACCATGCGCATCAGCACTGGGTTGATGCGCATAGCCCCACATTCAAGGTCACGAACCGTGGTGGTTCGGCAGCGTTGGGTGCATGGATGCGGCACGACCAACGCCCCCGCTCGACGCGGGCCTGTGGACCAGCCCTGACGGCTGCGTCCACATCCGCAACGCCGGCACCGGAAACACCTTCTGCGACCAACCCGTCGGCAACTACAGCACCCAACCCACCCACGCCTGCGACGACTGCGTCGCCGTGAGCCTGCGCGAGTACGCACGCATCCACGCCTGCACCCGCATCTGCCGGAAACAGGCCGAGTCATGAGCACCCCGACCAAGACCGAGCAGCGCTACGCCCAGGTGTGGACCGACCACCTCGGCGTCGTGCACGAACGCCTCCAAGACGACCACGGCCAGACCCTCTGCGGCCTCAACGCCGGCGAGAGCAACCACCCGATCACCGCCCGAGCCTGCCGCACCTGCATCACCCCCTTGCATCCGAAATCCCCTAGCAGCCGAGGGAGGATGTTCACCCAGCCCAACGGCAAACTCGTCGGTCCGCGCCGAGACCTCGTGAGTGGAAGGCAGTGCTGATCGATGCGGGTGTTCGCAACGCCCGCCTACACGATGCCTGAACCATCTTGTCACGCCTGGCGTCAGTCCTCGGTTCTACTCCAGATGCCCCACCTTCCAATGGTTGCTCAGCCTTGCTCGTAGATCAGCAACTTGGGGAGCGTGAATTTCCTCAAATAGGGTGAGAGCTTCCAGCCAAGCATTCCGAGCCTGGTTGAGTTCTCCGGCACGGTGGAGCGTGTCGCCGAGTTCTTGAAGCGTTGCGGGGATCTCGTGATGGTCGTCTACTTCGCGGTAGATCGTAACCGAGTGTCGAAAGCACGCGATCGCATCGTCGTGTTGTGACTGGTCCGCGCAGGTCCGACCCATCCACCGCAGACACAAAGCCTCATTCCACCGATTGTTGGTTCGCCGGAGAATATCCAGGGATTCGCCAAGATAATCCCGGGCTTCATCGAACCGTCGCTGTTGTCGGCGGACCTCGCCGAGGCTGCCGAGCATGAGTGCTTCACCACGACGCTTTCCAATCTCTTGGTAGATCGGCAGCGCAGATAGATAATGACCGGCAGCTTTGTCGAGGTTCCCTTGCACCCGGAGGGCGTTTCCGAGGGTGTGCAGCGCGCCGGCCTCTTGTCCGCGGTCTCCGAGCTCTCGCGCTCTACGTAGCAAGCGCTGACATGTGTCGACACATTCGTCAAGGCGTCCGGCCTGCATGTATGCGTCGCAGAGCCCGGCCAGGCCAATGACCTCAAGTTGTGGATCACGAAGATGATAGGCACTGGTGAGCGCAATCTGGTGGACCGTGATCTGATCGGCCCATCGAGCTCGGAGAATCAGGTAGACGTCGAAGTTGGTGGGCAGGCGAGCGGCGATGTCGTGATGTCCGTGATCGGCGGCATACTGGACCACCGCGAACAGGTTGCCATGCTCCACTTCGTACCAGTTCAACGCGTCGTCACGCGTTGAGAATGCGAGCGGCTCGACATCAGTGACAGAGTCAAGCGCAATGACCACGCCATGGTGCGGGTACAAGAGATCTGACGCAGCGCTGGCCGTGTGGAGATACCAGTTCAGGATTCGTCGAGTGGCGCTGGTCAGTTCAGGGTCGCAGGTAACGAGTTCGGCAGCGTAGTCCCGGATGAGGTCGTGCAGTTGAAAATGCTCACTCCCGATCTCCGTCAGCAGATGCCCAGCCCTGAGCATGTGCAGATGACGGCGAGCCTGATAGGTGGAGGTGCCAGCCAGAGCGGCGGCTGCCGGAATGCTGATCGTTCTTCCGGCATGCAGGCCGAGCAGGCGGAAAACACGGGCCGTATCGGTGGGCAGAGCCTGGTATGACCAGGAAAAGACTGCACGAACCGCGGTGGCTTCGTCGTCTTCTGCTTCCAGGATGTCCAAGCGCTGCTGTTCGTCCGCCAGAGTGGTGGCCAGGTCAGCGATGGCTTGGTGCGGTCGGTCGGCTACGCGATCGGCGGCGATGCGCAAGGCTAATGGGAGGTAAGCACAGCGGCGAGCGAGGTCGCGGGTGGCGTCGGGTTCTGCGTCGATCCGTTCGGGCCCAACGATCTGGCGTAGCAATGAGACAGCTTCGCTGGGAGCGAGTTGGTCGAGCGTGATGCGATGCGCGCCGTTTCGGGCAACAAGGCCGGACAGGCGGCTTCGGCTGGTAACCACAACAAAACATGTGGGGGTGCCAGGCAGTAAGGGGCGGATCTGCTCGGCGGTCACGGCGTTGTCTAGCACCACGAGAACGCGACGGTCGGCCAACAGCGACCGGTAGCAGGCCGTCATGCTGTCAAGATCGTGAGGAATCGTGTCGCCGGTCATGCCCATAGCCCGGAGAAATCCGTCCAGTGCTTGAGCTGGTGTCAGGGGCGGGCTCGGGTCGTAACCCCGCAAGTTGACATACAACTGGCCATCCGGGAATCGGTCACGTACCTGATGTGCCCAGTGGACGGCGACCGAGGTCTTGCCCATACCTCCAGCTCCGGCGATCGCTGAGATCACCACAGCGGGCCCACTCGGCTCTGCGGTTCCGCCCTCGTGCAGAAGTGCGTCGAGCTTCGCGAGTTCCTCAACACGACCGGTGAAGTACGAGACGTCGGGAGGTAGCTGTGCTGGTCGTACTTGAGTATTCGGAGAGCCCACGGAAATGTTGTGGATTGAACCAGCCTGCACCACGGTGCCAGTCACCGGAGCAGCGGATGTGTTTTGTGTGCTCGCCTGATCAGACACAGAGTCATTCTGCACGTTGCTCGCCGATTGCACCGCGACGGCGGGCATCGTCACTCACCCGGAGCAGCAGGTCAAGGCTGCTGTTGTGACGCCAGCTCAGCGCGCACTTAACCTGTCCGAAGGTCATCAGCCGCGATACGAACAGCCCGATCCGACAGAGCCTCCGCGGCTGCAGAGAACCGACACGCCACCAGTTCTCTGGGACTGGCGGTGCTCGCGACCAAATCCCTTGCCGCTCCCTACCGCTGTGCGTGCGCACCAGGCGCGTGAGTTGCCTGCTGGCCGCCGTGCGTTGCAGTCCGCGCCGACATCCCGGACACATCTATGCCCAGTAGATGGTCACCGATCAGCCACTCCGGCACCAAGGGTTGTTAGTGAACCAGGCTCCGCGGCAGTTCTGAAAACCTGACGTAGGAGCTCGTGAGGTGTTTTTGAAGCTCAACGGTGTGTGTTGGGGTCGTACTCCTCGATCTCGCAGTGGTCGAGGTTTCCCTGCCGGAACGAGGGGTGCTGTCGGGAAGTAGAGAGGTCTCCGGTAGATGGATCAACGACCAAGAAGATCGACATCTATCCGGAGACCTCGGTGGGAAGCGTATCGGTTGGCGCGCGTAAGGATCTGACGGACCGGCAATGGGCGGCGTTGCAGCGTGTGTTGCCGCCTCAGCCTGTGGTGGGACGTCGTCCGAAGTGGACACGTCGGCAGTTACTCAATGGGGTCCGGTGGCGGGTGCGGGTCGGTGCTCCGTGGCGGGACGTGCCGGAACGCTATGGGCATTGGCAGTCGATCTACCAGCTGTTTCGCCTGTGGCAGCGTGAGGGCGTGTTGCCCTGGATTCTCTCGGCGCTGCGGGCGTGGGCGGAACAGGCGGGCCTGATCGACTGGCAGGTGTCGGTGGATTCCACGATCAACCGGGCCCACCAGCACGCCGCCGGAGCTCGCCGCCGGCCCGATGAGCAGGTCGAACCGCCCGGCGACGAACCGGCCGATCACGCGCTGGGACGCTCCCGTGGTGGGCTCACTACGAAGATCCACCTGGCCTGCGAACAAGGCCGTAAGCCGTTATCGCTACTGATCACCGCCGGTCAACGTGCCGACAGCCCTCAGATGACCGCCGTACTGGAGGCGATCCGGGTCGCACGTGGCGGACGCGGACGCCCGCGCACCCGCCCGGAGCGGGTGCTGGCCGACAAGGCCTA
>NZ_JBFAPZ010000021.1:0-72986 GCF_040676935.1 Saccharopolyspora sp. NPDC049426 | reverse complement strand
TGTCGACGCAGACGCGTGCGGATGATTCGTTGGAGCGGCGGGTGTCGACGGTGGGCCGGGTGGGTCCGCATTTGGAGGTCAAGATCGTCGATCCGGCCAGTGGGCGGACGGTGCCGTGTGGTGAGCCGGGGGAGCTGTGCACGCGGGGGTATTCGGTGATGCTGGGGTATTGGGAGCAGCCGGACAAGACCGCTGAGGTGATCGACGCGGCGCGGTGGATGCACACCGGGGATCTGGCGGTGATGGATGCCGATGGGTATGTCTCGATCACGGGTCGGATCAAGGACATGGTGATCCGGGGTGGGGAGAACGTGTATCCGCGTGAGATCGAGGAGTTCCTGTACACGCATCCGGATGTGTTGGATGCGCAGGTCATCGGGGTTCCGGATGCTCGTTATGGCGAGGAGTTGATGGCGTGGGTGCGGTTGCGGGAGGGGGCTGCGGTGTTGACGGCGGAGTCGTTGCGGGAGTTCTGCTCGGGCAAGTTGGCGCACTACAAGATCCCGCGCTACGTGCACGTGGTAGAGGAGTTCCCGATGACGGTCACCGGCAAGGTCCGCAAGGTCGAGATGCGCGAACAAGCCCGCCAACTCCTCGACCTCTAACAGCCGAAACCCGGAACACTCCAGTAATCCGGTGACGGATTACGGGAGTTTTCCGGGTCCGGTGACGGAATACCGCAGTATTCCGGTGACGGATTACTGGAGTCTTCCGGGGCTCTGGCGCAGTCTTCGTGATGATCGGTGGGGCGGGTCGGGCGTCGAGGCCTGTTCCGCTGGTGATAGGTGAGACGGGTGCACTGATGATCTTGTTCGGCGGTTGTTGCCGCATTTGGATAATGTGGTGGTCAGCGCGGTCCATAGCGACGGTGATGCGATGGTTGTCGAGGCCGGAGTCGTTGCTTCGACAGCTGGGTGTCCTGGGTGCGGGACCATGTCCGCACGTGTGCATTCCCGCTATCAACGGAGGCTGGCCGATGCCTCGATCGCCGGCCGCGCGGTCGTCCTGCAGCTGACGGTGCGGCGTTTCTTTTGCATCAATCTTGGTTGTGCGGCGAAGACTTTCTCCGAGCAGGTGGCAGGTCTGACGGCGAAGTGGTCGCGGCGAACGAATCAGTTGACGTCGATGCTGATCGCGATCGGGCTCGAGTTAGCCGGTCGTGCCGGTGCTCGGCTGGCGCGACGTCTGGGGTTACCGGTCGGACGGGACACATTGCTGCGGCTGATCCGCCGGTTACCTGACCCGCCCAGCGGGCCAACCGTAGTGTTGGGCGTGGATGACTTCGCCGTGCGCCGTGGGCACCGTTACGGCACCGTCATGGTAGATCTCGAGACGCGACGGCCGATCGACCTCATCAGCGGCCGGGACGGCGATGCTCTGGCCGGGTGGCTGAATGGGCGGCCCTGCCCTCAGATCATCTGCCGGGACCGAGCCGGCGGCTATGCCGAAGGAGCACGGCAGGCAGCCCCGGACGCGCTGCAGGTCGCCGACCGGTTCCACTTGTGGCAGAACCTGGGCCAGGCAGTCGAAAAAGACGTATCAGCGGCCCGCCGTGACCTTGCCGCGGCGTTGGCCGCGCAATCCGAGTCCCAGCGGTCGAGCAAAGCGCCGCCGGTGGTGAACCGTCGTGAGCTGAAAGTCGTCACACGCACCCGGCAACATCACGCTGCGGTCCACCGGCTGCTCCGACAGGGCCTCAGCAAAGCCGCCATCGGTCGTGAACTGGGCCTGCATCCCGCGACCGTGCGCAAGTTCGCCAACGCCACCACAGTCGAGCCTCTGATCGCGAAAAACCAGCAGCGATCAAGCATCCTGGACGGCTATCACGAGCAACTGCACAAGCGCTGGAACGACGGGATCCGCAACGCCACCCAACTCACCCGGGAAATTGCCGCAATCGGCTACACCGGCACCGAGCAGCAAGTGCAACGCTACCTAAGACGATTCCGCACCAGCACCAGCCAAATCGCCGTCCCAGCACCGCGACCCCCGTCCGTCCGCGACATCACCCGCTTGATCATGTCCGACCCCGGCAACCTCACCAGCGAAGATGCCACCATCCTGCGCACGATCCGAAAACGCAACACAGACCTGAACCGGCTCACAAGCCACGTCGAAGATTTCGCCATCATGATGACCCGGATCGAAGGACATCGCCTCGACTCCTGGATCAGCGCGGTCGAAAAGGACTCGCTGACCGCCATCGCCTCCTTTGCCCGCAACCTCCGCCGCGACATCGACGCCGTCCGCAACGGCCTGACCCTTCCTTACAGTTCCGGCCCCGTCGAAGGGCACGTCAACCGCATCAAAATGATCAAGCGCCAGATGTTCGGCCGCGCCAATCTCGACCTCCTCCGCAAACGCACACTCCTACAAGCAAACTGAGCATCACGAAGACTGCGCCAGAGCCTCTTCCGGTGACGGATTACCGGAGTCTTCCGGTGACGGATTACCGGGGTATTCCGGGAACCTCCCTCGGGAAGTTCCCGGTGGGTGGTTGCTTTGGTCGAAGGGGCCACCCCGGCTCACGTCATGCGCGGAGTTTTTCCAGTTCTGCGGCGTCTTCGGCGCCGAAGCGATCTTCGAGGGCCTCGGGTTCGGCATCGACGTCGATCTGCGCCAGCGGCATGCCCCTGGCGCTGGAGATCGCGCCGAGGCGCCTGGTCGCGCGGTCGGAGGCGTAGGCGGTGAGCTCGTCCTTGTCGAGCGCGAACGGCAGCTCCTCGGGAGCGTCCGCCGGCTTCCACTGGACCTGCGCGATGGCGTGCGGCAGCAGCGTGGCCATCTGGTCCTCGACCACCGACCAGTTGGTCTCGTCGGCGGCCACGTGCCTGCGGCAGGTGAAGGTGCCCCAGGCCATGTGCCTGCGCTCGTCGTCGCCGATGCGCTTGATGACCTGCTGCATGCCGGGCAGGATCCCCCGGCTCACGCAGATCTTGTGCCAGGCGAAGTAGCCGGTGAGCGCGAGGGTCCCTTCCACCACGTGGTTGTAGGTGACCGAGGCGCGGACCTGGTTCTCTGGACTGGGGTCGGTGTGCAGCGCCTGCAGCGTCTCGGGCAGCGCCTTGTAGAAGATCTCGCGGTAGCCGGGGTTCTCGGCGACGTACTCGTGCAGGTCCTCGGTGAGTCCGACGGCGTCCATCCAGAGCCGGAACACCTGGGTGTGCTTGGCCTCCTCGAAGCAGAACTGCGTCAGGTACATCTCGTCGCCGAAACGGCCCTCGGCGGCCATCGCGGCCATGAACGGCTGGAGGTCCTGGGTGACGGCTTCCTCACCGGCGATGAACTGCGCGCACAGTCCCGCCACGCCGCGCTTCTCGTCGTCGTTGAGGCGCTGCCAGTCCTCGGCGTCCTGGCTGAAGTCGATGTCGGCGGGGTTCCAGAACTTCGCGTTGCCCTTGTTGAACAGTCGTAGCGGGAGCGATTCCCAGTTCAGGCCGTGGGCTCGCAGGGAGTGGAAGCTCTCGCGCTGGGCGGTGTGCGTGCTCGTCATTGAACGACTCCAGCTCGCCGGGATGTGAGGTGTGTTACTCCCAGTTTCGGTACTGGACAGTTTCGCGTCAAGTCCGGTCGGAGCGTGTCCGTAAGCTGAAGATGATGGACGAGCGCAGCGCACTCACGGTCGGATTCGACCTGGACATGACCCTGATCGACCCGCGGCCCGGCATGGTTCGCGCCTTCGACGCCCTCAACGAGGAGTTCGGCACCGAGCTGGACGGGCAGCACTTCGCCGCTCACCTCGGGCCGCCGCTGGAGGACGTGCTGCGCGGCTACGGCTTCGACGAACCGATGGTCAAGCGGCTCGCCGCCCACTTCCGCTCGATCTACCCGACCGTCGTGATCGACGAGACGGCCGCGCTGTCGGGGGCGGCCGAAGCGCTGGAGGCCGTGCGCGCGGCCGGTGGCCGGACGCTGGTGGTCACCGGCAAGTACGAGCCCAACGCCGCGCTGCACCTCAAAGCCCTGGGCTGGACCGTCGATCGGCTCGCCGGTGGCGTGTTCGGCGCGGGCAAGGGCGAGGTGCTGCTGGCCGAGGGCGCCGACATCTACGTGGGCGACCACTTCGGCGACATCGTCGGCGGCCACACCGCCGGGGCGATCGCGGTGGGCGTGGCCACGGGGCCCTACTCGGCCACCGAGCTCAGCGAAGCCGGTGCCGACGTGGCGCTGGAGGACCTCTCCGAGTTCCCGGCCTGGCTGGCGACCCGGGTTTGAGAACCGTCGGAAGCCCGCGCGGCGCGAGCTGAGCGGGGCAGCGGCAACCGCCGCAGCAGCTAGTGCCGCCGGGCGCGGATCACGGTCGCGATCACGCCGAAGATCAACCCGGCCGGGCACAGCAGCGTGACGACGCTGATCCACGCCGGCAGGTCTTGATGGCCGGTCGCGAACAGCGCGAAGATCAGGACGATGGCCAGCAGCCCGATGCCGAACATCGCGATCGAGATCGGGAGGACTGCTGATCTTGGTGAGCTGCTCGCCATGTGAGCAGCGTATTCACCCCAATGCCGTGGCCGGCAACCGGCCTTGCCCCATAAGGATGGGTGATTTCGTCCACCTTCGCGGTACGCTTGGTGGGACGCGTCCCGGCGCGCGCACCTGCGTGGCGTTAACGGGGCGCTTTCGTCGTGACGGGGCTGTTGCCGCGTCGCGGTGGGAAGAAACGGCAGGGAGATCGTGACCCGGTCAACGGGTCAGCGCATTCGACAGGGAACGGTGAGGACAGTGCCGACCGGCAGGGTCAAGTGGTTCGACTCGGACAAGGGCTTCGGCTTCCTGACCCAGGATGGCGGGGAGGACGTGTACGTGCGTTCCTCCGCGTTGCCATCTGGTGTGGATGCGCTCAAGACCGGCCAGCGCGTCGACTTCGACATGGCGCAGGGCCGACGCGGCCCGCAGGCGTTGAAGGTCAAGTTACTGGACCCGCTGCCCTCGGTCACCGAGGCGCGCCGACGTCCCGCCGATGAGTTGCACGGCATGGTCGAGGACATGATCAAGCTCCTCGAACTCAAGGTTCAGCCGGACCTGCAGCGAGGCCGCTACCCCGACCGCAAGACCGCCAAGCGCATCGGCGAGGTCGTCCGGGCGGTCGCGCGGGAACTCGATCCCGGCGGGAACTGATCGGTCTGCGGGCGAGGAACCCGCGGTCGTCCGGGCGCATCCGTGCAGGAAGCGGAATCTGACACGCCTTCTGGGCCGGGAGCCGGTGCACGGCGTCGGCTGCCCTCCCCAGCAGACGTGTCAGAACCCGCGACGCCGAGGCGTCACTGCTTGACGTTGAGGACCCAGCTGCCGCCGATGCCGAAGTCGACGCCGCCATCGGCGCCCTGGCTCAGCACCGCTGAGAACTGCTGGACCTCGACGTGCTCGATGCGGGCGCCGTCCGGCGGCAGTTGCAGCGTGTAGGAGTGGCGCGAGTCCGGGGTGAACACCGGGCTGCGGCCGTCGAGCTCCTGGCCGTTGAGCCCGCGGTAGAGGAAGACCACCTGCCACGGCGCACCGGCGACCTCGGTCGGGACCGAGATCTGCAGCGGGTCGCGATCGACCATGCGCAGCTCGCCGACAGCCTCCGGCTTCGGGGGTGAGCACTCCTGACCGGTCGGGTCGCAGTACTGGGCGGCGTCAACCGCCACCGCGTCCCCGTGCGAGTAGAAGGTCACCTGCGGTTGGCTGGGGGAGGAGCAGCCGGCGGCGAGCCCGACGGCGACCACTGCCAGCAGCGGCTTCAGTCCACGATGCACGGCCAGAGCCTACGACCTGGCACTCGAACGGGCGGTGGCCGGTGCGCCTGCCGAACGTCTCCGCCGTCGCGACAGCGACCGCAGCGGGATCGCCGGGACCAGCGTGGCGCCGCGCCCGCGCAGGATCGTCTGCGCCAGGACCAGGGCCAGCAGCGCGGCGATCACCACGAACCCGATCCAGTACACCGGTGGCAGCAGCACGCCGAGCGCGCCGCCGAAGACCCAGCTCAGCTGCAGGATCGTTTCCGATCGGCCGAACGCCGAGGCCCGCGAGGCCTCCGGCATGTCGCGTTGGATCACCGCGTCCAGGCAGACCTTGGCCAAGGCGGAGGCGGTCGCGCCGACCAGGCCGACGATCACCGCCAGCGGCAGACCGGCCAACACCGCGGCGCAGGTCGCCACGGCGAGCGCGGCGCCCAGGCAGCTGATGATCAGCCGGTCGGGTTTCTCGAAGGTCATCCGCGAACCCAGACCGTTGCCCAGGAAGCTGCCGACCCCGGCCGCGCCGCCGACCAGGCCCAGCAGCACCAGCTGCATGGCCGGTTCGTGCGGGGTGTTGTGCTTGATCACGAACGCGGCGAACAGCGTCAGGAAACCGGTCAGCACCCGGATCCCGCCGTTGCCCCACAGGGCCACCACCACGTGATCGGACAGCGGTACCTTGCGGGAACGTCCCGGATCGCCCAGCGAGGTCTGCACCTCGCCCTCGGTGCTCTCCACCCAGCCCGGGATCCGCAGGCACAGCCAGACGCCGGCCGCCGCCATCGCGGCCATGAACCACAGCGCGCCCTCGGAGCCCCACAGCCAGGCGAAGCCGGAGGCGATCGCGCCGAACGCACCGCCCGCGGCCAGGCCGAAGGCGGTGAGTCGCGAGTTGGCCTTGGTCAGCGTGATCTGACCGGGCAGCACTCGAGGCGTCATGGCGGCCTTGAGCACGCCGAAGGACTTCGACAGCACCATGCAGCCCAGCGCCGCCGGGTAGAGCAGCCAGCTGTTGAAGTTCAGCGCCATCACGGCGGCCAGCACGACGCGCACCGCGAAGGACGCGGCCAGCGCCAGCCGCCTGCCCTGCTGCAACCGGTCCAGGGCGGGGCCGATCACCGGCGCGATCACCGCGAACGGCGCGACCGTGATCAGCAGGTAGAGCGCGACCTTGTCCTTGCTCTCGGCCGTGGCCGCGGAGAAGAACAGCGTGTTGGCCAGGGCGACGGCCATCGCCGCGTCGACCGCGTAGTTGCCCATCCACGCGTAGGTGAACTTGGCGAGCCCGGACCGGTCGGCGCCGTCGGCGTGGGCCAGCGAGAAGAACAGCCGCACCACCCGCTGGGTCAGGTCCCGGCTGCGCCACGCGGCGACCCGGGTGACCGTCAGCTTCCTCGGCGGCGGCGCGCCCCGGGGCTGCTCGCGTTCGGGCTCCTCCTCGTCGGGTGCGGCGGAGTGGTCATCGTGCAGCGGCGGCAGCGGACCCGTTCCGCGCGAGCGGTCGTAGTCGGGGTCCTCCTGCCAGGGATAACGCCGCTCGTCGGCGTCCTGGGGCGGCGGTTCGAACCGCTGTCCGGACTGCTGCTGGTCGGCGTACCAACCGCGCTTCCCGCGCTGCCCGGCGCCCCAGCCCGGACGGCCCTGCGGCTCGTCCGAGTGCTGGTCACGTCCACGCATCCCCATGTGAGCCATCCTGCACCACCTCCTCTCGCCCGGACCGGGTTGCGGCGATGCTCGTTCTTGGTCTCAGCCGCAACGCCCTCACGAATAAGGAGGCGGAAAGCGGCCCAGAAATACAGCGGGACACGATCAGGCGACAAAAATAGCGGTCTAGATCACTCGAACCAGCGATCACCGGGGTACGAAGCGGACCCGGAACATCGACGGCCAGTTCTTCCCGGTGATCAGGAAATCATCGGTGCCGGGAACGGCCGCGATGCCGTTGAGCACGTCGGCTCCGACCCGCTGCTCGGGCGGCAGCAACCCCTCGGCGTCCACGACCGCCGTGACCTGCCCGTTCGCCGGATCGATCCGCAGGATCTCGTCGCTGCCCCACACGTTGGCCCACACCTGGCCGCCGGCGCACTCCAGCTCGTTGAGCTCCTCGACCGGCGAGCCCGCACGCGTCACCGAAACCTCTCCGACCTGCGCGAACGTCGTCGGATCGCGGAAGGCCAGCTCGTCGCTGCCGTCGCTCATCACCAGTCGCCGCCCGTCGAAGCACAGCCCCCAGCCCTCGCCCGGGTACTCCACTCGGCGCAGTTCGCGGAGGCTCTCGCGATCTCGCTCGAAAGCAACCCCTTCCTGCCAGGTGAGCTGCCATATACGGTCACCCGTGACGGTGATCCCCTCACCGAAGTAATCGGCAGGCAGCCGGACCTCGTGCCGCACCGAACCGCTCAGCGGGTCGGCCGCGCGCAACGCCGAGGAACCGCGCAGGCCGGTGCCTTCGTAGAGGGTTTGACCAGCGATTTCCAGGCCCTGAGTGAACGAGGAGCGGTCGTGCGGGAGCACGTTGATCACCTCGACTCGAAGGTGTGGCAGGCTTCCCGCGTGCCCTACGCCCTGATCGGTTTGCTCGCGGTCGTCCTGGCCGTCGTGCTGCGCTGGTACCTGCGGCGCACACGCAACCCCGACTCCGATGGTGAGCAGCACGCCGCACAAGAGACGTCCAGTCTGAGCAAGTCGCACCCCGAAAGCTTGACACGCCCGATCACTCCGAGTGCTACTCCGCTCCGGATCAGCGGTCCTGCGGCCTCCGCAGCGACACAGCCGACTGCGGCGTCGAGCACGTACGGCACAATTGAGCATGTGACGCCTATGCCTGCTCCGATGACCAGCCCAGGCGCGGATGCCCCGTACGACGACGCCGGGCAGCCTGCGGCCGAGCCGTTGAACCCGGAGCTCGCGGCGGCCGAGGACGTCGCCCGAGCTGCTGCGGAGGACGAGGCACGCCCTGGTGACGACCCGCTCGGCTCGCCGGTCCTGACGCTGGACACCACGGGGGACGACGTCGCGGACAGCGCGTCCTCCCCGGTGGGCGCCCACGTCGGCGTCGAGGCCGAGGGGCCGCACGCCGTCACGCACTACTTCGAGTCGAACTACCCCGGTTACGTCGGCTGGCGCTGGGCCGTGACGGTCGCCAGCGTCGGCCAGGGCGAGCCGGTGACGGTCAGCGAGGTCGTGCTGCTCCCCGGTCCCACGGCGCTGACGGCGCCGGCCTGGGTGCCGTGGCGCGACCGCGTCCAGCCGGGCGACCTCGGTGCCGGTGATCTGCTGCCGACCAGCCCGGACGACCCGCGGCTGGCTCCCGGCCACCTGACCAGCGACGACGAGCAGTTCGGCGACGTCGCCAAGGAGGTCGGCTTCGGCCGCAAGCGGGTGCTCAGCTTCGAAGGCCGCACGGACGCGGCCGAGCGCTGGTACTCCGGTGACTTCGGCCCGGGCGCCGACGCCGCGAAGCTCGCGCCCGCGGCCTGCGGGACCTGCGGCTTCTTTCTGAAGCTGTCCGGTTCGATGGGCGGCGAGTTCGGCGTCTGCGCCAACGAGTACGCCCCCGCCGACGGCCGCGTGGTCAGCGTCGAGTTCGGCTGCGGCGCGCACTCCGAGGTCGACGTGGACGTCTCCTCCACCGTCCCGGTCGCCGAGATCGTCTACGACGACGCCACGCTGGAGTTCGAGCCGCGCGGCACGGAGCGCGGGTGAGCGAGCCGGACCGCTTCGGCGCGGTCGGACTGCGGCGCGCAGTGTTGCAGTCCTGGGAGACCTCGCCGACCAGGTTCCGGGAGGACGCCAACGCCGAAGAGGACCTGCGCCTCGGCGGCTACCGCGAACGCCTGCTGGTCGAGCTCGCCCAGAACGCCGCCGACGCCGCGGGCTCCGACGGGGTCCTGAGCGTCGAGCTCGTCGGCGACGAGCTGCGGGTGGCCAACACCGGTGCGCCGCTGACCGCCGAAGGCGTGGCCGCGCTGGCCTCGCTGCGCGCGTCCGCCAAGCGCGACGGTGCCTCGGTCGGTCGCTTCGGCGTCGGGTTCGCCGCCGTGCTCGCGGTCTCCGAGGAGCCCAGCGTGCTGTCGACCTCGGGTGGCGTGGCGTTCTCCGCCGAGCGCACCCGGCAGGCCGCCGCGCAGCTGCCCGGACCTGCCGAGGAGCTGTCCCGCCGCGAAGGCGCGGTTCCGGTGCTGCGGCTGCCGTGGGAGGTCGAGGGCGCCCCGCCGGAGGGGTTCACCACCGAAGTCCGGCTGCCGCTGCGCTCCGGAGTGGACGCGGCAGCGCTGCTGGACTCGTGCACCGACCAGGTTCCCGGGCTGCTGCTGGCGCTGCCGGCGCTGAGCGAGATCAGGATCGGTCGCCAGACCTGGCGCCGCGTCGACGAGGACACCGACCGAGTCGTGGTGCACGGCCCGTCGCGCAGCGATCGCTGGCTGGTGCACCGCGCCTCCGGCGCGTTGAGCCAGTCGGTGCTGGCCGGACTGGGCGCGGAGAGCCGTTCGACCGCGCAGTGGCAGGTCACCTGGGCCGTTCCGCTGGATTCCGAGGGCGTGCCGATCCCGCTGGCCGAGGACGTCCTGCACAGCCCGACCCCGACCGAGGAGCGGCTGTCGCTGCCCGCGCGGCTGCTGGCCGGCGTGCCGGTCGAGGCGGACCGGCGTCGCGCGGCGGCCTCGCCCGCCACCGACGAGGTGCTGACCTTCGCCGCCGAGTGCTACCCGGCCCTGGTCGACAAGCTGCCCGGCGAGCACCGGACCGCGCTCGTGCCGCTGCCGGGGTTCCCGCTGTCCGATGTGGACGACAAGCTGCGGCAGGGCGTCCACGACCGGCTGCGGGTCTCGGCCTGGCTGCCGGGGGCAGGGGACAAGCCGGTCGCGCCGCTGGAAGCCCGCGCGCTGGAGTTCGTCTCGTCCGAGCTGGTGGAGCTGCTCGACGACGTCGTGCCGGGTCTGCTGGACCCGCAGCTGTCCGACTCCCGGCATCGCCGTTCGCTGCACGCCCTGGAGGTCCGCAGGCTCGGCGCCGCCGAGATCGTCGAGGCCGTCGCCGGGCTGGGCCGCGAACCGAGCTGGTGGTACCGGCTCTACGAGGCTCTGGCACCGTTCGAGGAAGCCGATCCGCAGGCCCGCGAGGAGTTCACCGCGCTGCCGGTCCCGCTGGCCGACGGCCGCACCGTCAGCGGTGTGCGCGACGTGCTGCTCAGCCACCCGGAGAGCGATCTCGACCCGGCTGCGCTGCTGTCC
Organism: Saccharopolyspora sp. NPDC049426; assembly: GCF_040676935.1. Lineage (NCBI taxonomy): Bacteria > Bacillati > Actinomycetota > Actinomycetes > Pseudonocardiales > Pseudonocardiaceae > Saccharopolyspora > Saccharopolyspora sp. NPDC049426. The sequence goes on along the minus strand of NZ_JBFAPZ010000021.1, from coordinate 62,032 downwards.
ACCTTGGACATCTCGGGCCTGCGCATCGCGCATCCCGATGCCACCCACCCGTTGCTGGAGAAGCTCGGCGCGCACCCGGCCGGGCCTGCCGAACTGCTCGACGCCCCGCCGCTGGCGGAGGCCGTGCGCAGCAGCGTGTCCGACGCGCTGGCCGGAGCCGACGTGCGTCCGCTGGCCGAGGCCGTGCTGAAGCTGGTCGAGGAGTCCCGGTCGCGCGACTGGCTCGGCGCGCTGGCGCTGCCCGACGACCAGGGCGACTTCCGCCGCGCCGACGAACTCCTGCTGCCCGAGGCGGCGCTGCTGTCGGTCATCGACACCGAGCACCTCGGCGAGGGAGCACCGCTGTCGGTGCTCGACGAGCAGGTCGCGCAGCGCTGGCCGACCGAGCTGCTGACCTCCATCGGCGTTCTCGACGGCTTCGGCGTGCACGTCGAGGACGATCCCGTGGAAGCGGACGAGAAGTTCCCCGACTCGCAGCAGTGGTGGGCCGAGCAGGAAGCGGACCGGCCCGAGGCGTGGCCTCCGGCCCGCTTCGTCGGCATCCGCGACCTGGACCTGGTCGCCGACGACGCGTGGCCCGACGCGATCAGCCTGCTCACCCGGGACCCGGAGACGCTGCGGGCGCTGCGCGAACCGCACGGCTACTCGGCCTGGTGGATCGCCCGCTGCGCGCTGATCGAAGGGCACCCGCCGCGGCACTGGCGGTTGCCCGGCGCCGACGAGCTCGCCGGGGTCTACGATCCGGTGCCCGACATCGGCCTGGACGCCGAGGGGCTGCGGTTGGCCGGTGTCCGCGCCGAGCTGCGCATCGACGACGATGACGACGCCGAAGACCTGCTGGAACGCCTCGGCGACCCGGACCGCGCGATCCGCGCGGGAACGGCGTTGCGGGCTCACCGGGCGCTGAGCGAAGCGGTGGCCGCGGGCGTGGTCGACCCGTCCGAGCTGGCTCCGCCGGAGATGGTGCGGTCCGTGTCGGGGGCGGTGGTGAGCACCGGCCGCGCGGTCGTGCTCGACGAGCCGTGGATGCTCGGCGTCATGGACGCTCCGCTGGTCGTCGCGGGCGGCAGCCCGGATCAGTTCGACCCCGAGGCGCTGGCCGAGCTGCTCGACCTGCCGCTGGCTTCGGAGGAGAACACGCTGCGCGTGCCCGATCCGGGGCGCACCCAGCGCTGGGCCGAGGTCGCCCGGGTCATCTCCAGCTGCGAGCTGCTGGGCATCGAGGTCCCGGTCGGCGAGATCACCCTCCACGACAAGCTGCGCGTCCAGGCGTCGACGGGTGAGCACCAGGTCCACTGGTGGGTGGAGAACAACGGCAAGGTCCACACCGAACGCACCCCGGACGGCTTGGCCAGGGCCTTGGCATGGGCCACCGGGTCGTGGTCGCAGCGCTTCGCCTTGGCAGCCCTGCTGGCGGACCCGGAGGCGACGACCCTGCTGCGCTAGTGGTCCTCGTTGAGGGACCGCAGGAAGCGGTGCCAGGTTTCGGGGTCGAACCGCAGGGTTCCGCCGTCGCGGTCCTTGGTGTCGCGCACGCCGATCTGGTCGCGGCCCCGGCCGACTTCGACGCAGTTGCCTTCTTCGCCGCTGTGGCTGGATTTGCGCCAGTCACTGATCATGGCTGTTCTCCATCGCCTTCGCGCGAGTCAGGATGAGCTCGGCGGATTCCGTTGGGCTCAAGGCCTTCTCCTCAACGCTAGTGGCGGACTCGACGAACGGGAAGATCTCGTCGGGATCGTCGAGGAACAGTCCGGACCGTCGTTGTTCGAGGTAGACGATGGGACGTTGTCTGGCGAATTCCAGGATCAGCGAGTTCCCGTGCAACGCGTGGTGGACGCCCGCGCTGTAGGGGACGACCCGCACGGTGATGTGGTCGTGCCGGCCCACCTCGGCGACGCGGCGCAGCTGCTCGGCCATCACGCGCGAGCCGCCCACCGGACGCCAGAGGATCGACTCGTCCAGGAGCGCGTGCAACACGACCGGTCTCGCCCTGGTCAGCACGCGCTGCCTGCCCATGCGCAGCGACACCCTGGCCTCGACGACCTCCTCGTCCAGCGCGCCGTTGCGCATCACGGCTCGCGCGTAGTCGGCCGTCTGCAACAAGCCCGGCACGAAACCGATCGCAACGTCGGTGATCTTCGCGGCCCGCTGCTCGAAGTCCAGCAGTGAGACGAGCTGCGACGGGAGCCCCGGGTGGCCGACCTCCCACCAGTGCGTCTGGTGCGCGTCGTGAGCCAGTTCCAGCAGGCGCTTCCGTTCGCTGCCCCTGATCCCCAGAGCGCCCAGGACGATGGCGATCTCGATGTCGGTCGGGACCTTCTCGCCCGACTCGATGCGACCGAACGTGGCCCGCGACCAGCCGCACACGTCGGCCAGCTCCTCCAGCCGGAGACCGGCGTCCTTGCGGAGCCTCCGGATTTCAACGCCCAAGCCCCGGGCGCGTGCCGTTGTCATACGCACAATTTATTTCAGGGCCTGAGACGTCACCATTACACAATCTAATGAACACGATTGCTCATTCATTCATGGGACGGTCTCATTTCACCGGACAAGGAGGAAAAAATGACCGATCACCTCACCCACATCTGGCGCCCGATCCCCGGAGGTCGCCACGCCTTCCGGCCCTCAGCGATCCGGATCAACCACGATGACCAGGCGGAATCCTACTGCGGCACGCAGGTCGTAGCCGCTCGCCTGCACGACAGCACCGAGCTCGACTGGATACTCGAACCCACCTGCCCCACCTGCTGGAAAATCCTCAAAGGCGATTCTTGAGGGTTCTCCGAACAATTCACGGCCGTTTTGTCCGATCGGTTCGGACCCAAAACCGCGCAGGGGTGAGGTGGGCTCAGGTGTCGAGGCCCGAGAGGCCCTGCCAGGAGCCTCGGGAGCCGCGGCGGGCAGCGCTGCGTTGCCAGCGGAAGACGCCGAAGCCGATGATGCCGAGCGTGGTCCCGGCGACGCAGGTGAAGAACTCGACGCCGACCGCGCCGTCGGCGAGGTCGCGCCATCCGAACAGCACGACGCCCGCGAACCAAAGGGCGGTGCCGAACAGCAGCACCGGCGTCGGATCCGCGAGCCTGCGGGGCAGCGACGGGACCGTGCGGTGCGCTGGGTCGGAGGGGGCGGTTTCGCCGTCTTGTACCACGTCAGGCAGGCTACTCCCGGTAGTAACGGCCCGCGCACAGGCCACCGTGATTGGAAAGTTCGAATGGTGGAGAGAACCGAGAGCAAGTCTTCGCTGCTGGACAGCTACTTCAAGATCAGCGAGCGCGGATCCAGCGTTGGCCGAGAGGTTCGGGGTGGCCTGGTCACCTTCGTGACCGTCGCCTACATCATCGTGCTCAACCCGTTGATCCTCGGTAGCGCTTCGCCGACCGACGCCGGTGCCAAGCACGACGTCCTGGGCAACATCCTGCCGATCCCGCAGGTCGCGGCCGCCACCGCGCTGGTCGCGGGCGTCATGACGATCCTGTTCGGACTGATCGCGAACTACCCGTTCGCCATCGCCACCGGCCTGGGCATCAACACCCTGCTGGCCGTCACGATCGCGCCCCAGGTGACCTGGCCGGAGGCCATGGGCCTGGTCGTGGTCGACGGCATCGTGATCCTGATCCTGGTCGCGACCGGGTTCCGCACCGCCGTGTTCAACGCGGTGCCCGCCGATCTCAAGGCCGCGATCGCGGTCGGCATCGGAATGTTCATCACCTTCGTCGGCCTGGTCGACTCCGGGTTCGTGCGCCGCCTGCCGGACGCGGCCGACACGACGGTCCCGGTGGGTCTGGGCATCGACGGTTCGATCGCCTCCTGGCCGACCGCGGTGTTCGTCTTCGGCCTGGTGCTGACCTCGATCCTGGTGGCCCGCAAGGTTCGCGGCGGCATCCTGATCAGCGTCGTGGTCACCACGATCCTGTCGATCATCGTCGAGTCGGTCTTCCACGCCGGGTCCTCCAGCGACGCCGGTGCGACCGGCTGGAACCTCGGCTACCCGGCGCTGCCGGACCAGATCGCCGGTCTGCCGGACCTGTCGCTGGTCGGTGACATCTCCTTCGGCGCCTTCACGCGGTTGCCCGCGCTGGCCGCGGCGATGCTGGTGTTCACCCTCGTCCTGGCGAACTTCTTCGACGCCATGGGCACGATGACCGGTCTCGGCAAGGAAGCCGATCTGGCCGACAAGGAGGGGAACCTCCCCGGCATCGGCAAGGCGCTGGCCGTCGAGGGCCTGGGCGCGGTCGCCGGTGGTGCGGGTTCGGCGAGCTCCAACACGGTGTTCGTGGAGTCGGCCTCCGGCATCGCCGACGGCGCCCGCACGGGTCTGGCCAACGTGGTGACCGGTGTGCTGTTCCTGGGCGCGATGTTCTTGACCCCGCTCTACCAGGTGGTTCCGATCGAAGCCGCGGCTCCGGCGCTGGTCGTGGTGGGCGCGATGATGCTGTCGCAGATCCGCCAGATCGACCTGTCGGACTTCACGATGGCGCTGCCCGCGTTCCTGACGATCGCGGTCATGCCCTTCACCTATTCGATCGCCAACGGCATCGGTGCCGGGTTCGTCAGCTACGTGCTGCTGCGCACCGCCACCGGCAGGGCCCGCGAGGTGCACCCGCTGATGTGGGTGGTGGCCGCGGCCTTCGTGCTCTACTTCGCCTCGGGTCCGCTGAGCAGCCTGCTCGGCATCTGATCCCGCTCGAAGAGGCACCCGCGTCCCGGAATCCTGGGACGCGGGTGCCTCTTTTCGCGTTCGGGGAGAGTTCGCCGGACCTCTTGGCGCGCGGCGAGTCTCCTTCATCCCAAATACGCCATGCCGGGGCTCGGGCTGGCTAAGGTATGCCACCACTGGTCGCGAGATCAGTTTGTCCGAATTCCCGAGATAGTTTGGTAGACTAACGACGTGTCCGATATCGCGGAACGGGAACGCACGCTGGCGAGCCGGCTGCGGCTCGCGGTCGTTCGCCTCAACCGGCGGTTGCGCGCGCAGCGAGCCGATTCGGCCCTCACGCTGTCCCAGCTGTCAGCACTGTCCTGCCTGCACAAGGCCGGATCGATGACACCGGGCGAACTGGCGGCCAAGGAGGGTGTCCAGCCACCATCGATGACCAGGGTCATCGCAGCCCTGGAGGACAACGGGCTGGTGGTCCGGCGGGCTCATCCCACCGACGGCCGGCAGGCCATCGTCGAGGTGACCGAGTCCGGCAAGGCCCGCATCGAGGAAGAGGTCTCGATCCGCGAGCGCTGGCTGGACCAGCACCTCGCGGAGCTGGACGCGGAAGAGCTGGCGGTGCTGTCACGGGCCGCCGAGATCATCGACCGGCTGGCCAGTCGATGAGGGAGCACTGAGAGGCGGTACGCCGAAGCGTGGTTGGCCAAGCTCGAAGGTCTGCGGAAGACGGAGATTCCCCAGACCCGGTCAACCGCCGCACCCGGTCCGCGGCGGACCGGAACGCTGACGCCGGCGGGGGCATGTTCCGCTCGCTGCGCGAGCGCAACTACCGCTACTACGCGTCCGGACAGGTCGTCTCGCTGACCGGGACCTGGATGCAGCGGGCCGCGCAGGACTGGCTCGTGCTCGAGCTCTCCGGAGGCAGCCCGGCCGCGCTCGGCGTGGCGGTCGCGCTGCAGTTCCTCCCCACCCTCGCGCTCACGCTGTGGGCGGGAGTGTTCGCCGACCGGTTCGACAAGCGCAAGATCCTGATCATCACGCAAAGTGCCCTGGGGCTCTGCGGCTTCGCGCTGGGGACGCTCGACGTGACCGGGATCGTCGCCCTCTGGCACGTCTACGTGCTGTGCTTCGTCCTCGGCTGCTTCTCGGCGGTGGACGCGCCGGTGCGGCAGTCCTTCGTGGTGGAGATGGTCGGACCCGCGCAGCTCACCAACGCCGTCGCGCTGAACTCGATGACCTTCAACTTGGCCCGCATCGTCGGGCCCGCGATCGCCGGACTGGCCATCACCGCCGTCGGCACCGGCTGGGTGTTCCTCGCCAACGGGCTCAGCTCGGTGGCCGTGGTGGTGGGCCTGCTGCTGATGGACACCGCCCTGCTGCACCGGGCCAGAGCCGTGGGCAGGGAGCGCGGCCAGCTCCGGGCCGGCCTGCGCTACGTGCGCGGGCGCCCGGACTTGGTCGTGGTCATGGTCCTGATGTTCTGCGTCAGCACCTTCGGCATGAACTTCGAGAGCACGTTCGCGGTGATGGCTCGCAACGTCTTCGGTCGCGACGCCGACGGCTACGGCATCCTCATCACGATGCTCGCGGTGGGGACGCTGACCGGCGCGACGCTGGCCGCCCGCCGCAGCGCCAAACCCGGTTCCCGGTTGCGGCTGATGCTCATCGGCGCGGGCGTGTTCGGTGCGCTGGAGGCGGTGGCCGGGCTGCTGCCGTCCTACTGGCTGTTCGCCGCGTGCCTGGTGCCGGTCGGTGTCGCGGTCATGACCTTCACGACCAGCGCGAACTCGACGGTGCAGCTGGCCGTCGAGCCGACCATGCGAGGTCGGGTGATGGGTCTCTACATGCTGCTGTTCATGGGTGGCAAGCCGCTCGGCGGTCTGGCGTCGGGCTGGCTGGCGGAGGTCTTCGGCCCGCGCTGGCCGCTCGTGCTCGGTGGACTGCTCTCGCTCGCCGCCGCCGTCGGGGGCGCCGTGGCGCTGTCGCAGCAGCGCAAGAAGGGGTTGATCCAACCGCAAGGTTAGGCTAACCTAATACATGTCCGCTTCGTGGTGGGAGCGGTAGTCAGTTCGGGAACAGATCGAGCCCCGGCCTCCTTCGGGAGACCGGGGCTCGATCATTACCGGCGGCAAGAACTTGTCGGAGCACTCACCGCCGAGCCCGGAGTTCGCGATTTCAGTGGAAATCAGGTCTCCGATTTCCACTGAAATCCGGTCAGGCCGTGGGCAGGCGCAGGCCGTTGAGGCCGTTGCGGGCGTCGTCGAAGCGCTTGGCGACCTCGTCCCAGTTGACGACGTTCCACAGCTGCTTGACGTAGTCGGCCTTCACGTTGCGGTACTGCAGGTAGTAGGCGTGCTCCCAGATGTCGAACACCAGCAGGGGAGTGGTGGCGATCGACAGGTTCGAGTGGTGGTCGCGCAGCTGCTGGGTGATCAGCCGCTGACCGACCGGGTCCCACGCCAGCACGCCCCAGCCGTTGCCCTGGATCGTGGTCGACACGGCCTCCATCTGAGCGCGGAACTTGTCGAACGATCCGAAGTCCTGGTCGATGGCCGCGGCCAGCTCGCCCGTCGGCTTGTCGCCGCCGTCCGGGGACAGGGTCTTCCACCACACCAGGTGCAGCGAGTGCCCGGCGAGGTTGAACGCCAGCGTCGTCTCCAGGCCCACGATCGAGGAGAAGTCGTTCTTGTCCCGGGCCTCGGCGATCTTGGCGATCGTGTCGTTCGCGCCCTTGACGTAGGTGGCGTGGTGCTTGCTGTGGTGCAGCTCGTTGATCTCCCCGGAGATCGCCGGCTCCAACGCCGCGTAGTCGTAGTCCAACTCCGGCAGCACGTACTCGGGCACCGAAGTCTCCCTCCGTAGTCGACACCTTCTGGTTGTTGCCACCCTATGGCAATTGACCAGGTGTGGCCACAGGCGCCCTGCGGAGTGTCAGCGGACCGGCCAGCTGTGGACCGGATCGCCGTTGTCGGCGAGCTCGATGTAGCGGCGGAGCATGGTCGTCAGCGCGGCGTGCCGGTCGGCTCCATCTGCCTCCAGGTGCGCGACCACGTCCCGCTGCCAGCTGGCACCGTTCTGCCTGGCCAGCGAGCGCTGCTCGATGACCCCGAGGTAGCGGGTGCGGGCCTCGTCGGAGACGCCGCAGGCCCGCAGGCCCTCGTGCGCCATCGGCAGCAGTCGACGCAGGACGAGTTCGTCCGGCGTGACCCAGCCCGAGCCTGGCCAGTAGAGATGCGCGTCGAAACCGTGCCGGGCGCCCGCGTAGAAGTTCTCCTCCGCAGCGGCGAACGACATCTGCGTCCAGAGCGGACGGTCCTGTTCGGTCAACGCGCGCTGGGCGCCGTAGAAGAACATCGCGTTCGCGACGACGTCGACCACCGACGGCCCGGCGGGCAGGACGCGGTTCTCGATCCGGAGATGGGGGACGCCCCCCACCAGGTCGTAGACCGGGCGGTTCCAGCGCCAGATGGTGCCGTTGTGCAGGCGCAGCTCGTTGAGCTTCGGGGCGCGGCCGTTGTCCAGCGCGGCCACCGGGTCCTCCTCCTCCGGTTCCGGCAGCAGCGCGGGGAAGTAGCGGACGTTCTCCTCGAACAGGTCGAAGATCGAGGTGATCCACCGCTCGCCGAACCACACCCTGGGCCGCACGCCCTGGTTGCGCAGTTCCGTCGGGCGGGTGTCGGTGGCCTGCAGGAACAGCGGGATGCGCGTCTCGTGCCAGAGCGCCTTGCCCAGCAGGAACGGCGAGTTCGCGCCGATGGCGACCTGCACCCCGGCCAGGCACTGCGCCGCGTTCCAGTGCGCGGCGAAGTCCTCCGGCGCGACCTGCAGGTGCAGCTGCACCGAGGTGCACGCCGACTCCGGCGCGATCGAGTCCGCGTAGGAGCGAAGCCGTTCCGAACCGCCGTCGGCCAGCGGAACGCCCTCCATGTCCAGCAGCATCTCCTCGCCGCGAGCCAGGATGATCTGGTCGTTGAGCACCGAGTAGCGCGGATTGCTCGTCAGCGTGGACGGGTCGAAGTGCAGGCTCTGCAACGTCGGTAAAGCGCCGATCATGGCGATCTTCGCGCCCGCGTCGTGCGCCCCGCCGTCAGCGCGCACCAATGCCGCCCGCACGCCTTCCTCCAGGCGCAGCGCGCTGTCCCCCGCGAGCACTCGCGGTTCGACGTTGAGCTCGATGTTCTGCTGCCCCAACTCGGTGGTGAAAATCGCTTCGCTGATTTTTTCCAGCACCACCGCGTTGTTCATCGACGGCTGCATGTGCTCGTCCACCAAGCACAATTCCATCTCCAGCCCCATCTGTTGATGGGGGAAGGAGAATTCGCCATCGGCCAACATCCGCGCCAGTGCGTCCAGGCCTCGTTGCATCTTGTTCCGATAGCGTTGCCGATCAATCGGTTTGAAGGATCGATCGTCCACGTGCCGTCCCATGCCGTCTCCCTTTATCGGCAGCACGTCAGCGCCCAGCGCTGGGGAAACCACCGTGACACATCCCCACCTGGTGAGCCAGCGGCCAATACGGTGTCAGCGATCACTCGGTCCGCGCGCTCGGGGCGAAGCGGCAATCAGCCTTTTCGGCTCCGCTGAGGCGCGTGGAAATCGGCCGCCGGGAGCAGAGACGCGCGGTGTTCGGTGTTGTTCGCACCGGCAATCGGGGCAATGGCGGTGCGAAGCGGACGTCAACCAGTCCAATCCGATCAACGGCGGTGCGGCATCACTCAGCGTCGCCCCCTCGTCTGTTGGGGCGAGAACTTTCCCACGGAATTCGTTCGACAAGTCGCTAACGCCGCTGAGCGCACTCGCCGCGGAGGTCTGAACAAATCCTCCACGCGAATCGGAAATGGGGCGCAACGGCTCCGATTCGTCCCATCCGCCGCCGAAGCGGACCGAGGAGTGAATGAGATCGACCCATTACCCCCTCGATTCCCGACCCCGCCTCGGCGAAGCAAGGGAACCTTCCTGTCACCACCGCGGGCCTGCGACGTGAGCGTGGGAACCTTCCTGTCACCACCGCAGGCCCGCAACTTGAACATGGGAACCTTCCTGTCACTCCCGTCGGCCTGCGGGGTGAGCGTGGGAACCTTCCTGTCATCGCCGCTCGCGGTGCGGATGGGAGAATGGCCGGCGTGGCGCACATGGTCGAGATCAGCGACGTGGACGATCCGCGGGTCGACGACTTCCGCGATCTGTCTCGTGCGGACCGCCGGCCGGACCGGCCTGGCGGGCGCGGACTGGTGATCGCCGAGGGCGTGGTGGTGGTCGAGCGGTTGCTCGCCTCGCCGTACCCGGTCCGGGCGCTTTTCGGGGTTCGCCGCCGGGTCGAAGACCTGGCCGAGGCCACCGCCGACCTGGACGTTCCCGCCTACGTGGCCGACGCGGACGTGATGGCGCGGGTCGTGGGCTTCCACCTCAACCGCGGTGTGCTGGCCGTGGCCGACCGGGCGCCTGCTGTCGATCCCGCCGAGCTCGTCGCGCGGTCGCGGCGGCTGGCCGTGCTGGAGGGCATCGGCGACCACGAGAACCTCGGGGCGCTGTTCCGCAACGCCGCCGCGCTCGGCGTGGACGGAGTGCTGCTGGGCGCCGGATGTTCGGACCCGCTGTACCGGCGCAGCGTGCGGGTGTCGATGGGACACGTGCTGCGGGTGCCCTTCGCCCACCTCGAAACCTGGCCCGAAGACCTGAAACTGCTGCGCGACGAGGGCTTTCGGATCGCCGCGCTCACTCCGCGCGGGGATTCGAAGTCGCTCCGCGACGCCGGGCTCGACCAGGGCAGGGTCGCCGTTCTGCTGGGTTCGGAAGGTCCTGGGCTGACCGGCGAGGCGATCGAGGCCGCCGACGTCGCGGTGCGGATCCCGATGGCGGAAGGCGTCGATTCGCTCAACGTCGCCACGGCAGGGGCCATCACCTTCCACGCCCTGAGCGGGACCTGATGGACACCGGCTGGGAGCTGCACGCGCGGTCCGGGCGGGCCGTGCTGGTGCGCGGCGGCGGGACCGAGCACGACCCTGCGCGGCTGCGCCTGCCCGAACCGTTGGTCGCGGCGCTGCACGAGTGGGCGGGTGTCGCGGAGTTGGTGCAGACCGGTGAGTCCGCGCAGACCGGCGACATCGTGTCCCGTCGCGGTCGGCAGTTGGCGATGCGCCTCGCCGCGGAGACGGGCGGTCGCGTCGGCTACGTCGACCCGCTCAGCGGTGAACTCGCGCAGATCGGGCGGCCGCGTTCGGCGCAGGCGGTGCGTCGTCGGGGGAGGCCGGTCGCGCCGGTGCCTCCGACTCCGTGGGCGACCGGGCTGACGATCAGCGCGATCGTCGCGGTGATCGTGGCGGTCACGCTCGCGGTGGTCTCGCAGGGCCTGGCCGACGTCAGCGGAGCACTCGCGGTGTTCGTCAACATCGCCATCGCCGCCGGGTTCGCGCCCTCGATCTGGCTGGGACGCAACATCCCGGTCTGGCGCTGGGTCGCCTTCGGCACCGCGGCGGGCCTCGTCATGTCCTGGGTCACCGGGCTGCTCAGCCTGCTGGGCCCGGGTTAGACGCGAGAACGGCCAGGCCGCGAAGGGCCTGGCCGTTCTCAGTGGAACCGCTCAGCGGTGCGAGCGCACTCCCAGCAGGACGTCTTCCCACGAGGGGACGATCGGGTGGTTCTTGCGCGCGCGCTTGGGATCGGTCTTGGCGTCCTCGGCGGACTCGGTCTCCGGTGTGGCCGGGTTCTCGGTCGGCTCCGGGGTCTCCAGGTCCAGCGTCGGTTCGGTCGGCTCGACGGGTGCCGGTTCCGGCGGTTCGACGCGCTGGAGCGTGGGCTCGACGCGTGCCGCCGGCGGTTCGGGCAGCACCGGCTCCGGCTCGGGGTCGACCTGGTCGGGAGCCACCTGCTGGTCGAGCTGCAGCGCCTCGCGGGCCAGCTCGGTCACCGGGCGGACGGTGCGCAGCGGACGGTTCGGCGACGGGTCGAGCAGGTCCACGGCGTGCTCGTCGAGCGAGGCGACGGTGCCGCCGTGCGCTCCCGGGTGGAACACCCAGTGCGCGCCGTTCTCCGAGCGGCCGGCCTGCCAGGCCAGCTGCACGACCCACTTGTTGTCCTCGCCGCGCCAGGCGTCCCAGTTGGCCTCGGCGTAGTCGTGGCCGCGCATTCCGAAGGTGTGCGCGATGACCTCGCCGAGGGTCTGCACGTCGGGGCCGTCCTCGCGGACCGGGTGGGCGCGCTGCGCCATCTCCGCGATCTGGGCGCGTTCGAGCAGCACCGGGTAGGCGTAGCGCTCGATGCGGTGCTCGGGCAGGCCCGAGGTGGCCGCTATCTGGGCGACGGACGCACCGGAGCGGATGCGGGCCTGGATCTCGCGCGGCCGCATCTGCTGTTCCATCTCGATCTGCACCTGGCCCAGCCGGGTGAGGTCGCCGCGGGCAGCCGCGCGCAACCGCTCGTCAGCGGGCACGGTGAATCGCTCACCGTTCTCCGGGTCCTCGCAGATGACGGATTCACCGTCCTCGTCGAGCCCGACCACTCGCAGCGCTCGCATAACGCCAGCCTCCCGCCGACCTACATGTCACCAAGCTGTGACAGTAACCCGGCGCGCCGCCTTGACGCGGGAGGCACGCCGGGTACTCGTGTCGTTTGTTGGTCGCCCTGTCAGCTTCGATCTTGCCCTATGCGGGCGGGTCGCGCGAATGAGTTGAACTACTCAACTCCAGCGAAAATCACTCGTCGTGATCAACTTCGTCGCGGATCGCGACCGTGAAATGGCAACGGCCGCCGAGGAAACCCGCAGTTCACGGGTTTGCCTCGGCGGCCGCATAGCGCGATCAGGACAGCTGCGAAATCACCCAGTCGATGGACTTGGTCAGCTGGGTGATGTCGTTCGGCTCGATCGCCGGGAACATGCCGACCCGCAGCTGGTTGCGGCCCAGCTTGCGGTACGGCTCGGTGTCGACGATGCCGTTGGCGCGCAGCGCCTTGGCGATCGCGGCGGCGTCGATCGAGTCGTCGAAGTCGATGGTGCCGACGACCTGCGACCGCTTGGCGGGGTCGGTGACGAACGGCTTGGCGAACTCCGAGGACTCCGCCCAGTTGTAGAGGCGCTGCGAGGACTCCTTGGTGCGCGAGTCGCACCAGGACAGACCGCCCTGGCCGTTCATCCACTCGATCTGGTCGGCGAGCATGAACAGCGTCGCCACCGCGGGCGTGTTGTAGGTCTGGTCCTTGCGCGAGTTGTCCAGCGCGGTCGGCAACGACAGGAACTCCGGGACCCAGCGGTCCGAGGCGCCGATCTCGTTGATGCGCTCGATCGCGGCCGGGCTCATCGCGGCCAGCCACAGCCCGCCGTCGGCGGCGAAGGACTTCTGCGGCGCGAAGTAGTAGACGTCCACGTCGGCGGCGTTGAACGCCAGCCCACCGGCGCCCGAGGTGGCGTCCACCGCGATCAGCGCGTTCTCCGAGCCCGCCGGGCGGGACGGGGGCAGCATGACGCCGGTGGAGGTCTCGTTGTGCGCCCAGCCGATCAGGTCGACGCTCGGGTCCGACACCGGCTCCGGGGCGTCACCCGGGTCCGAGGAGACCACGATCGGGTCGCCGATGAAGGGAGCCGTCTTGGCGGCCTTGGCGAACTTCGAGGAGAACTCGCCGTAGGTCAGGTGCAGCGAGCGCTCGCGGATCAGGCCGAAGGTCGCGGCGTCCCAGAACGCGGTGGTGCCGCCGACGCCGAGCACGACCTCGTAGCCCTCGGGCAGCGAGTACAGCTCCCGCAGTCCCTCACGGACCCTGCCGACCAGGGACTTCACCGGCTTCTGCCGGTGAGAGGTGCCCATCACCGCGGCACCCTCGTTCGCCAGCCGGGTCAGCTGCTCCGGACGGACCTTGGAAGGTCCGCAGCCGAAGCGGCCGTCGGAGGGCTGGAGTTCGTCGGGCAGCTTCAAGGTGGTCGGGTCGGTGGTCTCGGCCTGCGTCATTCCGGCGCCTCCGGGCGTTGTTGTGGTGACTGTGCGGGGTGACCGGGAGAAGCCCGTCCCCGCGCGCCAGTGGCCAGGTCCGCCGGCGCCATTGCCGGCTCGGCTCAGTGTTGCAGCAGGGTTACCGCTCGGTGTCCAGCGGCCGCTGCCGCACCGCAACTTACTGCTGTTCGCCGCCGGGGCCAACCACACTGTGTCCCAGTAGGCCCGTTCGGGTCGGAACGATCAGGCGAATCCGGGTGCTCCGCAGCACTTCTTGTACTTGCGTCCCGAACCGCACCAGCAGGTGTCGTTCCGCCCCGGTGGCCAGGGCAGGTACCGCCCGGCGTGCGCCTCCTCGAACACATAGTCGTCCGGGGTCTCGGGATCGCCGGGGTCGACTCCGTACGCCGCGGAGAACTCCTCCACCGCGGCGACGGTGGTGGGAACCAGGCAGGCGCCGGAGACGACCTCGCCGAGCTCCCGCTGCACCGCGCGCCGGTAGTCCTCGTGGCTGGTGTCCTCGTTCCACCACTCCGGGTGCTCTCGCACCGAGCGGTCGAACTCCTCGGCGCTCCACAGCGGCACCGGGTAAAGGGTGAGCGAGAGGTTCCCCTCCTCGTCCACCAGACCGGCGAGGTCGCCTTCGGTGCCGGACAGCTGCTGGATCTCGTCGCGGACCTCCTCGCTGTGATCGAGGCACCGCTGGAGGAACTCGTCCATCGCGTCGGCGGGCAGGCCCGTGTCCTTGCGGGTGTGCCAGCGCTCCAGGAGGAGGTCGAAGCCCTGGTCGGTCGGCTCGAGGAGCTCGTCGAGGGACGGGACGATGTGGGTCGCGCCCGCGTTGAGCCAGCGCAGACCTTCCGGGATGTTACCGGTGGTGGCGTAGCCGACGTGGATGTCCATGTAGGTCATGGCGACCTTGCTCGGCTTCCGGCGCAGCTCGTCGAGCAGCGGTGCCGCTTGGTCGGCGCGTCCGTGGGTGAGCAGGTACGAGATGTAGGCGCCGCGCCCGCTGAGCGGACCGGCGTCCTCGTCGACGTCGAACGCCCTGGTCAGCGCCGAGTGCTCGCGCTCGTGCTCGTCCGCCGCGTGCCAGTGCTCCGCGGCCTGGACCAGTTCGGCGCACGGGTTGTCGCTGATCGCGGCGTCCTCTTCGAGGGCCGCGGCGTACTGGGCGTGCAGGTTCGCCGAATCGGTCACGCCCGTCAAGGTATCCCCTGGTGGGTCGGCCACGCGGCCGACCCACCACGGGCTCACACCGGGGCGATGATCTGGGTGACGGTGTCCCAGCCGGCCACGTCCTGCGGCGAGCGCGGGGCCGGGCCGATGTACTGCGCCGACGGCCGGACCAGACGTCCGGTCCGCTTCTGCTCCAGGACGTGCGCCGACCAGCCCGCGAGCCGGGCCGCGGTGAACATCGAGGGCATCATCGCCGGCGGGACGGCGGCGAAGTCCAGGACCACGGCGGCCCAGAACTCCACGTTCGTCTCGATCTGGCGGTCGGGCCGCCTCTCGCGCAGCTCGGTCAGCGCCGCCTGCTCCAGCTGGCGGGCGACCTCGAAGCGAGGGGCCTTTAGCTGGTCGCAGGTGTTGCGCAGGACGCGGGCGCGCGGGTCCTCGGCGCGGTAGACGCGGTGGCCGAAGCCCATCAGCCGGTCACCGCGGTCGAGGATGTCGGCCACCACGCGACGGGCGTCTCCGGTGCGCTCGACCTCCTCGATCATCGGCAGCACCCGGGCCGGGGCGCCGCCGTGCAGCGGGCCGGACATCGCGCCGACCGCGCCCGACAGGCAGGCGCCCACGTCAGCGCCGGTGGAGGCGATGACCCGGGAGGTGAAGGTCGAGGCGTTCAGGCCGTGCTCGGCGGCCGACACCCAGTAGGCGTCCAGCGCCTGCACGTGAGCGGGATCCGGTTCGCCGCGCCACCGGGTGAGGAACTGCTCGGTGGTGGTCGTGGCCTCGGCGATCCGCGCGTGCGGAACCGGAGCCTGGTCGCCGCGCGCGGACTGGGCGATGTAGGACAGGCCGAGGGAGCAGGCTCGGGCGAGCTGCGCTCGCACCTGCTCGGCCTCGATGTCGAGCACCGGCTTGAAGCCGAATTCAGGCGCGGTCATGGCCAGCGCTGCCTGCGCGTCGGCCCGAACGTCACCGG
The DNA here is from genome assembly GCF_040676935.1 of Saccharopolyspora sp. NPDC049426. Classification (NCBI taxonomy): domain Bacteria; kingdom Bacillati; phylum Actinomycetota; class Actinomycetes; order Pseudonocardiales; family Pseudonocardiaceae; genus Saccharopolyspora; species Saccharopolyspora sp. NPDC049426. The sequence goes on along the minus strand of NZ_JBFAPZ010000021.1, from coordinate 46,302 downwards.
TGCGCACCGGCAGCGGGAGGTCCTCGGCGAGCGGCAGTCCGCCGCCGAACCGGCCGTCCACCAGCAGCGTCCAGACATCGCCGAAGGAGACCGTGCCCACCAGGTCCTCGATGTCCACGCCTCGGTAGCGCAGCGCGCCACCGTCGCGGTCGGGTTCGGCGATTTCGGTCTGGAAGGCGACGACGCCTTCCAGACCGGGACGGAATTCGCTCATAGCTGCCTCGTCTCCTGGTCGTAGGGGTGCGCGCGTGCATGGCTGGGCGACGTGGCGGGGTTTGAGCCAACAGTGCACCCCGGGCGGAAGAAAGAGCAATGGCGCCGGGACGGGAAAAAATTCGAGGTTCAGTTGACCCACGGTGAATGGAACGTTTTGCACTTGGGTGAAAAATTCCGGAAATATTGCTGTTTCGCAAGTTGGCGGTCCGGATGTGGGCTGGGTGGTGTGGATTGCCAGCCCGTGGGCACGGGGACCTTTCTGTCACCGCCCGCGACGTGCGTCCGAGGGGTGCGATCCGTTCGAACCCGCCGAGCATCGGGTGGCCGGCTGCGTGGGCGATCCACTCCCACCATCCGGACGTCGAGGGCTTGACGCTCTCGCTGTGGTGAAGTGGGATGAGCGAAAGGTTCCCTTGCTCCTCCCGCAGCGCAACGGCTGTTCGGGTGACGTGGAGCTGTTGTGGGAACGATCACTGCATCGGTTGCGGAATCGATCGTGACCTATCGTCGATTCGGCTCCCGTTCCGATCCCGTTTACCGTCGTAACGAATGGCCGATGCGCCTCGCGCGCGTCGGCCTCGTCCAGCCCGTACCGTCCGGCGCCGAGCCGGAATGTCGAAGTCGAGTCGTGCCGTTCGCCGGACGAGTCAGGGAGGAAGAGGATGACGGAGGCCAACGTCGCGTTGCCGTCCATGCGTGTTTCCTACGAAGCCGGGGCGTTGCACGAGGATTCGCTCGCCGGCACTTGGCACGAGCAGCTGCAGCTCTGGTTCGACGAGGCCGTCTCGGCCGAACTGGTCGAGCCGAACGCGATGGTGCTGGCCACCGCCGATCCGGAGGGCTTCCCGTCCTCGCGGACGGTGCTGTGCAAGGGCTTCGACGAGCGCGGCGTGGTGTTCTTCACCAACTACACGTCCAACAAGAGCCACGACCTGAAGACGACCCGCGTTGCCGCCGCGACGTTCCCGTGGCTGGGCCTGCAGCGCCAGGTCAACGTGCGCGGCGAGGTCGAGAAGGTCAGCTCCTCGGAGACCGCCGAGTACTGGGCGGAGCGCCCGCGCGGATCGCAGCTGGGCGCTTGGGCGTCGCCGCAGTCGCGCGTGGTCAACGGCCGCGAAGCGCTGGAGAACTCCCTCAACGGCATCGAGCGCCGCTTCGGCGAGGCCGAAAGGGTCCCGGTGCCGCCGCACTGGGGCGGCTGGCGGATCCGCCCGGACTTCGTCGAGTTCTGGCAGGGACGTCCCGACCGGCTCCACGACCGGCTTCGCTTCCGCCGGACCGATGACACCTGGGCGGTCGAACGTCTCGCTCCGTGAGTGAGCCGCCGGGGAGTGGTGTAGAGCTCCGTCACACGGGCGGATAACCAGTGGTCCTTTAGCTTCGCGAAGGACTACGCTCCGTCCTTCGTGCGGCAGAGCAGCGGAACCATTCCCCGGCGTAGCTTCAAGTCCTTGTTCAGCAAGGTCTTCATCGACACCAGACCGCTGCACTACCCGGCCTACCGCAGGCTGTGGATCTCCAACATCGTCACCGCCGTCGGCGCCCAGTTCTCCGCCGTGGCCGTGCCCAAGCAGCTCTACGACATCACCGGCTCCTCCTTCTACGTCGGGTTGGCGGGCATCTTCGGACTGGTCCCGCTGGTGGTGTTCGGCCTGTGGGGCGGCGCGATCGCAGACGCCGTGGACCGCCGCAAGCTGATGCTCATCACCAACGGCGGGCTCGCGGGAACCTCCGTGCTGCTGTGGCTGGTCGCGTTCGCCGGCATCCCGTCGGTGTGGCTGGTGCTGGTGCTCTTCGCGCTCCAGCAGACGTTCTTCGCGGTCAACTCGCCGACGCGCGCCGCCGCCGTCGCCCGGCTCATCCCCGCCCACCTGCTGCCGTCCGCGCAAGCCCTGGGCTCCACCGTCTTCCAGCTCGGCTCGATCGTCGGACCGCTGCTGGCGGGAGTCCTGCTGCCGCTGCTCGGGTTGTCCGTGCTGTACCTGGTGGACGCCATCGCGCTGTGCCTCGCGCTGTGGGCGGTGTTCCGGCTGCCCGCGCTGCCGCCGCAGGACGGTGCGCCGAAGAAGGCCGGTCTGCGCTCGGTGCTCGACGGCTTCCGCTACCTCGGCCTGCACGCCGTGCTGCTGGCGTCGTTCCTGCTGGACATCATCGCGATGGTCTTCGGCATGCCGCGCGCGCTGTTCCCGGAGATGGCCGAGCGCACCTTCGGCGACCCGCCCGGCGGCGGTGCCGCGCTCGGCTGGCTGTACGCGGCGATCCCGTTGGGCGCCTTCTGCTTCGGGCTGTTCTCCGGCTGGCTGCACCGCATCGCTCGGCACGGCGTCGGCGTGACGATCGCCGTGGTGGCCTGGGGCGTGGCGATCATCGGCTTCGGCTTCGCCGACTCGCTGTGGCTGGCGGTGCTGTTCCTGGCGCTCGGCGGCGGGGCCGACCTGGTGAGCATGGTCTACCGCAGTTCGATCCTGCAGGCGGCGGCCACCGACGAGATGCGCGGCCGCATCCAAGGCGTGTTCACCGTCGTGGTCGCGGGCGGGCCGAGGCTGGCCGACACGCTGCACGGCCTGACCGGTGCCGCGCTGGGCACCGGACCAGCGGTGATGATCGGGGGAGTGCTGGTCGTGCTCGCCGCCGCGCTGTCGGCGGTGGCCCTGCCCGCGTTCTGGAAGTACAAGGCGCCCACCGGTGACGACGTGTGATCTGACCTGGGCGGAGCGTGCTCGTTGGGCACTTCGCCACGCTTGCGCCACTCGACGGAGTGCGTTTCGACCAGGGGCGGGCAGACAGTCGTCGGAGCCACCCTGCACACTTCTCCACTATGGCCAACGAAACGACCGTTAATGCGCCCGGCGGTGCGCACGAGCCTGGCCTCAAGAAGGTGATGGGCCCGAAACTGCTGCTCTTCTTCGTGGTGGGAGACATCCTCGGGACCACGATCTACTCGTTGACCGGGAAGGTCGCCGGCAAGGTCGGCGGGGCCCTGTGGGTTCCGTTCCTGGTCGCTTTCGTGGTCGCCTTCCTGACCGCGTTCAGCTACCTGGAACTGGTCGGCAAGTACCCGCGTGCCGGTGGCGCCCCGCTGTACGTGCACAAGGCGTTCGGCATCCACTTCGTGACCTTCCTGATCGCCTTCGCGGTGATGTGCTCGGGCATCACCTCGGCCTCCTCCGCCGCGCAGGCGTTCAGCGGTGACTACCTGACGGGCATCTTCGGCGACGGCGTCGAGCCCTACTCGTGGATGGTCGCGCTCGGCTTCCTGCTGCTGCTCGCCGCGATCAACTTCCGCGGTGTCGGCGAGTCGGTGAAGATGAACGTCGTCCTGACGTGCGTGGAGCTGACCGGTCTGGCGATCGTGATCGTCTTCGGTCTGATCGCGATCTTCGGTGGAAGCCACAGTGCCGACATCGCGCCGGACCCCAGCAGGCTGACGCAGTTCGACACCGACACCTCGCCGCTGCTCGCGATCACCTCGGCCACCGCGCTGGCGTTCTTCGCCATGGTCGGCTTCGAGGACTCGGTGAACATGGCCGAGGAGACCAAGGACCCGTCGAAGAACTTCCCGCGCGCCCTGCTCCTGGGCATGGTCATCACCGCGACCATCTACCTGGTCATCGCGGTGATCACCTCGACGCTGGTGCCGACCGCGGAGCTCGCCGAGTCCGACGGCCCGCTGCTGCTGGTGGTCAAGGCCGCGGCCCCGTGGTTCCCGCCGATCCTGTTCTCGCTGATCGCGCTGTTCGCGGTCACCAACACGGCGCTGATCAACATGCTGATGGCCAGCCGGCTGGTCTACGGCATGGCCAACGAGGGCGTCGTGCCGAGCGTGTTCGGCAAGGTGCACAAGGGTCGTCGCACCCCGTGGGTGTCGATCCTGTTCACCAGCATCATCGCGGTCATCCTGGTGAGCTCGCTGGAGATCTCCGACCTGGGCAGCACCACGTCGCTGCTGCTGCTCGTGGTGTTCGCGGTGGTCAACATCGCGGTTCTGGTGCTGCGCAAGGACGAGGTGGAGCACGACCACTTCAAGGCCCCCACCTGGGTTCCGGTGCTGGGTGCGCTGACCTGTGCGTTCTTCGCGAGCCCGCTGTCCGGCCGGCCGGCCACGGAGTACATCATCGCCGGGATCCTGCTGGGCATCGGCGTGATCTTCTGGCTGATCAACTACTTCGTGAAGGGCAAGACGGACTTCCAAGCGGAGTCCCTGAGCAAGTAGGAATTTCCACGTCCGACGAGGCGGTCCGGGACGCTGTTCGCGGTGTCCGGGGCCGCCTCGTGGTCGTAGAGTGGCGGAGTGCATGATCCTCTTCCCGCCACCGGCCGGCAGTTCGAGATCAGCTCGGGGACCGCGAAGGCGGTGATCACCGAGTTCGGCGCCGCGCTGCGCGCCTTCACCGTCGACGGTGTGCCGCACACCGAGACCTTCGACGCCGACCGGCTCCCGCCGTCGGCCGCCGGCGGCGTGCTGGTGCCGTGGCCGAACCGGGTCGCCGACGGGCGCTGGGCGCTCGACGGCGAGCCGCAGCAGCTGGCGCTGACCGAGCCCGACCGCAGCAACGCCATCCACGGGCTGCTGCGGCACGAGCCGTGGGCGATCGTCGAGCACACCGACTCCGCCGTGGTGCTGCAGGCGACGGTCTCGCCGCGTCCCGGCTGGCCGGTGCCGCTGCTGACCTCCATCGGCTACGCCCTCGACGGCGACGGGCTCACCGTGACCCACACCGTGGAGAACCTGGGTGGGCGCGCGGTTCCCTTCGGCGTCGGAGTGCACCCCTACCCGCGCGCGGGCAACGTCGAGACCGACGAGTGCACGCTCCGCCTGGCCGCCTCCACGGTGCTGCCGGTGGACGCCGACCGGCTGCTGCCGGTCCGGCCGCCGCGCGCGCTGGAGGGCGACGAGGTCGACTTCCGCACCGGTCGCCGTCTTGCCGGCGTCTGGCTCGACACCGCCTTCGGCGGCTCGGTCTCGGCCCCCGATGACCCGGCCGGTCTCGTGCGCCACTCGCTGACCGGGCCCGACGGTCACGGCGTCCAGCTGTGGGCCGATCCGGTCTTCAAGTGGGTCCAGGTCTACACGGCCGAGGACTTCCCCGAACGAGGTCGCGCCATCGCCATCGAGCCGATGACGTGCCCGCCGGACGCCCTCAACTCCGGCACCGACCTCATCACCCTCCAGCCGGGCGAGGCCTGGACCGCCCACTGGGGCCTCAAACCCCTCTGACCTGCGACACCTGCGGTACAACCGATTTCAGTGGAAGTCGGGTTCCCGGTTTCCACTGAAATCGGGTCAGGGTTTGGTGAGGTGGCGGGCCAGGACTACGCGCTGGATCTGGTTGGTGCCCTCGAAGATCTGCAGGACCTTGGCCTCGCGCATGTAGCGCTCGGCGGGGAAGTCGCGGGTGTAGCCGGCGCCGCCGAGGACCTGGACCGCGTCGGTGGTGACCTTCATGGCGGCGTCGGTGGCCACCAGCTTCGCCACCGACGCCTGCTCTCCGAAGGGCAGTCCCGCGTCGCGGCGGCGGGCGCCGTCGAGGTACATCGCGCGGGCCGAGTGGATGGCCGCGGACATGTCGGCCAGCAGGAACTCGATGCCCTGGAACTCGATGATCGGCCGGCCGAACTGCTTGCGCTGCTGCGCGTAGTCGACCGCGAGGTCCAGCGCGGCCTGGGCCAGACCCACCGCGCAGGCGGCGATGCCCAGGCGGCCGGAGTCGAGCGCGCACAGCGCGATCTTGAGCCCGTCGCCTTCCTCGCCGATCAGCCGCTCGGCCGGGACGCGGGCGTCCTCGAAGTACAGCGGCGTCGTGGGTGACCCGGTGAGTCCCATCTTGTGCTCGGGAGGTCCTGCGGTCAGGCCCGAGATCGCGGAGTCCACCAGCAGGCAGCTGATGCCTCGCGCGCCTTCGCCGGTGCGCGCCATCAGCGTGTAGAAGTCCGCCTCGTTGCCGTGGGTGATCCACGCCTTCTGCCCGTTGATCGCGTACTCGTCGCCGGTCCGCTCGGCGCGGGTGCTCAGCGCGGCGGCGTCGGAGCCGGCGTGCGGTTCGGACAGCGCGTAGGCGCCCAGCGTCGAGCCGCCGATCATCTCCGGGAGCCAGCGCTCCCGCTGCTCGGCGGTGCCGAAGTGGGCGAGCGGGAAGCAGCTCATGGTGTGCACCGACAGGCTCACGCCGACGGTCATCCAGGCGCTGCTGATCTCCTCCAGAACCTGCAGGTAGACCTCGTACGGCTGGGAACCGCCGCCGTGCTCCTCGGGGTAGGGCAGGCCGAGCAGCCCGGCGTCGCCGAGCAGGCGGAAGGCGTCGCGCGGGAACTTCCCGGCGGCTTCGTCCTCGGCGGCGCGGCCGGCGAGCTCGTCGCGGGCGATCTCGCGGGTCAACGCGAGCAGATCAGCGGCTTCCTGGGTCGGAAGCAGGCGGTCAACGGTCATGGCGCGCTCCCGCGGTCAAGTGTGAGTACCGGGCTGTCGTACTGCAACCAGTACTGTATGCGGTACTCCAGTACTGTGAAAAGGTCTGCTCTGAGGTTTCAGAGTCCTGTGGCAGGCTTCTCCCGATGAGCACTTCCCGAGCCGAGCGGGCGCTGAACCCCAGGCGAGCCGAACTCCTGGGCCGGCTTCGCGATCTGTTCCTCGCCGAGGGGTTCGCCCACTTCACCCTCGACGACCTGGCCGGTCGGCTGCACTGCTCGAAATCGACCCTCTACACGCTGGCCGGGAGCAAGGAGCAGCTCGCGGTCCGCGTCGTGGCGCACTACTTCAAGAGCGCGACCGAGGACATCGAGCGCCGCGCCGAGGTCGCCGACGACCCGCGCGAGAAGGTGCGCGCCTACCTCGACGCCGCTGCCGAAGCGCTGCGACCGGCGTCGCGGGAGTTCATTAGCGACATGGGCGCCAACCTCGCGACCCGCGCCACCTACGAGGCCAACGCTGGCGCCGCCGCCGACCGGTTGCGCGGGTTCATCGCCGAAGGCGTGCGGCAGGGCGTGTTCCGCGAGGTGCACGCGGGTTTCGTCGGCGAGATGGTCGGCCGCACCATCGCCGGCATCCAGCGCGGTGAGATCGGCGAGCGCACCGGGCTGTCCGACGCCGCCGCGTTCGCCGCGCTGTCGCAGTTCCTGCTGGGCGGATTGGCCCAGGAGAAGTCCCCTTCGGACACAGTGGAGGAAAATTGATCGTCATCGGCGGTGAGGCCCTGGTCGACCTCGTGCCGGATCCGTCCACCCCGGACGGAGAGCTCGGCCCGCTGCACCCGCTGCTCGGAGGTGGGCCCTACAACGTCGCCATCGCGCTGGGCAGACTCGGCGTGCCCGCCGCGTTCTACGCGAAGCTGTCCACTGACCAGTTCGGCGACCGCATGCTGCAACGGCTCACCGAGTCCGATGTGGACACCTCCCTGGTCCAGCGCGGTCCGGAGCCCACGACGCTGGCCGTGGTCGGGCTCGAGGCCAACGGCTCGGCCCGCTACAGCTTCCACACCGAAGGCACCGCCGCGCGCTTCGTCACCGACCAGCCGCTCCCGGACGGCACGACCGCGTTGTGCCTGGGCACGCTGGGCATGGTGCTCGAACCCGGCGCCACCGCGTACGAGAAGGTGCTGTTCCGCGAGGCCGAGCGGGGCGTGTTCATCGCGCTCGACCCCAACGTCCGGGCCGACCTCATCGCCGACGCGGACGCCTACCGGGCCAGGTTCTCCTCCTGGTTGCCCTCGGTCGGCCTGCTCAAGGTCTCCGACGACGACGCCGAGTGGCTCGCCCCGGGACGGGACGTGGTCGAGGCGGCCCGCGAGTGGCAGGCGCGAGGCCCGGCGGCCGTGGTGCTGACCAGGGGTGCCGACGGGCTCACCGCGGTCACCGCCGAAGGCGAGGTCACGGTGCCCGGCCGGAAGGTCGAGGTCGCCGACACCATCGGCGCCGGCGACACCGTGCAGGCGGCGCTGCTGGCGTGGCTCCACCGCAACGGCGCGCTGTCGCCGGCGAAGGTCCGCGCTCTGGACGCGCGGCAGTGGGAGCAGGCCCTGTCGTTCGCCGCCGCCGCAGCGGCGGTCACGGTGTCGCGTCCGGGAGCCGAACCGCCGTGGTCGGCGGAGCTGGACGCGTGATCGGAATCCATCCGGTGGTGTCCGAACACGCCCCGTGAGCTCAGCGGTCTGACTGCGGAAGAACGAATCCGGATTAGACCGTTTGGATTTCACACGTGGTCACGATGGTGGTCTCAGACGGTGGCGGAGCGTCGACATCGGCGCTCCGCCTACCGGTAAGTGTGATGTGATCGTGGTCCCACCTGCAAAAAAGAGGAAACGCGATTGCTGCGCGGGGACCCTTCGGCGGTCTAGCGTGACTACTGACAGGACCCCAACGGGGTGGTGCTGCGACGGTTCGGACACCCCGACCGGAGCGCGGGCGACATCGAGCCCTGCCGCTTGGCTGGGCAATCGCGGTCGTCATCACGCACCCCTTGACGAGCGCGAGAGGTTCCCGAATGCCCGACGACGTGACCGCCAAACGTACCGTCGCGCTGCGCTATGACGCCGGCGAGCACGAAATGCAGGTGACGCAGCCTACCGAGGGTGCGCCTGGCGTCGACCTCGGCAAGTTGCTGGCCCAGACCGGTTTGGTGACGTTGGATCCGGGCTTCGTCAACACCGCAGCCTGCAACTCCGACATCACCTACATCGACGGCGACGCCGGAATCCTCCGGTACCGCGGCTACCCCATCGAGGAGCTCGCGGCGAAGTCGAACTTCATCGAGGTCAGCTACCTGCTGATCTACGGTGAGCTGCCGACCAAGACGGAGTACGACGAGTTCTCCGAGCGCATTCGCCGCCACACCCTGCTGCACGAAGACCTCAAGCAGTTCTTCGACGGCTTCCCCCGCGACGCGCACCCGATGCCGGTGCTGTCGTCCGCGGTTTCGGCGCTGTCGACCTTCTACCAGGACAGCCTCAACCCGTTCGACAAGGACCAGGTCGAGCTGTCCACGGTCCGCCTGCTGGCGAAGCTGCCCACGATCGCGGCCTACGCCTACAAGAAGTCGGTCGGCCAGCCGTTCCTGTACCCGGACAACTCGCTGGGCCTGGTGGAGAACTTCCTCCGGATGACCTTCGGCTTCCCCGCCGAGCCCTACGAGGTCGACCCGACCCTGGCACGCGCGCTGGACCTGCTGTTCATCCTGCACGCCGACCACGAGCAGAACTGCTCCACCTCGACGGTCCGGATGGTCGGCTCGTCCGAGGCGAACATGTTCGCCAGCGTCTCGGCCGGCATCAACGCCCTGTTCGGCCCGCTGCACGGCGGCGCGAACAGCGCGGTGCTGGAGATGCTGGAAGACATCAAGAACAACGGCGGCGACGTCGACGCGTTCGTCGAGCGGGTGAAGAACAAGGAGCCCGGCGTTCGTCTGATGGGCTTCGGCCACCGGGTCTACAAGAACTACGACCCGCGCGCGGCGATCATCAAGAAGACCGCCGACGAGGTGCTGTCCAAGCTGGGCGCCAACGACCCGCTGCTGGACATCGCGCTGCGGCTGGAGGAGCGGGCGCTGTCCGACGACTACTTCGTCTCGCGCAAGCTCTACCCGAACGTGGACTTCTACACCGGCCTGATCTACAAGGCGATGGGCTTCCCGACGAAGTTCTTCACCGTGCTGTTCGCGCTCGGTCGACTTCCCGGCTGGGTCGCGCACTGGCGCGAGATGATCGAGGACCCGGCCCGCAAGATCAGCCGTCCGCGTCAGGTCTACACCGGTGCCGCCGAGCGCCCGTACAAGCCGATGGACCAGCGCTGATCTGAATCGTTACCTGAATCAAGTCTGAGGCCACGGCCTCCGACCGCGCAATGGGCCCCGGAGAGCCCGGCCGACAAGGCCGGCCCCGGGGCCTTTCTGCACCTCAACCCACCCAAACCCGGCGCAGAACCCGGATTGCCGCAGTATTCGGCCCACGGATTACTGCGGTATTCGGGGACCGGATTACGGCGGTATTCGGGGAGAGCCGGGGTCAGGGTTCGATTCCTGCCAGGGCTCTGGTGACCAGGTCCTCGACCTGGGGGAGGGCTGCGGCGCGTTGGGTGGGGTCGAGGCCCAGGCGGGAGCGGCGGTCGAGGACGTCGTCGACGTCGAGGGCGCCTTCGTGGCGGACCGCCCAGAGGACCTCGGCCGCGGTGAGGTGAAGGCCTTCCGCCACCGGCTCGGCGAGGTCCTGGTCGAGCTCGGTCAGGGCTGCGACGCGGGCGGCTTCGGTGCCGTACTTGGCGACGAGGGTGGCGGGAGCCTCGATGTCGGTGAGGTGACGTCGAGGGGCCGCGCCGACCAGCGCGATCTCGGTGGTCCGCGACGGCCCGGCCGAAAGGCCGCGGGCACCCACCGCGGCGTCCACGGCGTCGGCGGCCATCTTCCGGTAGGTCGTGAGCTCGCCGCCGATGACCGTGATGATCCCTTCCTCCGACGTGAGCACCGCGTGGTGGCGGGAGAGATCGGCCGAGTCCTTGCCGTCCTGCTGGAGCAGCGGCCGGAGACCGGCGAACGAACCGAGGACGTGTTCGCGGGTCAGCGGCACTCCCAGGACGTCGCGGATCCCGGCAAGCAGGAAGTCCACATCGGACTCGGGGACCTCCGGGACGGCCGGGATCGGGCCGGGCACCGGTTCGTCGGTCCACCCGAGGATCGCGCGACCGTCGGGCAGCGGGATCAGCAGCAGGAATCGCCCGGACATCGGCGTGACGACGGCTGTTCCGGCGATCCCGGCCGCGTCGGCGTCGACCACCAGGTGCGATCCGCGCGACGGGCTCAGCCGGACCTCCGGCACGAGATCACCTGCCCACACGCCCGCGGCGTTGACCACCGAACGCGCGCGGATCCGCAGCGACTCGCCGCTGCGCGCGTCCACCAGGTCGGCACCGCCGCCGTCGAGGGACGTCACCGCGCAGCGGGTGAGGATGCGCGCGCCGAACCCGGCCGCCGTGCGTGCCAGCGCCACCACCAGCCGCGCGTCATCGACCAGCTGCCCGTCGAAGCTCAGCAGACCGCCGCGCAGCCCGGCCGGGCGAAGGCCGGGAACCAGTGCGAGGGCCTCGGCCGAAGGGATCCTCTTGGGCGAGGGCAGGACGTCGGAGGGCGTCCGCGCCGCGCGCCGGAGCGCGTCACCGGCCCGCAGGCCCGCCTGCAGGAGGACCTCCTGGCGCCGCGAGACCCCTTCGTGCAGGGGGATGAGCTGCGGCAGCGGCCGGACCAGGTGCGGGGCCGTGCGGGTCATGAGCACGTTGCGCTCGACCGCGCTCTCCCGCGCCAGCGCGAAGTCGCCGTGCGCGAGGTGGCGAAGACCTCCGTGCACGAGCTTGCTGGACCAGCGGGACGTTCCCCACGCGAGGTCCTCGGCCTCCACCAGCGCCACCGACAGCCCTCTCGCCGCCGCGTCGAGGGCGACCCCGGTGCCGGTGACGCCACCGCCGACGACGAGCAGGTCGACTTCCTGCTCCGCCGCGGCGTGCAGGTCGGTTCGCAGCCGGGCGGAGTTCAGCGAGGTGGCGCGCAGCGAACCGGCGGGCAGCGGCGTGGTGATCATGAACGGCTCCTTGGCTGGAGAGCGCCGTCGAGGAGGTGGGCGAGTTCGTCCGTCAGCGAGTCGAGGCCGACGTCCTCGGTCGCCGGGCCTGCCGAGATGACGAACGACTGCGTCAGCAACAGCAGCGAGCGGGCCTGCACCGCCACGTCGCCGGGGCGGATCGATCCGTCGGCGTGCCCGGCGGCCAGATGCTCGCGAATGAACCCGTCGGCCGCCAGCTGGGTGCTGCCCAGCCGCTCGACCAGGTAGGGCAGCAGCAGTTCGGGGTCGGTTTCCAGGACTCGTTGCAGCAGGGGAGCTTCGTGCAGCAGTCTGATGCCGCGCACCATGACGTGCACGAGGCGCTGCCGCGCTTGGCCGGTCACCGCCGCTCGGCGTGCCTGGTCGAGGACGTCGCCGAACTCGACCGTGACGAGGGTCGTGACCATGCTGCCGACGTCGGGGAAGCGGCGGTAGAGGGTCATCCGGCTGACGCCTGCGGTGCGGGCGACCTCGGTCAGCGTGGTTCGTCGGACGCCGTTGGCCAGCACGCACGCGCGCGCCGCGCTGAGCAGGTCCGCGTCGGCGACCCGGTTGACCGCCTGCCGCTTGCCGGTGCGGGCGTGATGCGGATCAGCTCGCTCGATGCTGTGACAATCCGACTCCATGTGTCACACTTTAGCCGTGAACGGCGAGATCGAACACACCCTTCGCGGCAGCTGGACCCCGTCAGGGGCCGCGTCCGCGCCACTGTCCCCGGCCGCGCTGCGCTGGTTGCGGCACCGCATCGGACTCACCGTGACCACCACTCCGGCGGTCCCGTCGTCGCTCCTCGACGTACCCGGGAGTTCCCTCGCCGACACCCCGCGCGCCGAACTGGAAGCGCTGCTCGGTGAGCGGCACGTGCTCGTCGACGCCGCGGCGCGGCTGGGACGGGCGGGCGGCATGTCCTACAGCGACCTGGTGCGCCGGCGCGACGGCGCCGAACTGGCCGTCCCCGACGCCGTGCTGCTGCCCTCGGACCCGGAGCTGGTGCAGGGCGTGCTGGAGATCTGCGCCCGTCACGACATCGCGGTGGTCCCCTTCGGCGGCGGGACCTCCGTCGTGGGCGGGGTCGACGCGCTGCGCGGTGGGAAGAACGCCGTCGTCGCCCTCGACCTGGTGCGGCTGGACCGGCTGATCTCGCTCGACCCTGACTCCCGGATCGCCGTGCTGCAGGCCGGGATGCGCGCGACCGAGGCCGAATCACTGCTGGCCGCGCACGGTTTCACGCTCGGGCACTTCCCGCAGTCGTTCGAGCGGGCCACCATCGGTGGGTTCGCCGCGACCCGCTCGGCGGGCCAGGCGTCCTCCGGCTACGGGCGCTTCGAGGACATGGTCGAGGGCGTGCGGTTGGCGACCCCGGCCGGTGAGTGGAAGCTCGGTGTCGCCCCCGCGTCGGCGGCGGGACCCGATCTGCGCCAGCTCGCCATCGGCAGCGAAGGGAGCCTCGGCGTCATCACCGAGGTCGCCGTCCGGGCGCGGCCCGCGCCGAGGCGGAGCCGCTACGAGGCGTTCGTGGTCGACGGCTGGCAGGCCGGCACCGATGCCGTGCGCTCGCTCGCGCAGGAACGGGTGCTCGCCGACGTCACCAGGTTGTCGGACCCGACCGAGACCGAGGTGCAGCTCGCGCTGTCCGGTCAGCTCAAGGCGCGTGCGCTCGGGAACCTCCTGCGCGCCAAGGGCGTCCGCAACCCGTGCCTGCTGGTGCTCGGCTGGGACGCGGGTTCCCGCACCGAGCTCAAGCAGCGCCGGGCGGCCGCGGTGCGCGCGCTGCGCGACGTCCGGACCGTGCGGTTGGGCCGGGCGGCCGGGGAGTCGTGGAAGTCGCACCGCTTCTCCGGCCCTCGGCAGCGGGACGCCCTGCTCGACCGGGGAGTGTGCGTCGAGACGTTGGAGACCGCGACGAGCTGGAGCGGGCTGAGCGAGCTGCGCTCCGCGGTGCGCACGGCCCTGGTGCGCAACCTGCAGACCGGCAGCAAGCCGCCGATCGTGATGTGCCACGTCTCGCACGCCTACGAGACCGGTGCTTCGCTGTACTTCACGGTGCTGGCCCCGCGCGATTCCGAGCACGCCCTCGCCCAGTGGCAGCGCGCGAAGGAAGCGGCCTGCGACGCCATCGCTGGTCGCGGCACGATCAGCCACCACCACGCGGTCGGCGTCGACCACCGGCCCTGGCTGGAAGCGGAGATCGGCGACATCGGCACGGCGGTCCTGGCCGCGGCCAAGCGGGCGGTGGACCCGACGGGAATCCTCAACCCGGGCAAGCTCGTTCGCGACTAGCGCAGATGGGGCTGTACCGGAAGCCGAGGCCCCGGTAGACCTTCAGCGCCGGTTCGTTGTCGGCGTCGGCCATCAGGGTCACCGCGCCGAGCGGCGCGAGCTCCCTGGTCAGGAACGTGCAGACCTGCGTCGACAGGCCCCGGCCCCGGTGCGCGGGGTGGGTGGCGACGCCGGAGACGTAGCGCAGTCCCAGTGCCGGCCAGGAGTCCCCGGCGATCGAGATCGGGGTGCCGTCGGTGTCGCGGATCCCGGCCCACCGCACGGCTCCCGGGTCGTCGGGGAACAGGTACGAGCCGGGGTTGGCCTCGCGCAGCAGCGCGTCGATCGCCGGCACGTCTGCTCCGGTCAGCCACTCGACGTCGGGGGTGGGGCGCTGCGGCGCGGCGGCGTCCAGGTGCAGCCACCCGAACGTCGCCAGGACCTCGTGGCCCAACCGCTCGGAGACCCGGGAGGCCAGCGGAGCGGCGGCCAGCAACCGGACCTTCTGCCCGGTCAGACCGGGCAGGACCTCCCGCAGCAGCGCGACGACGTCGTCCTCGTCACCGGCGTGGACCACCCGGTCGGCGCGGTTGAGCCGGGGCGCGAACACGACCACCGCGTTCCGCGACCGCCACGCGGCCCCGCGCTCGTGCGGATATCCCGGTTCCAACGCCTGGGCCGCCCACCGCACCATCAGGTCGGACGTGACCTCCGCGACCTCGGCCGCACTCCTCAGCTCCTGCACACGCGCAGCGTAGGGATTCGAATTTCGCGCGAAATTCGAATCCCGTCCCCGTCGGAATGGGTCTCAGGACTTCTTGCGGCGGGAGAGGAAGCCGGTGGGCAGGCGGGGTTTGGTGATGGCGTCGCGGAGGTCCTCGAACGCCTCGTGAACGGCGAGGCGGGACTCCGACGGTGACGCGTCGGGAGCCTCCCGGTCAGCGGCCGGGAGGCCGGAGGAGCGCAGCCAGCGCTCGTCCCAGACGACCTGCATCGCGGCCGTCCAGCGCTGCTTGACCTCGGCCACGAGCTCGTCGCGGACCTTCTCCGACTCCTCCGCGCGCCGCTCGCCCGCCGCGACCTTCTCGCCGAGCTTCTCGGCGCTGTCCCGCTCGTGCTTGCGCATCTCCTTGCCCGCGGCCGTGGCCAGGGCGGTCAGCTCGCGGTAGCGCTCGGCCGCGGTCTCAGTCACCGGCTTCCTCCCGGACGTTGGCGTCCGACTCCGTCGAACGCTGGGCGGGCACCGGCGGCGCCCCGCCGAGGTCGAAGGGCAGGACCACTTCGGGACGCGAATGCACCGAGCGGTCGAAGAACAGTCCGCGGCGCGAACGCGGCGACCAGTTCACCGGCTGGCCCGCGGCGAACGTGCTGAGCTCCTGCCCGTGCACGTCGAAGGCGACCCACGCGCCGATGTCGTCCACCGGTCCCATGCCGAGGGTGTTCTTCACCCGCTGCACGCTGCGCCACCAGCCGATCACGTGCACCCGGGACTCCGGGCCCTGCTTGAGGATCTTGCGCAGGGAGTCCAGCGCGCACGCGCGGGTCACCGGGTCCTTGCGCTCCAGCGTCGTCTGCGCCGCGTCGACGGCGTAGAGCACCACGCAGTGCCGGACCGGGGACGCGCCCGCGTCGATGTCGTGGGCGATGCCGTCGAGCGTCGCCGAGATCTCGTCCAGGCCCACCACGTCCACCTCGTGGCCGCGCCCGCGGAGCTCCTCGGCCACGGCCCGGGCGTCCTCGTCGACGTCGTCGAGCAGGACACCGATGGTGAACCGGATCTTGCCCGGTTCGTGCTGGCGGGACAGCGAGAGCGCCGCCGCGCCGAGCGCGCTGGTGGTGTCCTCGCGGACCGAGCCGATCACCGCGATGTTGCGTCCCGGCGAGCGCGACAGCCGAACGGCGGCGGCCGTCCCCTCGACGTCGATGACCTGGCCGAGCAGCGCGCGCGGCGTGCTCACCGGCGCGGTCAGCTTCCGGAAGTCCTCCAGGGCCGACAGCTTCGGCAGGTTGGAACCGTCGAACAGGCGCGGCGGGTGTGAACCGGCCGCGCGTCGCTGCCACAGCCGTTGTTGCAGCTGGTGGAACGTGTCGCGGGCGGTGGCGTCGGGGATGCGGGCGATCTCGTTGCCGTGCTTGACGCCCGACTCGTGGTTGACCACCGCGTGCCAGCGCGGCAGGTCCATCGCCGCCTGGTTGTGCTCGGTGAGCACGCGCCGCGCCTTGGGCAGCGCGATGCGCAGGATGAACTGCTCGAAGATCGCCGGCTTGCCCCAGAACGCCTCGATGCCCGAGACGTCCTGGCTGGCCAGCACCAGGTGGATCCCCTGCGAGCGGCCGCGCCGCGCAACGTCTTCCAGCAGCTTGGTGGCCTGCGCGGTCACCGGGTCGCGGTCGGCGAACAGGTACTGGAACTCGTCGATCACCGCCACGACCCGCGGCCACCGGCCCTCGGGGTCCTCGGCGCGCAGCTCTTCGAGCTTGGTGACCTCGTGTTCCTTGGCCTTGTCGGCGCGACGGCGCATCTCGTCGGCGAGGAACCGCAGCAGTGCGAGCCCGAACTCGCGGTCGGTGTTGACGTTGACACCCACCAGCTTGGAGTGCGGCAGCCAGCTCGGATCGCGCTTGCCCGGGGTGAACTGGGCGAACGACACGCCTTCCTTGAAGTCCAGCAGGTACAGCTCCAGCTCGTCCGGCGAGTACCGGGCGGCCATCGCGCCGAGCATGCTGTAGAGGAAGTTCGTCTTGCCCGAGCCGCTCGGCCCGCCGATCAGCGTGTGCGGGCTGGCGTCGCCGAGCCGCATCCACACCTCTTCGCCCTCGTCGAACCCGACGGGAGCCTGCAGCTCGGAACGCGAGTGGCACTGCCACAGCTCGTCGGGCAGCAGGTCGTCGAAGTTGCGGACCCGCGCGCGGCGGGACTCGAACTCGGCCGCGATCGCCGCGCACGCCTTCGACGCCTTGCCGCGCGTGGGCGGTTCGTCCAGCGCCACCACGGCCTCCGGCCCGGTCATGCTGGTGCGGGCCCGGTTCTCGCCGATCAGCGTGATCGACTCGATGGAGCTGTTGACGGTCAGCGGGAGGTCGACGGTGATCAGCTGGAGCCCGCAGGCCAGACCGTTGCGGGCGATGCGCTGGAGCTGCTGCTGCTGTTCCTCGCGCAGCGGCTGGCCGTTGCCGAACAGCACCGCGATCCGCCACGGTTCGCCGCGCCTGCCGTTGGCGGCGGCCAGCGCGCGCAGCGTGGTGTGCTCGCCGAGCAGCGCGCCGGAGTGGATGCGCTTGATGTGGTCGGAGAGCACGTCGAGCATGTCGCCCAGCCGCGTCGGGTCGTGGGCGGTGAGCAGTCCGGCGCTGCTGAGCGGGTGCAGGTCGGGAAGCGTTCCGGTCAGTCTCGCGACGTCCCAGCTGTGGATGCGCACCTGGCCGGGCTCGAAGTGGCTGACGATCCGCAGCAGCAGGTTCTGCACCAGGGTTTCGGCGGTTTCGGGGACCTCGTCGGTGGTGATGCGCAGGTGCGCGAAGTCCAGCGCCGGGACCACCGCGGGGAACGACGGCGACAGCGGGGAGTCGGGGACGTTCGCGGTGCCGATGCGCCACAGCTCGGGCGGGTGCGCGACGTCACCGCCGCCGAACCCGCCGAGCCAGGTTTCGAACGGGTCCGATGCGCTGCCGGGCGAGTTCGCGGCGACCAGCTTCTCCAGGGACGGCGGGCCCTGCTCGGTCCAGTCCTGGAAGATCTCGTCGCGGTCGGCGAGCGCCCTGGCCAGCGCGGCCTGGAAGTGCGGGTCGGCCGGGTCGGCGATCTTCTCCGGCTCGCGTTCGGCCTCGGCCGCGCCGAGCTGCGCGATGCGCAGCGCGTACTCCTGCTCGGCGCAGGTGTCGAGCACCTCCTGGTGCGCGTTCTCGGCGGCGCCGAGGGCGGCGGAGATGCTGCGGCGCAGGTGCTCGAAGGCCGATTCGATGCGACTTCGCCGGTCACTGCGTTTCACAACACACCTCGGAGACCGAGTTACGGAACGTGATCAAGGTACCACCTCGAAATAAGCCCCGCCTAACCCATGCGCAGGCGCGAATACCGCGCAGTGGGACGGTGTTCCGCGCTCCGCCGACCGTCCTACAAACGGGTGGCGAAGTCGCGGATCGTGTTCAGGACGAGGTCGATCAGCCGTTGGGCGCGCTCGACCTGGTCATGCGTTCGGGGGAGTCCCGGCGGGAGGACGGTCTCCGGGTGCTCCGGGTCGAGCCGGACCAGCGCCTGACGCGCTTCGTCGAGCTTGCCCTGGCAGGTTCCCAGGTGCGCGCCGGCCTCTTCGAGCTGGCGCTCGATGCCCTGCAGGACCTGGAGGAGTTCGTCGAGCGAGGACACCGCTACAGCCGCCCGGCGTAGCTCTCGGTGGAGGAGATCGTCGCCGACAGCGTGCCCTGCGCGCCACCGATCGTCTGCAGGACTTCGGCGAGCATGCCGTAGGCGTGCTGCATCTCGTCCTGCGCGGTGCCCTGGATGGCGCCGGAGAGCGCGGCTTGCGCCTCTTCGAGGACGAGCGTCGTCTGCTGGAGGGCTGCGACGCCTTCCTGCATCTTCTGGTTGGCCAGCGAAATGCCTGCGCGAACTTCTTCGACGCCTGCCATGTGGATTGCGGTCCTCTCCCAGGGCTGTACGACTCTGCAAGGATTCACAAGGTAGTGCCCGAGCGAGATCAGCGCGCGGCCGGGCCACCCCTTGTTGATCACTGTTCGGTCTTACCTGGCAGGCATGTTGGAGTCAGTTGTCTACTGTGGATTCTTGATGATCCGGGGCGTCCTCCGGCTCCTCCGACCACGCCTCGATGAGCAGGCGTTCGCCGGCCGGGACGAGTTCGCCGACCAGTTCGGGATCGTCCACCACCGACCAGGCCGTCGGCGGAGCGCAGGCGACGCGGTGGCGGGCGTAGCCCGGCCCCAGCTCCCGCAGGAAGTTGCGCACCACGCGCGAGAGGGCCGCCACGTGCCAGCCCGTCTCCCCGGTGCCGCGGCTCATCGTCAGCGACCAGCAACCCGGCTCCTCGTCGGAGCAGTCGCCGACGGTCACGACCCGCCCGCCGACCCGTCTGACCAGGTCTTCGCAGGCTGCTCGTGCGGAGGCTTCGTCCTGCGCGCCGACGACCACCGTGATGAGCAGTTCGAGCTCGCTGTGTGCGTCCATCGCGGAAGATTCTTCCGCATCCGCAGCCGAGTTCGAACTCCTGAGAGGGTCAGGAGTTGATATCGCTCTCGTCGGGTTCGGCGAGGCCGTAGTAGGCGTAGAGGTCGCGGCCCTCGGTGTCGGTGAGCCGTCCGCCCTGGGCCTCGACGCTCGGGGCGTTGCGGACCCGGGTCCGGGAGACCGGGATCTCCAGCCGGTTCTCCGCCTTGATCGCGCCGTCGAGCGGTACGAAGGTCTCCCTGATCCCGAGCATGCCGAGCCGCACCGTGACCCATTCGGGCTGGTTGGTGTGGTCGTCGACGTAGACGTTGCCGACCCGCCCGACGCGGTTGCCGTCGCTGTCGAAAACCGGTGTCCCGATCAAGTCCTGCGCGCGCTCGACGTTCATGGCAGCCCCCGCTCCGTCGGACTTCAAGCTGCCCGGAAGAGCGGACGCCTGCAACCGCGCAAGCGACACGCCTCACTCGATCAGGTAATGATCGTCAGTATTATCAGCCGATCTGAGAATTCAGTGCTCGGCCGATGAAGTTGCGGACATCCGTCATGACCTCGGACTTGTTGGTCTCGTTGAACAGCTCGTGGCGCCCGCCCGGGTAGATGTGCTCGTGGAACTCGTGGCCCCGGATGCGGTCGATGCCGGTCCGGGTGTCGGCCTCCGGCACCAGCTCGTCGTCCTCGCCGTGCACCCACAAGGTCGGGATCTCCAGCGCCGGGCCCTCGTTGATCGCCAGCAGGCAGTCGTCGATCGCGCGCAGCGTGGGTCGCTTGAACGGGCCGTGCCAGACCAGCTCGTCGGCCAGGTACGCCGCGCCCACCTCCGGGTCGCGGGACAACGTCGCCGGGTCGATCGGGGTGTCCGGGATCTCGTCGTGCTCCAGCAGGTCGAGCACGTGCCAGGTGCCCAGCACCGGACCGGACAGCACCACTGCGGCCAGGCGGCGCTGGTGCTCCTGGGCGTAGCGCGCTGCGAGCATCCCGCCCATCGAATGCCCGATCAGCACCACCGGCAGGTCCGGGTGCTGCGCGGTCACCTCGCGGCGCAGCGCCTCCAGGTCGGCGACCAGGACCTCGGCGTCCTCGAAGTGGACGCGGTCGCCAGGCGAGCGGCCGTGGCCGATGTGGTCCGGTGCCCAGACCACGGCGCGTGCGTGGACCAACTGCTCCGCGACCCACTCGTAGCGGCCGGAGTGCTCGCCGTAGCCGTGCGCGATCAGCGCGATCCAGCCCGGGTTGTCCGCCGACCACTCGCGCACTGCCAGGGTTCCCAGGCTCCCCGCTACCTCGCGGTCCGTTGACTCGATCATGTCGCCACCCCAGCACACCGGCGCTGTTCCGGCCACCACCCCTGGTGTGATCCTCCGCTGCTGCGGCAACGCCCTTGAAGAGCCAGCGCCCGGCGTCGCGGCGTGCTCACAGCGAAGCCGCTGGCGAACCCGCGGCGGTGCGAGTCCCACACCTCAAGCAGCGGCTCCGCCGTCTTCCTCGACGGCTAGTGGTAGGCGGTTTCCTCGATGGCGCCGGTGCCGCAGACGACGTCGCCGGTCCACTCGACCGGAAGGGGATCCGTCTCGTCCGGCGGGATGACCTGCAGGCCGACCGGTGCGGGCTGGCACGGGTCGCCTTCATCGCCGTGCGGGACGGCGCTCCAGTGCAGCGTCGCTTCGGCCGACTGGCCGGGGGAGAGCCCGATGAGCGCGGGTCCAGGGTCGGCCGAGCGGGTGACGTTCGTGGGTAGCGGGTTCCCTGCGGCATCCACCAGCTGCATCCCGCCGTAGCCGTAGATCGTGCAGAACTGGTCGCTGGTGTTGGTCAGCGACACGTCCGCGTAGCGCTGGCCGGCCCCGGCGTCGACCGGCGACATGCTGCCGGTCAGCTGCGAGGTGTGGCAGCGCGGATCGCGCGGCTGGTCCGGTGCGTCCTGCGCGTGAGCGGGCAGGACCGAGCCCGCCAGCGCTCCAGCGGCCAGAAGTCCGGCGGACGTCCGCAGAATGCGTGCTCCGATGTGCCGGTTCACGGCCATCACCCCCGTTCCCGCCGCCCCAGCGGGTTGGTTCGGTCATTGCTCTGCTGTTGGAAAGACGCCCTCCGGCGGAAATGGTTGCCCCGCGCCGGAAAAACGGCGGTGGTTCGCGGGCCCGGCTTCCACTGTGCATCTGGTGAAGAAAACTCGCGACTAGGATCAGTGACTCACTGGAACAGGTGAGTGGAAATACGCACCAATCGCATTGCGTGCCGATCTCCTGGCGCTTTCGGGCGGCGATCTTAACCCGAATGGCGGAGCTGACGGTTTGTTGGACTTCGATAGTTTGAGCAGCGGCAGAGGCCAGAAGTTCAGGGGGTAAAAACATGGCCGAACGCATTCCCGGTATCGACGTAGCGCGATACCAAGGGGAGCCGAACTGGGGAGCGGTGCGCGGCGCCGGATACGTCTTCACCTACATCAAGGCGACCGAGGGCGTCGGATACGTCAGTCCCACGCTCGACGCCCAGCTCAACGGGGCGCGCGCGGCCGGCATGGTCACCGGGCTGTACCACTTCGCGCGACCGGACACCAACACGCCGCAGCAGGAGGCCGCCGACTTCGCCGCGCAGCTGGCGCGGACGAACTCCGCAGGCCCCGGCAACCTCCCGCCGTGCTTGGACATGGAGACCGACGCGCCCAACCTCGGCGGCTGGATCAAGGGCTTCATCGACGCGCTCCGCGCCCACACCGGGCGCAACGAGATCGTCGTCTACGCGTCCAGCTCCTGGTTCCAGGACAAGATCGCCCCGGAGACCTGGGTGGACCCGGGCGTGTTCCTGTGGGTCGCGCACTACGGGCGCAACCCCGGCGAGCCCGGGTACATGACCGATCGCGTCGTGATCCACCAGCACGCGTCCGACGGGCAGGTTCCCGGCATCGGCGGCAACACCGACCTCAACGTCTCGCTGGTGCCGCTGGAGGTGCTCACCGGAGCCGGGGCTCCGCCGCCACCGCCGCCCGCACCGCCGCAGGAGACCTACGTGGTGCAGCCCGGCGACACCCTGTCCGACATCGGCACCAAGCTCGGCGTCGACTGGCGGGAGATCGCGCGGGTCAACGGAATCGCCGACCCCGACCTCATCTACGTCGGTCAGGTCCTCAGGATTCCGCGCTAGAGCGACGTTCTCGCGGTGGCCCGGGTGGCTGGCCGCCCGGGCCATCACGATGTGCGAGTGGCTGAATCGAGAGGGAACGCGAAAGCAGGTGCCGGGAGTCGCTTTCCGCCCGGCGCACATTTCCTTTGGAAAAAGGTTCGCCCGGAATAACCGGTTCCTGGTTTTCCCTCGATCAACACGGGTTACCGTTTTCGTGAACATCACCCGAGGTGGAGGTGAACGCGATGGCGGACGTCGCTGCGCTGGTCCGGGCTCACTGGACCCGCGGTGCCCCCGGCCGAGACGCGCCGGGCGAACTGGTCACGGCGTTGTACCGCTGGTGGGTCGTCGCGATGGTGCTCAAGATCCTCGGCGCCACGTGGGACATCTGCTGGCACTTCCGGTGGCTGCGGGACGACCTGGCGCCGCCGCACCTGCTGAACACCGTCGGCACGGTGATGGTGATCGGGCTGGTGGTCATCCACAGCTACACCGGCATCGGCGTCGACAAGGCCACGCTGCGCTGGATGCAGTGGGGGCTGGGGATCTTCCTCGTCGCCGCGCCGCTGGACGTGATCAACCACCGGGTCAACGGGCTCGACATCACCGCGTGGAGCCCGTCGCACGCCCTGCTCTACCTGGGAACCGGGCTGATGAGCATCGGCCTGCTGGTGGGCTGGAACCGCTACGGCCGTGCCGACCGGTACTTCTACCCGGTCACCTGCTTCCTGTGGTTCACCGTGCTGGACAACTTCATGTTCCTCAACCAGCACCAGGAGTACGGCGTGCTCGGGCTCGCCGCGTGGGAACGGGGCACGCCCTACGCCGAGGACAGCCTGCTGCAGTTCGCCGCCGATCAGCTGCACCGGCCGCTGGACTACATTGCGGTGGAGAACTTCACGCTGCCCACGCCCGACTGGCTGTACCCGAGCTGGGCGGTGCTGACCGGGCTGGGCACGCTGCTGCTCGCGCGGATCCTCGTCGGGCGTCGCTGGACGGCCACCACGATCACCGTCGGCTACCTGGCCTTCCGCTGCGTGGCCTGGGTGCTGCTGGCCGCGGCAGGGTTCCCCATCTCCACCGTGCCGTTCTTCCTGCTGGTGGGGGCGCTGGCCATCGACCTGTCCTGCCAGCTGGTGACGCGGATGCGGCCGCTGGCCGGCGCGGTCGCGGTGACGTCCGCGGCCTACGCGGCGCTGTGGTTGCAGCACGCCTACATCGCCGCGCCGCCGTCGGACTTCGCCTCCGCGCTGTACGTGGTGGTGTTGCTGGCCGGGCTGTGGGGCCTGTTCGAGCACCTGGGCTCCGGCGGGGTGCGCCGCATCGAGCAGCACCTGGCCGCGGTGCGCGACTGGCGCGTCCGCGGCTGAATCAGACGATGACGGGGGCGCGGGAGAGGACGACGCCGAGCCCGAAGGCCACGCCCATGACGGCGACCTCGAAGGTCACCCAGGTCAGCAGGGCGGTCCGCTCGTGGCGTGCGATGCGCGGCAGGAGCCGGAACCGCATCTGGGCGCCGACCACGGCCAGCAGCACCAGGCACAGCGCCTTGCCCAGGAGGATCTGGCCGTACTGGGTGGTGACGAGGCCGACCAGGCCTGCGTTCGGCGTGATGACCAGCTCCATCAGGCCGTTGAACAGGCCCGATGCGCCGACCACGAGCAGCGCGAGCCCGGCGAGCTTCGAGAAGCGGGGCAGCGCTTCGGCGAGCAGGCCGCGCTGCGGTGCGACGAACAGCGCCACCGCGACCAGGCCGCCGACCCACATGGCTGCGCCGACCACGTGCAGCTCCATCGAGATCATGCTGAAGTCGTGGTACTGCCAGTCGGTGGCGTGGCCGGTCAGCGGCATCGGGAGCAGCCCGAGCAGCGCGACGATGGTGCGCAGCTCGGTGGGCACCGACTCGCCGAAGCGCACCGCGAGCAGGCCCACGACCGCGCACAGCAGCCCGCCGCCGGCGCTGGCCAGCAGGCCGGGGCCGGCGGGAACGTCGTTGACGTAGGTGATCACCAACGAGGTGGTGGCCGGAGCTCCCGGGCTGGCTTCCATGGCCTGCAGGACCAGCGAGAACAGCGCGCTGAGCATCCACACCAGCGCGGTGATCACCGCGATCGGGCGGGCCTTGGCCAGCACGGGTTCGGTGCGCGCGGGCTGGTCGAAGCCGAGCAGCTTGGGCAGCATCGAGAGCCCGACGGTGGCCAGCGCCGCCAGGTCCAGCAGCGCCCGCATCACGGGGATGCCGAAGCGGACCACGGGAGGCAGCGCGGGCAGTCCGGGGATGGTGCCGACGTCGGTGTAGGCGGTGGCCGCCAGCGCTGTCAGCAGCGCGGCACCCAGCAGAGCCACGACGACCAGCGCTCTGGCGTTGCGCGGACGCTTCTGCTCGGTCTGCTCGCTCCCGGACACCGCTTCGTGAACAGCCACGTTCCGCATGGTCTCACCCGAAGGTGGTTCGGCGACCACATGGCTCGCCTCAGATCACGCCTCGTGACGGAATTGTTCCTGAGCGCGAGGGCGGGTGGACGGCGTGATGTTCTCCCCATGTCGTTTGGATCACCGTTTCCCGCCGCAAATGTTGATCTTCATTTTCGTTGATGTTCCTGCTCCAAAGGCGTGTTCGGTGGAATGATTCCAATCCGGTCCATTTGTCCCGGGCCTGTTGCGGCGTCGCCGATGCCGTTGAGCGATGTGTTGCTGACAAAGTCCTCAGCGTTGTTGTTCTAGAGTCAGCGGCGTGATTCCGGCGGCGAGCGCACTTGTGCACCTGAAGTGCGCTACCCCCGTGCGCGATTCGCCGGGCCGTCGAGCAGTGTTCACCGGATCGGTTCCCGCGAATTCCACTCGACGTCGAACTGGTGGCGGACAATTCGTGGTCTGCTGTGACGCCGGGGCACCGGCACTACGGGATCACCCTGGGTTCACCCGGGGTAGGCCCGGGAACACTCCGGGCGGCTCCGAAGCACGTCCCCGCAGCCAGGCAGCGGGAGCTCAGCACGACGGCGGTTCGCGGCCGGCCGCCGCCGCTGGAATGCGAGAGAGGATCGCCTCAGGGAAATTGGGGGTCCGGCCCCGGATGTGCGCCGGGCTCGCGAGACGCGAGATTGAACGGTGTGAACGGACAGAGTCCCATGCGACACGCGCTAGGGCGTGATGCGCGATGACCGCACTTGCGGTGGTGCTGGCGGCGCTGGGCGCCTGCGGATACGCGCTGGGCGCGCGCCTGCAGCACGCGGCCGTGCACGCCACGATGGACGGTGGCGGGCTCGGCCTGCGCAACCAGGCCCTGCTGGTCCGCAACCCGCGCTGGCTGGCCGGACTCGCCGCGCTCGGCAGCGGCGCGCTGCTGCACGTCTGCGCGCTGGGGCTGGCCCCGCTCAGCGTCGTGCAGCCGATCGGCGTCCTCGCGCTGCCGATCACCGTGCTGCTCAACCTGCGCGAGCAGGGCTGCAGCCGGCGCGACGTCCACCCGAGCATGGTGCTGGCGGTGCTGGCCGCGACCGGTGGCCTCGCCGTGTTCGTCCTGCTGGCCGCGGGCAGCGCCACGCCGACGCCCGTCGGCGACGATGACCAGTTCACCGCCACCCAGATCGTCGCGGTGGCGGTCCTGCTACTCGGCGTGGTCGCGGTCGCGACCCGCTCGAAGGTGCGCTGCGTGCTCTTCGCCGCCGGCTGCGCGGTGGCCTACGGGTACGTGTCGCTGATGGCTCGCGCCGTCGCTCAGCAGGTCGGGACCTGGGACCTGCTGGCGATCAACCTCCTGTCCGTGCTCGGCATCGCCGTGGCGATGGTCGCGGGCGGCTGGCTGCTGCAGCACGCCTACGCCAGCGGCCCGCCCGACCTGGTCGTGGCCTGCCTGACCGTCATCGACCCGCTGGTGGCCGTCGGCCTGGGGATCGGCCTGCTCGGCGAGGCCGACCACGTCAGCGGCTGGGTCGCCGCCGCTGAAGCGCTCTGCGCGCTGGTGGCCTGCGCCGGGGTGTTCGCCCTGGCACGTCACCACCCGGACAACACCGAACACCGCACGTCGGACAGGCTGGACGCCGACCAGTCCCCGACAGAAGTTCCCGCCGGTACCGCCGGACACCGCACGTCCCCTCGTCCTAACGGGAGTTCCTCTTGACTTCGCAACCGTCGCGCAGGCGCCCGCTGCGGATCGTGGTCGGTGCGACCACCTACCCGCCTCACGTCAACGGGGCCGCCAACTTCGGGCACCGGCTCGCCACCGGCCTGTCCGCACGCGGGCACGAGGTGCACGTGGTGTGCCACTCGGACACCCGCGAGCCGCGCACCGAGGTCGAAGACGGTGTTCTGGTGCACCGGGTGGGCTCCTACAGCTCGCCGTTCCACCCGTCGATCCGCGGCCTGATGCCGTGGCAAGCGCGGCAGGCCGACGCGATGCTGGAGGAGATCCAGCCCGACATCGTGCACGTGCAGTCGCACTTCTTCATCTGCCGCGGGCTGATCGACTCGGCTCGCAAGCGCGGCATCGGAGTGGTGGCCACCAACCACTTCATGCCGGAGAACATCTTCGGCTACTTCAAGATCCCTCCGTTCCTGCAGAACGCCGCCGGACGGCTGCTCTGGCACAACCTGGTCAAGCACTACCGCAAGGCGCAGATGGTCACCGCGCCGACGCCGCGCGCCGTGCAACTGCTGCAGGACAACGGTTTTGACCGCACCGCGCTGCCGGTGTCCTGCGGCATCGACGTCGACCGCTACCGGCGCCCGGCCGCGCGCTACCGCGAGCAGAACCCGGACCCGGAGACGCGGACCGTGCTGTTCGTCGGCAGGCTCGACGAGGAGAAGCACATCGACGACCTGCTGCGTGCCATGTCGTTGCTGCGCACCGAGGTCCGGACCCGCTTGGAGATCGTCGGCAACGGCGCCCGCCGCGAGGCGTTCGAGCAGCTTGCCGACGACCTCGGCATCGCCGACAGGGTCCAATTCCACGGTTTCCTCAGCGATGAGGAGCTCCTGGATGCCTACGCCCGCGCCGACCTGTTCTGCATGCCCAGCATCGCCGAGCTGCAGAGCCTGGCCACCATGGAGGCCATGTCCGCCGGAACCCCGGTGGTGCTGGCCAACGCGATGGCGCTGCCGCACCTCGTCCGCCCGGGCGAGAACGGCTGGCTGTACCCGCCGCGCGACGTGCACGCGTTGGCGGGTGCGATCGGCGACGTGCTCGCCGACCGCACCACCATCGACCGGATGGGCCAGGCCAGCCAGCGGCTGGTCTCCCGGCACGACATCGACCAGGTCCTGGGTCGCTTCGAGTCGCTCTACCACCACGTGATCGACCCCGACAGCGCCGTGGAACTCGACGAGATCAGCACCGAGCTGGCGAGCTGACCATGATCGTTCCGGAACTGCACCCAATGGAGCGTGTAGCTCGGATCAACGGCTCCGACCTGCACTACTGGGTCTACCGCGAGGAGCTCGGGCCCACCGCCGAGACGGTGCTGATCGTGCACGGGCTGCGCGGCACGCACCACGGCCTGGAGCTCATCGCCGCCGGCCTGACCGGTCGGCGCGTCGTGATCCCGGACCTGCCCGGATTCGGGGATTCCGGGCCGATGAACGCGCGGCACGACGTCGCCGGCTACGCCGAGGTGATCACCGAGCTGATCGGTCGGCTCGGTGGCGCCGAGCGGCCGCTCGTGCTGATCGGGCATTCGTTCGGTTCGATCATCGCCTCCCGTCTGGCAGCGTTGAACCCGTCCTTGGTGCGCCGGTTGGTGCTGATCAACCCCATCGCCCAGTCCGCGTTGCGCGGGCCGCACGCGGCCCTCGCGGGCCTGACCGCCGCCTACTACACGCTCGGGGAGCGGTTGCCCTCCCGCGCGGGACGGTCGTTGCTGACCAACCGGTGGGTGGTGCTGGCGGCCAGCCGGGCGATGACCCGGACCCGGGACAAGCAGCTGCGCGGGTTCATCGACGACAACCACCTGCGGCACTTCAGCCGGTTCCACTCACCGACCGTGGTCAACCAGTCCTTCCAGGCCTCGGTGACCCACACCGTGACCGACTACGCCGAGCAGCTGCCCATGCCGGTGCTGCTGGTGGCCGGTGAGCACGACGAGATCGCGCCGTTGGCGGGACAGCGCGCGCTGGCCGCGCGACTGCCCGACGCCGAGCTCGTGGTCATCGCCGACGTGGGACACCTGGTCCACTACGAGACCCCGGATGCCGCGTCGGCCGAGATCGTGCGGTTCCTGGGGCGGAGCGACCACCGCGAGAAGTTCGCGATCCCGGAGCAGAGCCGATGAACCTCGTGGTCGACGCGCGCTGGACGCGCACCGATCAGCACGACGGCATCAGCCGTTACGGCGCGAGCCTCATCGAAGCACTGCACAACCTCCATCCCGTGACGATGCTGGTCCACGACGAGCGGCAGCTGGACCTGCTGCCCGACGGGGTTCCGCACGTGCTGATCAACAGCCCGTTCTCGCCGCGCGAGCTGTGGGTCTCGCGCACCCTGAACCGACTGGGCGCCGACGTGGTGTTCAGCCCGATGCAGATCATCGGCGGGTTCCGTCGCGACTACCGGCTGGTGCTCACGCTGCACGACCTCATCTACTACCGGCACCCGGAGCCGCCGGGGTTCCTGCCGCTGCCGGTGAAGATCGCCTGGCGGCTCTACCACAAGGCGTTCTGGCCGCAGCGCGTGATGCTGAACCGCGCCGACGCCGTGGTGACCGTCAGCGACACCACCCGTCGGTTGATCGAGCGGTACCGGCTGACGCGCAGGCCGGTCACCGTCGTGCACAACGCACCCCAGCCGCAGACAGTCCGGACGTCACCACCAGGACCGGGTGGAGGTCCGCGCGAGCTGGTGTACATGGGTTCGTTCATGCCGTACAAGGACGTGGAAACGTTGTTGGCGGGCATGGCTTTCCTTCCTGGACACCGGCTGCACCTGGTCAGCCGGATCGCACCGCAGCGCGAGGCCGAACTGCGCGACCAGCTGCCGCCGGGAGCGGACGTGGTGTTCTGGCGGGGGATCGGGGAGGACGAGTACCAGCAGCTGCTGGCTCGGGCGAGCGCGCTGGTCACCGCCTCTCGGGACGAGGGCTTCGGGTTGCCGGTCATCGAGGCGATGAACGCGGGGACGCCGGTGGTCTGCAGCGATCTGGAGATCTTCCACGAGGTCACCGGTGGGCACGCGAAGTTCTTCGAGTCGGGGAGGCCGAAGGACTTCGCCGATGCCGTGCGGACGTTGGAGGACGCAGACGCCCGCGCCGACCTGGTCGCGGCGGCCCGGACCCAGGCGGCGAAGTTCACCTGGCAGAACTCCGCCGAACGACTCCTGGACCTGGTGCGGGGCCTGACCGGCCGCGGTCAGTGACTCCAGACCTGGATGGCCCGAGCCACGTAACCGGCCTGCGGGGTCTGCGATCCTGATGGGTGGGTGTCGAAGTCGGCTTCCTCATCGCAGTGCGGATCCTGGTAGACGGTCACCGGATGGCCGGTGTTGTTCGCGAAGGACTTCGCCTCCCAGCCGGTTTCGAGCGTGACGCACTGCTCGACCCCGGTGGCCCGCAGCGCGAGTTCGCGCGACTGACCGCCGAACCCGGTCTCGGGCCAGACGCAGAAAGACCCTGCGGGACAACTGTTCCGGCTCACCTCGGCGTCGGCCGGTGGGCCGGCCAGCAGTGCTGCCAGCGACAGCACCGCCGTCAGCACCAGCCCCAGCGCGAGCGGCCAGCGGGATCGGAGCCGACCGGCGGCCGACCGGGGAAGGACGTAGGAGGACATGGCGGAAACCCTTTCGCTGGAGTGGGATTCGTTCCGGGTGCGGCGTCGATCGCCGCGTTGGAGCAAGATTGACGGCACCGCGGAAGCGTTTCCAGCGAATTGGCCGGATACACCACCTATGGGTGGTTCCTCAGGCGTGGAGAGCGATTCCGGAACACCCGGAGATCGACTCGCGCTCCCTGCCGGATACACCACGATTGAGGTATAAAGTCCACCACTACCCGTCGGTAATAGCGGAGGTCGGCGATGGCGCTGGACGCTGATGTGATCGTGGTGGGCGCGGGTCTGGCAGGCCTGGTCGCCACTGCGGAACTGGCCGATGCCGGTCGCCGCGTGGTGCTCGTCGACCAGGAACCCGAGGCTTCCCTGGGAGGTCAGGCGCACTGGTCCTTCGGCGGGTTGTTCCTGGTGGACTCCCCGGAGCAGCGCAGGCTCGGCGTGCGCGACTCGCACGAACTCGCCCTCCAGGACTGGATGGGCACCGCGGCCTTCGACCGCGATGAGGACCACTGGCCCCGCCGGTGGGCCGAGGCGTACGTCGACTTCGCCTCCGGCGAGAAGCGCGCGTGGCTGACCGCGCAGGGCGTGAAGTTCTTCCCGCTCGTGCAGTGGGCCGAACGCGGCGGTTACCTCGCCTACGGCCACGGCAACTCGGTGCCGCGCTTCCACGTCACCTGGGGCACCGGCCCCGGCGTGCTCGAACCGTTCCTCCGCCGGGTCCGCGAGGCCGAGGCCAAGGGCCTCGTCGAGCTGCGGTTCCGGCACCGCGTCACCGAACTGGTCACCACCGGCGGAGCCGTCACCGGCGTGCGCGGCAAGGTGCTCATCCCCAGCGACGCCGAACGCGGTCAGCCGAGTCCCCGAAAGACCAAGGGGGAGTTCGAACTCGCCTCGCAGGCGGTGGTCGTCACCTCCGGCGGCATCGGCGGGAACCTCCCGCTGGTGCGCAAGAACTGGCCCAAGCGCCTGGGCAAGCCGCCGAAGAACATGATCGCCGGAGTTCCCGACCACGTCGACGGGCGGATGCTCGAAGTGGTGGCCAAGACCGGTGGCCGGATCATCAACCCGGACCGGATGTGGCACTACACCGAGGGAATCCGCAACTACGCTCCCGTGTGGACCAGGCACGGCATCCGCATCCTGCCCGGCCCCTCGTCGCTGTGGCTGGACGCGAACGGCAACCGGCTGCCCGCACCGCTGTTCCCCGGATTCGACACCTTGGGAACGCTGCAGCACATCATGGGCACCGGCCACGAGCACACGTGGTTCGTGCTCAACCGGCGCATCATCAGCCGCGAGTTCGCCCTGTCGGGCTCCGAGCAGAACCCCGATCTCACCGGCCGCAGCGTCCGCCAGCTGCTGCAGCGCGGCGGCGGGGCGACCCCCGGACCGGTGATGGAGTTCGTGCGGCGCGGTGAGGACTTCATCGTCCGCAACAGCGTCGCCGCACTCGCCGAGGGCATGAACGAGCTCGGCGACGGCCACATCGACGCCGCCGAGCTCGAACGCACCATCGTCGAGCGGGACCGCCAGGTCGCCTCAGGGCTCGGCAAGGACCTGCAGATCAACGCGATCCGGGAGGCCCGTCGCTACGCGGTGGACCGGCTGATCCGGGTGGCTGAGCCCCACCGGCTGCTGGACCCGGCGGCCGGGCCCCTCATCGCGGTGAAGCTCAACCTGCTGACCCGCAAGACCCTCGGCGGCCTGGAGACCGACCTGGACGGCCGGGTGCTCACCGATGGGGTGACGCCGCTGGAGGGACTCTACGCGGCCGGAGAGGTCGCCGGCTTCGGTGGCGGCGGCGTGCACGGATACCGAGCCCTGGAAGGCACCTTCCTCGGTGGCTGCCTGTTCTCGGGCAGGCAGGCCGGAAGGGCCGCAGCTGCGGCGGTGGGCTGAAAAAGGGAATCAAATGAAGCAGCCGCTCACGAATCCTGAAATCTGGCTGCGCTCATTGGTCACGTCGAGCCATTCCGAAACGGCTCGTCCGTCCCCGCAGACAATGGTTTCGCCGATCACCCTGCGGTGAATCGTCGCGGTGTCCCCGGGATTTCCGATTCCTCGCACCGAGGCGGTCGTGCCGGGTTCCGAGCGGATCCGGGTGCCGAAGGCGAGGAAGTCGGTGGTGTCCTGCTCAGGAGCCGCGTGCGCGGCCTGGACCAGGACATCTCTGATTTCGAGGGCGATGGTCGCGATGTGAGTTCCGAGCCCGGAGATGGGCACGATCGCGGCCACCGCCATGCCTAACAGGGCATTCCGAAGCTTGCGCATCACAACCCCCTTGGCCCGCCAGCTCGCTTCTCGACCGGATTTTCGGCGAAGTTCTGCGTTGGTCGGGACGGTTCCCAGTTTATTGACCGGAACCCGATTCCAGCAGTATCCGATCGGGTAAGACGAATTCGTGCGGGGCACGCACGAAGACCGGTGACGCGCAGCGGTCGGAACTCGCTCGGCAACACCTCGGGTGAGTGAGCCCACGCCCAACATCGACCCGGTCCGCGACGACGAAGGGCGCTGGCGGACCGCTCGGTCCGCCAGCGCCCTTCGAACGCTTTTCGCGCAGGTCAGCCGCTGCGCGAGCCGATTCCCGTGAGGGAGCGGACCTCCATCTCGGCCTGACGTTCGACGTCCTGCTCCGACTTGCCCACGAAGGTGCCGATGGCGGCGAACAGGAACGAAATCGGGATCGAGACGATGCCCGGGTTCTTCAGCGGGAAGAACGCGAAGTCCACGCTCGGGATGATCGAATCCGGAGAGCCCGACACGACCGGCGAGAAGGCCACCAGCAGCAGGCAGGAGATGAGCCCGCTGTAGATGCCCCAGAGCGTGCCGGTGGTGTTGAACCGCTTCCAGAACAGCGTGTACAGCAGCGTGGAGAGGTTGGCCGAGGCGGCGAAGGCGAACGCCAGTCCGACCAGGAACGCCACGTTCTGACCCATCACCAGGATGCCGCCGCCGATCGAGACCACGCCGATGACCAGCGCCGTCATCCGCGCCACCCACACCACCCGGTCGGAGTCGACCTCACCGCCGCGGACCACGCTGGCGTAGACGTCGTGCGCGAACGACGCCGATGCTGTCAGCGTCAGGCCCGCGACCACCGCCAGGATGGTGGCGAAGGCGACGGCCGAGATGACGCCCAGCAGGACAGTGCCGCCGATCTGGTAGGCAAGCAGCGGTGCGGCCGAGTTCTCCGCACCGGGTGCGGCCAGGATCGCGTCGCTGCCGACCAGGGCGCTCGCGCCGTAGCCGATGATCAGCGTGCACAGGTAGAAGATCGCCATCGTCCAGGTCGCCCACACCACCGAACGCCGCGCCTCGCGGGCGTTGGGAACGGTGTAGAAGCGCATCAGCACGTGCGGCAGACCACCGACGCCGAGCACCAGTGCCAGCGACAGCGAGACGAAGTCCAGCTTGGTCATGTCGGACTTGCCGTACTGCGCACCGGGAGCGAAGATCGCGCGCCCGTGCGGGTTGTTGTCAGCGGCGGCCCGGAGCAGCTCGGACATGCTGTAGCTGAACTTGCCGAGCAGGAAGATCGTGATCAGCACGGCGCACAGCACGAGCATGGTGGCCTTGATGATCTGCACCCACGTGGTGCCTTTCATGCCGCCGACCAGCACGTAGACCATCATGACGGCGCCGACGCCGACCATCACCAGCATCTGTCCGAAGTCGCCGTGCACGTTGAGCAGCAGCGCCACCAGACCACCGGCGCCGGCGATCTGGGCGATCATGTACATGATCGTGATGGCCAGGGTGGACGTCGCCGCCGCGGCACGCACCGGGCGCTGCTTCATCCGGAAGCTGAGCACGTCGCCCATGGTGAAACGGCCGGTGTTGCGGGTGCGTTCGGCCAGCAGCAGCAGGTTGACCAGCCATGCGACCAGGAAGCCGATGCTGTAGAGGAAGCCGTCGTAGCCGTAGATGGCGATCGCGCCGGCGATGCCGAGGAACGACGCGGCCGACAGGTAGTCACCGGACAGCGCGATGCCGTTCTGCGCCCCGCTGAAGGCGCTGCCTGCGACGAAGTAGTCGCTGGCCGTGCCGCGGTTGCTGACGCGGTAGACGATGAACAGCGTGATCAGCACGAACGCCGCGAAGACGCTGGTGTTGATGATGACGCTGTCGTCGGGGATGACGTTGGGTTGGGCAAGGTTCATCGGTCGAACTCTCCGGCCTGCTCACGGATTTCGTCGACGCGCGGGTCGATGTGGCGGCGGGCGAACCTGACGTAGAGGGTGGTCAGCCCGACGGTGGTCACGAACTGCCCGATTCCCAGCAGCAATCCGACGTTGACGTCGCCCACGACGGGCTTCGCCATCTCCTCGGGGAAGTACGCCGCGGCCACCACGTAGCCCAAGTACCAGATGAGGAAAAACGCCGTCGCGGGGAAAACGAACCATTTAAGTCGACGGCGGAGGCTGCGGAATTCGGCGCTCTGCTGGATTGCGGTGAAATCGGGCCGGTCGGCGGTTGTGCGAACCGCGCTCTTCTCGATTCCGCCGAACGCCGCGCGTTGATTTCCGGGCTCGCGGGGGGAACCGCGCAGCGCGGATTGCGTTGCGTTGCTCATGCATCCTTCCTGGGGCTTCAGGGTGTGCCGGCCGGGGTCGCCGAGCTGGCGGAGGCGGGCAATTCTTATCACTGTTCTACCGCTATCGACACTGTGGGGAGCACCACCTGCGGTCTTCCATTTCACCCGTCTGAGCAGGGCCGGAGCCGGGAGTCCGCGACGGGTGGGCGACTCTCGGTTACTGGCGGGTAAGGCCAGGTCAGGGACCTGCCTCTTGAAGATCGAAAGTCGCTGACCAGGCGTTACAGCCTCTCTCGGGGAAGAGTTCCGAGGTTGTTTTAGCCCGAACGGGTGAAATTGCGTGAAGCGCTCCCGAACTGATTGAACACTCGGCGTGATCTCGCCTGTTTGGCGTAGCGCATTGCGAAAAAGCCCCCGGTGCTTTCCTTGCGGCAGGGGCATATAGTGCTTGGGCACTGAGAGGTAGTCGTGCGAACGGGAAGGGTCACGGTTCGATACCAGTGTCCGGAATGTACCGGCCGGGGAAGTCATTGGTGACGCTGAGTATCGTTGAGATCGTGAAGGCAGGGAGTCTCGCGTTGGTTCGCCGACCCCGCGCCCTCCCGGCAGGCCTGCCTTTCACCCCAGACCATCAGCACGACGATTGCGGGACCGCACGCATGCGCCGTTCGCCTACGCTTTGTTCGACACGCCTGCTTGACCAGCGCGGAGACGCACAGGGAGATCGCTCGTGAGCGGGGACCGGCGGTCCGCCGGCTTCCTGCAGTGGCGCAACTGGTCGCTGCCCACGAAGCTGGCCGCCGTCGTGCTGGTCCCCGTGCTGTTCGCGATCACGCTCGGTGTCGGTCAGATCCAGTGGCAGGTCGACCAGGCCGATCAGTACGGCCGGGTCGCGCAGGTGCTCGACGCCGAAGACCAGCTGGAACCGCTGACCAGCGGTCTGCAGCTGGAGCGAAACCACGCAGTGGAGAACCTCGTCGGTGACGGCGACATCGGCACCTTCACCGAGCAGGTCGGAGCCACCGACAAGGCGGCCGAGAACCTGCGGGTCATCCTCACCGAGAACGACGTCTACACCGACGTCGTCCACGAGCGCTTCGCCGAGACCCGCAAGGCGCTGGACGGACTGGCCGCGGTGCGCGCCGGCGTCCAGGCCAAGCGGGTCACCGCTATGCAGGCCGTCGGCGCCTACAGCCAGGCCGTGCGCGCGGCGCTCGCGCTGGACCGCGCGCTGACCACCAGCGTCGCCGACCCCCAGATCTCCAGCACCGCGACCGCGCTGACCGACCTGCTCAGCCTGACCGAGGAGGTCCGGCTCCAGCAGGCGCTGGTGCTGTCCGGGCTGCGGGACGGCTCGCTGGACGCACCCACGCTCGACAACCTCTCCGGTTCCCGCGCCCGACTGCTGTCGAAGATCAACGACGCGAGCTCCGGTGTGGCCAAGCACTGGCAGCAGCGCCTCGCGGAGCAGCTCCAGGTCCCGGCGATCGTGCAGCGCAACCAGATGCTCGGTGTGATCGTTCTGGAGAGCACCGACAGCAAGTCCAGCCGGGGCTTCTCCGTCGAGCGCGAGGCGTGGAACAGCACCAGCGACGGCTCCGCGGCGACCATCGAAGGCGGTCGCGGCGAGCTGGCGAACGAGGTTCGCACCATCGCGCAGGGCCTGGCCGATGACGCCAGCGACCGCGCCGGGTGGGACTCGGTGATGCTGCTGGCCTCGCTGATCGCCGCCGCCGGCGTGATCATCATGATCACCCGCCAGCTGCTCGGCTCGCTGCGCGAACTGCGGATCGGCGCGCTGGACGCGGCCGAGTACGACCTGCCCTCGGCGGTCACCGCGGTCCGCGAGGGCAAGGGCGCGGAGGCCGAGGTGCCGCCGCTGCCGGTCAACACCACCGAGGAGGTCGGCCAGGTGGCGCGGGCCTTCGACGAGGTCAACCGGCAGGCGCTGCGCCTGGCAGTCGAGCAGGCCGACCTGCGCCGCGGCTACAGCGACGCGTTCGTCAGCGTGTCCCGCCGCAGTCAGGCCCTGCTGGAACGCCAGCTGCGCCTGTTCGAGGAGCTGGAGCAGGACGAGGAAGACTCCGACCAGCTGGCCAGGCTCTTCCAGCTCGACAACCTCGCGACCCGGATGCGCCGGAACAACGAGAACCTCATGGTCCTCTCCGGCAGCGACCTGGCCCGCCGCTTCACCCAGCCCACCGACCTCGCCGACGTGCTGCGTTCCGCGGTCTCGGAGATCGAGCAGTACCCGCGGATCGCGGTGCAGCCGACCCCGTCGGTGAAGCTGCGCGGCAACACCGCCAGCGACCTGGTGCGCCTGGTCGCCGAGCTGATGGACAACGGCGCGAACTTCTCCGCGCCGGACACCGTCGTGACCGTCTCCAGCTACCAGTCCGGCGACGGCACGGTCGTACTCGACGTCCTCGACAACGGCATCGGCATGGGCGACGACGACCTGGCCTCCGCCAACCAGCGGCTCGCCCGCGTCGCCGAGGACGACATCTCGACCTCGCGCCGGATGGGCCTGTTCGTGGCCGGACGCCTGGCCGCGCGGCACGGCATCAGCGTCGAGCTGCACGGCGGTCCCGACGTCGAGGGCGTGCGCGCCACGGTCCTGGTCCCGGCCGAGCACGTGGTCTCCGCCCAGCCGAGCGGCCAGTCGCAGATGCCGCCGTCAGCGCCGCCCGCGCAGGTCAACGGCCACTCGCTGCCGGGATTGCAGACCTCGTTCCCGGGCGCGGGTTCGCCGCTACCGCAGCGGGTTCCCGACCAGGACCGGCCCGAGGACGACGGTTGGCAGACCCACGAGCCGGTCCTGGCCCAGGACGACGAACAGGGCTTGGCGCACGGCGACGAGGAGTACAACGCCAACGCGCCGACCAGCCTGTTCGAGCCGGTCTTCCCCCACGACCAGGCCGAGCGCTCGGGCCAGTTCGACGGGAGCGGTTTCTTCGACTCCGGCTCCGGCCAGGCCAACGACTTCTTCTCGCCGGCCGGGGGTGAGGACTCGCAGACCAACAGCTTCTTCGGTTCCTCGCTGGACTACGACCGGCCCGTGACCCGGGAGGAGACCGAGGAGCCCGCCGAGGAACCGGCCCGGAACGACCTGGCGGGGCAGTGGTTCATGCCCGCGGCGTCGGACTCGATCTCGGAGACCGGCGAGTTCCACTGGCCGGAGACCAAGGACGGCGACTCCGCGCTGTTCACCTCCGGAAAGCCCGCCGAGGACGACGAGCCGCAGCTGACCTCGTCCGGTCTGCCGCAGCGCAAGCCGCGCAACCGGGCCGCCGCTGAACCCGCCGCCGAGGAAGCTCCCAAGAGCCGCAGCGCCGAGGACATCAGCAAGCAGCTGGCGCACAACGGGGTCCAGTTCGGCCACACCGACCCGGAGTCGGCGTTCAAGCCGTGGCCCCCGGACTCCTCGGAGCAGGCTCCCGAACTGCCCCAGGCCCAGCCCTGGATCCCGCAGACCCCGGAGGCGCAAGCCTGGGACTTCGCCGCGGACAAGGCCCGCGAGGCGGCGGAAGCCGCGGCGAACCCGCAGGAGACGTCGTTCACCAGCGCCGGGCTGCCCCGGCGCAAGCCGAAGGCGAACCTGGTCCCGGGAAGCGTGTCCAACCAGTCCCAGCAGCCGAGCCAGCCACGACGGCTCCAGCGCGACCCGAACGCGTTGCGCAGCAGGCTGTCCGACTTCCAAGGCGGCGTCAGCCGTGGCCGGCACCGGATGACCGACGAGGGCTGAGTGGTGGACACACGCGAGAAGACACGTGATCATCTCGGCAACGAACAGGAGGTTGCATGAGCGCACAGACTATTTCCCGCAGGTTCGGCTGGCTGATCACGGACTTCACCGAACGCGTGCAGGGAGTGGCGCACGCGATCGTGGTCTCGGCTGATGGACTGGTGCTGACCGCTTCGGCGACGCTGCCCAGGGATCGTGCCGATCAGCTCGCCGCTGTGGCCTCTGGTCTGCTGAGCCTGACGCAGGGATCGGCGAAGTGCTTCGAGGCCGGCCGGGTCGTGCAGACGATCGTGGAGATGGACCGGGGCACCCTGCTGCAGATGGGCATCAGCGACGGTTCGTGCCTGACGGTGCTCGCCGCTCCGCAGTGCGACATGGGGCTGATCGCGTACGAGATGACCATGCTGGTCGAGCGCGTCGGCCAGATGCTCACTCCGGAGATCCGCACCCAGCTGCAGAACAGCGCGGGCGCTGTGTCGGGTCAACTGGTGTGAGGACGCGATGAGCAGACGCTCGGAATACCCACGTCGAGACCGAAGACGGCAGAACTCGGGCGATGACAGCTTCGCCGATGTCGTCAACGCGTTCACGTTCGGCGCCAAGCCCAAGCGGGACAAGCGCAAGGGGCGCGAGGAGCCGGAATCGCCGCAGGACCATGAGCTGGACCAGCGTGCCAGGACGGTGTCGCAGGACCCTGCCGACGCCGTTCCCGAAGCTCCCGTAGCCTCCAGCATCCGGTCCTACACCTGGACCGGCGGCCGGACGAAGTCGAACTACGAACTGGCCATCGAGACCCTGGTTTCGGTCGGCGAGAATTACCGACCCGGCGCACCGGTCCGGCTGGAGCACCAGTCGATCGCCGAGCTGTGCCAGCAACCGCGTTCGGTGGCCGAGGTGGGGGCACTGCTGTCGGTGCCGATCGGGGTCGCCCGCGTGCTGCTGGCCGACATGGCCGAACTCGGATTGATCACCGTGCACAGCACGGTGAGCGAAAGCGGTAGCGCACCACACATGATGTTGATGGAAAGGGTTTTGAGTGGACTCCGTCGGCTATAGCGCACCCCAGCTCGGCTCGATGCCGGAGGCTGCCAACCGGGGTGGCACCAGCTCGACGTCGGCGAAGATCGTCGTCGCGGGCGGGTTCGGTGTGGGCAAAACGACGTTCGTCGGTTCGGTCTCGGAAATCGTTCCGCTGACCACCGAAGCGGTCATGACGGAGGCTTCCAAGGGCGTCGACGACCTCGACGCGACTCCGAACAAGACCACCACCACGGTCGCCATGGACTTCGGCCGCATCTCGCTGGCCTCGGACCTGATCCTCTACCTGTTCGGCACTCCCGGGCAGCAGCGGTTCTGGTTCATGTGGGACGACCTGGTGCGCGGTGCCATCGGCGCCGTCGTGCTGGTCGACACCCGCCGGCTGGCGGACTCGTTCTCGGCGATCGACTTCTTCGAGGACCGCGGCCTGCCCTACCTGGTGGGCGTGAACATGTTCGACGGGCAGATGCTGCACTCGCTCGAACAGGTGCGGGAAGCGATGGCGATCGGGCCTGAGGTGCCGATCGGCCCGGTGGATGCCCGGGACCGGGAATCCACCAAGCGCACCCTGATCGCGCTCGTGGAACACGCGATGCGGCACTGGACTTCGCGCCAGGCCATGTGAGCTCGACCGGGCGCCTTTGCGGTCAAGGGTGGCGGTTTCCGACCGAGGAATCGCCACCGAACCCGGAAAGGCGCCCTTCGTGCCGAGTTCCGGCGTCAGCGCTTCCGGCCGACGCCGCCGAGCAGGTTGTACTCGCCGTCCGAGGGCTCGGTCAGGCGCGGGCCGTCCGGCCACCAGTCGAAGAGGTTGACCAGGCCGGGCTCGATCATCTCCAGATCGGCGAACAGCTCCTGGATGCCCTCGCGACTGCGGTAGTAGCAGCTGCCCATCATCGAGT
Organism: Saccharopolyspora sp. NPDC049426; assembly: GCF_040676935.1. Lineage (NCBI taxonomy): Bacteria > Bacillati > Actinomycetota > Actinomycetes > Pseudonocardiales > Pseudonocardiaceae > Saccharopolyspora > Saccharopolyspora sp. NPDC049426. The sequence goes on along the minus strand of NZ_JBFAPZ010000021.1, from coordinate 5,975 downwards.
TGAACTTGACCTGCGACTCCTCGGCGAGCTGCGCGCGGGAGCTGCCGTCGCCCGGGTTGTGCAGGTGCGAGATCGCCAGGTACGAGCCGGAGGTCAGCGCGTCGAGGTAGGTGCGCATGATCGCCGCGGGGTTCTCGTCGTTGGTGACGTGGTGCAGCGTGTTGCTGTGGATCAACCCCACCGGGCGGTCCAGGTCCAGGTACTTGCGGACCGACTCGTGGTTGAGCACTTCCTCGGGATCGCGCAGGTCGGCGACCGCGAAGTGGGTGAACTCGTTCTCCTCCAGCAGCGCGCGGCCGTGCGCCGCGACCGAGGGGTCGTTGTCGACGTAGATGACCGTCGTCTCGTGGTTGATCCGCTGCGCCGCCTGGTGGGTGTTCTCCGCGGTCGGCAGGCCCGATCCCAGGTCGAGGAACTGGTCGACACCGGCGTTGCCCGCCATGAAGCGCACGACGCGGATCAGCCAAGCGCGGCACTGCCTGCCGACCTGGATGGCTTCCGGGGCGAGCTGCTGAATCTGCCGCAATACCTCGCGATCGACCTCGAAGTTGTCCTTGCCGCCGACGAACGCGTCGTACACGCGCGCGATGCTGGGCTTGGTGGTGTCGATCTGCGGGTGGGCGTCAGCCATGAGAGGGATCCGCTCGGTTGCCTTCGTGGGGGAATGATCTCGTACTAAGAGTATGCCGGGGGCATCAGCCGGTAAACAGCCCTCTGTTTGAGGTGCGGGTGACTTGCGCGACTGAACCGGCCGCGCCCGTGCGGGAAACCGGAAAACGTTGCCCGGCAAGCCACCGGGGGTGCACCGGGTGTTGCCGGGGTAGTGGCAGGATGACCGCGATGAGCGGAGCGGTACTGATCCTGGGTGGCCGGAGCGAGATCGGCGTGGCGGTCGCGGACCGCCTGGTGCGGCGCGGGAACGGCAAGGTGATCCTCGCGGCCCGGCGTTCGCAGGACCTCGACGAGCAGGAGTCGGCGCTGCTCGAAGCAGGTGCCGACGAGGTCGTGCGGGTCGAGTTCGACGCCGCCCGGCTGGACACCCACGAAGCGCTGCTGCGCGACCTGGCCGACGAGCACGGCCCGATCGGCACCGCGGTCATCTCCTTCGGGATCCTCGGTGACCAGCAGCGCGCCGAGTCCGAGGCCGCGCACGCGGTCGACGTCGTGCACATCGACTACGTCGCCCACGTCAACGTCCTCACGCACCTGGCGAACTTGCTGCGCGAGCAGGGTCACGGCCAGATCGTGGTGTTCTCCTCGGTCGCCGGTGTCCGGGTCCGCCGCGCCAACTACGTCTACGGCTCCGCCAAGGCCGGCCTCGACGGCTTCGCCAACGGCCTCTCCGACGCCCTGGTGGGCAGCGGTGTGTCGCTGCTGATCGTCCGGCCCGGCTTCGTCATCGGCCGGATGACCACCGGCATGGACCCGGCCCCCTGGTCGTCGACGCCGGACCAGGTCGCCGACGCCACCGACAAGGCCCTCCACCGAGGCCGCAGGGTCGTCTGGGTCCCCGGCATCCTCCGCTGGGTCTTCGCGGCCATGCACTACCTCCCCCAGCCCATCTGGCGCCGCATGCCCCGCTGACGAGAACCCCACCCGAGCAACCGCCGCCCCAAGGGCAAGCTGCAGGGAAGCCGCCCTGAGACACCGCCGCCCGGACCAGGCCTTGCTCCGAAGGCTGTGTCCCGACGGGGTCGGCCGTTCGAATTTCGCGCGAAATTCGAATTTCCTCACCCCGACGGGCGAAGGCGCGGCGTGTCGGCCCCGGCCTCTACGGTGCGGCGCATGGACTTCCACGCACTGCACGAAAGTGCCGAGCCGCTGCTATTGCCCAACGCCTGGGACTTCGCCTCCGCCGCCGCGCTGGCCGATGCGGGGTTCGCCGCGATCGGCACCACGAGTCTCGGCGTCGCGGCGGTTCACGGCGTGCCGGACGGCAGCGGGGGAACGCGGGACGAGACGCTCGACCTCGCGAAGAAGATCGTCGGGCTGCCCGTCCCGATCACGGTCGACATCGAGGCCGGTTTCCGCCTCAGCCCGGCCGAGATCGGCGATTTCGCCGCGGAACTGGCCGATCTCGGCATCGCGGGCATCAACATCGAGGACGAGCTCTGCGACCCGGCCCTCCACGAGCAGCGCATCGCAGCGATCCGAGACCGAGCTCCGGACCTGTTCCTCAACGCCCGAACCGACACCCACTGGCTCAACCCGAACCCGTCCCTGCCCGACGCGCTGGAACGAGCCCGCCGCTACGCCGGGGCGGGAGCCAGCGGCGTCTTCGTCCCCGGCATCAGCGCCGAGGACGACGTCCGAGCCCTGGTCGAGGCGGTCGACGTCCCGGTCAACGTCCTCTACAAGCCGGGCCAGAGCATCGAGGAGCTGGCCGCCCTGGGCGTCGCGCGCATCAGCACCGGCTCGTTCCTCTACCGAGCGGCCCTGCACGCCGCGGTCACCACGGCGCGGGAGATCCGCGCGGGTGGTGCCACGGCGGCGGACGTGCCCGGCTACCAGGCGGTGCAGGACTACATCATCGGCGGCCGGCGACGGGGTTCCGGCGGCTTGAAGTGACCGCCGTCGGGGCCGGTCTGCTTGCTGTGCCCGGCACCGAGGTACTTGCAGAACCACCGGTCGGCGAGTTCGGCGACCTTCTCCAGGGCTCCGCGCTCCTCGAAGAGGTGCCCTGCGTGCGGCACGATCTCGATCTTGACGTCGGTCAGGGGCAATGAGGTGAGCAGCTCGGCGGTCTGCCGGTTGAGGTTGAGCACTTCGCGGTCGTCGCCGCCGACGATCAGCAGCGTCGGGGCCTGCACCTCGGCCAGCCCGTCGCCTCCGAGATCGGGACGACCACCCCGCGACACCACGGCGTTGACCCGGTCCGGACGACGCGCGGCGGCCTTCATCGCCGCGGCCGCGCCCGTGCTCGCGCCGAACAGGCCGACCGGCATGCCGCGCGTGGCCTGCCAGGAGCCGAGCGCGTCGATGGCGGGCGTGAGCCGCTCGGCCAGCAGGTCGATGTCGAACCGGTACTCGTGCGTTCGCTGGTCGATCGACGCCTCGTCAGGCGTGAGCATGTCCAGCAGCAGGGTGCCGAAGCCCGCGTTGTGCAGGGACTCGGCGACCGCGCGGTTGCGCGGACTGCGCCGTGAGCTGCCGGAACCATGCGCGAACAAAACCACCGCCCGTGCAGGCGGTGGCATCACAAGGTCCCCTTCGAGCTCTCCGGCAGGGGTTTTGACGATCATTGGCTCGGTCGTGAGTTGAACCATGGGGAGCCTCCCTCGGTTTCCGCACGCAACGACTACCCCGACGGGTCCGCCACGACACGCCGCAGGTCACCCCACTGTCACCCGAGAGAGGCCGATCCGCAGGAGGAACTAGGAACGCACGGCGTTGCCGAGGGTCATGATCAGCCGGTTGTCCCAGGCGAACATCGACGACACGGCGACCAGGTCGTGCACGTCGTCGGCGCCGAGCCCGGCGGCGTGCAGCCGTCGGACGTCGGCGGCGGTGAGCGCGGCCGGCGTGTAGGTGAGGGCCCCGGCGACGTCGACGACGGCCCGCAGCCGCTCGTCGGCGATGGCGGCGGGACCGGCCTCGGCGAGCACCACGGCGGTCAGCGGGTCACCGGACAGCTCCACCTGCCGCTTGCCGTGCACGGCCGTGCAGTAGCCGCACCCGTTGATCAGCGAGGTCGCCAGCGCGGCGAGTTCGCGATCAGCCCGGCCCAGAGCGCCGTGACCGGTCATGATCGCCTCGCGCAGCAGGGTCTGCGCCGACAGCACCCCGGCGTCGAGCTTGAGGGTCTCCACGAAGTCACCGCCGGACACGACCCGCGACGCCCACCGCATCGACGGGAACGCCTGGTCGGGCGTCGACAGCGCGAACCCGTCGGCGGCCGCACCGGCCTCGATGGTGATACCGGCCTGGGACGCGGGACCGTCCCCGGCGCCGGCCACCAGCCGCAGCCCGCTCTCCAACCGCACCCGGAAGCTCGCGTAGGCGGCGACCTGCGTGGCGGTGACGACCTGGGCGGGGCTGAAGTGCTCCCGCAGTTCGGCGATCTCGTCGGCGCCCACGTCCGCCGGGTCGAGCGCGACCTGCTCGCAGTGCGCCAGCAGCGCCTGCGTCGACTCGGGCAGCTCACCCCAGCGCTCGACGTCCCGCACGACCTCGGCGTCGTCGAGCGCGACGGCCACCGAGTCGGCGTAGGAGGGGGACTCGTTGACCAGCGCGACGCGAAGCGCGATCCGCGCCCGATCGGCCTCGCCCAGTTGGGACTGGTCTTCGGGGCGGAGAACTGCGGCGTCGGCGTTCTCGGCGGCTTCCCGGACGTCCGGCCGAAGCACGGTGAGCGTTTCTGCTGCGCGATCGCTGACGGTCGTCATCGGCTCCCAATCGAATCGGAACGGATGCGCAGACCTTAGCGTTGCAAGATCGCTCAGTTGTGCGGGAGGTTGAGCTGCCAGGAAACCCCGTACCGATCGTTGACCCAGCTGAACTTACGCGAGAACCCGTAGTCGTCCGGTGGCATCAGCACCCCGCCGTCCTCGGAAAGCGCCTGGTGGAGCCGGTCCCGCTGCTGCTCGTCGACGCAGTCGACGTACAGCGACACCGACGGCGTGAAGTCGAAGGCGTGCGACACGGGCGAGTCGATGCACATGTACTGCCGCCCGCACAAGGTGAACGTGGCGTGCTGCACGGATCCTTCAGCCCCCTGCTCACCAGGGCCGTAACGGCTGATGGCGAGCACCTCGGCGTCGTCGAACAGGCTGATGTAGAAGTTCATCGCCTCCTCGGCCTTGCCGTTCTGGAACATCAAGAACGTGGAGATCTGCGTCGGCATGTCGCCTCCCTGGTGCGCCGGTTGATCGCGGGGCGAGTATTGCGGTCGCGACCGACATCCGCCCGAACAGGAGCCGACATGACGACCCCGAAGGTGCCTCTTGTGATCGACACGGACACCGCCCAGGACGACTGCATCGCCCTGATCGTCGGCCTCCTCGACCCCCGAGCAGACCTGCGCGCGATCACCATGGTCGCCGGCAACGTCGGCTTCGACCAGCAGATCCGCAACGCCTTCCTGACCCTCAACGTCGCAGGCCGGCTGGGCGAGGTCCCGATCCACCTCGGCTGCCGCCGCCCCCTGGTCCGCCCGTGGGAAAGCGCCGAGAACGTCCACGGCGACGGAGTAGGCGGCATGACCATGGACATGACCGGCTGCGACCCAGACCCGGAACACGCGGTGGACGCCCTCATCCGCCTAGGAGCTGTTTAGGAACGAGGGGTGCTGTCGGGAAGTAGAGAGGTCTCCGGTAGATGGATCAACGACCAAGAAGATCGACATCTATCCGGAGACCTCGGTGGGAAGCGTATCGGTTGGCGCGCGTAAGGATCTGACGGACCGGCAATGGGCGGCGTTGCAGCGCGTGTTGCCGCCTCAGCCGGTCGTGGGACGTCGTCCGAAGTGGACACGTCGGCAGTTACTCAATGGGGTCCGGTGGCGGGTGCGGGTCGGTGCTCCGTGGCGGGACGTGCCGGAACGCTATGGGCATTGGCAGTCGATCTACCAGCTGTTTCGCCGCTGGCAGCGTGAGGGCGTGTGGCCCTGGATTCTCTCGGCGCTGCGGGCGTGGGCGGAACAGGCGGGCCTGATCGACTGGCAGGTGTCAGTGGATTCCACGATCAACCGGGCCCACCAGCACGCCGCCGGAGCTCGCCCCCCGGCCCGATGAGCAGGTCGAACCGCCCGGCGACGAACCGGCCGATCACGCGCTGGGACGCTCCCGTGGTGGGCTCACCACGAAGATCCACCTGGCCTGTGAACAAGGCCGTAAGCCGTTATCGCTACTGATTACCGCCGGTCAACGCGCCGACAGCCCCCAGATGACCGCCGTACTGGAGGCGATCCGGGTCGCACGTGGCGGACGCGGACGCCCGCGCACCCGCCCGGAGCGGGTGCTGGCCGACAAGGCCTA
>NZ_JBFAPZ010000020.1:0-120920 GCF_040676935.1 Saccharopolyspora sp. NPDC049426 | reverse complement strand
TCATGCGCCGCCTGCTGCGCGACGTCGCCGAAAACCGCGAAGTCGGCGACGTCTCCACCCTCGCCGACTCCTCCGTCATGGACCTCATCTCCAAGGGCCTCAAGTCCGGCGACGACTGATCGTCAACGCAGTTCGTGGGAGGGCGTCCGCATCGCGCGGGCGCCCTCCCATTTTTTTGCACATCCGCTCTGAGCTGCGCGAACAGCATCGCGGAGATGCTTGAGCGGGCAAGTGATCGACCAGACGGATGTTAGGCTCGGCTACAGGTGTGCCGGGAAGTCTGGTCGGCGACGGAATCGTGCTGTCCACGAACGGAGCCGCTTTGTCCGACGCCCGCAACCGCGCCCGCACCTTCGACTTCGGCGCTTACCTGCGCACCGAGACCGTCGGCGGCATGGTGCTGCTCGCCGCCGCGGCCATCGCGCTGCTGCTGGCCAACTCCCCCGCGAGCGCCTTCTACACCGCGATCCGCGACTTCGAGGTCGGGCCGCACCTGCTGCACCTCGACCTCAGCATCGGCGAGTGGGCCAAGGACGGTCTGCTCGCGATCTTCTTCTTCGTCGCCGGTCTGGAGCTCAAGCGCGAGCTCGTGATCGGTGAGCTGTCCAACATCCGCAGCGCGCTGCTGCCGGTGATCGCCGCGATCGGCGGGATGATCGTGCCCGCCGGACTGGCGTTCGCGGTCAGCATCGGCGCACCCGGTCACGAGACCGCGTGGGCGATCCCGGTGGCCACCGACATCGCCTTCGCGCTCGGCGTCCTCGCGCTGACCGGCTCCTGGATGCCGACCGCGGCCCGGGTGTTCCTGCTCAGCCTCGCGGTGGTCGACGACCTCGGCGGCATCATCGTGATCGCGGTCGTGTTCACCTCCGGCCTGAACCTGCTGGCGCTGCTGGCCGCCGTCGCGCTGTGCGCGCTGTACTGGTTCCTCCAGCACAAGCGCATCCGCTCGCCGTGGATCTACGTGCCACTGGCCATCGCGACCTGGATCGCGGTGCACAGCTGCGGAATCCACGCCACGATCGCCGGCGTCGCGCTGGGCCTGCTCACCCGCGTCCGCACCGACCCCGACGAAGGGGCTTCCCCGGCGATGCGGCTGGAGCACCGGTTGCAGCCGTGGTCGGCGGGCCTGGTGGTGCCGGTGTTCGCGTTCTTCGCGGCGGGGGTCCCCGTCAACGGCGAGGCCCTGACGTCGATGTTCGAGGACCGGGTGGCGATCGGCGTGATGGTCGGCCTGGTGGTCGGCAAATTCGTCGGCATCTTCGTCACGTCGTTCATCGCGGTGAAGCTGCGCATCGGCGACAAACCGAGCTCGGTGTCCTGGATGGACATGGGCGCGCTGGCGATGCTCGGCGGCGTCGGGTTCACGGTCAGCCTGCTCATCACCGAACTCGCGCTGGAGGGCGCGGCCGCCGAGCGCGCCAAGGCCGCGGTGCTCATCGCCTCCGCGGTCGCCTCGCTGCTGGCCGCTGCGGCGCTGGTCCGCAGGGGACGCAAGTTCAACGGCGAAGCCGCTGATGAGCCCGGTGGGAATGTCACTCACGGGTAACGCATCGCGAGTCGCTGAGCAAGGGAGTGATCTACCGTGGCACGATGGTTCGCGTGAACAGCGCCCAGAAGAGCACCAACGGCAGCCGCGAAGGTGCGGAGTGGAGTTCGGTCAACTCCATCCCGTTGTCCGAGGAGGGCACAGCTCCCGACGGGCAGTCCATCGGCGCGTTGGTCAAAGACGCAACGACGCACCTGTCCACGCTGGTTCGCTCCGAGGTAGAGCTCGCCAAGTCCGAGATCGCCGGTGAGGTCAAGAAGGGCCTCAAGGGCAGCGTCTTCTTCATCCTGGCGCTGTGCGTGCTGGGCTTCAGCCTGTTCTTCCTGTTCTTCACCGCCGCGGAGGGCCTGAACGCGCTCGGCCTGTGGCGCTGGGCCTCGTTCGGCATCGTCTTCCTGGCGATGCTGCTGGTCGCCGGTCTCTTCGGGCTGCTCGGCTTCCTGAAGGTCCGCAAGCTCAGCGCGCCGAAGCGCACGATGGCGTCCCTCAAGGAGACCAAGAACATCACCAAGCGCCGCCAGTCCGAGGAGCCGGCCGGAGGCTGACGGATCGGGCGCTCACACCCACGTCGAAAACCGCGGCGGACCCAGGTCCGCCGCGGTTTTTCGCACCTCAGGCCCCTGCTCGGGAGCGCGGGGAACTCACCGGTGGGCGGTTGTGGTCCGAACTGTCCGGACGAAGAGGACGTCGATCATGGAGGGACCAAGACCGCCCGCGCCTCCGGGATCAGTTCAGTTCGTGCAGTTGCCCGTGGGGACCGGGGTGTCCAGCCGCGGAGCCGCCTCCACCTCGTCGGCGACCTCGTCGGCCGTGAGGGCGAAGCCCGTCTCCGGGTCGTCGACGGCCGCACCGAAGACGACACCGACCACGTCCCCCTGGGGGTTGATCAGCGGTCCGCCGGAGTTGCCGCTCTGCACCCGCCCGCGGACCGTGTAGACGTCGCGGACCACGGTCGCGTTGTCGTAGATGTCCGGCCCGCGCAACCGGATGCGCTCCCGGACGCGGCCTGCCGAAGCCGTGTAGGGCCCGTCGAGCGGGTAGCCGAGCGCGATCGTGTCGTTGCCGGGGTCAGCCGACTGCGAGGCGAACGTCATCGCCTCGGCGTCGAGGTCCGGCACCGCCAGGATCGCCAGGTCCACGTCCGGCTTGTACATCACGACCTCGGCCTCGAAGTCGCCGCGCCCGATCTCGATGGCCACCCGATCGGTACCCGCCACGACGTGCGCGTTGGTCATCACCCGGTGCGGCGCGACGACGAAGCCGGTGCCCTCCAGCGCGCGGGCGCACGAAGTCGCCCTGCCGCGGATCTTGACCACGCTGAGCTGCGCGTTGCGCACCACCTCGCTGCCGGCCAGCGCCGGGTCGGGCGGCGCGATCTCGGCGACCGGGGTCTCCGAGAAGGGTTCCAGGGCCTCCGGGAAGCCCGACATCCCGAGCATCTCGCGCAGGTCGTTGGGCAACGCCCTGGCCTGCGGGGGCATCACCGAGTTGACCGCGCCGAGCACCTGCGAACGGCTCAGCGCCGCCGCCAGACCGGGCAGCGCGGTGGCCGAGGTGAACGGCAGCGCCACCAGCCAGGCCACCACCAGCACCGCGATGAACTGCAGCACCGATCCCAGCGCGTTGTCGACCCCTGCGATCCGGGGCGAGGTGATCCGGTCCCGCAGCTCGCGGCCGGCCCACATCCCGAAGGTCTCACCGAAGGCGACCAGCAGGACCACGATGCCGACGCCGAAGGCCAGCCGGGCGACCGGGCTGTCCAGGGTGTCCAGCAGCAGCGGCGCCACCTTCAGCCCCACCACGGCCCCGACGAACACGCCCACGAAGGACAGCAGTGCGGTGACCAGACCGCTCCGAGCCCCGGAGACCGCAGCGAGCAGTGCCAGCAGCACCACCAGCAGGTCGACCCAGTTCACCCACTCACCCCTCGCTCTGGACGATCAGCCGCACCACCGTCTCATGGTTCGACAACAGAACGGCCAAGCCGGGCTTCCAAGGAGGTCTTCGCCACCCCTCAGGAACGCCCCAGTCCGATGTCGTCGGCCTCTTCGGCCGCCCGCCAGGCTTCGTCCAGCTCGCGCACGTCGGCCCGGTTCCAGCTGCGCGACCAACCGGCCAGTTCCAGCAGTCCGGCCAGCAGCCCGCCGGTGAACCCCCAGACGAGCATCCCCGGGACCAAGAACGCCGGACCCGCCATTCCGCTGCTCAGCCGCACTCTCACCCGGTTCTCCGGGTCGGCGAGCCAGGAGATCGGCACCCGGGCCACGGCCGCGGTCTCACCCGGGTCGACCGCCGCGACCGGCGACGGCTCGACCCAGTGCGCGAGCACCGGGGTCACCCGGAAACCGCTGTGCGGAACGTGCAGTTCCGGCAGGGTCGCCACCGGCCGGACGCCCTCGACCCGCACCCCCACCTCCTCGACGGCCTCACGCAGCGCGGCGTCCACCGGCCCGGAATCGACATCGTCGAGCGCCCCTCCGGGGAAGGCAACCTGACCGGGGTGCGAGTTGAGCCCGTCGGCGCGGCGCAGGAGCAGCACCTCGGGGCCCTGCTCGCCTTCGCCGAGCAAGATCAGCACCGCGGCGGCGCGGGCGGAGGACGGTGGCGAGTCCCTCGGCCAGCCGAAGTGCCCGGGGTCGAGGTCGGCGGTGCGCTTGACCAGCGTCCGCATCCATTCGGGCAGGTCAGCGGGATCGACCAGCGGTCCGTTGTCGCTCACTGACCCCCCAGGGTTCGTTCGACGGCGGCCCGAACCTCGTGCGGGGATTCGAACGCGACCGGTGGATCGATGCGCCGCACCTCGCCGGAGGCGGTCACCACGTAGCTGACCGGCAGCACGTTGGGAGACCGCAGCGCTGCCCGCGCGCGGTTGTCGCCGTCATGCACGTTCGGGAAGTGAACGCCGAGCGCGCGCAGTAGGTCAAGACCTTCCGCCGCGCCGCTGTCGACCTGCACGCCCAGCACCCGGACGGCTCCGGGCTCGGTGCTGTAGGCCTGCAACGCGGGCAGCTCGGTGCGGCAGGGAACGCACCAGGTGGCCCAGAGGTTGATCAGCGTCGGTCCGCCCGAGGCGGCCCCGGCCAGGTCGACGGGTCGGCCGTCGGCCAGGCACTGCAGCGTCGTGCCCGCCAGTTCGGCGGGTCCGCCGGTTCCGGCCGGGCACGGCTCCAGCGCGGCGGCGGCGCGCTGCTGCGGATCGATCCGCTCCGCCGGTGGCGGCGGAGCCGCGGAAGGGCCCTGCTGCTCGTGGTCGCGCGGCCAGAGCGCGACCGCCGCGAGGACGGCGAGCACGACGACCACGACGGTCCACTGGATCTCGGACCGGTAGGCACGGAGGTTCACGCCACCGGCTCCTTGGCCGCCTGGCTCTCGATGGTCTTGTCCGGGACCTCGTCGACGATGCCCGCCAGCTCCAGCAGCCGGGGCGTCTCCGGACCCCTGACCAGCTTCGCGGCCTCCACGTGATCGGTCGGCCCGTCCCCGTAGGAGGGGCAGTCCTTGGCCAGCAGGCACGCGCCGCAGGCCGGTTTGCGGGAGTGGCAGACCCGGCGGCCGTGGAAGATCACCCGGTGGGACAGCATCGTCCACTCCTTGCGGGGGATCAGCTCGCCGATCGCGTGCTCGACCTTGACGGCGTCTTCCAGATCGGTCCAGCCCCACCGGCGCACCAGGCGTCCGAAGTGGGTGTCCACGGTGATGCCCGGGACGTCGAAGGCGTTGCCGAGGATCACGTTGGCGGTCTTCCGCCCGATCCCGGGCAGCTTGACCAGCTGATCGAGCTTTCCGGGGACCTCGCCGCCGTACTTGTCGACGAGCGCGGCACCCAGCCCCATCAGCGACGCCGCCTTGTTCCGGTAGAAGCCGGTGGACCGGATCATCTCCTCCAGCTCGGTCCGCTCGGCGCCGGCGTAGGCCGCGGCCGTCGGGTACCGGCGGAACAGCGCGGGCGTGACCTCGTTGACCCGCTTGTCGGTGCACTGGGCGGACAGGATGGTCGCGACCGCCAGTTCCAGAGGCGTGTTGAAATCGAGCTCGCAATGCGCGTCCGGATAGGCTTCGTCGAGGGCGCGCAGCATGCGCCTCGCTCGCCGGACGAGCCCCAACCGGGTCTCCTCCTTCTTCCTGGACCGGGGTACGACCTGGTCAGGAGATGTTCCAGCGGACTTGGCGCGGGTGTTTCGGGCAGGCTCCGGCACCCCACCAGACTACGGAGGAGCACGGACACGGAAAGTGGCGGTACTGTCACCGGCCCTGCGAATCGACCCCCGGTTGAACCGGCGTCGAAGGTATGAGCGAGGATTCACACCATGATGGCTGCCTGGTTCGTCATCGTCGTACCGCTCGTGATCATGTTCTTCACGCTCTTCATGGAGCGCGTGGAAGCCCGCCTGCGGCATGTGGCGGTGCAAGAGAACGAGGTGGAGGAGTTGCTGGAGAACGCCCGGCCTGATGAGGTTCGGGCGCTGTTCCGGCAAGGTATTGGACGTGCGCTGGAGCTTTTCCAGCTACGCAGGGTGGGACGCGCCGGTAGGCTGCGTACTCGCCGTTCGCGCGACCAGTCTTAGAATCACTGGTAGTGATCGGCGGCACATCGCCAGACACGCTGACGCGGGTCCGGCACCACAGACAGCCGCCGCGTCTCAACATGGAGGGACGAGGTGGACGAGACCCTGGCCCGAGCCGGCATCTTCCAAGGCGTGGAGCCGGCCGCGGCGGAGGCACTGGCACAGTCGCTGGAACCTATCGAGTTCCCGCGCGGACACGTGATTTTCGCCGAGGGCGAGCCGGGTGACCGGCTCTACATCATTCAGTCCGGCAAGGTGAAGCTCGGACGCAAATCCCCGGACGGCAGGGAGAACCTGCTGGCGATCATGGGGCCGTCGGACATGTTCGGCGAGCTGTCCATCTTCGACCCCGGGCCGCGGACTTCGACCGCGACCACGGTCACCGAGGTGCGCGCGTTGAGCATGGACCGCGGCGCTCTGCGGCAGTGGATCGCCACGCGTCCGGAGATCGCCGAGCAGCTGCTGCGCGTGGTGGCTCGCCGCCTGCGCCGCACGAACGGCATGCTCGCCGACCTGATCTTCACCGACGTTCCGGGACGCGTTGCCAAGGCGCTGCTGCAGCTCGCGCAGCGCTTCGGCAGCCAGGAAGCGGGCCTGCTGCGGGTCACACACGACCTGACGCAGGAAGAGATCGCGCAGTACGTCGGCGCCTCGCGGGAGACCGTGAACAAGGCGCTCGCGGACTTCGCGCACCGCGGCTGGCTGCGTCTTGAGGGCAAGAGCGTGCTGATCCTGGATCCGGAGCGCTTGGCCCGCCGCGCTCGCTGAGCGGCGACGTCACTACATATCGCGAAGCTGACGCGCGTCGGCCGAAGAGTCCGGGGCTCCTTCCCGGGTTCTTCAGCCGACGCGCGTCCTTCGCGTGCGCGCGGCCGGTCGTAGCGCGTCCGTGAATTTCACGTTGAGCCTCAACCGCAACCCGCGTCACCCCCGCCACGTCCAACGGCAGGACGCAGAGGCGAAAGGGGTCTGTGGATGAATTCCGCAATGTTGATCGCGCTGGTGGCAGTCGTCCTGGCGATCGCGTTCCTGGTGACGGTGCGGACGGCGATGAGCAGGTCCAACCGGATCGACGGCCGTCGCCGCAAGCGGGCCGACGGCTCGTTCTTGGGCTCCAGCGCGAGCAGCGGCAGCCACCACGGCGGCTGGGACAGCTTCGACGGCGGTGGCTCCGGGAGCGACGGCGGGGGCGGCTTCGGAGGGGGCGACGGCGGAGGCGGCGGAGGCGGCTGCTGACCCGCTTCCCACGAACAAGCATGTGAAGGGGCTGGGCGCCACCCCCGACGTGGCGCTCCAGCCCCTTCACATTCGCGTGGTTCGTCCCCCGACGACTAACCACGCTTCCCCGGTCCTCCGATGCTTCGGCCCCGAATCCTCGGCACCGGAGGGGTCTGTGTGGAGTTGTCTCCCCTTCGAAGATGCTGGAAGCCCGTGCTGTCCAGCAACCCCCTTTCACCAACCAAGACGTGTGTCCCGAGGGGACGGTTGCACACATCACCCGTTCTGAGTAATGAACGTCACTCAGCCAGCCCCCAGCAGGTGAAAAACAGGTTGGTACCGGCGTACCACAATCGGCATACTGGTACGCGTGTCCACATCCACGTCGCTGGCCGACTACCGCGCCGCCCTGACCACGCCCGGAGCCCGCACCCCCGTCGTGACCTCACTGCTGGGCCGGCTGCCGATCGCGATGATCGGCATGGCCCTGCTGCTGTACATGCAGCGGGAGAGCTCGTCGTTCGCGATCGCGGGCGCGGTCTCGGCCGCCGAGCTGATCGGCGTGGCGATGGGCTCGGTCGTGCAGGGCAGGATCGTCGACCGGATCGGCCCGTCGAAGCCGCTGTACATCACCTCAGCGCTGTTCACGGCCTCCGTGGTGGCGACGCTGGCCGCGATCGAGCTGGACGCCTCGACACCGCTGGTGGTGGCGGGCGCGTTCGCGATGGGCCTGCTGCAGCCCAACATCGGTTCGGCTTCGCGCGCCCTGTGGGGACACCTGCTGCCGGCGGGCCGCGTCCGCGAGGCGGCGTTCTCCTACGAGGCGATCAGCCTCGAGGTCTTCTTCATCCTCGGGCCGGGCCTGGCAGGCCTGCTGGTCGCGATGCCGTGGGCGGGCACCGGCGTCGTGGTCGGCTCGGTCTGCATGGTGCTGGGCAGCGTCGGCTTCGCCTCGACGCGCGCGGCCCGCACGCAGCGGCCGGAACCGAGCGAGCACGCGGGCGCCATGCTGGGCGCGATCGCGGCTCCGGGGATGCGCACGGTCGCGCTGGCCGCGCTGGGCTTCGGCGTGGTGATCGGCTTCATCGAGGTCGCGGTCCCGGCCGCCGCCGTCGAGGCGGGTCAGCCGACGATGGGCGGGCTGTTGATGAGCCTGGCCTCGGTCAGTTCGGTCGCGGTCGGCGTGGTCTACGGCGTGCACCCCTGGCCGCGTCCGATGCACCTGCGGCTGCCCGCGCTGCTGCTGGGCTTCGCGGGCCTGGTCGCGCTGCTCGCGCTCCCGTCGACGCTGCTGGGCCTGGCGCTGATGCTGCTGGTCGCGGGCTGCCTGATCACCCCGCAGTCGACGGCCCACTCGGTCGCGGTCGAGTTCGCGGCCCCGCCCGGCACCGCAGCGGAGGCGTTCGGCTGGGTGGTCACGTCGGTGACGCTGGGCTCGGCCATCGGTCAGTCCATCAGCGGTCAGCTCGTCGAACTCGCCGGGCCCCCGACGGCGTTCCTGGTCGCCGGAGCAGCAGGAGCCGCCCTCGCCGCGGTCCTCTACCTCCGCCGCAACACCCTCCTCCCCACCCGCACCAACCTCACCCTCGCCAGCAGCTGAGGCGAGGCGCTGTCGGGCTGGGTTCCGCGCATGCTCACCGCGGGAACGGACGGGGAGCGCGGAGTCCGGCGGGGCTCGTCTGACGTCCGCGAACAGGTCTCGGCCCAGGCCGGGGTCGACGCCGTTCCGTCAGAGGTCGTCGTGGTCGTGGAGGTAGGCGAGTTGGGCTTGGACCGTGAGGTCTGCTGCCGGCCAGACCGCGGGGTCGACGTCGGCGTAGACGAGTTCGACCACCTGGCGCGGGGTGGCTCCCGGGCCGAGGTCCCCGAGGGCCTGGCGGACCTGGGCGAGGCGTTGCCTGCGGTGGTCGAGGTAGTGCTCGGCCGCCGCGCGGGCGTCGTCGAGTTCCGGGCCGTGGCCCGGAAGCGCGCGGACGCCCGGCGGTAGGGACGCGATCTTGCGCAGCGAATCGAGGTAGGAGCCCAGGTGACCGTCGGGGTGGGCGACGACCGTGGTGCCTCGGCCGAGGATGCTGTCGCCGGTGAACACCGCCGGTTCGTCGTGCTCGGCGACGAAGCAGACCGAGTCCGCCGTGTGGCCCGCCGTGGTCAGCACCCGCAGTTGCAGGCCTGCCGCGTCGATCGGCTCCCGGTCGGCGATCGGCTCGGCACCGTGGCACAGCTTCGGGTCGAGCGCGCGCACGGGAGCCCCGGTGCGCTGCACGAACTCCGCCACACCGGCGGTGTGGTCCTCGTGGTGGTGGGTGAGCAGCACCAGTGACACCGGCCCGTGGTCGGCGACCCGGCTCAGGTGCTCGGCGTCGTCCGGGCCCGGGTCGATGACCACGCACTCGCGCGAGTCCGGGTCGCGCAGCACCCACGTGTTCGTGCCGTCGAGCGTCATCGGGTTCGGGTTCTCGGCCAGCAGCACCGACGCGTAGGAGGTGACCGGGCGGAGCTCGCCGTAGGCGGGGTGCTGCATCAGGCCTCCTCGAATCCGGGCTCGCCGGGCAGCACCGCGTGCCAGCGGCCGTTCCGCTCGATCAGCTTCGGCATGATCTTGGTCAGCGTCCGCTCGGCGTTCAACGCGGACGCGAGGTCGTCGGCCTCGGTGAGCTCGGTGAGCGTGACCTCGGTCGGCGGGAGCAGGTGGCAGCGGCCCTCGCGGAAGTCGGTCAGCGCCTGCTGCGGCGTCGCCCAGTACGCCTCGGCCGCCTCGGTGGTGATGGCGTCCGCGCGCTGGCCTGCCGGGATCGCGGCCAGGAAGAACCTGGTGTCGTAGCGGCGCGGCTCCTGCTCGGGCGTCAGCCAGTTGGCCCACGGGCGCAGCAGGTCGGCGCGCAGCACCAGACCTTCCTCGGCGAGGAAGGCGGCGAGCGAAACCTCCCTGGTCACCAGGGCCTGGCGGGCCGCGGAATAGCCGCCGGTGTCCTCGACGACGGTCGACGCATCGGGCCCGGCCAGCAGCACGCCAGACTCCTCGAACGTCTCGCGAACCGCCGCGCACACCAGAGCGCGGGCCACCTCCGGCGTGCAGCCGAAGCGCTGCGCCCACCACTCGGGTTCCGGTCCGCTCCAGGCGACCGAGGTGTCCGCGTCTCGCTGGTCGACACCGCCGCCGGGGAACACCGTCATCCCGCCCGCGAAGGCCATGCCCTTGACCCTGCGCTGCAGGAACACCTCGGGCCCCGAGGGGCCGTCTCGCAGCAGCACCACGGTTGCCGCGTCCTTGGGGCGCACGGGCTTGTCCGGCCGGTCCTCGGGCGCGAATCCCGTTGGCAGCGAACGATCCATGCCCGCCACCTTATGTCGGCGACCGGCGGTCGAACACCGTCTGAAGGATCAGCGCTGCTGCTGCGAGGTGTACACCTGCTGGTTCGCCGAGATCGGCGGGAACCCACCGGTGCCACCGGGCATGGTGGAGGTGCGGCCGTCCTCGGCCTTGGGCTGGCGCTTCGCCGGCCCGTCCTGCTCGCGGTGCGCGAGCTCCTCGTGCAGCTTGCGCAGCAGGTTGCGCTCCCGATCGGTCAACTTGGCGTCGACCGCGGCGGGGACGCGCATCATCACACCCGTCTGCTCGGCCGCTGTCTCGGGGTGTGCGTCCTCTGGTGGCTCACCGGGAAACTCGTGCTGCGGCTCGGCCACAGCGTGCGACACCCCCTCCGGCCGAGGTTCTTCCACCGGGGCCGGCTGCGCGGGCGGTGGAGCCGGGGGCTCTTCTGCTTGTCTGCGCTCGACGACCTGCTCCGGGCGTGGGACCACCGGGGGCGCCGCCCTTTCCGCGGGCGCTACCTCTAACCGCACCCGCCGGGCCGTCGACAGCGCGTCGCGGTGGTATTCGGGCAGGTCGGCGCCGGTGGCGAAGACGTCGACCGCGTAGCGCAGACCGGCCCGGCGCAGGGCCGAGACGAGCTGGAAGGCGACAGCGGGCCCGGAACCGTCGGGGCCGACCTCGGCCAGCAGCACGCCCTGCGGCACCGCGCCGTAGCTGGTGCCCGCTGGCGTGGTCCGGTTGGTGATCCACATTCCGCGCAGTCCTGCGAGACGTCCGCCGATCTGCTTGAGAGCCAGCTCGAGATCGGTGTCGTCGGTGTGCGGAGCGCTGAACTTGTGATTCTCCGGCAGCAGCGACTCGACCACCTTGAGCCGGTCGGCGAGCTGGCGGTTGGACCGCGTCTCGTCGAGCACCCGGCGCAGGTGGTACTGCTCCGCGGCGGTCACCTCGATCTGCCCGGCGAGCAGGCACCCGGCGAGGTACTCCGCACCGGCATCGGGCAAGCCCATGCCGAGCAGCTCGCGAGCGCCGTCGACGCCGTCGTCATCGACGCGCCCGGTCATGGCCAGCAAGAGGCTGTGCAGCCGGTCGACCGGCCCGGCGGCCTCTGCAACGTCCACCACGAATGCCTCCTTTAGCTGCCGACCGCTCAGCCGCGGCGACCGGCGAATTCTTCAGCTCCCACGCACACCAGCGCCGATTCTTCGATCGCCATCCGGTGGTACGGGGTGGGTTCCAGGTCCTTGGGCACGACCTCGACGCAGGGCGTGGAGTCGCCGAGCGCCCGCAGCACCCGCTGGATCTCCCCGGCGAGCTCGACGCAGTCGTCCGAGGCGGACACCAGCACGACGAGCTTCGGGGCGTCCGAGTCGCGGCGCCGCCAGGTGCTGCGCACCTCGCGCACACCGGCGCGACCGCGCAGCGTCGCGCCGAGCACCAGCACCGCCGAGTCGCCGACGTTCTCGGTCGGACGTTCGGTGGTGAACGAGTAGTGCGGCGTGGTGTCCACGACCGCGGGCAGGATCGCGTTGACCATCGCCGGGTCGGCGCCCAGCGGCAGCAGCGCGTCCGAGAGCAGCCGGTGATCGTCGTCGTCGAGCGCGATGCGCTCGCGGACCAGCGTGCCCGGCAGAAGCCTCGCCACGACCTCGGCGGCTCCCCCGGCCAGCCAGTCGCGGTATCGCCACAGGTGCCGGTCGGGCAACCTGCCGGCCAACCGAAGCAACAGTTCGTGGCACAGCAGATCGGTTTCACGCACTGCCACGGCGCCCCTCCATGCCTAGTACTCCGGTTCCGGGTCCAGCCGCCGCTCCCCCGAACGCAGCTGCACCCTTCCAGGTGAACTTTGGTGCTACTGATCGGGTCGAACATTCACCTGAACGACCCAAACGCAACGCGTTGGAATCAACATCCCCCATCTGGGCTACACCGGATCTGGCGAACGAAGATCGAGGATGGTCGCAGCGTACTTGTCGTAGTCGCCCGCCGGAGCCCCGCCACCGAAAAAATCACGTCTCCGCTACCGGCGAACACGGCGCGCTCACCGAACGAAAACGCGGCGTCACCCCGCGTAGGGCGACGCCGCGCATCAGGTCCGAAATGCCGACTTCACTCGACCTCGACGACCAACTCGACCTCAACCGGCACGCCGAGCGGCAGCTCCGCGACACCCACGGCCGAGCGAGCGTGCTGGCCCGCCTCGCCGAAGACCTCGCCCAGCAGCTCCGAAGCGCCGTTGACCACACCCGGCTGTCCCGTGAAGCCCTCAGCGGACGCCACGAAACCGACGACCTTGACCACCCGGACGATCGAGTCCAGGCCGACCAGCGAATCGACCGCGGCCAGCGCGTTCAGCGCGCAGATCCGGGCGTACTGCTGCGCTTCCTCGGTGCTGACCTCAGCGCCCACCTTGCCCAGGCCCGCCGGCGAACCGGCCACCATCGGGACCTGGCCCGCGGTGAACACGAGCGAACCCGTCCGCACCGCAGGCACGTAAGCGGCCACGGGCTTGACCACCTCGGGCAGCGGAATGCCCAGCTCCGCCAGGCGATCCGTCCACCGACCCATGTCAGGCCTCCTTCGGCCGCTTCATGTAAGCCACCATCTGCTCACCGGTCGGACCCGGCAGCACGGCGACGAGCTCCCAGCCGTCCTCGCCCCACTGGTCGAGGATTTGCTTGGTCGCGTGACTCAACAACGGAACGGTGGCGTACTCCCACTTCTGCATGGGGTGGAGCCTAGTTCTTCCTGAACGGCGTAGCCGTTGGCCCACCTACGCACCTCGCACCGCCGGGGGTTCTGAGGAGCTTCGTGGCGAGGACGCCGCGACGCCGTGTATTGGCATACATCAGGAGTGGCGCCCGGAGTCCACGGAGCTCCTCAGGTTCCCCTACCCGCACCGCTACGCAGAACGACCACCGTCACTCTCCAAATCCGGAAACGGGGACTTACGCTGATCTCGTGACCTCATGGGACGGGGAGCTGAACCAGGCGCGGTTGCACGTGGTCAGCGGTAAAGGCGGGACCGGGAAGACCACGGTCGCCGCCGCGCTCGCGCTGGCGCTTGCCACCGGCGGCAAGAAGGTACTGCTCATCGAGGTCGAGGGGCGGCAGGGCATCGCGCAGCTCTTCGACAGCGCGCCGCTGCCCTACTCCGAGGAGTGGATCGCCGCGGCTCCCGGTGGGGGCGAGCTGCGGGCGCTGGCCATCGACGCCGAGCCCGCGCTCCTGGAGTACCTGTCGATGTTCTACAACCTCGGGTTCGCCGGCCGGACGCTGCGCAAGATGGGCGCCATCGAGTTCGCCACCACGCTCGCGCCCGGCCTCCGGGACGTGCTGTTCACCGGCAAGATCAAGGAATGCGTCGGCCGCACCGACGAACGCGGCCGCTACGTCTACGACGCGGTCGTCGTGGACGCCCCGCCGACCGGCCGGGTGGTGAAGTTCCTCGACGTCACCCGCGCCATGGCCGACCTCGCCAAGGTCGGACCCATCCGCGACCACAGCGACGGCGTGGTGCGCCTGGTCCACTCCAGCAACACCGCGGTCCACGTCGTCACGCTGCTCGAAGAGCTCCCGGTTCGCGAAACCCTCGAAGCCGTCGAGGAGCTCGACGCCGCCGATCTGCGGCCCGGAGCGGTCGTGCTCAACCGGGTCCGCCCCGGCAGGCTGCCCGCGCGATCGGTGCCGGCCGCCGCCGACGGCCGCGTCGACGCCGACCGGGTGCGCGCCGGACTCGAATCCGCCGGGCTGAAGGTCGACGACGACACCCTCGACGGGCTCGTCCACGAGACCATCGAGCACGCCATCCGGCACCGGGCCGAGGACGCCGCGCGCGACCAGCTCGCCGCCACCGACCTGCCGACCGTCTCGCTGCCGGACCTCACCGCGGGGATCGACGTCGCCGAGCTCTACGAGCTCGCCGAGATATTCACCGAACACGGCATCCGGAGCCACCGATGAGCCAACCGCTGCGGCCGGCCCAGGTCGACGTCGACGCGCTGCTGGACGACCCGGACACCCACGTCGTCGTCTGCTGCGGCTCCGGCGGGGTCGGCAAGACCACCACGGCGGCGGCGCTGGCGGTGCGGGCAGCCGAGCGCGGGCGCAAGACGGTCGTGCTCACCATCGACCCCGCCCGGCGGCTCGCCCAAGCGCTGGGCCTGCGGGAGCTCGGCAACACGCCCAAGCAGGTGTCGCTGGAGGGCTTCGAGCCCGCGGGCGACCTGAACGCGATGATGCTGGACATGCGCCGCACCTTCGACGACATGGTGCAGATGCACGCCGGGCCCGAACGCGCCGAGCAGATCCTGAACAACCCCTTCTACCAGACCATTTCGACCTCGTTCTCCGGAACGCAGGAGTACATGGCGATGGAGAAGCTCGGGCAGCTCGCCGCCTCCGGCGAATGGGACCTGATCGTCGTCGACACCCCGCCCAGCCGCTCCGCGCTGGACTTCCTGGACGCGCCGCAGCGGCTGTCGACCGTGCTGGACGGGCGGCTCATCAAGATGCTGTCCAGTCCCGCGCGCGCGGGCGGGCGCGGGCTGCGCAAGATCGTCGGAGCCTCGTTCGGCATGTTCGCCAAGGCCGTGTCGACGATCATCGGCGGGCAGCTGCTCAACGACGCCGCGAACTTCGTGCAGGCCTTCGACTCGACCTTCGGCGGGTTCCGGCAGCGCGCCGAGCAGACCTACCGGCTGCTGCGCTCGCCGGGAACGGCGTTCCTGGTGGTCGCCGCGCCGGAGCCGGACGCGCTGCGGGAGGCGTCCTACTTCGTGGAGCGGCTGGCCGGGGAGTCGATGCCGCTGGTCGGACTGGTCGCCAACCGGACGCACCCGGTGGTCGCCGAGCTGGCGGGCAACCGCGCCGCGGCGGTGGCCGACGAGATCGAGGCCGCCGGTTCGGCTCCGCTGGCGGCGGCGGTGCTGCGGGTGCACGAGGACCGGGTGGCGATCGCCGACCGGGAGAAGCGGATGCTCGCACGGTTCACCCGAGCGCACCCGGAGGTGTCACTCGTCGGTGTCCCGGCCTTGCCGTCCGATGTGCACGATCTGGCCGGTCTGCGGGAGATCGGCCGCCGGCTCGCCGGGGAATAATCCAAAAATCAGGCCGGGCATTAACGTTTTCAACGTTCACGCCCGGCCTGATCATTTCTCGGGGATCAGCTCACCTGAAACTCGGCGATATCGGAGTAATCCTGACGCGCCGCCTCAAGCAATTCGCGCCAGTTACGAACATCCGGACGACGGCGCAGCAGCGCCCGGCGTTCGCGTTCGGTCATTCCACCCCACACACCAAATTCGATCTTGTTGTCTAGCGCCTCGCTGAGGCACTCCGTCCGCACTGGGCAGCCAAAACAAACCATTCGCACTTTGCGCTGCTCAGCCCCGCGGACGAACAATTGATCCGGGTTCTGGTCTCGACATGCGGCGTTAACCCGCCAGTCCCCCTGCTCAAACATAGAGTTCCCCCAGCTCCTCACTGGATCGTCGGCGACTGTATTCGTCCGGAGCCCCCCGGCACCGGATGCCGCGGTTCGGAAGTCGGGAGCCGAACCGCAACAGTGCTGTCGCTGGACGTAGACGGACTGTAGAGCCCAGCGGTTCCACAACCAACCGACGGTTGTCGTCCCGTTATCTTTCACACTCACTACATCGGTTGGAGTTGGTGCGTGACACTCCGTCACACCGCGTGCGCGATTTAGGCTGGCTGCGTGCGTGCCCGAGACGGCTTGTTGAAGCTTTTCGGTCTGTGTGTGCTGGCTGGCGTGTTGGTTGCGGGGCTGCTCTTCCCGACTGCGGGGTCACTCGGAGTGGTCTCCAACCGTGCTGGAGACGCCGTAAACAGCATTTCCACGGACATGATGACCAAGGAACCGCCGCTTGTGACGACGATCACAGACAAGGATCGGAGGCCGATCGCCTACCTGTTCAACCAAGATCGGACACCGGCCGCTCCGGACCAGATCGCCGACACCATGAAGGCGGCGATCGTGGCCATCGAGGACCGGCGGTTCTTCGACCACCAGGGCGTGGACTGGGCCGGAACCATGCGCGCCGCCGTGACCAACCAGATGTCCGGCGACATCGCGCAGGGCGGTTCCACCCTCACCCAGCAGTACGTGAAGAACTACCTGGTGCACGTGGTCGCCGCCGACGACCCGGTCAAGCAGGCCAAGGCGATCGAGCAGACCCCGGGCCGCAAGCTGCGGGAGATCCGCATCGCGCTGCAGGTGGACAAGCAGGTCGGCAAGGAGCAGATCCTCGCCCGCTACCTCAACGTCGTCCCCTACGGCAATCAGGCCTACGGCATCTCCGCCGCCGCGCGCACCTACTTCGGCACCACGCCGGACAAGCTGACCATCGCTCAAGCGGCGCTGCTCGCGGGCATGGTCAACAGCCCCAGCAAGCTGAACCCGGAGAGCAACCCCGATGAGGCGCTCAACCGGCGCAACCTGGTGATCAAGGCGATGGAGGACCAGCGCCGGATCACCCCGGAAGCAGCCAACGAGGCCCGCAACGCACCGCTCGGCCTGGTCACACCGCTGCAGAACATCCCCAACGGCTGCGTCGGAGCCGGCCCGTCCGACGGGTTCTTCTGCCGCTACGTCATCGACTACCTGGAGCGCGCCGGGTTCACCGAGGAGCAGCTCAAGACCGGCGGGTACACGATCCACACGTCGATGGACAAGCGCGCCACCGACGCCGCCAAGGCCGCCGCCGAGCGCGGCGTGCCGAAGGAGACCAAGGGCATCGCGAACGTGATGAGCGTCGTCGAGCCCGGCAAGGAAAAGCACAAGGTGCGCGCGCTGGTCGCCAACCGCGACTTCGGCATCGACGCGTCGAAGGGCCAGACCTCCTACGCGCTGCCCAGCGGTGTGGCGAAGTTCGGAGCCGGGTCGATCTACAAGGTGTTCACCGCAGCGGCGGCGCTGGAGAAGGGGATGGGGATCTACAACACCATCCAGTCGCCCGGGTCCTACACCTCGCAGGTCTACAAGAACGGCACCCGGCCCTACACGGTCGGCAACGCCGAAGGCGTGGCGCCGGGACCGCGCACGCTGCAGATGGCGCTGGCGACCTCGCCGAACACCGCGTTCGTCGCGTTGCAGGAGCGGGT
Source organism: Saccharopolyspora sp. NPDC049426 (assembly GCF_040676935.1). NCBI lineage: Bacteria > Bacillati > Actinomycetota > Actinomycetes > Pseudonocardiales > Pseudonocardiaceae > Saccharopolyspora > Saccharopolyspora sp. NPDC049426. The sequence goes on along the minus strand of NZ_JBFAPZ010000020.1, from coordinate 103,153 downwards.
CGGGCTGGCTCCCACGGTGGACATGGCGACCCGGCTGGGCATGCGCCAAACGCTGCTGCACAACACCTCGGCGGGCAACCCGGTCACGCCCAACGGCTCCGGCGGTCCGTCCCAGGCCGAGGACGTCAAGCAGAAGAACATCGGCGCGTTCACGCTCGGGTTCGCCCCGGCGAGTCCTCTGGAGCTGAGCAACGTCGGCGCGACGATCATGAGCGGCGGCACCTGGTGCCCGCCGACGCCGATCGAGCAGATCCAGGACCGCAACGGCAACCCGGTGTCGATCACCGAGGACCCGTGCGAGCAGGCCGTCGACGAGAAGATGGCCAACGCGCTGGCCATCGGCATGAGCAAGGACGACACCGGCGGCGGCACGGCAGCCGCAGCGGCCAGTGGCGCGGGCTGGAGCCGTCCAGTGGCGTCCAAGACCGGTACCACCGAGGCCCACCAGTCGGCCGGGTTCCTCGGAGCGACACCGCAGTACGCCGGTTCGGTGCTGACCTTCAGCGACGGCACTTCGCCGCAAGGCATCTGCGATAGCGATCCGCCACGGCTCTGCGGTGCCAACGGCGGCAACATCTACGGCGGCAAGGTTCCCGCGCGGACCTGGTTCGACGCGATGAATGTGGTGCACGAGGGACTGCCGGTGGCTCCGCTGCCGCCGACGACCGACCGCTACGAGAACGGCGGCGACGAGTTCCACGTGCCCAACGTGGTCGGCCTGACCAACGAGCGCGCCAAGGAGACCCTGGAGAAGGCCGGTTACAAGGTCTCGGAGCGCTCGGTGAACAGCCAGCGCAAGAAGGGCACGGTGACCAGCCAGACGCCGCGCGGCTTCGCGTTGCCGGGCGAACTGGTGACGCTGTCGGTGAGCACCGGTTACGTGCCGCCGCCGTCGACGGACCGGCCAGCGCCGCCGGAGGCCCCGCCGCCGGTCGCGGGCCAGCCACCGGCACCACCGGCGCTCCCGCCGGACGGTCCACCGGGTTCACCGCCGGGCCGGTGACCGGGCGAATCGGGTTTTCGTAAACTCGCCTGCGTGACGAGAGCGCAGGCGAGCACCCGACGTGCCCGGTCCCGCTACCGCCTGGTGGAGGTGCGGTCGACCGAGCGGATCACGCCGCGCGTGGTGCGGCTGGTCCTCGGCGGGGACGAGCTGGCCGACTTCGTCAGCAACGGCAGCGACCAGCGGATCAAGCTCTGCCTGCCGCAACAGGGCAAGCCGATGCCGCTGGGGCGCACCCGCGAGGAGGTCTTCGCCCTCCCCCGCGACGAGCAGCCCCGGCAGCGCACCTACACGGTTCGCAGCTTCGACGCCGAGCGCCGGGAGCTGGCGATCGACTTCGTGGTCCACGACCACGACGGGCCGGGCAGCAAGTGGGCGTCGGAGGCCGAACCGGGCGACCAGATCGTCACGGTCGGCCCCAGCCCGGCCTACCAGCCGAATCCCGCCGCGGATCCGCTGGTGCTGATCGGCGACGAGACGGCGCTTCCGGCGATCGCCGCGATCCTCGAAGAGCTGCCCGCCGGGGCGCGAGCCCGGGTCTTCGCCGAGGTCGCCGACGAATCCGAGGAGCAGCGGATCGGCTCGGCGGCCGAGGTCACCTGGCGCTGGCTCCACCGCGACGGCGTCCCGGCGGGCCAGGGCGACCTGCTCCTCGACGCCGTCCGCGACACCGACCTGGGCCCGGACCCCTACGTGTGGGTCGGCGCGGAGGCCGAGGCGGTCCACCGGCTGCGCGAGCACTGCCAGCACGAGCTCGGCCTGGACCGCCGCCACCTCTACGCCCTCGCCTACTGGCGCCAGAACACCTCCGACGACTGAACCGGGAGGCTCAGCCCTGGAGCTGGGCCTTGACGATCCCGGCGACCTTGCCGCCCTCGGCGCGGCCCGCGGCCTTGGCGTTGGCGGCCTTCATGACCTGGCCCATCTGCTTCATGCCCGGACGCTCGCCCAACTCGGCCTCGACCTCGGCGATGGCCTCGGTGACCAGCGAGGACAGCTCGTCGTCGGAGAGCTGCTGGGGCAGGTAGCGGCGCAAGATCTCGGCCTCGGAGGCTTCGGAGTCGGCCTGCTCGTCACGACCGGCCGAGCGGAAGGCCTCCGACGCCTCGTCGCGCTTCTTGGCCTCCTTCCACAGCACCTTGAGCACCTCGTCGTCGGAGAGCTCCCGCTGCTGCTTGCCGGACACCTCCTCCTTGCCCACGGCGGCCAGCGCCATGCGCAGGACTCCGGTGACGGCGGTGTCGCGTTGCTTCATCGCGGCGGACAGGTCCGCGCGCAGCTTTTCCTTGAGCTCTGCCATGCGCCGATTATCGCGCCAGGGACGCGGGCGGCGGGCCGCCGACCCCTGTCGAGACGTAGGCTTGGGAAGGTGAACAAGTTCGGGCGGATTCTGCTCAGCGCGGGCGCGGTCGGCGCCGCGACGCTCACCTACTCGGCGGCCATCGAACGGCGGCACTGGACGTTGCGCCAGGCCACGGTTCCGGTCCTCGCCGAGGGCACACCCCCGCTGCGGGTGCTGCACATCTCTGACCTGCACATGATGCCGAACCAGCGGTCGAAGCAGCGGTGGGTCGCCGAGCTCGCCGACCTCGACCCCGACTTCGTGGTCAACACCGGCGACAACCTGGCGCATCCGCAGGCGGTCCCGGCGGCGCTGCGCGCGATGGGGCCGCTGCTGTCCAAGCCCGGGGTGTTCATCTTCGGCAGCAACGACTACTACGGCCCGAAGCCGAAGAACCCGGCCCGCTACCTGCTCCCGTCGGCGAAGACCAAGCGCATCCACGGCGAGCCGCTGCCGTGGCGGGACCTGCGCGCGGCGATGACCGAGCACGGCTGGCTCGACGCCACCCACCGCCGCCACGACATCGACGTCAACGGCACGAAGATCCACGTCGCCGGCCTGGACGACCCGCACCTGCACCTGGACCGCTACGAGGAGATCGCGGGCCGCCCCCCGGCGGACGCGGGACTCAAGCTCGGCATCACCCACTCGCCCGAGCCCCGGGTGCTGGACAGCTTCGCCGAGGACGGCTACGACCTGGTGATGGCCGGGCACACCCACGGCGGCCAGCTGCGCGTGCCGGGCTACGGCGCCCTGACGACCAACTGCGACATCGACCGCACCCGCGCCCGCGGCGCCTCCACCTGGGGCGAGCGGATGCACCTGCACGTCTCGGCCGGCCTGGGCACCTCGCCGTACGCCCCGGTCCGCTTCGCGTGCCCGCCGGAAGCAACGCTGCTGACCTTGCTGCCTCGGACCGAAAACCCGGCAATGACCAGGGAGAACGCCGAAAGCAGGACCCCTTACGGAGCGGGCGAGAGCATCCGCTAAGCTATATCCAGCTCTGAGGCGAGCACCCGAGATGCCTCAGAGCTGGATATCGGGGTGTGGCGCAGCTTGGGAGCGCGCTTCGTTCGGGTCGAAGAGGTCGTGGGTTCAAATCCCGCCACCCCGACAAGAAGGGCCTGGTCAGAGCTTTCTGACCAGGCCCTTTTTCTACGCCCAGATCGGCCGCTGACAGGGCGAAGGTCTTGGAAACGTCCTTCTTCGCGCCACGACTTCACGTCAAGGCCTGTGCAGCCTTCGCTGCGCGGAATTGGGTTGGGCCGCTGCTTCCTGCCGGTATCGGGTGGGCGTGGTTCCGAACCGCTTGCGGAAGTGCCGATTCATGTGGCTCTGATCCGCGAACCCGCACACCCTGGCGATCTCCGCAAACGTCGTCCCGCTTCCCCGCATGAGCTCCTGCGCGCGTTCCAAGCGTTCCTGGAACACGAACCTGTGCGGTGTCGTGCCGGTGGCGTTGCGGAAGCGGCGGGCGAAGTGGAACTTGCTCAGCGCCAGCACTCCTGCCAGGTCCTGCAAGGAAAGGTCTTCGTTCAGGTGCTCGCGGATGTACTCGCGCACGAGGCGCAGCTGCTGGAAGGTGAGGCGGTCGCCCGCTCCGGCCTCCCGGAACTGGATGTGCGCGTAGCTGCGCAGGAGTTGCACCGCGAGCTGACAGGACAACGAGTCGATCATCAACTGGCTCCCGACCGCACCGGAAGCCGCCTCGCGAGCGGCGAGCAGCGCCGTCCGGTGGATGCCCGGGTCGCTCGCCTGCAACACGTCCTGAACCTCGACGTCGTACAGGTCGCGGTCGTACATCTGCCGGCACGTCTCCACGACTTCCTGCTCGGTGAGGAACACGAGCAGGACGTCGAGGTCCTCCGACCACACCCACCTCGAATCGGCTGCCCGGGTCAGCAGTGAGACGTCCCCCGGCCCGACGTCGGCGCTGGACCAACGCCCCTCGACCCGCCGACGCATGTCGGTGTGCCCTTCGCGGTAGGCCACGATCACGAAGTCCCGCACCGCCGGGACTTCGACGTCGGAGCCGTTGTACCGGTAGCCGCGCACCGAAAGGCCCGACCACCCCTTCTCAGGATTGCGGACCGTCAGCTGACCCGGGACCCAGTTCGGGACTTCATCCGGTGTGATCAGATTTGACATCGCATTACTCCATACGGACCAATACATCAGGCTAGTCCGCCGCAGGACTGCTTGTCAGCCCTCGTTCTCCGCGGCTTGAGCTGCGAAGAAGTTGACGTGGGAGCAATCGATCGCTGATCGGTCCTGGCGACCTCCCGGACGCTGCCAAACAGAGCAAGACCGTCCTAGACAAGGCGCACGTGCGTTCTATTCGCGCCACGCGAGTCGAGGCATCGTCCAGTGCAGCACGACGGTTCGCACAGTTGAGCGCACTGATCGGTGTGCGGAGGAGGAGGGAGGTAATCGTGTCCGGTTCCAACGCCACCAAGGCGACGGGTCCGCGCTTCCATGCACTCCCCGGCGGACGAAGCCCGATCAACCCCTTCAGAGCAGGATCCGGTCCTCGGTCCTCATCCGAGGGCCCCCGCCACAGGGCGAGCGGCCGCGATCCGCTGACCGGGCTGCCGGACGGCATCGCGGCCCGCGACCTTCTCACGGACCTGTTGAAGGACGCGGGCTCCCGGATCGTCGCCGTCCTCTGCTGCGACATCAACCGCTTCTCCAGGGTCAACCACGCGCTGGGGCACGAAGCCGGGGACGAGCTGATCGTGACCTTGACCGGGCAGTTGCAGAGCAGTGCACCCGCGAGCTGCACCGTGGCTCGGCTCTCGGGCGACAAGTGCCTCGTCGTCTGCCCTGATGTGGCGGCGGTCGGGGGCTTGGAGGCATTGAGCACTCACGTGTCACACCTGCTGCGCAGCACTGTCCGCGTGCATGGCGGGCTCGATGTCCGCATCACCGCCTCGATCGGGGCTGCGGCGAGCGACCGCTCACCTCCTGGCTCCAACGGCGACGATCTCCTGCGTTTCGCGGACGCAGCGCTGTTCGAGGCCAAGCGAAGCGGTCCTGGGCAGATCTGCCTGGCCGATGAGTCCTTGATGAACGACGCCAACACGCACCTGCATCGCGAAGCCGAGCTGCGGGAAGCCCTCCGCAACGACGAACTGTCGTTGCGCTACCAGCCCATCTTCGACAGCGCCGGCACCGTCCAGTTCGCCGAAGCGCTCGTCCGCTGGAACCACCTGGGTCGCGAACTGGCCCCGGGCGAGTTCCTCCCCACCGCCAAGAAGGGGAATCTGCTGCACGACCTGGACCGCTGGGTTATCCGCACCGCCGTGCGCGAGGCGGCGACCTGGCCCGAGTCGGTCTCGGTCACGGTCAACCTCGCAGCTCTGCGCCCCGATCAACCGGATTTCGCGGACGAGGTCACCGAGATCATCGAGGACAGCGGAATCCGGCCGGATCGACTCGTGCTCGAACTCGTCGAGACCACGTGCACCGATCTGTCGCCGCGCACCCAACGCGCGATGCGCGAGCTGACAGAGCGGGGCGTCCGGTTCGCCATGGACGACTTCGGCGTTGGCTATTCCTCGTTGATCGGCTTCAAGACCCTGCCGGTCAGCCTGATCAAAATCGACCGGAGGTTCGTGTCCGGCATCAACACCGATCCCTCGGACCACGCGATCGCACGCGCCGTCCTGGACATGAGCCACTCCACAGGACGCCTCTGCATCGCGGAGGGAGTGGAGACCCCGGCTCAGTTCCGCGCATTGCACGAACTCGGCGTGGACGCGTACCAAGGCTGGCTCTTCGCACCAGCGCTCACCCCACCAGACCTGCGAACGCTCCTGCGGCACAACTCCCTCCGCTGCCTCTGACCGAAGCCCCTGGTGCGGGCAGTCGCTGACATGCCTCAGAGCCGGAGGTCGGGGTGTCGCCGTGCTTGATCCGGGTGGTGTCGCGGCCGGTCGCGATCACGCGGGCGCAGCACCTCGCCGTCACCGAGCGCGCGGTCCTCGCCGGAGACCGTCGTCGTGAAGGAGGTCTGACCGAGCGGTAGCCGGTCGTGCGCGGGGCGGATTGGTGGTTGCGGGGTGACAATCGCAGGATGCGGTGGCGTGCGTTGGTCGGGAGTGGGGTTGCGGTCGCGGCGACCGCGGTCGTCGGGGCGAGTGCGGTGGACGCTGATGGGGCGTGGTTCCGCGAGTTGCGCAAGCCCCGGTGGCAGCCGCCTCCGCAGGTGTTCGGGCCGGTGTGGACCGCGCTGTACGCCGACATCGCCGTGTCCTCGGCGGTCGCGCTGTCCAAGCTCCCCCAGCGTTCTGGTTTCGCGCCTGCCCTGGCCGCGAACCTGCTGCTCAACGCCGGGTGGACCTGGGTTTTCTGGGGTGCGCGGCGCCCCTCGTGGGCGGCGGTGGAGGCGGCCGCGCTGACCGCGAGCTCGGTCGACCTGCTCGCGCGGGCGGCGCGGGCCGATGCGCGAGCCGGGGCCGCCTTGGCGCCTTACGTGGCGTGGTGCGCCTTCGCCACCGCGCTGTCGACGGCGATCGCCCGCCGCAACCCCTGAGCCGTTGCGACGGCCGATTCCCGCCGGATCCGGGTGCCTCCGGCGACGACGATCGAGGCATGGACCTTCGAGTGCTGCCGATCGCAGAGGGAGTTCTGGCGGAGCTGCGAACCGTCGACGACGCGGGACGCGGGATCGAGCCGTTCGTCGATGAGGCCGGAGGGGCACCGCTGCGGTGCTGCCTGCGGCGGGTGCGCGCCGGCGAGCGGGTGGCCCTGGTGAGCTACGCGCCGCTGCGGCGGTGGGCCGCCGAGAGCGGGGCCGCGCCAGGGGCTTACGACGAGGTCGGGCCGGTGTTCATCCACGCGGACACCTGCGCCGGGCCGGACGATCCCGGCTGGCCGGAGGAGATCCGGGGGTCGCGGCGGGTGCTGCGCGCCTACTGCGCCGAGGGCCGGATCCTGGGCGGTTGCCTGCTGGACGGCAACACCGGGCTCTCCGAGCAGACGGCTTCCGACCTGCTGATGGATCCGGCCGTGGCGCTCGTGCACGTCCGCGCGGTGGAGTTCGGGTGCTTCCTCTTCGAGGTGCGGCGGTGATCAGGCCACGTCCCGGTCTCCGAGGCGGACGAGGACGACTCCGGTGATGATCAGCAGGCCGCCGACGATCACCGCCGGGCCCGGCTGCTGGTCGAGGAGCAGCCAGGCGAACAGGGCGCTGGCGAGGACCTCGATGAGGGCGACGAAGGAGGCCAGGCGGGACCCGAGACGTCGCGTCGCCGCCGTGCCCGTCGCGTAGGCGATGGCGGCGGCGATCACACCGAGCGCCACGAGCGGTGCCCACCAGGGGGTTTCGCCGATCGCGTAGACGGCCGGGTCGAAATTCGCGTGCATGGGCAGGATTCCGATCGCACCCAGCACCCCCAGGATGACCGCGGAGAGGGCCAGGCCCGCGCCCGCGAGGGTGATCGGCGGGAGGGCGCCGTCGGTCTCGCCCGAGATCAGGAAGTACGCGGCGTTGCCGATCATCGCCGCGAACGCCCACGCCGCGCCCGTCCACGCGATGTCCGCGCCCGAGGACAGGTCCAGCGCGAACACGAGTCCGGCGATGGCCGAGCACGCCCCCAGGACCGTCAGCGGTCGCGGCCGCTGCCCTCGTCGCACCCACAACCAGCCCACGATCGCCACCGGTGCCGTGAACTCGATGAGCAGCGCGGGAGCCACGTCCATCGTGCTCACCGCGGAGAAGTAGCAGAACTGGGTGCCCGCCATGCCGAGCGCGCCGTAGATCAGAACCGGGCGGAGCTGCGCGCGCAGCAGCCACCACCTGCCGCGCAGCGCGATCAGCGCGAACGGGGCCAGCGCCAGCGCGCCGACGCTCAGCCGCACCAGCACCACCGCGCCCGGGCTCCAACCGGCTTCGAGCAGACCGCGCGCCAACGCACCCGCCATGCCGAACGAGGCCGCCGAGAGCAGTGCGAGCAGCAGCCCGCTGCCGAGCCTCGAAGTAGCGCGCACACCAGCGCTGTCATCTGCTAACCGTGTCATGGCAAATGACGCTATGGACGAGGGTGTAATATGTCAACATGATTTTTGGCCATGACACGGAAGCGGCGCTGCAGGCTGCGGTCGCACTGGTCAACAGCGCGGAGGACCCCGACTCGCTGACCACCGTGCAGGCCGTCGACGCCTGGTTCGCCGAGCACCGCTACACCGGGCGCCACGACCGCGACGAGGCCGAGCTCAACGAGCTCCGCGCGCTGCGACCCGTCCTGCGCGACCTGCTCACCACCGACCGCGACCGGGCGGCGGAGCTGGTCAACGCCATGCTCGCCGAAGCCGGGGCGCTCCCCCAGCTCGTGCGGCACGGCGGCGAGGACTGGCACCTGCACGCGATCGACACCGACGCCCCGCTGGCCCGCCGGGTGATCGTGGAGGTCGCGATGGCGATGGTCGACGTCGTGCGGCTCGACGAGATGTCCCGGCTGTCGCTGTGCGCCGACGAGAACTGCCAGGGCGTGGTCATCGACCTCACCCGCAACCGCTCCCGCCGCTTCTGCACCACCGCCTGCGCCAACCGCAACGCCGTCGCCGCCTACCGGGCCCGCAGCAAGAACCGCTGAGACCGGGTGCACGCACCCGGCGAGCCGATCGGGCAGTATCGGGGACGTGAGCACCTATCCCGAGGCGAAGATCCCCAGCGCGCTGTTCGACGACCCGGAACGCGAGACCAGGTGGCGGACGCGGTTCACCGCCCCGCGCGTGTCCCTGCCCGACTGGGCCCGGGACGCGCCGCAGCGCAGCCTGTACGTGTCAAACTTCAGCGGCACCTGGGAGATCTACGCCTGGGATCGCGACTCCGACGAGCACCGGCAGGTCACCGATCGTCCACAAGGGACTTTCCACGGGACGCTGTCGGTCGACGGCGGCGACATCTGGTGGTTCGACGACACCGACGGCGACGAGTTCGGCAGCTGGAAGGTCCAGCCGTTCGAGGCCGGTGACCCCGAGCCCGCCGTTCCCGGAACCCACCCCGGCTACCCGGCCGGGCTGGAGCTGGGCAGCTCGGTGACCGGGCTCGGCATGTCCACCGACGACGGCGTCACCGTGTGGGTGGTGCGCGACGGCGGAGCGCCCGAGGTGCTCTACGAGCACGAGCAGGACGGCGGGCTGTCGGCGATGTCCTGGGACGAGACCATGCTCGTCATCTCGCACTCCGAGCACGGCGACTCCCGGCACCCCGCGCTGCGGGTGCTGCGCACCGACGGATCCGAGGTCGCCGAGAAGTGGGACGGACCCGGCAAGTCGCTGGACGCGCTGGAGTTCGCGCCGGTCACCGGCGACCCGAGGCTGCTGGTGCTGCACGAGCGCCGCGGCAAGGAAGAGCTGCTGATCTGGGACGTCGTCACCGACACCGAGACCGAGATCGAACTGGGCCTGCCCGGCGAGGTCTCCGCCGACTGGTACCCCGACGGCGAGGCGCTGCTGATCGCGCACACCCAGCACGCGCGCACCACCATGCACCGCTACGACCTGGACTCCGGTGAGCTCACCGAGCTCGCCACTCCCCCCGGCACCGTCGCGGGCGCTTCGGTCCGGCCGGACCACGCCGTGGAGTACGTGTGGTCCTCGGCGGCGACCCCGTCGCTGGTGCGCACGGTGTCGGCCACCGGCGACGACCGGGTGCTGCTGACCCCGCCCGGCGAGCGGCCGCCGGGCACGGCACCCGTGACCGACGTGTTCGTCGAGGTCCCCCACGGCCCGAACGACGCGGTGCACGCGCTGGTCGCACGACCCGAGGGCGCGGAGGACGGCCCGATCCCGACGGTGTTCAGCCTGCACGGCGGCCCGCACGCGGCCGACGAGGACCGGTTCTCCGCCTACCGCGCGGCCTGGCTGGACGCCGGGTTCGCCGTCGTGGAGATCAACTACCGGGGTTCCACCGGCTACGGCTCGGCCTGGCGGGACGCCATCGAGGGCAGGCCGGGCACGACCGAGCTCGAAGACGTGGCGCTGGTGCACGACTGGGCGATCAAGTCCGGGCTGACCACCCCGGCCCTGAGCGTCGTCGCGGGCGCCTCGTGGGGCGGCTACCTGACGCTGCTCGCCCTGGGCACGCAACCGGAGCGCTGGGCGGGCGGTGTCGCCGGCGTTCCGGTGGCCGACTACGTCTCGGCGTTCGCCGACGAGATGGAGCCGCTGCGCGCCTACGACCGCGCCCTGTTCGGCGGTTCCCCGGAGGAGATCCCGGAGGTCTACGAGACGGCCTCGCCGATCACCTACATCGACCAGGTCCGCGCCCCGGTCCTGGTGCTGGCCGGGGACAACGACCCGCGCTGCCCGATCCAGCAGATCCTCAACTACCTGGACCGACTGGGCGAGCGGGAGATCCCGTTCGAGTTCTACCGCTACGACGCCGGCCACGGCTCGCTGGTCGTCGCCGAGACGTTGCGCCAGGTCGCGACCGAGGTCCACTTCGCCCAGCGGGCGGTCGGCCTCGCCTGAGGGCCGCGCCCGTTCGAATTTCGCGCGAAGTTCGAGTGCCAGAGTTAGGACTCGAATTTCGCGCGAAATTCGACAGCCCCTGCCTGGAGGCGCGGTGCCTTGCGGGGTTGTGAGGAAGGCCCCTGGCCGGGGCGGAATATCTCGTTCCGCGCGGTCGTCATGCTCGGTGTGAGCCATCTGTTTGAACCGATCAAGCTGCGTGATCTGACCGTCCGCAACCGCGCCTGGGTCTCGCCCATGTGCCAGTACTCGGCGACCGACGGCGTTCCCAACGACTGGCACCTGGTCCACCTGGGCCAGTTCGCCATCGGCGGCGCCGGTCTCGTCATCGCCGAGGCCTCGGGCGTCGTGCCGGAAGGCCGCATCACCCCGAACGACACCGGCATCTACAACGACGAGCAGGTCGCGGCGTGGCGCCGGATCAACGACTTCGTGCACGCGCAGGGCGCCGCCACCGGCATCCAGCTCGCGCACGCGGGCCGCAAGGCGTCCACCGGCCAGCCGTGGGCCGGAGGCGCCACCGTCGACGAGTCGGAGGGTGGCTGGCAGACGGTCAGCTCCACCGGCAACGCCTTCGGTGACCTGGCCGCTCCGCGAGCCCTGACCGCGGAGGAGGTCGCCGAGCTGCCCGAGAAGTTCGCCGCGGCCGCGCGTCGCGCCGACGAGGCCGACTTCGACGTCGTCGAGCTGCACTTCGCGCACGGCTACCTGGCGCACCAGTTCTATTCGCCGCTGGTCAACGACCGCACCGACGCCTACGGTGGCGACTTCGAGAACCGGGTCCGGGTGCTGCTGGAGATCACCGAAGCGGTGCGCGCCGCGTGGCCGGAGGGCAAGCCCCTGTTCACCCGCCTGTCCGCGACCGACTGGACCGAGGGCGGCTGGACCGGCGACGACTCGGTGCGCCTGTCCAAGCTGCTCGCCGAGCGCGGGGTCGACCTGATCGACGCCTCGACCGGCGGTGCGATCCCGGACGCGAAGATCCCGGTGCGCTCCGGCTACCAGGTCCCGTTCGCCCGGCAGATCAAGCTGGACGCCGAGGTCTCGACCGCCTCGGTCGGCCTGATCACCGCTCCGGAGCAGGCGGAGGAGATCGTCGCCTCGGGTTCGGCCGACGCGGTGCTGCTCGCCCGCGAGCTGCTGCGCGACCCGCACTGGCCGCTGCACGCGGCGGACCGGCTGCGCGCGGACAACATCTGGCCCGTCCAGTACGAGCGAGCCCGCTGAGCAACGGGTGGGGAAGCTCGGCCGAACTTCCCCACCCGCTCGTTCAGGCGAGCTGGGCCTGCCACATCCAGTGCGACTTCTCCAGGTCGCTGGAGATGGCGATCAGCAGGTCCTGGCTGACCAGGTCGGTCTTGTCGGTTTCGTCGATGCGCTTGCGCAAGCGCGCCACGACCTCGCCCAGGGTGTCCACGATCGCCTCGATCACCTGCCCGTCGGTGCGCCAGTCGGCGGGGAAGTCCGGCAGTCCGGAGCCCTTGGCAACGGTCGAGGCGCGACCGTCCGGCGAGATGCCGATGGTCACCGCGCGCTCGGCGACGTCGTCGGCGAAACCCCGCGCCGAGTTGACCAGCTCGTCGAGCTGGAGGTGCACGTCGCGGAAGAACTTGCCGACGACGTTCCAGTGAGCCTGCTTGGCGACCAGGTGCAGGTCGATCAGGTCCAGCAGCGTGTCCTGCAGCACCCGACCGGTGATGTCGCGGTCGGAGTTGCTGAGCGGACTGGTGATCGGCGCCGCGTTCTTCGCGGAGCTCTTCTTCGGCGCGCTCTTCTTCGGAGCGGCCTTGGATGCACTCTTCTGAGCCATGGGTTTCGCACAACCTCCTCGACGAGAACGTGCAGACCGGAATCAGGGTGCTGCCCAGGAGGTACCCGCGCACTTCGGGCGATTACACCCGCTGCTCGGCGAACTCCACCACTTGTCGCCCGATGGTGCGCAACGTGGCGCCGACCTTCTCGTCGTCGCACGCGCCGCCAGGGCCGAAGCGGGTCTCGGCCGAGTTCACCGCCCCGCCGAGCGGGGTCGGCCAGCCGCGCAACGCGTGCACGACCGAGCGCAGCGCCTGCAGCGTGGTGACGGTGGCCTGCCAGCCGTAGGCGACGCCGATGCAGCCGACGGCTCGTCCGTCGAAGTAGGGGCGGGAGTCGCCGCGGAGGTCCTCGACGTAGTCGAGGGCGTTCTTGACCAGGCCGGACACCGTTCCGTGGTAGCCGGGCGAGGAGATCAGCACTCCGTCGGCGCCGCGCAGCGCTTCGACCAGTTCGGTGGCCAGCGGGGAGCGGTCGGTCACGTGCGGGTCGTAGAACGGCAGGGCCAGGTCGGCACCGGTGATCGCCCGGACCTTCGCCCCCGACTCCCTGGCGCCCTCGAGCGCGGTGTGCAGCACGCGCTCGGACTGCGAGTCGGGGCGGACCGAGCCACCGATCCCCACCACGGTCACCGTCATGTGCCGATCCTTTCACCCGAACCTGGGAACTGTCGCCCCCGATGTGCCTCTGCAGGTCACGCTAGAACCTCCAGTCCGCTGGAGGTCAAGATCGGCGAGCTGACGCCGATAATTTGGCTACTTGCGGGTAACCTACTAGCCGTCCATCACCTTCGCGGGAAGGTCACGCCCATGCCCAACGTCATCGAAGCGCTGCAACCGACGCTCGAAGGCGCCGCGATGCGCGCCGTTTTCGCACTGCCCCAGACCATTCGCCGCCTCATCGCGGGGCCGCCGATCCGGATCGACGGACAGGAACTCGCGCTCGACGCGCAGCTGCTGCTCAAGCTGCAGAGGCTGACCGGCCAGACCGGGCTGGCCGCCTCGACGGCGGAGAAGGCCCGCGCCGGCATGGCGCACGCGACGAAGATCACCTCAGCGGCTCCGCTGGGCGGCGTGGTCGTCGCCGAACGGACCATCCCGACCGACAACGGCGACCTGCCCGCGCGGCTCTACCGGCCCCAGGACCTCACCGAAACGGGTCCGCTGCTGGTCTACTACCACGGCGGCGGCTGGGTCATCGGCGACCTCGACAGCCACGACGATCTGTGCCGATTCCTCGCCAGGCACACCGGGATCCGGGTGCTGTCGGTGGACTACCGGCTGGCCCCGGAGTACCCGTTCCCCGCCGCGCTGGACGACGCGCTGGCGGCCTACCACTACGCCGTGAACAACGCCGCGGACCTCGGCTCCTCCAGCGACGCGATCGCCGTCGGCGGCGACTCGGCGGGCGGCAACCTCGCCGCCGCGGTCTCGCTCCAGACGACCCGATCGGGTGAGCAGAAGCCGGTGCTGCAGGTGCTGCTCTACCCGGCTGTGGACGCGACCCGGCGGCGCCGCTCGCGGGAGCTGTTCGGCAACGGATTCCTGCTCACCGACCACGACATGACCTGGTTCATGGACCAGTACTCGCCCGTCGAGTCCGAGCGCGGCGACCCGAGGCTGTCGGTCCTGCTGGCCGACGACCTCACCGAGCTGCCCACGGCCTACGTCGTGACCTCGGGGTTCGACCCGCTGCGCGATGAGGGCGAGGCGTACGCCAAGGCGCTGTCCGACGCCGGTGTGCCGGTGGTGGCGCGGCGCTTCCCGGACCTCATCCACGGGTTCGCCAACATCCGCCCGGTGGGTAACCGCTTCGAGGAAGCGCTCTTCGAGATCGTCGGCACGGTCCGAGCGGCGCTGGACCTGCACAAGGTCTGATCTGGGGAAAGCCTCCTCGCCGGGAGGCGGTTTTGGTCCGAACCGTCCATGATCGACGTCTGATGTGTCCGGTCAGTTCGGACCAGAACCGCCCCAGGTGAACGCTCCACCCGCCGGGCCCCCGGGTCACTCGGGGTCGGCGAGGAGCTCTCGGAGGCGGGTGAGGAGTTCTTCGCGGTTCGCCGAGCCCAGCCGCTGCTTGATCCGGCTGATGTGGTGCTCGACCGTCTTGGCCGAGATGAACAGGCGCTTGCCGACCTGCTTGTAGGTCAGGCCCGCGACCACCAGTTCGGCCACTTCCTTCTCCCGCTCGGAGAGCAGTTCCGAGTCGGCGCCGCCGGCGTTCACCGCCCGGGGGCGCGGCGGCTTGCCCTGCAGGGCGCGGGCGCACTCCAGGAGCGCGAGCATGGCGCGGCGGTCGTGCGTGCGGATGGCGGCCTGCCCGGCGAGACGGGCGCCGTCCCAGGCCAGACCCGCGCCGTGCAGGCCGCGGGCGATGCGTTCGACCTCGTCCTGATCGACCTCGCCACCGAGGACCCGCAGCCACATCCGGGCGGCCTCGGCCATCGCGGCGGCCAGCGCGTTGTGGTGCGCGAGAGCGTCGAGCTGGTCGGCGAAGCGGCTCGCGGAGTCGTTCTCCTCCAGGACGATGGCCGCCTGCAACCGCTTCCACAGCAGCATCGACGTCCACAGCGGAGGGTTGCCGAGCCGCTCCAGCAGCGCTTCGGCCTCGTTCAGGTACGGGGTGATCCACTCCTGGTCGCGCAACCGGGCCGCGGCCACCACCAGCTCGCCCAGCGGCAGCAGCGAGAACAGGTCCACCGAGTGCTCCGCGGCGACCTGCCTGGCCTGCGCGCGAGCGGTGGCCAGGGCGGTCATGTCGTTGTCCCGGCTGGCGATCCCGGCCTCGATCGCGGTGGCCATCAGACGGTCGCGGGCCGCCATCTCGCTCGCTTCGGGGAGCTTCGCGCGCGCGGTGACGGTGTCGCCCTTGACCAGCGGCAGCCAGGCCGCGAGCAGCCGGTGCCGGTTGTGCAGCAGGGCACCTCCAGCTCCGGTCTCCACCGCGCGGTCCAGCGTGGACTGCGCGACGTCGAGCTCACCGCAGTGCAGCGCGACCAGCGCGGCCACCGCCGCCGGGGTGTCGGGCACGAACACACCGCGTCCCAGCGGTTCGGACAGCGAGGCCGCGCGCACCAGCGTGGACAGCGCGGTCGTGGCCGATCCGACGACGGATTCGCGCACGCCGGCGGCCATCTGGGCTGCCGCACCGGTCATCGAGGTCGGCGGTCCCGCGTCGTCGCCGGTCTTGAGCAGCTCTTCGGCATCGGTCAGCCGGCCCGCGCCGATCAGACCGACGGCCGCGAACGCCCTGTCCCCCGGCCAGCGCAGCTTCGCCGCGGACCAGCGGCACAGCTCCGCCGAGCGCTCCAGCAGCCCGCGGTGCGCCAGCACACCTGCCGCGACCTGGACGCCCAGTTCCCGGTCCGGCGCGTTCTCGTCGACGATCACCCGGTCGGCCAGCCGCAGCGCCTCGTCGAGGTTCCCGGCCACGGCAGCCGCCCGAGCCTGGCGCGCGACCACCGAGCCCGCGGGCACACCGGCCGACACCGCGGCGGCGAGCATCCGCCCGGCCAGGTGCGGGGCGACCTGCACGGCCTCCTCGCCGGCGCGCTCGAAGCCCGTGGCCAGCGTCGCTTCCGGCAGCAGCGCCATCGGCGCCTCCAGCAGCGGCGCGACCAGCGGCAGCACCGGGCCGCCCCGGGAGAGCTGGAGTTCCACCAGTTTTCGCGTGATGCGCAGCCGGAGTTCCCACGACGTCAACCTCAGGACCGCGGCGCGCACGATCGGCAGCAGCACGTCCTCGGAGCCGAGCATCGCGCCGGAGCGCATGGCCGACACCACGGCACCGACCGTCGAGCTGTCGGTGCCGACCACGACGGCGAGCAGGTCGGGGTGCGGGGTGGCGCCGACGGCCATCGCCGTCGCGCACCCCCAGCCGACCTCGCCGAGCTGGTCCAGGTCGTGCTGGAAGTGGTCGAGCGCGCGGGCGGGCAGCTCGACGCGTCCGGGCACGGCCTCGGCCAGCAGCCGGGAGACGTAGCGCGGGACACCGCCAGTCTGCGTCTGCACCCAACCGACCCAGTCCAGCGCGCTGCCCGCGGTCCGCTCGGCGATCTCGTCCAGCCCGAGGGTCGCGAGCAGCACGGGAGCACCGAGCTCGGCGATCAGCTCACCCAGCGCCGCGCTGCGCGGACCCGGCCGGTAGGCGACCAGCAGCCGGATCCCCGGCCGGCGGGCGATCTCGCTGAGCCGCAGCAGCATTTCGTCGTCGAGCCGGTGCGCGTCGTCGACGAGCAGCGCGCCGTGCTCGGCGCGGTCGAGGTCCCGGACGCCGAGCACCGGCACGTCGGCCTCGCGGTAGGTGGCGGCGATGGCGTCGAGCAGCGTGGTCTTGCCGAACCCACCTGCGCCCTGGATTCCGGCCACGATCGGCGAGCCCGGGGAGGCCTCGATGGCCGACCGCAATCCGGCCGCGTGCCCGTCCGGGACCAGGGCGGCGCGGGATGTCGTCGGGTGATTCACGCCTGCCTTCCTTGTCGTCCGGTCACCTGGGTCCTGCGGTCCTGATCAGTTGGCTGACGGTGGTGGGGGTCGATTCAGTTGCGCGGTATGCCGTTCCGTTAACGAAATAGCGATCACGGAGCTACTTGACGAGATCCATCACACCGGTGATGGAGTGGTCCTTGGTCATGAAGGTGATCACGACGCCCACGGCGATCAGCAGTGCCGCGATCACGAGCTTGATGATCTTCATGCGCTTCGCCCGCGCTTCGTCGGGGGGCTCGATCGGCATCGGCTCGACGTCGATCGGCGGGCGTTCGACGGGTTCGGGCTCGTCGTCGACGTCGTCGTCGGCGTCGAAGCCCTCGATGCGCATCAGCACGCTCGTCTCGGCGACCGAACTCCGGTCGGTGTCGGTGGACAGGACCTGCTGCGCGGCCAGCGCGGCTCCGCCGGCCGCGGTGAGCTCCGGGGCCACGTCGACCAGCGGCGGGGTCTGCAACCGCTCGGCGACCAGCTCCTTGAGCATCGGGGTGCGCGCGGTCCCGCCCGCCAGCACCACCGTCTCGACGTCGTCGGGGCGCAACGACGCCGACTGCACGGCCTGCGAGATCAGCTCCGGCACCCGCTCCAGGTGCGGGCGCGCCAGCTGCTCGTAGCGGGCTCGGGAGATGCCGAACTCGGTGCGCACGCCCGGCAGGTCGACCCACATCGACACACCGGCCTGGTGCGACAGCGCCTCCTTGGCCCGCACGCACTCGCCGCGCAGCTTGGCCAGCGCCGCCCGGTGGTTGACGTCGGAGGGGTCGAGCTCGCCGATCTGCGCCGGGAACTGCTCGCCGACCAGCTCGAACAGCGCGTCGTCGAGGTCCTGGCCGGAAGGGTGGTCGGTGCTCAGCGGCGAGCCGACGACCTCGAAGGTGGGGTGGCGGCGGCGCAGCACGGTGGCGTCGAAGCCGCTGCCGCCGACGTTGGCGACCACGAGCGGATGCTGTTCGTCCACCCGCTGCTTGCTCGCGTAGTCGAGGGCGACGGCGATCGGCTCGGGGATCAAGGTGACCTCGGTGATCCCGAGCTGGGCCAGGGCCTGCTGCACCAGGTGCACCCGGTGCGGGCCCCAGCTGGAGCTGTGGGCCACAGCGATGTGCTCGGGCGGGTGGCCCTGCCGCTGGGTGACCGCGTCGGAGACCCACTCGATCATCGCGGCGACCAAGCGCTGCGCCGGGACGAACTCGCTGCCGACCACCAGCGGCAGGTCGTCGCCGAGCCTGCTGGTGAAACCGCGGGCGACCCACTCGTGGTGGCTGATCTCCTGGCGGGCAGCGGCCTCCCCGGCCACGAAAGATCCGTCCTGGACCTTGCACAGCACCGTCGGCACCACAGGGCCGCTGGTCGCCAAGGGCACGGGAACGGTCGCCGTCCAGCGGCCACCGTCGCGCCTGGCCGTGGCGGCGGTCGTCACCGTCGCGCCCAGGTGAACGCCCAGGACGTAAGGCATGCAATCCCTTCGTGTCACCGGCTCGCGTGTTCCTGTCAGGTTCCCCGATCGAGGGTCTTGCGCGCGGCCGGGGTGCCCACAATTTAGCGGCATTCGATTACGGAGCGGGTCAGGACTCCCCTAGTTACCCCCCAACGGCCTACCTAACCGATCCCCTAATAGAGATCTCGATAACTAGGAGTCGTACCCGATGGCTGGGGGGGAGCCCCGTCCCTACTGTGATCAACACAGGAGTGAGGGAACGGCACGACCTCACTCGGTCCACCTAGCCGAGTACCGCTGAGCATCGGGAGGTCCGACGATGGCGAACCCTCAGCACGCCTTTGGTCAGGCCGAGTCCCCCATCTCCGACCCCGGGACGCACTCCAACTCCGGCCTGTCCGCGGAACCGACGCTGCACGAGTTCCTCACGCGCCTCGTCAGCGATCCGGCCGCACGGTCGGCCTTCGACGCTGATCCGCAAGCCACGCTGGATCAGGTCGGACTCGGGGAAATGAGCGCGACAGACGTGCTGCAAGCCACGTCGCTGGTCCTCGACTACGCGCCGGTCGAGGTGGTCAACGCGTACGACCGCTCGCTTTCGAGCAGCGTCGAGAAGTTCGCCGCGAGCAACCAGCATGTCGCGATCAGCGAACTGCATCCCGCACATCCACACGAGCAGGAAGAACTCAGCATGCTGCAGAACACCCCCTCTGACGACTTCGGCCCCGGCGGCGACGTCGACGCTCAGATGCCCGCCCCGGCCCCCGCGCCGAGCGGCGAGACCAACGTTGACATCGAGCACACCGACGTCGACTCGCACAACGTCGTCAACGTGCACGACGTGCTCTCGGGCAACCAGATCCTGTCGGGCAACGCCGTCAACATCGGTGACAACCTCGACCTGTCCTCCACCGTCGGTTCGGTCACCAGCACCGCGACCCACATGTTCGACAGCTCGCTGAACGTCGCGTCGGCCGCCGGTTCGCTGGTGCACGGCGACGTCACCAACGTGGTCGGCAACGTGGCCACGGGCGACGTCACCGACGTGGTCACCAACGCCCCGGTCGTGGGCGACGTGGCCTCCAACGTCACCCAGGTCGCGGGCGACGCCCCGGTCGTGGGCGACGTCGTCGGCTCGGTCGCCTCGGGCGACGTGACCGGTGTTGCCGGTGACCTGACCTCCACCGTCTCCGAGGCCCCGGTCGTCGGCGACGTCGTCGGCAACGTCACCTCGGGCGACGTGACCGGTGTTGCCGGTGACCTGACCTCCACCGTCTCCGAGGCCCCGGTCGTCGGCGACGTCGTCGGCTCGGTCACCTCGGGCGACGTGACCGGCATCGCCGGCAACCTGAGCGACACCGCCGCCGGCCTGCCGGTCGTGGGCGACCTGGCCGGCGCCGCTGCTGGCGTCCCCGTCGTGGGCGACCTGGCCGGTGCCGTCACCGGCGCCGCCGAGAGCGGCGACCCGCTGGGCGTCGTGGCCGGCGTCCCGGTCGTGGGCGACATCGCCTCCACCGCCACCAGCGCCGTCGGCTCCGTGCCGGTCGTCGGCGACGCCGTCTCCGACGTGACCTCGGGCGACGTGACCGGTGTGGCCGGCACGCTGACCGACGCCGGCGCGAACGTGCCGGTCGTGGGCGACGCCCTCGGCGACGTGACCTCGGGTGACGTCACCGGCGCCGTCTCCAACGTCCCGGTCGCCGGCGAGGTCGCCGACACCGCCACCGGCGCGCTGAGCAGCGTCCCGGTCGTGGGCGACGTTGCCGGGGGTGCCGCTGGCGGCAACCTGGTCAACAACGTCCCGGTCGGCCCGGAGGCCCTCGGCGACGTGACCGGCACGGTCACCGACGCGGTTGGCAACGTCCCGGTCGCCGGCGACCTCGCCAGCTCCGTGACCGACACCGTTGCCGGTGGCGACGTCACCGCGCTGCCGGTCGACGACCTGTCCTCCGCGCTGCCCACCGACGCGCTGCCGGTCGAGGACGTCACCTCGGCGCTGCCGCTGGACGCCGCTCCGCTGGCCCCGGTCGGCGACGTGGCCTCGCACCTGCCGGCCCCGAGCGACCTGCCGGTCGCGGGCCCGATCGTCGGCGAGCCGCTGGAGAACCTGACCGGTACCGCCACGGACGCGCTGCCGCTGGACGGCCTGCTCTGATCGCTCTCCGCGACTGAGTCGTGAAGATGCCGGGATCCGCTCCCTGAGCGGATCCCGGCATCTTTCACATTTCGGAAATTTCTCGTGCCTCACCAACACGGCGAGTGCGCGATAACGATGTGAGTTCAACCGATTGGGTTTCTCTAACCGCCACGGCACGACACAATGGCCGCCGTGATCGAGACGGCGTTGGTGGAATTGATCGATCGCGCTACTGCCGAGTGCGCCGAGCAGCAGCGCGCCGATCTGCATGGCCGCCTGCGCCAGATCAGAACCAGAGTCCTCGACCCGACCCAGCTCGTGCTGGTCGTCGGAGAGTCGAAGCAGGGAAAGTCCGCGCTGGTCAACGCCATCGTGAACGCTCCCGTGTGCCCGTCAGGCGACGACGTCACCACGACCGTGCCGACCCTGGTGCGCTACGCCGACGAACCGACCGCGCTGCTCATCGAGCAGGAACCGGCGCGCGGACCGATCGCGCTCGACCGCACCCCGGTCCCGATCGACCAGGTCCGCGAGCACATGGAGCGCGCCGTCGCGAACGGCCGTCCGGTGACCCGCGGTGAGATCGGCATCCCCCGAGCGGTGCTGCAGAACGGTCTGGCGCTGATGGACACCCCGGGTGTGGGGAGCGTCTCATCTTTTCTCACCAGCACAACACTCTCCGTGGTCGCCGAAGCCGACGCACTGCTGATGGTGTCCGATTCGACCCAGGAGCTGACCACCAACGAGCTCGCGTTCCTCAAGCAGGCCACCGCGCTGTGCCCGAACATCGCGCTGGTGATGCCCAAGATCGACCGGACCCCGCACTGGCGGAAGGTCCTGGAGGTCAACCGGAAGCACCTGAGCAACGCGGGCGTCTCGGCGAAGCTGTTCCCGGTCTCGGCCGACATCCGGATGCGCGCCATGCAGTCGCGCAACACCAACCTCAACGCCGAGTCGGGATTCCCGCAGCTGCTGGAGTTCCTGCAGACCGAACTCGCCGGCCAGCACGAGCAGTTCACGCGAAGGCTGGTGGCGCACAACGTGTCCGAGGCGCTGACCCAGATCAACGACTCGCTGCGCGCCGAGCTCGCCGCGCAGAACCCGCGCACCGCCGCCGAAACGCTGGTCGAGCTGGAGACCGCGCAGCGCCGCGCCGAGGACCTGCGCCGCATCTCGCAGCACTGGCAGAAGACGCTCAACGACGGCATCTCCGAGCTGTTCACCGACATCGAGTACGACTTCCGGGAACGCACCTGGGCGGTGCTGCACGAGGTCAACGAGATCTTCGAGGTCGCCGACCCGCTGATGATCTGGGACGACTTCATCCGGTGGATGCAGGCCCGGCTCACCGATGCGATCAGCGAGACCTTCGGCTGGCTGGAGCAGCGCCAGCAGCGGCTCGCCGAGATGGTCGCCGAGCAGATGCCACCGCAGCAGCTCAGCCGCCCGCCCGAGCTGAACCCGGTGCTGGCGCCGGACCCGCTCGACGAGGTCCCCGGCCCGAAGCTGCCGACCGGCGCCGACTACAAGAACTCCGACAAGGTCCTCACCGGTCTGCGCGGTTCCTACGGCGGCGTGCTGATGTTCGGCCTGATCACCACGATGGCCGGGCTGCCGCTGATGAACGTCGTGTCGATCTCGGCCGGTGTGCTGCTGGGCTCCAAGAGCCTCAAGGAAGAGAAGGACATGCGGCTGCGCCGCCGCCAGACCGAGGCCAAGAGCAACGTGCAGCGGCACATCGAGCAGGTGATCTTCCAGGTCAACAAGGACTCGAAGGACACCATCCGCGCGATCCACAAGGCGCTGCACAAGCACTTTACCCGGATCACCGAGGACGCCCAGATGGAGATCAGCCAGTCCATCCAGGCGATCAAGCGCTCCGCCGAGCGCAGCGCGGTGGACCGCGACCAGCGGGCGCGGGAGATCAAGCAGAAGCTCGAGGAGATCACCGTGCTTCGCCGACGGGTCACCCAGCTCACGCAGAACCGGATCACCGCCGCATGAGCACCGAGGCGCTGCTGGAGCGGGCCAAGGGCCTGCTGATGCGGACGATGACGTTCTACCGCGACGATCCGCGCACGTCGACGTGGCTGCGCGACCGCCTGGAACGGCTCGACCAACCGCTGCGGATCGCGGTCAGCGGGCGGGTGAAGTCGGGCAAGTCAACGCTGATCAACGCGCTGATCGGAACCGACCTGGCGCCCACCGACGCCGAGGAGCGCACCCAGGTCACGACCTTCTACCAGTACGGGCCGGAACCGAAGATCCTGGTGCACACCCCGCACGGCGCGGTGCAGAACGTTCCGGTGTCCACACTGGACTCGGCGACGATCCGCGATCTGCAGCACTGGCGCCCGGACGAGGTATCCCGGCTGGTCATCGAATCCCCGACACCGGGCCTGCAGGCCATCACGCTGATCGAGACACCCGGTGTGGCCTCGGCGGCCGTGCAGGAGACCGGCCGCTCCGCGCTCGCGCAGATCCTCTCCGAGTCCGACGCGGTGCTCTACCTGACCCGCTACCCGCGCCAGACCGACCTGCAGTTCCTGCAGTCGGTCAACGAGCTGCAGACCGCGCGCTGCGTCCCGATCAACACCATCGTCGCGTTCTCCCGCGCCGACGAGACCGGCGACGGCGGCGCCGACGCGCTGGCCGCCGCCGAGCGGATCGCCGACCGCTACCGGGCCGACCCGACGCTGAGCGCGTTCGCCCAGCACTTCATCCCGGTCGTCGGCCTGCTCGGGCAGGCGTCGTCGACGATGACCGAGGACGACTTCAAGATCCTCGCCTACCTGGCGCGGCTCTCCGACACGGACCGGGACACGCTGCTGCTGTCGGCGGAGCGGTTCGTCAAGGCGGGCCTGGAGGCCGTGCCGTCGGAGATCCGGCAGCGGCTGCTGGAGCGCTTCGGCCACTACGGCATCGCGCGCTCGCTGGACCTGCTGCGCGGCGGGGTCGGCACGGCCCAGCAGCTGCAGCAGGAACTGCTGGAGACCAGCGGTCTCACGACCTTGCAGGAGACGCTGCACTCGCAGTTCGTGGAACGCCAGGACGCGCTGCGGGCGCGATCCGCGCTGCTGGCGGTGGACATGGTGCTGCGCGCCAACCCGCGTCCCGGGGTGCAGCAGCTGCTCGGCGAGTTCGAGCGCGTGCTCACCAACGCCCACGAGTGGAACGAGCTGCGCGTCCTGTCCGCGTTGGACTCCGGGCAGATCCGGTTCGCCCGCCCGCTGCAGGCCGAGGCCAAGCGGCTGCTCGGCGCCTCCGGGGACTCACCGCACGCACGGCTCGGCCTGGACGAGACGGCGATGATCGCCGACGTCGCCGACGAGGCCACCGCCACGCTCTCCCGCTGGCGCGAGCAGGCCGTCAACCCGATGCTCGACCGCGCCCACCGCGACGCCGTCCGCACCGTCCTGCGCAGCGCGGAACGCGTGATCCTGCACCAGGTCCAGACCCAGGGGAACCCGCAGCAGGCGGCCCAAGCCCAGCAACAAGCCCGCGCCGCCCAGGCGCAGGCCGAGCGTGCCCGGCAAGCGGCCGAGGCCGAGCAGGCCAGGCGCGCAGCGGAAGCCGAGCAGGCCCGTCAAGCCGCCGAAGCGGAACAGGCCAGGCAAGCCGCCGAAGCCGAGCAGGCCAGGCAAGCCGAGCAGGCCCGCCAGGCCGCGGAGGCGGAACGAGCCCGTCAGGCCGCCGAAGCCGAGCGCGCCCGCCAAGCCGCTGAAGCCGAGCAGGCCCGCCAAGCCGAGCAGGCCCGCCAAGCCGAGCAGGCCCGCCAGGCCGCGGAGGCGGAGCAGGCCCGCCAGGCAGCCGAAGCGGAGCGAGCCAGCCAGGAGCAGGCCGCCGCCCACACCCGCCAGCGCGAGGGCTCGACGTCGGCACGCAGCACGGACACCCCCGGGAAGACCCCGGCCACCCAGTTCCTGCAGCAGAACGACCACCCCACCGGACGCCGAGCGCTCCGCGAGGTGGGCACCAGCACGGGCCGCCGGCGCCGCGCCGAGCCGGAGCAGGGCGAGTCCCGCACCCGTTCCGCGGTCAACCAGCCCACCGGCAGCCACGCCAAACCGGACCCCGACGAGCCCTCCCACCACGTCGACCCGACCCCCTCGGGCCGCCACTCCCGAGGCTGATCCCGCAAGACCGGGCCGGAGGTCCGAAGTCAGAGGGACAGATCGCGGAGGGTTTGGTGGAGCTCGTCGATGAGGGGTCGGCGGCGAGCCAGCAGGTCCGCCGCGGCCGGATCCGGGGCGACCCGGGATTCGACGGCGACGAGCTCCGCGGCGTGGGCCAGGGAGTCGATCTCGCCCAGAGCTCGCCAGGCCAGCAGGACCGCGCCCAGACCCGAGCCTCCGCTGCCCTCGGCGAGGTCGAGGTTCATGTTCAGGGCTGAGGCGATGGTCTCGGCCCAGATGCGGCTGCGGAAACCACCGCCGGTGGCGCGCACCGCGCGGACCTCGGCGCCGGATTCGGTGACCGCGTCGCGGACCAGGGCGAGCTGCTGGGCGACGCCCTCGATCACGGCGCGGGTCATCTCGGCGCGACCGTGCGAGCGGCGCAGACCGAGGAAAGCCCCGGTCAGGCCCGGCTCCCACCAGGGGGCTCGCTCGCCGAGCAGGTACGGCAGGGCCATCAGCCCGTCGGCCCCGGCCGGGACCTGGGCGGCCTCGCCGAGCAGGTCGGCGACGTCCACGCCGAACGCCTCCGCGGCCCACTGGCCGGCGACGCCGCCGTTGCTCACCGCCCCGCCGATCACCCACAGGCCGTCGGCGATCGCGTAGCTGAAGGTGCGGCAGCGGTCGTCCACGCCCGGCTTGTCCCGCGTCACCCGCAGCGCGCCGCTGGTGCCCAGCGACAGCGCCGCCACGCCGGGGGCCACCGCGCCCACACCGAGGTTGGCCAGCGGCCCGTCACCGCCGCCGAGCACGACCGGCAACCCGGCCGGAAGTCCGACGGCCTCGGCGACCTGCGGCGCAAGCGGGACCGAGGCGGTCGGCTCGCGGAGTTCGGGCAGCTGCTCGGCGCGGATGCCCGCGACCTCCAGCGCGGGCTCGTGCCAGGTCAGCGAGTGCATGTCCTGCAGACCGCTGCCGGAGCTCAGCGAGTGCTCGGTGACGAACTCGCCGGTGAAGGCGGTGACCACGAAATCCTTGAGCGCGCACCAGCGTTCGACCTCGCCGATGTCGGCTCCGCCCGAGGTCAGCCAGGCCAGCTTCACCATGACCGACTGGGTGTGCACGGGCGTTCCGGTCGCCCGGTGCAGCGCCGAGGACGTCTCCGGCTCAGCGCGCAGCCGCGCGGCGACGTCGGCGGCCCGCGTGTCGGCCCAGTTGAACGCGCGCGTGGCGGGTTCACCTCGGGAGTCCAGCCCGACCAGGGTGTGCATGGCGCTGCTGAACGACAGCCCCGCGACCTCGTGCCCCTGCTCCCGGGCCCACGCCACGCAGTCGGTCAGCGCCTCGATCGCCGCCCGCAGCACCTCTGCGGCGTCCTGGGTGGCCTCACCCGACTCGTCGGTGCGCAGCGGATAGCCGCGCTCGGTGGTGTGCAGCACCCGCGCATCGGTGCCTGCGGCGACGACCTTGGTGGCAGTGGTGCCGAGATCGACACCCAGAACGACCGGGACAGAGCTCATGCCACGAACCTATCCGCCCGGATGGCACCCGCTCGGCCCAGGCGGCGTGCCCAGGATCACTCCCGCTTCGGCACGATCCGCGTGCCCAGCGCATCGAGATCGATCCGCAGGTCGAACGGCTCCCCGGTCATGAACACACCGGTGCCGTTGAAGTTCTCCTTGTAGACGCCGTCCACCAGGTGATGCGCAGCGAGCCTCGGCTGGTCCGCGATGTCGAGAACCCAGTAGAAGGGAATCCCCGCCTGGGCGTACTCGGATCGTTTGACCAGGTTGTCCACGCGCCGCGAACCGGGAGACAGCACCTCGACGGCGAGCGCGACGTCCTGCGCGTGGAACCGCGTCGGCCGTTCCAGGATCCGATCCAATCCCAGCACGATCACGTCAGGAACCCGGACCGTGGGCGGGTAAGTGCGGGTGATCACGACCTCCGGCTCGCTGATCACCGCCCAGTCTTCCGGCAGGATCCTGTCGAGCGCAGCGGAGAGCCGAGTGAGAACGAACTGGTGGAAACCAGCGGCTTTCGGGGTCCCTTGGAGGACGCCTTCCTGGAGCTCGTAGCGCCGCGAGTTGTCCTCGGGGAGTTCGTCGAACTCCACCAAGGTCAGCAGGTGGTCGGGCCAGGTCATCACGGACATGCCTCCACCAATAGCCGCGCCGATCACGCGGTCCAAGCTCCACGAAGGACAAACGCACGTTCGAGTGGTTCTTGAATCCACCGCTCAGCAACAACAAGGGCGCCCGCCCCCTGTAACCAGGAGGAAGGCGCCCTTGTCGTGCCGGTGATCAGGTCACTTGGCGAGGGTTTCGGCGATCTCGTAGGTGTTGAGGGCCGCACCCTTGCGGAGGTTGTCACCGCAGACGAAGAAGTCCAGCGTGTTCGGGAAGTCCAGCGCCTGGCGGACGCGGCCGACGTGGGTCGGGTCGCCGCCGACGACGGCCGCCGGGGTCGGGAACACGCCGTTGTCGTGGTCGTCGTCCAGCACGATCGTCGGCTGGTCGGAGAAGAGCTTGTGCGCCTGCTCCACCGACACCTCGCGCTCGAAGGTGGCGTGCACCGCCAGCGAGTGCGTGGTCAGCACCGGGACGCGGACGCAGGTCGCGGAGACCTTCAGCTCCGGGATCCCCAGGATCTTGCGGGACTCGTTGCGGACCTTGAGCTCCTCGGAGGTCCAGCCGTCGTCCTTGCGGGAACCCGCCCACGGGACCACGTTGAGCGCCAGCGGCGCCTTGAACGGGGTCTCGGCGGACAGACCGGCCGCGGCCAGGGCGTCGGCGACGTCGCCGGCGCGGACGCCGAGCTGCTTGCCCGCCACCGCCTCCAGCTCCGCGTAGAGGCGGTCGATGCCGTCCTGACCAGCACCGGAAGCGGCCTGGTAGGAGGAGACGACCAGTTCGCGCAGACCGAACTCGCGGTGCAGCGCGCCCAGCGCCGCCATCATCGACAGCGTCGTGCAGTTCGGGTTGGCGATGATTCCCTTGGGGCGCTCGTGCACCTTCTCCGGGTTGACCTCGGGCACCACCAGCGGCACCTCGGGGTCCATCCGGAAGGCGCCGGAGTTGTCGACCGCGACGGCGCCGCGCGAGGCGGCCACCGGGGCCCACTCGGCGGAGATCTCGTCCGGCACGTCGAACAGCGCGATGTCCACGCCGTCGAACGCCTCGGGGGCCAGCGCGACCACGGTGTTGTCCTCGCCGCGCACGGTGATCTTCTTGCCCGCCGATCGCTGCGACGCGATCAGCCGGATCTCACCCCACGGCACCGAGTCGCGGTTGTTGATGATGTCGATCATGACCGTGCCGACGGCACCGGTGGCGCCGACGATGGCCAAGGTGGGACCCACCTGCGCGGAACTCATCAGCGACCACTCCCCGCGTACACGACCGCTTCCTCGTCGCCACCGAGCTCGAAGGCCGCGTGCAGGGCCTGCACGGCGGTGTCGAGCTGGGTGTCCTGGATCAGCACCGAGATGCGGATCTCCGAGGTGTTGATGATGTCGATGTTGACGCCCGCGTTGGACAGCGCCTCGCAGAACGTGGCCGTCACGCCCGGGTGCGAGCGCATGCCCGCGCCGACCAGCGAGACCTTGCCGACCTGGTCGTCGTAGACGACCTCCTCGAAACCGACCTCACCGGAGATCTTCTCCAGCTCCGCCACCGCGACCGCACCGTTGCTGCGGGCCACTGTGAAGGTGATGTCGGTCTTGGCGGACGCGATGCCGGAGACGTTCTGCAGCACCATGTCGATGTCGATCTCGGCGTCGGCGACCACGCGGAAGATGCGGCCCGCGACGCCCGGGTTGTCCGGCACACCGCGCACGGTGACCTTGGCCTCCGACCGGTCGTGCGAGACGCCGGTGATCATCGCCTGTTCCACGGAAAGGTCCTCCACTGAACCGGACACTGTCGTGCCGGGCTTGGGCGAGTAAGACGAGCGGACGTGCAGCGGCACGCCGTAGCGGCGGGCGTACTCCACCGCGCGCAGGTGCAGCACCTTCGCGCCGGTCGCCGCCATCTCCAGCATCTCCTCGTAGGTGATGTGGTCGAGGTGCTTCGCGTCGGGCACGATGCGCGGATCGGCCGTGTAGACGCCGTCCACGTCGGTGTAGATCTCGCACACGTCGGCGTTCATGGCGGCCGCCACCGCGACCGCGGTGGTGTCCGAGCCGCCACGACCGAGCGTGGTGATGTCCTTGGTGTCCTGCGAAACGCCCTGGAACCCGGCGACGAGCGCGACCTGTCCCTCGGCCAGCGCCTCCTGGACGCGGCCCGGCGTGACGTCGACGATCCGCGCGTTCTGGTGCGCCGAGGTGGTGATCATGCCGGCCTGCGAGCCGGTGAACGACTGGGCTTCCACGCCGAGCGACTCGACGGCCATCGCGACCAGCGCGTTGGAGATCCGCTCCCCCGCGGTCAGCAGCATGTCGAGTTCCCGCTCCGGCGGTGCCGGGTTGACCTGTTTGGCGAGGTCGAGCAGCTCGTCAGTGGTGTCACCCATCGCGGAGCAGACGACCACGACGTCGTTGCCCGCTTTGCGGGTCTCGACGATGCGTTCGGCGACCCGTTTGATGCGATCAGCACTCTCGAGTGAGGAACCGCCGTACTTCTGGACGACGAGCGCCACGTGAAACAAACCTCCTCGACCGCTGCGGCCGTCCCGGGCACGGGTTGTCCCCGTGCTGACACCGGGTGGACGAAGAGCAGTGGGACATCCCCGGTGGGATGCGCCCTCCGCCCCGCGACCGGCGGGAGACAGCGTCGGTCGATCACGACCGAAACGGCCTTCTACCAGGTCGCTCCGCTGCCGGACTAGCCTACCGACCACCGGGGGTGAACCCCAATCACGAACGTCACGTCTACCCTGTTGGACGCGATTGTCGACAAGAGCGGAGCGTAGGGTTGTCCACCACGCAGGGCGCGCTGGAACCACCCCTGGGGGATACCGGAAACACTGCGGCTACGCAGCGGAAACAGCAAGCGTCGCGAGTGAGCGGCGGCACGCGACCGGGCACACCGCAGCAGCGCCGGATGAGCATCGCGCTGACCCCGGCTGTGGTCTACCTCGCAATTCGGCTGGTGGGACTGCTCTTACTAGCTTGGCTCTCCGCAGTCAACGACGAATCCCTGCTGGACAACCTCAACGCCTGGGACGGGCAGTGGTACACCGAGATCGCCGCCCACGGCTACGGCGGCGTGAACGGGAGCATGGTCGACGGCTTCGGGAACCGGTACCCCGAAACCCCGCTGGCGTTCTTCCCCGGTTACCCGCTGCTGATCATGGCGATCGCGCTGGTCCCGGGCGTGAGCACGATCGGCGCGGCGATCACCGCGAGCCTGGTCTGCGGCGTCGTCGCCGCCTACGGCCTGGCGCGGCTGGGCGAACGGCTCGGCGGCACCCGCCGGGTCGGGCTGCTGCTGGTGGTGCTGTTCGCCGCAGCGCCCATGTCGGTGGTGCTGTCGATGGCCTACTCGGAGGCGCTGTTCTGCGCGCTGTCGATCTGGGCGCTGATCGGCGTGATCGAGCGCAACTGGCCGCTGGCCGGGCTGTGCTGCGTGGCGGCCGGCCTGATCCGGCCCACCGCCGCCGCCCTGGTCGGGGTGATCGGGCTGGCCGCGATGATCGCGATCGTCCAGCGCCGGGACTCCTGGCGGCCGTGGCTGGCCGTGCTGCTCGCACCGCTGGGCATGATCGCCTACATCGGCTGGGTGGGGCTGCAGACCGGCAAGATCAACGGCTACTTCGAGCTGCAGGCCCGCGGCTGGTCGTCGGCGTTCGACGGGGGCGCGAAGACCGCGCAGTTCGTGGTCGAGGCGCTGACCGAGGACAAGTCGGTCTTCGAGACCTTCACGGTCTGGGTGGTGCTGGCGGCGATCGTGCTGCTGGCGCTGTGCGTCTGGCACCGGCTGCCGTGGCCGCTGGTCCTGTTCGCCGCCGCCGTGCTGGTGCTGGACCTGGGCTCGGACGGCCTGATGTACTCCAAGGTGCGGTTGATGTTGCCCGCGTTCCCGCTGCTCATCCCGGTCGCGATCGGACTGAGCAAGAGGACTCCGGCCACGGCCGTCACCACAGCGGTGCTGCTGGTGTTCTTCGGCTCCTGGCTCGGCGCCTACTCGCTGACCGCCTGGGACTACGCCATCTGACCCGTCCCGCCCGGCGGTGCGGGTGGTGGAACCTCAGCGGCCAAGCTGCAAGGCTGGTCCTCGCGGTTCAAGGAACGAACTCTGCTGCCGGGAGGTTTCGGTGACCGAACTGGACAAGACCGCGGACACCTCGGTTCCGTTGCACCCGCTGCTGGCGAAGCGCTGGAGCCCGCGCGCGCTGAACCCGGCGGCGACGATCGACGACGAGCAGTTCACGGCGCTGTTCGAGGCCGCCCGGTGGGCTCCGTCCTGGGGCAACACGCAGCCCGCGCGGTTCATCGCCGCGCGCCGCGGTGAGTCGACGTTCGACCGCATCCACGGCACCCTCTCGCGCGGCAACAAGGGCTGGGCCGGCGACGCGGCCGCGCTCGCGATCGGCGTCGCGCAGTCGGTCAACTCCGACGGCGAACCGATGCCCTACGGCGAGTACGGGCTCGCGCTGGCCGCTCAGAACCTGGTCCTGCAGGCCGTGGCGGAGGGCTGGCACGCGCACCAGATGGCCGGTTTCGACCGCGACGCGGCCCGCGTGGAGTTCGCGGTCCCGGACGACTTCGAGCCCGTGGTGGCGATCGCGATCGGCGACCTCGGCAACCTGGACGACATGCCGGAACGCCTCGTGGAGAAGGAGCTCCGCCCCCGAGTCCGCAAGCCGCTCACCGACCTCGTCTTCACCGAATCGTGGGGCACCCCCCTCTTCTGACCTGCGGTTTTCGAGGTGGGATTCGAATTTCGCGCGAAGTTCGAGCCCGGAAGATTCGACTCCAATTTCGCGCGAAATTCGAATTCCTCACCCGGCCGAGGGACGGGAGAGGGCTAGGAGACCGCCGATCCCGGGGATGAGGGACAACCAGCGGGCTCGGGTGGGGATCGCGGCGAGGGCCGCTGCGATGGTGATCAGGTAGGCCGTGCCGTGCACGGGGCCGAGCAGCGAGCTGAGCTCCGGCACGTGGACCGTGACGAGGTTGCCCAGCAGGAGCACGAGGGTCAGGGCTTCCACCGCCGCGGCGATCTTGAGGACGCGCACGCCTCAGGCTCCCGTCGACGAGCCGGGGCGGACGATCATGAGCACGACCACGGCCGCCCACAGCAGGTTGAAGACGCCGGTGGTCATGGTCAGCCGCTTGGCGGCGGCAGCGACCGGTTCGGCGAGCATCGCCGCCTGCGCGGGCAGGATCACCAGCGCCAGCAGGGCCGCCGCGATCACCGTCAGGACGATCGAGATCAGCAGCCACGGGTCTCCCAGGACGCCCATCTGCAGGCCGGTGGCCAGGCCGAACACCGGGACGGCGATACCGGCCAGCGCGTAGCCGCGGCAGATCCGGTGCAGCAGCCGGGGAACGCCCGAGTCCGGTTCGGTGCGGGCGTGACGCGGGAACAGCGAGGCGGCGACGGCGATCGGACCGATCAGCACGATCGCCGCCAGGACGTGCACGGACAGCAGCAGCGCGGTCATCTCAGGACCTCCGTGGGTCATCGCGCACCAATAGGTTGGCAGGCAATATATACCCTGCCTACCTTCACCCGATATGATGAGGCGCATGAAGGCGGACGCGGTTCGAGGGCACCTGGACGGACTGCTGCTCGCCGTGCTCGAAACCGGACCGCTGCACGGCTACGCGATCATCACCGCGGTCATGAACCGCAGCGGCGGTGCGCTCGAACTGCGCACCGGGACCATCTACCCCGCCCTCAAGCGCCTCGAACGACTCGGCCTGCTGACCAGCAGCTGGGAATCGATCGGCGAACGGCGTCGGCGTTGCTACCGGCTCACCGACGAAGGCAGGCGCAGCCTGGCCGGGGAGCGCGCCGAGTGGCGGCAGTTCACCGCCGCGATCGGCGCCGTGCTCAATCCCGGGAGCAACGCGTGAACGCGATCGAGAGCTACGCCGACGAGCTCGCCGCCGAACTGCGCGGGCCCGCGCGCGCCAAGGCGCGCATGGTGCAGGAGATCCGCGACGGCCTGTCCGACACCGCGGCCGCGCGCGTCGAAGCCGGACTGCCTCCCGAGGAGGCCGTGCGGGACGCGATGCGCGAGTTCGGCACGCCCGCCGAGGTCGCGCCCAGCTGCCAGCGGGAGCTCACCGTCGCCCAGACCCGGCACACCGCGTTCGCGCTGCTGGCTACCGTGCCGGTGCTGCTCGGCTGCTGGCACCTGGCGTGGACGATCGGCCGCGATCAGGGCATCCCGCCGTCGCAGACCGCGCAACTGCTGGCCACCATCGCCGGCACCGCCGCCGTCGTCGGCTGCGCCGCGCTGCTGATCACCCGGCGACTCTCGGTGCCGGACCGGCTGCCGCTGATCATGGCCTGGACCGGAACCGCGACCAGCATCGCGATGCAGCTGACCACGATCGCCCTGGCCACCGCACTACCGCTGGCCGACAACTGGCCGCTGCTGCTGATCATCGCCGCGGGGACCGTCGCCGCGCACTCGGCGCTGGCGAACTCGGCGAAGACGTGCCGGGAATGCGCGGAGCAAGCGCGCTGAGCAGGTAGCGAGTTCCCGGAACCGGCGGGAGTTCAACGGGAACATCCCCCACTGCGACTGACCGGAGCTGAACGGACCAGAACAATGGTCCGGTCGCATTATGTCCGCTTCCATTTTCGGCAATCGATCACCACTTTGGTTACATGTGGTTCTGTAATGCGGTATGACTTCACTCGTGTGGACGAGTATCAGAACGACTGCGGAAGCGCTTGATGACGCCGACGTGATCGCTGGACTGCGCCTGCGCTACGACCTCGTCCCCGGAGTCATCCGCCTCGACGGCCACAGCGGTGGTCCGATGCCCCGCACCTCGCCCGCGCGGCTGCGCCGGTTCGTCCAGCACCGCTGGGAACCGCGCAGCGGCCGCACCTCCGGCGAGCCGGAGTGGCGCCGCGAGGCGCGGCTCGCGGCGGACGCCCTGGCCCCGCTGGTCGGCTCGGCCGCCGGCGAGCTCACCGTCGCCGAATCGACCTCGATCAACCTGTTCAAGGCCCTGGTCGCAGCCGCCGAACTCCGCCCCGGACGGCCGGTGCTCGCCGTCGGACGCGACTGCTTCGGCATCGACCGCTGCCTCGCCCAGTCCGCCGCCGACCACATCGGCGGCCGGTTGCAGCTGATCGACGGCATCGACGAGCTCGCCTCGCTGCCGCTGGATCAGATCGCGGTGGTCGCGCTGTCGCACGTGGACCTGCGCACCGGCGCCGTGCGCGACGCCGGCTCGATCACCGCCCGGATCCACGGGGGCGGAGCGCTGACGCTGTGGGACCTCAGCCACTCGGCCGGAGCGCTGGACGTCGACCTGCACGGGTGGGACGCGGACTTCGCGATCGGATGCGGGCACAAGTTCCTGGGCGGGAGCACGACCGCGCCGTCCTTCGGCTTCGTGGCCGAACCGCACATGGCGTCCTCCCCGACCGGCGGCCTGCGGCACCCGCTCGCCGACGGCTTCGCCGGGCCGGCCGCGACCCTCGCGGCGGCCGAACTGCGGGACGTGCTGGCCAACCTCGACGGCGTCCCGGTCGGAGCGCTCGCGGCGAAGACGTCGGGCCTGGTGGAGCTGTTCCTGGAGCGCATCGGCGAGTTCTGCCCGGAGGCCGCGATCGAGGTGCGCACCGCCGGTTCCCCGCGCGGCGCCCAGGTCTGCCTGCGGCACGAGCAGGCGCAGCGCATCACCGATCTGCTGTCGGACCGCAGCGTGCTGGTGGAGTTCGCCGAGCCCGACCTGATCCGGTTCAACTTCGCCCCGGCCTGGCTCTCGCACGTCGACGTCTGGCAAGCCGCGGAACGCCTG
This sequence comes from Saccharopolyspora sp. NPDC049426, assembly GCF_040676935.1. Classification (NCBI taxonomy): domain Bacteria; kingdom Bacillati; phylum Actinomycetota; class Actinomycetes; order Pseudonocardiales; family Pseudonocardiaceae; genus Saccharopolyspora; species Saccharopolyspora sp. NPDC049426. The sequence goes on along the minus strand of NZ_JBFAPZ010000020.1, from coordinate 68,407 downwards.
CACGCCACCCTCCACGAGATCGCCTGACCCGGAATCCCGGTCACCTCGTGGCGAGGTGTTGGTAGATCGCGTCGATCTCGGCGTGCAGGGAATCCGGGCGGACCTCGGGGTCCCCGCGCAGGCGGCGGTTGACCGTGCGCATCGCGGAAACCAGGCGCTGCGCCTGCTGCAGGTCGGTGTCGTCGGCCCGGACCGCCTGCTCGGTGGCCGCGTCGACGACCCGCTCCAGCACGGCGATGGTCGGCCACCACGCCTCGGCCTCGGCGTGGCGATCCGGGCTCATCAGCAGCTGCTGCAGTCGAGAGCGCAGGTCGGCGAGTTGCCGGTAGGTGCGGCGGCGCAGCGCGGGACGGCCGTGCTCGGCGCCCGACAGCGAGCGGGACAGGTAGTCGGCCACCGACTCGACCGCGTCGGCGACACCGTCCCGCAACGACGGTCCGCCCCGCACGCCGCGCAGCAGGAACCCGACCACCAGCACGATCGCGCAGCCGACGAAGGTGTCCACCAGCCTGGCCGCGGGGTAGAACTGCGCCTGCTGGCTCATCTGCAGCAGCACCAGCGCCGTCACCACCGCGCTGAACAACCCGTAGTGCCTGCTCAGCGCGACCGGCAGCTTCCCGGCCAGGGCGACGATGAACGGCACCAGCCACCAACCGGCCGGGAGCAGCGCCAGCAGCGCCCACGCCACCAGCACGCCGAGGATCGTGCCGAGCGCGCGCAGCACGGTCCGGGCGAACACCGATCCGGAGTTGGGGCGCAGCACGAGCGCGACCGTCAGCGCGATCCAGTAGCCCTGCTCCAGGCCCGCGATCAGCGCGAACCCCTCGGCCAGCGCCAGGCACAGCAGCATCCGCAGCACCTGCCACCAGGTCGTGGCACCGATGCTCAGCCGCTTCCGCTGCCTGCCCGGGGCCGGGGAGCGCTTGGCGTCGCGGAACGCGTCGACGAGCTCGGCGATCCCCTCGTCCAGCGCCCTGACCAGTGCTGATTCGGTCGAGCCCGGTTCGAATCGGGGAGGGATCTCCCCGGTGCGGACGCAGCGGGCCAGTCCCGCCAGCGCCTCGCGGGTGCGCAGCGGCGGGGTGATCCCGGCGTGCGCGACCGACACCGCGGCCTCCACCACCGGGGTCGCGCGCAGGTAGATCAGGTGCAGCCGGTCGCGCACCCGGCTGCGCGACATCGACGCGCCACCGATGAGCACGTCGTGCGCGGTGTCGAGCGCCTTGGTCAGCCGCTGCCGGGCGGTGGCCGTCTCGCCGGGCCCGAACATCCGCAGGATCGCGGTGAAGACCTCCGCGACCGCGTCCCTGGCCGGGGCCGTTCCGCGCAGCGGCCAGGTCGCCGCCGCCAGCGCCAGGACCAGCAGTTCACCGGCCAGGAACCAGGCGACCTGGTCGTGCAGCGGGAGCACCTGGGAGCGCTGCCCGGTCGCCACCACGCAGAAGGTCAGCATGTGCGCCCCGCCGGAGGACCACAGCTCCCCCAGCCTGCTGGCCAGCACCGACGGCACCGACACCGCCAGCACGGCCACCATCGCCCACAGCGGATCGGGGGCGAGCGCGCCCGCGGCGAAACCGATCGCGCCGAGCACCACGGCGATCGCCAGCCGCCGCAGCCGGAACCGGTAGGAGCCGGTGACGTCGGAGAAGCTCGCGCACAACGCGCCGACCGAGGCCAGCACGGCTTCGTCGATGCGTCCGGTGAGCAGGCCGACCACCTGCGGGCCCCCGACTCCGACGGCCGCCGCGACGACGCGGGTCCAGTCCGTCGGGATGGCGATCGGGCGCAGCATCCGCCGCAGCCAGGGAGGTGCTTCGAGTCTCGGGAGCGCGCCGCTGTTCAACCGCAATCCCTTCGGGTCGGCGGGGCCTGCGCTCCACGCCGAGCGACCGGGGGCCACCCCGATCCTGCCAAGCCGAGCCGCCGCGACGGTCTCCGCGAAGACGGGATCACATGACGGTGTGCGTCACACCGCGCCGGCGCGGATCAGCGCAGGGCGGCGAGGATCCGCCTGGCGATGGAGGTGATGACCAGCCAGAAGAGGGCCGCGATGCCGTAGTTGAGCAGGACCGCCAGCTGCGGGTCGGCCGGGGTGAACAGGTCCTGGAAGCCGAGGGCGAGCGGATCGGCGACGGAGGCCACGAACTGGGTGATCCCGTTGTCCGGGTTCGCGTTGCCGATGGTGAGGATCACATGGATCGCCAGCAGCGAGGCGCACACCAGCCCGGCCCAGCGCACCACCAGGATCAGCACGTCGACGAATCGGCCCCACCCGCGTCGCAGGTCAGCGCGTCGCACACCGCTCTCGTGGGCGCCGGTACGAACTTCCTCGGTCACGATCACAGTGTGGCACGAGAACCGGCGAAATCGGCAAGCTTCTTCGCCCGCGACCGGCCACCTGGTCCCACGATCTGGAAAGGCCGCTTGCGTTGCAGGCCCTTGTTGCGGTTAGCCTTGCTCCGTGGCTCGCGTTCTCCTGCTTCGCCGCCGCGACGGGGTCTCCTAGACCGGCCCCTCGTCGCGGGGTACGAACGCGCCGGTCTCCCATGCAGTCCGAGAACCGGTAGCGACCAGGAGAACGCCTCTCATGAGCAGCAACACCCCCGACGCGCAGGCCCCGTTCACCGGCCGAGTGCGCAAGCCGTCCAAGCCCGCGCCCGCCGGCCAGCCCTCGTGGAACCCGCAGCGGGGCAGCTCGATGCCCTTCCACCGGTACAAGCCGTTCCACGAGCTCGTCGAGGACGTCTCGCTGCCCGACCGCACCTGGCCGGACAAGCGGATCACCCAGGCCCCGCTGTGGTGCGCCGTCGACCTGCGCGACGGCAACCAGGCGCTGATCGACCCGATGTCGCCCGCCCGCAAGCGCCGCATGTTCGAGCTGCTCGTGCAGATGGGCTACAAGGAGATCGAGGTCGGGTTCCCGGCGGCCAGCCAGACCGACTTCGACTTCGTCCGCGAGATCATCGAGGACGGCGCCATCCCCGAAGACGTGCGCATCCAGGTGCTGACCCAGTGCCGGCCGGAGCTGATCGAGCGCACCTTCCAGGCCCTGGAGGGCGCGCCGAAGGCCGTCGTGCACATCTACAACTCGACGTCGATCCTGCAGCGCCGCGTGGTGTTCCGCGAGGAGCGCGAAGGCATCAAGAAGATCGCCAAGATGGGCGCCGAACTGGCCCTGGAGCTGGCGGGCAAGTACCCGGACACCGACTTCCGGTTCCAGTACTCGCCGGAGTCCTACACCGGCACCGAGCTGTCCTACGCCGTCGAGGTGTGCGACGCGGTCACCGAGATCTGGCAGCCCACCCCGGAGCGGCCGGTCATCCTGAACCTGCCCGCCACCGTCGAGATGGCCACCCCGAACGTCTACGCGGACTCCATCGAGTGGATGCACCGCAACCTGGCCCGCCGCGACTCGGTGATCCTGTCGCTGCACCCGCACAACGACCGCGGCACCGGCATCGCCGCCGCGGAGCTGGGCTACCAGGCCGGCGCCGACCGCATCGAGGGATGCCTGTTCGGCAACGGTGAGCGCACCGGCAACGTCGACCTGGTCGCGCTGGGCATGAACCTGTTCAGCCAGGGCATCGACCCGCAGATCGACTTCTCCGACATCGACTACGTCAAGCGCACCGTCGAGCACTGCAACCAGCTGCCGGTCGCCGAGCGGCACCCGTGGGGCGGCGAGCTCGTCTACACCGCGTTCTCCGGCAGCCACCAGGACGCCATCAACAAGGGCCTGGACGCGCTGGGCGCCGAGGCCGAGAAGGCGGGCAGGTCCGTCGACGAGCACCCGTGGGAGGTCCCGTACCTGCCCATCGATCCCAAGGACGTGGGCCGCAGCTACGAGGCCGTCATCCGGGTCAACTCGCAGTCCGGCAAGGGCGGCGTGGCCTACGTGATGAAGACCGAGCACCAGCTGGAGCTGCCGCGCAAGCTGCAGATCGAGTTCTCCAAGGCCGTGCAGGCCCACACCGACGGCGAGGGCGGCGAGGTCAGCCCGGCCGACATGTGGACGGCGTTCTCCGCCGAGTACCTGGAGGCCAACGCTCCGCTGAAGCTGGTCCGGCAGAGCTCGTCGGGTGAGTCCGGCGACGAGACGATCACCGCGTCGGTGGTCGTGGACGGCGAGCAGCGCGAGATCACCGGTCGCGGCAACGGGCCGGTATCGGCGTTCGTCGACGCCTTGAGCACGGTGGGCTACGACATCCGCGTCCTGGACTACCACCAGCACGCGCTCACCTCGGGCGACGACGCGCGTGCGGCGGCCTACCTGGAGTGCGCCGTCGGCGACGACGTCTTCTGGGGCGTCGGAGTGGACACCTCCACCATCACGGCCATGCTCCGCGCAGTCGTCTCGGCCGCCAACCGGGCCTCTCGCTGACCGACCCAGCCGTCCCCGGCTCGGCAACCCGGGAATACCGCCGTATCCGGCACCCGAATACTGCGGTGTTCCGGGTCCTGATCACGGCGGTGTTCCGGTCATCAGCCGGATCACCGCCGTGATCGGGGGACCGAGTACCGGGGTGTTCCGGGTAGCTCCGTGCCGGGGTCGGGTGGTGATCCCGGGAGGGGTGGGCGCTCGGCCGGTGGCCTGGTCAGGTGGATTGGGCCGGGTGGGGTTCTTCCGCTGCTTCGGCTCGTTCCACTCGCTTCTGGATGATGCGGGTGCTCCACCAGGCGAAGGCGACGGCGATGACCAGGCCGATCCACGAGAAGCGGTGGAACCACTGGCCCGCGACCAGGCCGAACCCGTAGGACATGGCGGTCACCAGGCCCGCCCACGCGATGCCGCCGGTCGCGTTGGCCAGCAGGAACTTGCGGTACGGCATGCCGAGGCTGCCCGCGAGCGGCCCGGCGAGGATGCGCAGCAGCGCCACGAACCGGCCGCCGAACACCGTCCAGGCGCCCCAGCGCTCGAAGAGCTTCTCCGCCTGGGCCAGCGGCTTGGGACCGAAGTGCTTCGGCAGCTTGGTGCCCAGCCAGGTCAGCAGCTTGCGGCCGAAGCGCTTGCCGATGGCGTAGCCGATCGAGTCGCCGACGATCGCCCCGATCGAGGCGAAGGTGGCGAGCAGGATCGGGTTGATGACCCCGTGCGAGGCCGCGACACCGGCGCTGACCAGCAAGATCTCACCGGGCAGTGGGATTCCCACGCTCTCCAGCCCGATGATCCCCGCGACCACCAGGTAGATCACCCCGGCTGGGATCGTGTTCAGCCACTCGATCATGGAAATCCGTTCTGGTCGGGGGCAAGCGCAGTTCGGCTCCTGCAAGGGTACGGACTGCCGCTCGACCGCCACCGGGCACCGGGTGGCGGAAAATCGCCGGTCACGGGCACGACTCCGGCAACAGGGCAGAGCGGGCCGGACCCGGGGGCCCATTAGCCCGCACGGTCCAACGGCCGAGGCCCACCCTCACGCTAAATCGGGGAACGGACTCGACCAAAGTCGGTATTGCCCGCCGCCGCGAACGGGCATCATGGAGTCACGTCGCAGGGATGCAGACGGCCCCCTGGGGGAGAACTAGTTGAGGAGAAGCGGCGCAGACGGGGGAAACGTCGGGGCACAGCCGCTTCTCCTCTTCTATTTCCTCCAGCAGACCATCACTCGAACGGTCTATGAAACTTGATGTTCGAGAGTTCGCACGGTTCAGTGATGTGGCTATGTGGCCGACCGAAGATCCGACGGAGCAGCTGCGGTGGCGCATCGAGTGCGCCACGTCGAACGGCTGCGGGAACGTGACCGTGCTGGTCATGGGTGACCGCGTCGGAATCGTGCTCCCGCCCGGGGACACCCTGATCTTCACCGCTGAGGAAGCCGACAGCCTGGCCTACCTGGTGGAGAAGGCGACCGGCTACGCGTCGGTGCCGACTTGAGCCTGATCGACACCGATCTGAGCTTCGATCCCCGCGATCCGCGCTTCCCCGTGCCGGGCGGGCCGCTGAGCTGGTCGGTGCAGGTGTTCACCACGACCAACGGCTACGGCCTGCGGCCCGCCGAACCGCTCGTCGACTCCGGTCGAGTGCACCTGCGCACCGGCTACGCCGCGCTCGGGCAGCAGCAACACGTCGACGCCGGTGTCGTCGAGGTCGACGTCGCGCTCCGGGACGGTGTCCTGACCTGGTCGATCATCGCGGAGCACACCGAGCCGATCAAGGCCGTCAAGCTGCTGCTGCGCGGTCTGCCGGAGCGGCAGCTGAGCGCCGGCTGGTGGGCGCCGAACACCGGCCGCTCGCACAGCCACCACGAGCGCTTCCAGCTGGAGTACCCGAGCCCGGACTGGGCGACGCCGTGGGTCGCCGTCGGTGCCGAGTCCGACTGCTCGCTGCTGAGCGTCCGGGACCCGTCGGTGCGCAGGCACGTGCTGCACGTCAACACACCCGCCCACTCCCCCGAGCCGATCGTGGAGCTGCTGCACGTGCCTGCCGCGTCGGTGCGCGCGACGACGTGCCGGGTCCCGGAGATCCGGCTGCGCCAGGACGCCTCGTCGCCGGACCAGGACCTGGACGAGCACCTGCGGTTCGTCGAGGACGCGCACGGCCTGCGGCCGTGGGAGTCGCGGCCGGACGTGCCGGACTGGCTGCGCGACACAGCGCTGGTCGTGACGCTGCACGGCCAGCACTGGACCGGCCACGTGTTCAACACGTTTCCGCAGATGGGCGAGGCCCTTCGCTTCATAGCGCAGCACATCGACCCGCGTCGCGCGCTCGCCTACCTGCCCGGTTGGGAAGGCCGCTACTACTACGCCTACCCGCGCTACCGGCCCGGGGCGGATCTCGGCGGCGACGAGGGGTTCGCCGAGCTCGTCCGCACCGCGCACGAGCTGGGGTTCCGGTTGATGCCGATGTTCGGCGGGCACGGCGCCAACGTCACGCAGTACCCGGACTGGGAGCGGGCGGTGATGCGCAACGACTCCGACCGTTACGTGGAGCTGCTCAACCGGCCCGACTGGGACTCCGACCGCTCCGGCGAGGGCGATCAGGTCTTCCTCAACCCCGCCGAGCCCGGGTTCCGCGCGCACCTGGTGGAGTCGATCTCCGCGCTGGTCGACGAGTTCGGCGTGGACGCGGCGTTCCTGGACACCGTGGGCTACTACTTCAACGACCCCCGCCACGACGTGTTCGGCGGGTACCGGCTGCTGGTCGAGGAGCTGCACCGGCGGCATCCCTGGCTGGTGCTGGCCGCCGAGGGCTGGTGGGACGCGCTCAGCGCGCTGTTCCCGTTGAGCCAACAGTGGTTCGGCACCGACCGCGACCTGCGCGAACCCCGGGTCCTGTCGCGCTACGCCCGCACCACCGGACACCTCGCCGAGGGCACCCCGGGACCGGGGAGCACGGGTGTGCACGAGAAGGGCTACATCCCGCGGCCGCCGGACGTGGTGCGCGAAGGCCACCTGCCCGTCGTGGGCGTCGTGGACGACACGCTCGCCGAGCACGGCGACGAACTCGCCGCGATCTGCCGCTGGGCGGCCGCCAACTCACCCCGGTGAGTTGGCCTCCGTCCGCGCGCGGGCTTCGGCGGTGAGCGCGTCGAGGGCGACCTGCACCGCCGGGCGCTCGGTGGCGCCCTTGCGGGAGACGACCTCGATGTTGCGGCCCGCGCGGACCCCGGCGAGCGGGCGCATCACGAGCTGCGAGCTGTTCACCGTGTACCTGGGCAGCAGCGCGATGCCGTGACCTGCGGCGACGAGTGCTTCGGTGACCCGGAAGTCGTTGATGCGCTGGACGACGGTCGGGCGCACACCGGTGCGCACCGCCAGCGAGCGCAGCACGTCGTCGACCGGGAAACCGATGTCGACGCTGAGCCAGGGTTCGCCGACCAGCTCGGTGAGCTCGACGCGTTCGCGGCCGGCCAGCGGGTGCCCGAGCGGCATCGCCACGTCCAGCGGCTCGCGCAGCAGCGGCGTGACCGCGACCCGCTCGCCGTCGTGCGGCGGGGCCTGGTCGTCCCGGTGCGTGACGACCAGGTCGAAGTCGGCCGTGAGGCGGGGGACCTCCGACGGCACCATGTCGACGTCGCGAGCCTCCAGCCGGACCTCCGGGTGCTCGGCGATGCGCCGCAGCACGCCCGGAAGCAGCAGGAACGCGCCGGAGGGGAACATCGCGACGCGCACCACGCCGCGCGGTGATGAGCGGTGGGCGTCGAGCTCGGCCTCGGCGCGGTCCAGCGCGGCCAGCACCTCGTCGGCGCGGGTGGCCAGCGCCCAGCCGGCGTCGGTGAGGCGCAGGCCGCGTCCGGCCGGTTCGGTCAGCCGCACCCCGACCTCGGCCTGCAGGGCCCGGATCTGCTGCGACACCGAAGAGGGCGTGTAGGACAGCGCATTGGCGACCGCGGTGACCGTGCCGCGATCGGCCAGCTCGCGCAGGAGTCTCAACCTGCGAACGTCCATAGAGGAATACTACACAGTACTTGAAAATAGTATTGCTTGTTCTTCACAGACGGCCCCAGCAGGCTGAGCGGTATGACCACGAGAGATCGCCTGCTGGCGGTGGTCGTCGCAGTGTTCTGGGGCGGCAACTTCATCGCGTTGGACCAGGGTCTGGGGCACTTCCCGCCGTTCTTCTTCGCCGGGCTGCGCTTCGCCGTGCTGCTGCCGATCCTGTTCTTCGTGCCGTTCCCGCAGGTGAAGTGGCGCTGGCTGATCGGCTACGGCCTGTTCTTCGGGACCTTGCAGTTCGCGTTCCTGTTCGTCGCGATGAAGATCGGCATGCCGACCGGGCTGGCCTCGCTGGTGCAGCAGGGCTCGGCGCCGTTCACCGTCCTGCTGGGCGCGTTGCTGCTGCGCGAGAAGCTCACGCCGGTGCAGGTGCTGGGCATCACCACGGCGGTGCTGGGCATGGTCGCCATCGGTTGGCACCGCGCGCAGACCGCGACGCTGCTGCCGATGCTGATCACGCTGTGCGGCGCGTTCTCGTGGGCGCTGGGCAACCTGTGCAGCCGCAAGGCCGAAGCGCCGAACCCGCTGCACCTCTCGCTGTGGATCGCGATCGTGCCGCCGCTGCCGATGTTCGCGGCGTCCGCGCTGTTCGAGGGGCCGACGACCGGCTGGCACGCGGTCGCGACGGTGCTGGACTCCCCGACCGGAACGGCCGCGCTCGCCGGTCTCGCCTACACGTCGCTGCTGGCCACCGTGGTGGGCTCCGGCCTGTGGACGACGCTGCTCGGCAGGTACCCGGCGAGCACGGTGGCTCCGTTCTCGCTGCTGGTGCCGGTGGTCGGGTTCAGCACCGCGTGGCTGATCCTCGGCGAGCGGCCGCACCCGTTCGAGCTCGCCGCCGGGGCGGTGGTCGTCGGCGGGGTGCTGCTGGGCAGCATGCGGATCGCCCGTCGCCGACCGGCGCTGGAGCCGACACCGGTGTGACGGTCGGAAGCCCGCACCGCCGAGCGAAGCGATTTCCCACTTCGCGCTAAGCGGTCGGGCCCTTCTCGAAGCCTGGATTCTTGACGTGCACGCCGTTGCCCACCGGGCAGTCGTAGAGCACCAGCGCCTGGTTGGTCTCGGCGACGAGCCGGGTGGCGACGGTTCGGTCCAGAATCGCCCGGTGCTCGCAGGCCGAGCACCGGAGCGCGCTGCTGTACCTCACGCGCGACCTCCCTTCCCCAGCCGGAGATCCTATGTGGACGTCGACCGCGAGGGAACGGGCTCGCGGGAAACAGCCAGGATCATGCCGTCGGGACGACCGCCTCCGGCGTCACCGAGCGGGGCTGGAGCTCGCCGTCGCGGATCTCCTCGGCGAAGTGGCAGGCGACCCGGTGACCCGTTCCGATCTCCCGCAGGACCGGGCGTTCGGTGTCGCAGCGCTCCTCCTGCCGCCACGGGCAGCGGGTGTGGAACCGGCAGCCCGACGGCGGGTTCGCCGGTGAGGGCAGGTCGCCGGTGAGCAGGATCTGCTCGCGACCGTCCTCGACCTGCGGGTCCGGCACCGGAACCGCAGACAGCAGCGCCCTGGAGTAGGGGTGCAGCGGCTGTTCGTAGAGATCGTCCGATGTGGACTCCTCGACGATGCCGCCCAGGTACATCACGCCCACCCGGTCGGCGATGTGCCGCACCACGGCGAGGTCGTGCGCGATCACCAGGTAGGTCAGGCCGAACTCCTCCTGCAGGTCCTCCAGCAGGTTGAGCACCTGCGCCTGCACCGAGACGTCCAAGGCCGAAACGGGTTCGTCGGCCACCACGAGCTCCGGGCCGACCGACAGCGCGCGGGCGATGCCGACGCGCTGGCGCTGCCCGCCGGAGAACTCGTGCGGGTACTTGCGCAGCGCGGTCGGCGGCAGCCCGACTGCGTCGAGCAGTTCCCGCAGCCGCTCGTCGGTGGACGCCTTGTCCTCGGCCAGGCCGTGCGCCCGCATGCCCTCCACCAGCAGCGATTCCACCGACTGGCGCGGGTCGAGCGAGGACAGCGGGTCCTGGAAGACCATCTGCATCCGCTGCCGCATCTTGCGCAGCTTCTCGCCCCTCATGCCGGACAGGTCGGTGCCGTCGAAGACGACCTCACCGCCGGTCGGCTTCTCCAACCGGAGCACCGCGCGGCCCAGGGTCGACTTGCCGCAACCGGATTCCCCGACGAGACCGTAGGTCTCACCGCGCTTGATGCTCAGCGACACCCCGTCCACGGCGTAGACGTGACCGACGGTCCGGTCCAGCACCACGCCCTTCTTGATCGGGAAGTGCACCTTCACGTCGTTCAGTTCGACGAGCACGTCCTCGCTCACGCCCTGAGCGCCGGGGGCAGAACTTTCGCTCATCACGCCACTCCGTTCTGCGGGCCACCCGCACCCGGTCGGCTTACACGAGCGCCGAGGACAGGACTTTCGCTCATCACGCCACTCCGTTCTGCGGGCCACCCGCACCCGGTCGGCTTACACGAGCGCCGGGGACAGGATTTTCGCTCATGACGCCTCCATGCTGTTCGTGATCGGATCGCGAACCGGGTTGTGGCAGCGCAGCAAGCGCGCTGCCGCGTCGACGCTGACCTCGGGGGTCTCGCGCTCGCACACCTCGATGGCGTTCGGGCAGCGCGGGCAGAACGCGCACCCGGTGTCCCACGGGATGTTGTCGGCGACCGAACCCGTGATCGGCGACAGGCGTTGCCCTCGGGGCGAGTCCAGTCGCGGGATCGAGGCCAGCAGGCCGGCGGTGTAGGGGTGCTTGGGCCGGGCGAACAGCTCGTGCCGCGCCGCGCGTTCCACCACGCGACCGGCGTAGAGCACGTTCACCTCGTCGCAGAGCCCCGCCACCACGCCGAGATCGTGGGTGATCATGATCAGCGCGGTGTCGGTCTCGGCGACCAGTTCCGAGAGCAGCTTGAGGATCTGCGCCTGGATCGTCACGTCCAGCGCCGTCGTCGGCTCGTCGGCGATGAGCAGCCGCGGCTTGCAGGCCAGCGCCATCGCGATCAGGGCCCGCTGCCGCATCCCGCCGGAGAGCTGGTGCGGGTACTCCTTGAGCCGCCGGTTCGGGTCCGGGATGCCCACCTTGCGCAGCAGTTCCTCGGCCTCGGGCATCGCCTGCTTGCGGGGCAGACCGCGGTGCCGCTCGATGACCTCGGAGACCTGCAACCCGATGGGCACCACCGGGTTCAGCGAGGTCAGCGGATCCTGGAACACCATGCTCAGGTCCTTGCCGCGCCGAGCGTCGAGCTCCTTCTTCGGCAGCGTCAGCAGGTCGGTGCCGTCGAAGGTAACCGAGCCGGACACCTCCGCTCCGCGCGGCGGCAGCAAACCCATGATCGCCAGCGAGGTCACCGACTTGCCGCAGCCGGACTCGCCGACCAGGCCGACGGTCTTGCCCGGTTCGACGTCGAAGGAGATCCCGTCCACCGCGGTCACCGGCGGCTCGCCCTTGCGGGCGAAGACCACGGAGAGGTCGCGAACTTCCAGCAGTGCCATTGCCAACTCCCCTTACCGGCGTCGCTTGGGGTCCAGCGCGTCGCGCAGCGACTCGCCGACCAGCGTGAACCCGAAGGCGACCAGGATGATGCACCCCGCGGGCCAGAACGCCAGCTGCGGATGCGAGTCGATGATGTCCTGCGCGCCGCCGAGCATCTGGCCCCATTCCGGCACCGAGTCGTCGGCCGCGCCCAGCCCCAGGAAGGACAGCGCCGCGGCGTCGATGATGGCCACCGCCAGCACCAGCGTGGCCTGCACGATCACCGGTCCCAGCGCGTTGGGCAGCATGTGCCGGAACACGATCGCGCTCTCCTTCACGCCGAGCGCCCGCGCCGCCAGCACGTGGTCGCTGCTGCGCTGCGCCAGCATCGTGCCGCGCAGCAGCCGCCCGAAGATCGGCACCTGCACGATCGCCACCGCGAGGATCACGGTGAACTGGGTCTGCTCGGCGAACAGCGCGCCGATCGAGACCGCCAGCAGCAGCGACGGCACCGACAGCATCACGTCGGCGATGCGCATGACCAGCGCGTCCACCCAGCCACCGAAGGCGCCGGCGAGCAAGCCGAGCACCAGACCGCCGCCGAGACCGATGACGGTGGCCAGCACCGCCACCAGCAGCGTCTGCTGGGAACCCAGCAGCAGCCGGGAGAGCAGGTCGCGGCCGTACTGGTCACCGCCGAGCGGGAACCCGGGCTGCGACGGCGGAATCGTGTTCTCCGCGCGGGAGACCTGCGATTCCAGCAGGCGTTGCGCCGGGTCGTGCGGCGCGAGCACCGGCGCCAGCAGGGCCAGCAGCACGAACGCCACGATGACCAGGGAACCGACGATGAAGACCGGGTTGCGGCGCAACCTCCGCCAGGCCGACGCGGCGAGGCTGACGCCGGCGTCGGAGGCCGATTCCGCCAGCGCGTCGAGCTTGTCCTTGCGCTGCGTGTTGAGCACCATCGTCCCTCACCGTGTCCGCAGTCGTGGGTCGATCAACGCGTACGAGAGGTCGACGACGAGGTTGACCAGCACGTAGACCATCGCGGAGGCCAGGATGACCACCTGCAGCACCGGGAAGTCCTTGCGTTCGAAGCCGATCGCGACGGCCTGCCCGATGCCGGCGATGTTGAACACCCGCTCGGTCAGCACCGCGCCCGCGAGCAGCGCACCGGTCTGCAGACCGATGGTGGTGACCACCGGCAGCATCGCGTTGTGCAGGATGTGCCTGCGCCGGATCACCATCTGCCCCAGGCCCTTCGCGCGCGCGGTGCGCACGTAGTCCTCGTCCATCACGTCGAGCACCGCGGCCCGGGTGATCCGGAAGATCACCGCGAACGGGATGGTCGACAGTGCGATGGCGGGCAGGATGAGGTGCACCAGCGCGTTCCAGGAGGCGTCCCACTCGCGGGTCAGCAACCCGTCGAGGATGTAGAAGCCGGTGACGCGGGTGGCGTTGATGGCCGAGTCCTGCCGCCCGGACGCGGGCAGCGCGCCGAGCTCGATGGCGAAGACGAACTTCAGCAGGAACGCCAGGAAGAACACCGGCACGGCGACGCCCACCAGCGACCAGGTGATGCTCAGGTTGTCCAGCCATCCGCCGCGCTTGCGGGCGGCCAGGTACCCCAGCGGGATGCCGACCACCACGGCCAGGATCAGCGCCAGGATGGACAGCTCCAGCGTCGCCGGGAAGCGCGTGATGAACACGTCCAGCGCGGAGTCACCGCGCTGCACCCCTGTCGAGGTGCCGAAGTCGCCGGTGACCGCCCGGCCGAGGAACTTGAAGTACTGCACGAAGATCGGCTGGTCGAGCCCGAGAGCCTTCTCGAGCTGCTCCCGCGCGGCTGGTGTCGCGCGGTCGCCCAGCAGTGCCGAGACCGGCCCGCCCGGCAGCATGCGCAGCCATCCGAACAGCAGCATCGACAGGACGAAGACGACCAGCACCAGCTGTCCCAGTCGTCGAACAGTGAAGCGGAGCACGCGAAAACCCCCGTGTTCAAGTCAGCGAACCGGGTGCTGCGCGCAACCGGTTCGCACCGGCCCCGCGCGCAGCACCTCGGGATCACTGCTCCGAGACGCTCACCGAAGCGAACTCTTCGGCGGTCAGCGGTGAGGTCACCAGACCCTGGACTCGGGAGCTCGTCACGATCGCCGGCGGCGAGTGCGACAGCGGGACCGCGGGCAGGTACTCGGACAGCAGCTTGCGGTTGATGTCCTGGTACATCGAGGTGCGCTTGGCCTCGTCCGGCTCGGAGTCGGCCGCCTTCAGCTGGCCCGCCAGGTCCTCGCCCCACGGCGCGCCCGCGGTGTAGAAGCGGTTGGTCGGCGTGCCGAAGAACGTGCCGATGAAGTTGTCCGGCGTGTTGTAGTCGCCGGTCCAGCCGAGCAGGAAGATGTCGGCCTTGGCGTTGTCGACGTCGTCGATGTAGCCGCCGTTCCACGGCTTGCTCACCGGGTTGACTGTGATCCCGGCTTCGCGCAGGTCTTCGGCGAGGGCGTTGTAGATGCCCTGCGGGTCCGGCATGTAGGGCCGGGTGACCTCGGTCGGCCAGTAGAAGTTCACCGTCAGGTTCGACGCGCCCGCCTCGGCGAGCAGCTGCTTGGCCTTGGCCGGGTCGTGCGGGTACGGCTGCACGTCGGGCGCGTAGCCGTCGACGTTCTCCGGGTAGAACTGGCCGGCCACCGAGGCGCCTTCCGGCAGGTTGGCCTTGACCAGCGTCTCCCGGTCCACCGCGTAGGCCAGGGCCTGCCGGACCTTGAGGTTCTGCAGCGCCGGGTTGTTCTTCTGGGTGATCCCCAGGTACATGATGTTGAACGGGTCGCGGACCTGGACGTTGTGGCCCGCGTCGCGCAGCGCCTTCAGATCGGCGGCGTTGGGGAAGTCGTAGCCGTCGATCGCGCCCGACTCCAGCTCCTGCTTGCGGACGGTCTCGTCCGGGATGATCCGGAAGATCAGCTCGTTGACCTTGGTCTTGTCACCCCAGTACTGGTCGTTGCGGACCAGCTTGATGGTGCCGTTGGACTGGTCGTAGGAGTCGAACTTGAACGGCCCCGTGCCGGTCGGGTGGGCCTTGGCGTACTCGGGGTAGACGAAGCTGTCGCCCTGCGCCTGCACGTCGTTGGCCTTGTACTTCTCCATCGCCGTCGGCGACTGCATGCTGAACGACGGAAGCCCCAGCAGGTCGGGGAACTTCGAGGTCGCGCGGGTCAGGTGCACGACCGCGGTGGTCGGGTCCGGGTTCTCGCAGTTCTGGAACAGCGAGGGCGTCTTGCCGTCGGCGAAGCCGCCGAAGTTCTCGATCCAGTAGTAGGACAGCGCGTTGTTCTGCCCGGCCCCGGTCTGGTTGTACCAGCGCTGGAAGTTCTTGCAGACCGCGTCGGAGTTGAAGTCCGTGCCGTCGTGGAACTTCACGCCGCTGCGCAGCTTGAACGTCCAGGTCTTGCCGTCCGGGGTGTGCTCCCAGCTCTCGGCCAGGGAGGGTTCGACCTCGACCGAGCCGGGCTTGAAGTTGACCAGGCCCTCCATCAGCTGGCGGGTGACGCGGAAGGTCTCCCCGTCGGAGGCGTAGAAGGGGTCGAACAGGTCCGGAGCACCGGCCGCACCGAAGGTGAAGGTGCCGCCCTCTCCGCCACCGGCCCCGCGCTCGGATTGCGCGCAGCCCGCCAGGGACGCAGCAGTTGCGAAAGCGATGCCGACCGTGATGATCCGACGCAGAGAGCGGGTTCCGCTTCGCCGCACCGATGGAGCTCTACTCATTGGATTTACCCACCCGTTTGTGTCCATAGGCAGCAGAGTTCCGTGAGAGTAACCCTCGAAAGGAGGGGAATGGAACAATCAAGGTTACGATCGCACTACTTAGGCGATCCTTATCGAACGGGGAGCAATCGGACAAAGGATGAGGCTTGCCAGAACTGCGAGTTCTCCGCTAAACGCGGGCGAATAGAGGAATCAATCGACCCCGTCAAGACCCTGGCGACTTGTTTCCTCGGATACGAAGACGGCGCCTGACCTCCCGAGAGTCCGAGAAGAAAGGCGCCGCCGTTCTGACTATTGATTTGTTCGCGTTTTAAACGTTTACGCCTACTACATCGAACGCCGACCGGACAGCGCCCGACCGAGCGTCAATTCATCGGCGAACTCGAGGTCGCCACCCATCGGAAGTCCGGAAGCGAGCCGCGTGACGTTCAGCCCCGGGAAGTCGCGCAACATCCGCACCAAATACGTCGCGGTCGCCTCGCCCTCGGTGTTCGGGTCCGTCGCGATGATCACCTCGCTGATCTCGTCGGTCCCGATCCGCGCCAGCAGCTCCCGGACCCGGAGCTGATCCGGGCCGACGCCCGAGAGCGGATCCAGCGCACCACCGAGCACGTGGTAGCGGCCCTTGAACTCGCGGGTGCGCTCCACCGCGAGCACGTCCTTGGGCTCCTCCACCACGCAGACCAGCGTCTTGTCCCGCCGGGCGTCCCGGCAGATGCGGCAGGTCGTCTCCTCGGAGACGTTGCCGCAGACGTCGCAGAACACCACACCCTCCTTGACCTGCTGCAGGACCTCCTGCAGCCGGGTCACGTCCGCCGGCTCGGCGGCCAGCAGGTGAAAGGCGATGCGTTGCGCGCTCTTCGGACCGATGCCGGGAAGACGTCCCAGCTCATCGATCAAATCCTGTACCGGACCCTCGTACACGTCGACTCGCTTAGAAGTTGCGGATGTTCGTGGTCTCCAAGCGGCGGAGCCGCTTCCTCGTTCACCAGCTCAGCAGCCGGCACCGCCGCGGGTTCTGAGGTGGTTCTCCTGTGAGGACGCCTCGACGCCGTGTATTGGCCATACATCAGTCGGGGCGCCCGGAGCAGGAGGGCCGCCTCAGGTTCCGCTAACCGCACCGCCGCGCAAGCAGACCACCAACTTCCTTGCGGATCACAGGCCCGGCAGGCCTAGGTCGCCCAGGCCGCCGCCCAGACCGCCCGTCAGCGGGCCCATCTTCTGCGCCTGCAATTCCTGCGCGGCGCGGTTGGCGTCGCGGACGGCCGCCACGACCAGGTCCGCCAGCGTCTCGGTGTCCTCCGGATCGGCCGCCTTCGGGTCGATCACCAGTCCCTTGAGCTCCCCGGCACCGGTGACGGTCGCGGTCACCAACTCGCCACCGGCGCTCCCGGTGACCTCGGCATCGGCGAGCTCCTGCTGCGCAGACATCAGCTGTTCCTGCATCTTCTGCGCCTGTTCCATGATCTGCTGCATGTTCGGCTGGCCACCTGGCTGCACCGTTACTCCTCATCGCCCGGGTGAGTGCCCCACACGGGGCACAAGACCAGCGTAGAGGTTCTGCCGTTCCCGCTCTGAACTCACCTTGCTTGGCGATTCGGGTGACAGGCTGCCGACTTCGGGAGAGGCCTTCACGTCTCCTCGCCCTCGCCCTCGCACGACGAACGCGCTGGCTCCCGTCCTTGGTCGCCATCACACGACGTGACAGGGTGATCACGTGACGCTGGACATCACGCGGCTGCTGGAACTGAACACCTGGCGCGCGTTCGACGTGACCGATGACGGACGGGTGCTCGCGGGCTGCGACGAGTCCGGATCGGTGCAGCTGGTGGAGCTCGCCGACGACCGGCGCACCGAGCTGACCGCGCTGGCCGGCGCCGTCACCGGCCGCTACCTGCCCGGAGAGCGCGCCGTGGTGGTGCAGCACGACAGCGACGGCAACGAACGCGGCCAGCTCTCGCTGCTGCGCCTCGACGACCGCCGGAGCCGACCGGCTCAGCTGTCCGAACTGGAGCCGCTGGTCCGCGACCCCGAGCACGTGCACCGGCTGCTCGACGTGCTGCCCGGCCGCATCGTCTACGCCACCAACCGCCGCAACGGCGTCGACTTCGACGTGGTGATCCGCAGCGTCGTCACCGGCGAGGAGCACGTCGTCTACGACGGCGGCGGGATGGTCGCCGAGGTCTCGGTCTCCCCCGACTCCCGCTACGCGGCGATCACCGTGCCCGCCGCGAAACCCCTGTCGGACCAGGTGATCCTGGCCGACACGATGCCCGAGACCGGCGCCGACCGGATGCGCGAGCTCACCGGCCGCGACCTCGCGGCACGCCACCTCAACCCCGGGTGGCGGTCCGGAGAGCTGGTCGTGACCAGCGATGCCGAGCGCGAGCACACCGGCATCGCACGGCTGGACCCGCGCACCGGTGAGCACCGGTGGCTGGTGACCTCCTCCTCGCACGACCTCACCGGCCGGTTGTCGCCGGACGGGCGCACCCTGCTGGTGCTGACCGCCGTCGACGGCGCGCACCGGCCCGCCCTGCACGACGCCGAGACCGGTGAACACCTGCTGGACATCGCGCTGCCGACCGGGGGCTGGTGCGGTTTCCCGCTGCCCGAGCCGGTCTGGTCACCGAACTCCCGGTTCGCCGCGCTCACCTTCAGCTCCCCCACCTCTCCCGGTGACGTGCTGCTCGTCGACACCACCGCCCGCACCTGCGCACCGCTGACCTTCTCGGCGGCCCAGCTGGCCGGGGAAGTCCTCGCCGAGCCGACCGTGCACCGGGTTCCCGCTCGCGACGGGCAGGAGATCCCGTGCTTCCGCTACGCCCCGGCCGAGCCGGACGGGTCGGCCGTCCTGCTCATCCACGGCGGCCCGGAGAGCCAGTCGGTGCGCGCGTTCCACCCGCTGGTCCAGGCGATGGTCGCGCGCGGCCACACGGTGCTGGTGCCCAACGTCCGGGGCTCCACCGGCTACGGCAAGACCTGGTACTCGGCCGACGACGCCCGCAACCGGCTCGAATCCGTCGACGATCTCGCCGATCTGCACCGGTGGTTGCCCGCGGTGGGCGTCGACCCGTCCCGGGCGGCGCTGTGGGGCGGTTCCTACGGCGGCTACATGGTGCTCGCGGGACTGGCCTTCCAGCCCGAGCTGTGGGCGGCGGGCGTGGACATCGTCGGCATCTCCTCGCTGGTCACGTTCCTGGAGAACACCGCGCCCTACCGGCGGGCCCACCGGGAACGCGAGTACGGCAGCCTCGCCACCGACGCCGACTTCCTCCGCGAGGCGTCCCCGCTCACCCGCGTCTCCTCCATCGCGGCGCCGCTGTTCGTCCTCCACGGCGCCAACGATCCGCGCGTGCCGCTGACCGAGGCCGAGCAGATCGTGGAAGCCGTGCGCGGCAACGACGTGGCGTGCGAGTTCCACGTGTACCCCGACGAGGGCCACGGTCTCGCCAAGCGCTCCAACCGCCTCGACGCCTACCCGAAGGCCCTCGCCTTCCTGGGCCGACACCTCGGCTGACGGCTTCAGCCCTCGATGCGGCGAGCGCCCAGCTCCCGTTCGAAGAGCTCGACGGCCGCCGAGTCGGGATCGCGGCCGACGCGCGTTCCGGCCTCCATCGGTGAGGACTCCGCGAGCATCGACTCGGGGTCCTCCTCGTCCGGCGGCGGCGCCGCAGGGCGCTGCGGCTCCGGCGGCGGGATGTCGTCCGGCGGGGGCTCCTCGTCCGGGGGCTCCGGCGGCGGCGGGATGTCATCGGGTTCCGGCGGGCGCGGGACCGAACCACCCCGCGCACCACCGGGATTGCGCTGCTGAGCAGCACCGTTGGGACCTTGCCCGTTGCCCTGGGACGGCTTCGGCTCCGGCGGGCGCTGCTCCGCCGGCTGCTGCTGCGGCGCGGGGGCCTGCTGCTGCGACGGGCGCTGCGGGGGCTGCGGCGGCTGCTTCGGAGCGGCAGGCCGGGCCGGCGGGGCCGCCCCGGCTTCGACGCACTGGATGTCCCACTCGCCGCCGACGACCTCGCGCAGCGCCTCCCGGACGAAGTCCAGCCGCCGCTGCTGCGCGAGCTGCTTGACCAGCCCGGACGTCGGCATCGACAGCACCAGCACGCCGCCGTCGAGGTCCTGCACGGTGGCGTTGAGCAGCAGCGCCTGCGTCGGCCGGTTGCGCTTGGCGACGCCCTGCAGCACGTCGGTCCACACCCGGCGCACGGCTGCGGCGTCGAACCCGATCGGCGCGGACGCGGCGGGCTGCGACGCGGCGGGCTGGGCGGGTTCCGGGGCCGGTTCCGGCGGGCGCGGCGGCTCGGCGGGACGCTGCGGCTGCGGTGCCGCGGCGGGCTTCTCGGCCTGCGCGGCGGGCCGCTGCGGTGCCGTTTCAGGAGCCGGAACGGGAGCGGGTTTCTCCTGCGCGGGAGGGGTTTCCGCCGGTTTCGGTGCGGCGGGCGCCTCCTGCGCGGTTTCAGCGGCGGCGCGCTCGTGCGGTCGCTGGAAGACCCGCTTCGGCTTGTCGCCGTCGCTCGAAACCGGTGCCGCAACAGCGGTTTCCGCGGCCGGGGCCTCGCCAGGTGCGATGGTCATCCGACGCTCGACGCGTTCGAGTCGTTGCAGCAGCGCGGTTTCCGAGTCCGACACGGCCGGCAGCAGCATCCGCGCGCACAGCAGTTCCAGCAGCAGGCGCGGCGCCGTGGCTCCGCGCATCTCGGACAGTCCGGTGTGGACGATCTCGGCGAACCTCGACAGCGTCGCCGCGCCCAGCTGCTCGGCCTGCTGCTGCATGCGGGTGAGCTCGTCCCCGGTGGTCTCCACCAGACCCCGCTCGCCCGCGTCCGGAACCGAGCTGAGCAGCACCAGGTCGCGCAGCCGGTCCAGCAGGTCGGAGCCGAAGCGGCGCGGGTCGTGCCCGGCCTCCACCAGCCGCTCGACCGTGCCGTAGACGGAGGCGGCGTCACCGGCCGCGAGCGCGTCGACCATGTCGTCGATCAGCGCGACGTCGGTGACCCCGAGCAGCGCGACGGCCCGCTCGTAGGTGACGCCCTCGTCCCCGGCACCGGCCAGCAGCTGGTCGAGCACGCTCAGGGTGTCTCGCGCCGAACCGCCACCAGCACGGATGACCAGCGGGAACACCGCCGGTTCGACCTTGACGCCCTCATCGGCGCAGATCCGCTCCACCAGCTCGCGCATCACGCCCGGCGGCATCAGCCGGAACGGGTAGTGGTGGGTCCGGGACCGGATGGTGGTCAGCACCTTGTCCGGTTCGGTGGTGGCGAAGACGAAGATCAGGTGTTCCGGAGGCTCCTCCACGATCTTCAGCAGGGCGTTGAAGCCCTGCGTGGTGACCATGTGGGCCTCGTCGATGATGAAGATCCGGTACCGCGACTGGGCCGGCGCGAAGAACGCGCGGTCCCGCAGCTCGCGGGTGTCGTCGACACCACCGTGGCTGGCAGCGTCGAGCTCGACGACGTCGACGCTGCCGCCGCCCTCGGGCGCGAGCGACACGCAGGAGTCGCACTCACCGCACGGGTCCGCCGTCGGGCCCTGCGCGCAGTTCAGCGACCGCGCAAGGATGCGCGCGCTGGAGGTCTTGCCGCAGCCGCGCGGTCCGGAGAACAGGTACGCGTGGTTGATCCGCCCGGCGGACAGCGCGGTCCGCAACGGCTCGGTGACGTGTTCCTGCCCGGCGACCTCAGCGAAGGTCGCCGGACGGTACTTGCGGTAAAGGGCGAGCGCCACGGTCGGAACCCTACGCGGTCGGACTGACAACTCGGACCAGGGTGAGCTTCCCTGAAAAGTAAGGGGACCCCGTGCACCCGTCAGAGCCCGCTTACCCTTGCTGCCTTCCGGCCCTGGGGGAGTTCACAGGATGGACGCCGCACGAGGTCCACGGACAGTGTACCCAGACGCGGCCCCGCTCGTAAAACCGGGGCCCACGACTCGCGCCACCAGTGGTCACCGCAGCTCAGGCCCCCTATCCGAATGGCTGAAACGCCCTGCTAGGCTTCCGCACGGAGGATTGGCCGAGCGGCCTAAGGCGCACGATTGGAAATCGTGTTGGGTTAATAGCCCTCACGGGTTCGAATCCCGTATCCTCCGCAGGTCAGAGGCCCGGAAGCGATCACGCTTCCGGGCCTCTTGCACGTCCAGTCTCAGTTTTCGTCTCAGCAGGCCCCGTTAAGCAGGGTTCCAGCCAGACCGGCTACGCGGGGATGGCCACGCCCGAAGTGGGGCCGTCGTCCTCGTCGTCATCCGGCAGCAGCGCCTCGAAGCTCCCGCAGCCGCGGTGGGAGCGCCCCTGCCAGCTTCCTGATCGCGGCCACCGATCTCATGAGGCCATGAGATGGCCGTAGAGCGTTGAACATGCATTGTTCGGTGTTGCCCCCTGGGGCCCGCTAGCCCCTCGGGCTGCGGTAGGGGCATAAGACCATTAGTGGGAGTCGGCTATTTCGCGGTTGGCGACACGGGTGATACGCGAGACGGTGAGTACACCGAGGCCGGCCAGCAGGGTGCCCCACGGAAAGTTGTCCAGGAAGACGCGCGGCACGCGGGCGTTTTCGCTTGGAAGGATCTGGTTGATCAGGTTTGCCTCACCCCATGATTGGAGTGCCGCCGCGACCACGCCACCAGCCAGTAGCCACCAACTCAACCGCTGGGTCCACCGCACCATGGATTGGCCGAAGAGCCCCTCGCGCCCTGTGGCCCGGTGCATCGTTCGAAGCGTCCATAGCGCACCTAGGTACAGCAGTGCTTTCGGTAACTGAGCAAGTACGCCTACCGCGATCTCACTGCCAACTGGGTCGGTTGTGCAGACCTTCGCCGCTTCTCTGGACACCTGCACGCTCGGTGGTGGAGGGTCGATAGGCCCGAATGGCAAGTGAAGAGTCTCGGCAGGCACGCACACCATGTCCTGGCTGACGTCTCCGTAGCTGACGTTCGGACTCAACAGTGCACCCGGCAGGAAGATCAATAATCCGGCGGCACCCAGGTAGAACAGGACCGTGGCCAGGCGGGCGAGAGGCTGTAGCGCTTCTTGGTGGTTCGTGGCGGGCATGGCGCCTGAGGCTAGTTCGAGGAGCCCTGTTGCTGCCCCCGGAACGGGAAAGGTCCCACCTGGCATAGCCCTGCGGGTGCAGCGCCATCGCTTGAGTGATCGCCATTCGCGCCGACCGGGGCGAGGCACCTATGCGGCGATCTCACGGAGCCCTGAGATTGCTGCTGACACCACGAACGCACGACGCGCGAACTTCCCCTCACCAGGTGGGCACATGTCCGGAAATCCGCGCTCTTGGATCGTCTCAGTTCTCGTCTCAGTACACGCAAAGACCAAGCCGCATCTTCCGTTGCCGTAGTGCCACTGACCAGGCAAAAGGCACGCTCAGCTACCCCCTGGCACTTGCGGCGTCGGAATTGGAGATCATGTTGGGTTAATAGCCCTCACGGGTTCGAATCCCGTATCCTCCGCTCGCGAAGAGCCCCGGACCACTCGGTCCGGGGCTCTTCGCTTTTCTCCCCCGTTCCGGGCAGAACGTCTCTGTGCAGCGCACCGCAGGTGGCGCACGGTGGGAGCGAGGCGAACGCACAGGAGTGGAGCGGGGGCGGCTGTCGTGGGCATGACGATCGAACAACTGCGGGAACGGGTCCGCGGTCCGGTGTTCACACCGCGCGACCCCGGCTACGAGGCGGCGCGGCGGGTCCACAACGCGATGATCGACCTTCACCCGGCCGCCGTGGTGCGCTGCGCCAACGCCGGGGACGTGCGGGCCGCGGTCGCCTTCGCGCGGCAGAACGCCGTCGACCTGGCGGTGCGCGGCGGCGGGCACAGCGTGCCCGGCTTCGGCACCTGCGAAGGCGGCGTGGTGGCCGATCTGTCCGGGATGCGCGGCGTGCGCGTCGACGGCGAGCGGCGAACCGCTCGCGCGGAGGGCGGCGCGACCTGGGGCGACTTCAACGCGGCCACGCACGCCTACGGGCTGGCGACCACCGGCGGCATCATCTCCACCACCGGGATCGGCGGGCTCACCCTCGGCGGCGGGATCGGTTACCTGGCCCGGGGACTCGGCCTGTCCTGCGACAACCTCATCTCCGCCGACGTCGTGCTGGCCTCCGGGGATTTCGTTGTCGCCGACGAGCAGCACAACACCGACCTGCTGTGGGCGCTTCGCGGCGGGGGCGGCAACTTCGGCGCGGTGACGTCGTTCGAGTACCGGCTCAGCCCGGTGAGCGAGATCTACGGCGGCCCGATCTTCTTCGACCTGGAGCACGCGGCGGACGTGCTGCGCGGGTTCCGCGACCTGATCGCCGAGGCGCCCGAGGAACTCGGCGCGTTCCCGGCGTTCCAGATCGCCCCGCCGCTGCCGTTCATCCCCGAGCATCGGCACGGCGTCCCGCACATCGCGCTGGTCAGCTGCTGGGCGGGCCCGGTCGAGGAAGGGCCGGCGGCCGTGGCCGCCTTGCGCGACCTGGCTCCGGTGGCCGCCGAACACCTCGGCCCGATGCCCTACCCGGCGCTCAACGCCGCCTTCGACGCACTGGTCCCACCGGGCTTGCAGCACTACTGGAAGGCCAACTTCGCCACCGAGCTCAGCGACGAGATGATCGCCGCGCACGTCCAGCACGGACCGCGGGTTCCGGTGGTGAACTCGACGGTGCACATCTACCCGATCAACGGCGCCTGCCACCGCGTCGCACCCGACGAGACGGCCTTCGCCTACCGGGACGCGAACTTCGCGACCGTCATCGCGGGCATGTGGCCGGATCCCGCCGACAACGAGGCGAACATCAGCTGGGTGCGGGACTACTACGCCGCGACCGCTCCGCACTCCCAAGAGGGCGGCTACGTCAACTTCATGGCCGCTGACGACCAGGACCGGGTCAAGGCGAACTACCGCGAGAACTACGACCGCCTGGCGGCGACCAAGCGCCACTACGACCCGCACAACCTCTTCCGGCTGAACCAGAACATCGCGCCCTGACCCGGGGGTGGCGAAGCCGGAACTTCGCCACCCAGCGGGTCATTCGGCGGCGCGGAGGCGGACGACCTGCGGGTCGTGGTCGCTGATCTGGTCGGAGAACTCGGCGTTGACGTGCACGATGTCGTAGTCGGCGGTGAGCGGCCCGGCCAGCAGGATGTGGTCGAGCTGCTGCGAGTTGCCCTCGTAGACGTAGCTGTAGCGCTCCACGGGCGGCAGCGCGTCGGCCGGCGCGGTCAGGACCTCGGTCAACGGCGCGAGCGCCGGGGAGAAGCCGTAGTCGTTGAGATCGCCCGCCACCACGACCGCGGCCTGCGGATCGACGGCGAGGGTCTGGTCGACGAACCCGCGCACGGCCTTCGCCTGCTCGGCGCGCTGCTGCTCGGAGGACCGGGCCGGCGGCTGGAAGCGGCCGTGCAGCGGCTGGTCGCCGCCCTTGGAGCTGAAGTGGTTGGCCACCACGAACACCGGCCGCCCCTGGAACAGGAACTCACCGGCCAGCGGTTTGCGGCTGTCGGTCCACGCGGCGTTGCCCGGTTCGACGCGGCCGGGCGAGACGCTCAGCGCGGCGCGGTCGCCGTCGGCCACCGGCTGCACCGCAGTGGTCGCGTCGCCGCCTGGGCGGTCGACGAAGGACACCCGGGCGGGGTTGAACAGGAACGCCACCCGGATGTTGCCGCCGGGCTCACCTCCGTCGGCGTTGTTCTCGGGGTCGATCTGCCGCCACTGGTAGCGCGGGCCGCCCACAGCGGCGATGGCGTCCGTGAAGCGCTGCAGCGTCTCGTCGGCGGCGACCACTCCGTCATCGGTGGCACCGGTGTTGTCCTGGACCTCTTCGAGCGCGAGGACGTCGGGCGCGGCGAGGTTGCCGACCACGCCCTGCGCGAGCCGGTCGAACTTGGTCTGCTCGTCGGCCGCGTCGAGGTTCTCCACGTTGTAGGTGGCGACGGCGAGTTCGTCGGACTGCTGCGCGCGGGTCGTCTCGGGCCGCGTGCCGCCGGGCACGTGCGCGCCGAGCTGCGCGGCTTCGAGCACGTACCCGCCGAAGGAGCTGTAGTCCAGCGGGCCGGAGGTGGATCCCCGCAGCCGGTCGCCGACCGCTGCCGCCGGGAACTCGCCGGCCGGCAGCGATTCGACCTTGAGCCGTCCGGCGTTGGGGTCGGCGTAGCCGGTGTAGGTGGTGCCGCCGCGCTCGTTGGCGTTCTGCTCGGGCTTGCTGGTGATCCACAGCGACCGGTACTCGTCGGTCGGACCGACCACGCGGGCGTCGTCGACCCGCAGCGCCATGGCCTCGCGCGACTCGTAGAAGTCCAGCGCGAACCGCTGCGGTTCGAGCTCGCGCGAGTCGATCTCCCCCGCGGGAGCGTGCTCGACCGGCACGCTGTCCGCGGCCAGCAGCTCGGGCGGGATCTCACCGGTGCCGCTGACCTGCCAGGTCGCCGAGGTCAGCTCGGTCACGGACTGGTTCGGCCCGTCCTGGCCGCCCGGGTAGTACTCGACGACGGTCCCGGAGGCGGTGACGGCATCACCCACCGCGACCTGCGGCGTCTGCTCCCCGGTGAAGACGAACAACCCCTCGCTGGTGCGCGGGTCGGTGTCGGGCTGCGGGTCCTGGAACCAGAACCCCCGCGCCGAGCCGGTCGCCCGGACACCGGTGACCACGCCCGTCACCCCGCTCACCTGCTGCCCGTTCAGCGGGGAGACCCGCGTGGTGCCCTGGATGTCGTGGATGCGGACGGCCTGCTGCGCAGCGGCGAGCGAGGCCGTGGCCGGTAAGGCGGTGGTGGCGAGCAAACCCGTGGCGATCAACGGTAAGACGCGCACGTCGCGTTCCCCCTGAAGTCGAAGAGCCGATCAACGCGGACGCTAAACAGCCAAATCGACGACAGCGTGAACACCGAACCCCCTGAGCAGAACTCGCCACGATCCACAGGGGCGGGGCATGCAAAAGGGCCGGTCCCCGAGAGGACCGGCCCTTGCGAGCGGTAGCGGTGGGATTCGAACCCACGGTGGCTGTTAACCACACGCGCTTTCGAGGCGCGCTCCTTAGGCCGCTCGGACACGCTACCGCCGATAAGGCTACCGGCCGCCTCCTCGACGCCCGCAAAGGGGGGTCCGCCTCCCGGTGCGCGCCCCGCGGCAACGGGCGGTTCGGGTCCGAAACCGTCCATGATCAACGATCGTTTTGCCCGGTCAGTTCGGACCAGAACCGCCCATCGGCGAGGCCACGTCCCCGAGGCGAGTCAGAGCGCGGGAGGCCCGTGGGAGCGGTGGGTGGTGAAGAAGGACTCCAGGAGGGCCGCCGACTCGTCGGCGAGGACACCACCGACGACCTCCGGGCGGTGGTTGAGGCGGTTGTCGCGGACGACGTCCCAGAGCGAACCGACGGCCCCGGTGCGCGGTTCCCAGACGCCGAAGACGACCCTGGCCACCCGGGACAGGACCAGGGCGCCGGCGCACATCGTGCACGGTTCGACGGTGACCGCGAGGGTGCAGTTCTCCAGCCGCCAGCCGTCGCCGTGGGCCTGGGCGGCGGCGCGCAGGGCGAGGATCTCGGCGTGCGCGGTGGGGTCGCCGTGGGCTTCGCGCCGGTTGCAGGCCTCGGCCAGCACGCGGCCTTCGGCATCGGCGACGACGGCGCCGATGGGCACGTCACCCGTGGACGGCGCGTCGGCGGCCACCCGCAGCGCGGCCCGCACCAGCTCGACGTCGCCGGCGCGGGCCTCGGTGGTGTTCACCGGTACATGTTCTCCAACAGCTTCGAGAAGTCGTCGCCGAACCCGCAGCGCTGGGCGATCATCTCCAGCTGCTCGTCCGGGTAGAGGTCGACCTCCTCGATGATGACCAGCAGCTCGCCCTCGGGAAGACCCAGGTCGGACAGGACCGCGAGGTTGCCCTCCGGCCAGACCTCCTCGTCGTCCTCATCCGGAGCGTCCACGCGCAGCAGGTCGAGCACGTCCGCGGCGATGTCGTAGTCCAGCGCCGCAGCGGCATCGGACAGCAGCAGGTCCACACCCCCCGGGACCGGGCGGATCAGCACGAAGAACTCGTCGTCCACATTGCACATTCCGAACACCGCGCCGGTGGAACGCAGCTCGCGCAACGCCGTGATCGAAGCGTCCAGGCCGGTCAGCACCGAGTTGTCCATCGCGCTGCACCGCCACCGCCCGTCTTCCCGGACCACGGCGACGGCGAAGCCTGCGACCGGCTCCTGCACCGTCATGGAGACACCGTAAAGCGTACGAAGGCCACCCGAAAGCACTATTGCGATTGTCGTATCCATCAGGGGACGGAATGCGCTCAACCGGGTGCGTGCGATGCGGCTCCGTCGGGCAGGATGGACGGATGCGTGCCGTGTGCGTGATCGGACTGGGACTCATCGGTGGATCCGTGCTGCGGGCCGCCTCCGGCGCCGGGCGCCCCTCGTGGGGTGCCACCGCGTCGGAAGCGGATGCCGCAGCAGCCCGCGACGACGGTTTCGAGGTGCTCGAAACCGATGCCGCGCTGCGCCGGGCCAAGCAGGAGGACGCGCTGGTGGTGGTCGCGGTGCCGCTGACGGCGCTGCGCGGGGTGCTGCGCGAGATCGCCGAGGTCCACCCGGGCGCCTGGCTGACCGACGTGGTCAGCGTGAAGGACCCGGTCGACTTCGAGGTCCGGAAGCTCGTGCCGAACGCCCGCTACGCCGGTGGCCACCCGATGGCGGGAACTTCGGCCTCGGGTTTCGCGGCGAGCTCAGCGGAGCTGTTCCAGGGCGCCGCCTGGGCGGTGACCATCGAAGAGGCCACCACGATCGACGCGTGGCGGGAGGCAGCTCAGCTGGCGCTGGACTGCGGCGCCCACGTGGTCCCGACAGGCGCCGCCGCGCACGACGACTCGGTGGCCCGGATCTCCCACCTGCCGCACCTGTTCGCGGCGATCCTCGCCACCGTCGGCGCGGACGGCGGCCCGCTCGCGCTGTCGCTGGCGGCGGGCTCGTTCCGGGACGGAACCCGGGTCGCGGGCAGCGACCCGGAGCTGGTGCGCGCCATGACCGAGGGCAACAAGGCCGCGCTGCTCGACGCCGTTGACGACGCCCTGGGTCGCTTGGGCGCCACTCGCGGTTCGCTCGCCTCCACCGGCGGCCTCAAGTCCACTCTGGACTCGGGCCACGAAGCCCGGAAGCGCTTCGACGACCTGGCCACCGGCGAGGGCACGACGACCTCGACGGTCCGCCTCCGCCCCGAAGCCCTGTCCCGACTCCGAGACCTCGGCGAACTCGGCGGCCGAATCACAGCCATCGAAGAGGACCAGGCGACGACCCAAGTCCCCGTGGCCTAACAGGCAAGCCCCGAAGGTGCTTTCTCCTTCACCACCTGAGTAGCTCACACCGCCGGGCAAGCCGACCACAGATCGCCACGAGCAGAACACGAAGAAGAGGTCGCCCTGTGCGTGGGGGCGACCTCTTCTATGGTGCGCTCCGACCACTGGTCGGGACGGCTCTCGCCTGGTCCCGCCGCCAGCCTGGGCCGCAGCGCCGTTGCTTCGAGCTGTCCTACTGGCCGGGCGGCGGGGGCTCTTCCTGGTCTCCGCCGACGAAGCCCTTGCCCTTCTCCACGGCCTGGTCGACCTGGTCCTCGTGACCGAACTTGTCCTTGGCCGCGTCACCGGCCTTGTCCATGCCCTGCTCGACCTTGTCGCCGTGCTCCTGACCGAGGTTCCGCAGCTTGTCCTTGAAGTCTCCGAAGCCCATGGTGCTCCTTCCCGCGCCTCGTGGAAAGCGTCGTTCAGTCCCCGGCGAAGCTAAGCCCGATCGTCGGTTCCTGCTCGACGCAACACCCGCCAGGGCAGGGCCAATGACTCGTCCAGGTGACCCTTGCGCACGGTCGACCACGGGTCTACCTTGAAGTGACCTGATGACCAGATTTGCAATTCTGGTCAACGAGTCACGGAGGTAGTCGCATGACACAGCCCACCGACCGGGCGGACCGCATCCTCGACGCGGCCGCCGAGCTGATGGTCCGGCTGGGCTACCGCAAGGTCACCATCGACGACATCGCCCGCCGCGCCGGAATCGGCAAGGGCACCGTCTACCTGCACTGGCGCACCAAGGAGCAGCTGTTCGAGGCGCTGATCATGCGCGAGTCGATCGGGGTGCTCAACGGCCTGGTGGAGGCGTTCCGGGCCGATCCGACCGAGGTCCTGCCGCACCGGTTCTTCGCCCGCAGCTTCCTGGCCGCCATGCGCGATCCGCTGATGAAAGCGCTCGTCACCGGCGACACCGAGCTGCTGGGCAGCATCAAGCAGTCCGCGCATCAGGGGCAGTCCCAGCGGTTCGGCGACCGCTACCGCGAGCTGATCTTCAAGCACCGGCTGCTGCGCGACGACGTGCCGGACGTCTACATGGCCGTCGTCGCCACCGCGACCGGCTTCCACCTCACCGACAACATCAACCCGGAATTCGCCGCCCTCGACGACGAGGCCAAGGCGAGGGCGCTGGAACACACCATCCGGAACGCGTTCGAGCCGGCGGGCGACCCCGATCCCGAGTCGCTAACGACCGTCGCCGACGAGATCGGGAGCCTCTTCGACGAGCTCAACGAGCAGTTCCGGGAGTGGATCTACACACCACAACAACGCGGCTGACCGGCCGCGATTGGGGGCATGACATGACCGCACTGGCCGACACCTGGGGGATCAACGCCGCGCAGTTCTGGCTGCGCGGCCAACGGCCGGACCGCGAGGTCGACTACGACGAAGCGACCGGGATGTGGGAGGTCCACGGGTACCCGGAGATCCTGCGGGCGCTCAGCGACCCGGCGACCTTCTCCTCCAACACCCAGCGAATGGTCCCGGAGGCGAGCGGGTTCTCCGAGGGCAACCTGACGCAGCTGGACCCGCCGGACCATCAGAAGCTCCGGAAGCTGGTCAGCCACGCCTTCACCCCGAAGGTGGTGGCCGACCTGGAGCCGAGGATCGCCGAGATCACCGTCGAGCTGATGGATCAGATGGAGGACCGAGCGGAACTGGTGGCAGACCTGGCCTACCCGCTGCCGGTGATCGTCATCGCCGAACTGCTCGGGGTTCCCGCCAGCGACCGCGACAAGTTCAAGCGGTGGGTCGACGGGATGTTCAACTCGACCAACAAGATCTCGATCAAGGAACGTTCACCTGAGGACGAGGCGTACTTCGCCTCGGCCATGGAGCAGGTCGGCGAGCTCGCGCACTACCTGACCGAGCACGTCCGCGAACGCCGCGCCAAGCCCCGCGAGGACCTGCTGACCAAGCTGGTCGAGGCCGAGGTGGACGGTGTCCGGCTCACCGACGCCGAGATCACCAACTTCGGCATGGTGCTGCTGGTGGCCGGGCACATCACCACCACGATGCTGCTGGGGAACACGCTGCTGTGCCTGGGCGCGCACCCGGACCAGTTCGCGGCGGTGCGGGCCGACCGGTCGATGGTCCCGGCGGCGATCGAGGAGTCGCTGCGGTTCCTGAGCCCGTTCGCGGCGGTGTCGCGGGTGACCAACGAGGAGACGGAGCTCGGCGGGGTGCGCATCCCGGCGGATCAGATGCTGCTGCTGTGGATCGCCGCGGCCAACCGCGATCCCCGGCAGTTCGCCGACCCGAACGTCTTCGACGTGACGCGCGATCCGAACCCGCAGCTCGGCTTCGGTCGCGGCATCCACTTCTGCCTGGGCGCTCCGCTGGCCCGGCTGGAGGGCAAGGTCGCCCTGAACCTGCTGCTGGACCGCTTCCCGCAGCTGCGCACCGATCCCGACGACGCACCGGAGTTCCTGCCCAGCCCGAACATGACCGGCGTCCGCAGGCTGCCGCTGCTGCTGCGGTGAAACCCGCTGGCCGTCGTGCCGCGCAGATCAATAGTCTGCGCGGCATGAGCAACATGACGGACGCGTTCACCGAACGGCTGCGCGCCCTCGGCGCCGAGGGCGAGGTCGTCGAGTTCGACACCGGGGTGCCCACGGCCGCGGCCGCCGCCAAGCAGCTGGGCTGCGAGGTCGGGGCGATCGCCAACAGCCTCGTGTTCACCGCGGACGGCGACCCCCTGCTGGTGATCGCCAGCGGCGCGCACCGGGTCGACACGCGAGGTCTGGAGCGGTCGCTCGGGGTCCGCAAGATCCGGCGGGCCAGTCCGGAGTTCGTCGCGGAGGTGACCGGTCAGCCGGTCGGCGGCGTCGGGCCGGTGGGGCACCCGCAGGCGATCCGGACGGTGGTGGACCGCGCGCTGGCCGCGCATCCGACGGTCTGGGCGGGGGCCGGCAGCAAGCACGCGATGTTCCCGACGAACTTCGCCGAGCTGCTGCGGATCACCGGCGGATCCGCGGCCGACGTCGCCCAGTCCTGAACGCCACCGTCAGGGGGAACCTTTTACAACTGGTGCGAGGCGACCTGACGGCCCCTCAACGCCACGTCACCGCAAACCACCCTTTTGGATTCGCTTTCAACACTCAAGGTGACAAGCACGCGGAAGTCACCCTTTCGCCGGATGAATTGAGTTGCGTCGGGCAATCATTCACGAGGCGGAACACTTTTCGGTGAAGACCCCGTCGGAGCATCTGCGGCCCGGAGGTCCGGCAGGTACACCTTGATTTGCCCGATTCCGGGTCAGCCTGATCCAGAAATACCCCCGGGCAAGCCGAATTGGAAGGAAGGCAATTATGCGCTCGCTGCTTCGTCCCATTGTCGTCGGTGCGTTCATCCTGCCGCTCGCTTTCGCCGGAGCAGGCCTTGCCTCCGCAGGCGACATGGAGGCGCGCGGAGGTGGCCACGGGAAGTGCGTCCACCACTCCTGCAACTGGTGGGACTGGGACACCACCGTGAACCACAACGACACCTCCATCATCAACGCAGGCATCATCGGCTGACCCGCTCGCGGACCGAGGCCCCGCCGGCCACACCCGGCGGGGCCTCACCTACGGGTCGGACCTGGGCACGCCGCGAAATGTCGCGCGGTAGGCGCTCGGGGAAACACCCAGTTCGCTTTGCAGGTGCTGGCGCAGCGACGCAGCTGTTCCAAATCCTGAATCGCATGCAATTTTTTCGACCGGAAGGTCTGTTTCCTCCAACAGCTGCCGCGCTCGCTCGACCCGTTGCCGGGTCAGCCATTGCACCGGCGAAATCCCGACTTCTTCGCGGAATCGCCGCGTGAAGGTGCGCACGCTCAGCGAGTCCTGCGCGGCGAGTTCACGCAGCGTGAGCGGCCGGTCGAGGTGTTCGAGCGCCCACGAGCGCGCCCGAGCGGTCGTCGAGACCCGCGGTTCCGGAACGGGCCGGCGGATGTACTGCGCCTGGCCGCCCTCCCGATGAGGTGGAACGACGGTGGTGCGCGCGACCTCGTTGGCCACCGCCGCCCCGTGGTCGCGGCGGATCAGGTGCAGGCACAGGTCGATGCCCGATGCCTCCCCCGCCGAGGTCAGCACGTCCCCGTCGTCGGTGTAGAGCACGTCCGGTTCCAGCTCGACCCGCGGGAACAACCGGCGGAAGTGATCGCAGGACTTCCAGTGCGTGGTCGCCCGCCTGCCGTCGAGCAGCCCGGCCGCGGCCAGCACGAACGAGCCCGTGCAGATCGACGCGATCCGGGCGCCGTCCGGGATCCGCGCGAGCGCGGCGGCCAGGGCGGCAGGCAACCGCCCCTCGGTCTCGGTCTCGTCCGGCTCGTGGCTGGCGGGCAGGACCACCGTGTCCGCACAGGCGAGCGCGTCCGCGCCGCGCTCGACGTGGATCGGGAAGTCCGCGTCGGTGCGGACGACGCCCGGCACGAGCGCGCAGGTCACGACCTCGTACAGCGGTTCGCCGGAGGGCGAGCGGGCACTGCCGAACAGCTGGTGGACCAGGCCGAGCTCCATCGGCATCACGCCGTCGCGGACCAGCACCGCCACCCGAGTGGACATGGCCCGATCCTTTCACATGTTGGCCATCAGGCCACTCGTCGCGAACCCCACCGGATCGCAGGGTGGGGGCATGTCCGTTCATCGAGCCTGGTGGGTCGCCGCGGTGGCCGCCCTCGTGATCATCGGAGCCGGAGCCTGCGCCACGACCGCCGGGCTGCTGGTGACGCCGCTGCACCACGAGTTCGGCTGGCCGCACGGCACGATCAGCGCGGCCGCCTCGGTGAACCTCGTGCTGTACGGGCTGACCGCGCCGTTCGGCGCCGCCGCGATGGATCGCTTCGGCATGCGCCGGGTGGTCACCGCAGCCCTCCTGCTGATCGCCTCCGGCGCGGGCCTGACCACCGCGATGACCGCGCCGTGGCAGTTCGTGCTGGGCTGGGGACTGCTCGTCGGCACCGGTTGCGGCGCGCTGGCCACGACGTTCGCCGCGCTGGTGGCGGACCGCTGGTTCGCCGCCCGGCGCGGCCTGGTCGCGGGCGTGCTCACCGCCGCCACCGTGTTCGGCCAGTTCGCGCTGCTGCCGGTGTTCTCGCTGCTGGTCGACTTCGACTGGCACGCGGCCACCGGCGCGCTGGTCGCGGTCGCGCTGTTGGTCACCCCGCTCGCCTGGGCGGTGCTGCGGGACCGTCCCGCCGACGTCGGCCTGCTCCCCTACGGCGCGACGCACCCGGAACCGCGGACCGCACCCGCGTCGGTGGCCCGCGCGGTGCGCGCCCTCCCGCTGCGCAGCGGCGCCTTCTGGCTGCTCGCAAGCACTTTCGCGGTGTGCGGCGCGTCGACCAACGGCATCATGTGGACCCACTTCACCCCGGCCGCACACGACCACGGGATGCCGACCGGCGTCGCGTCCTCGCTGCTCGCGGTCATCGGCGTGGTCAACGTGCTGGGCACGGTCGGCTCCGGCTGGCTCACCGACCGCGTGAACCCGCGCCTGCTGCTGACCGCCTGCTACGCGTTCCGCGGCGTGTCGCTGATGCTGCTGCCCGGACTGTTCGGGCCGTCCGTGCAGCCGGGGATGCTCGCGTTCGTGGTGGTGTTCGGCCTGCTCGACGTGGCCACGGTCCCGCCGACCATCGCGCTGTGCCGGGAGCTCTACGGCACCGACGGCCCGATCGCCTTCGGCTGGATCAGCGTCGCCCACCAACTCGGCGCCGGAACCCTGGCACTCCTCGGCGGCCTGGCCCGGGACCTCACCGGCACCTACGCCCTCCTCTGGCCGGCCACCGGCGCGCTGTGCCTCACCGCAGCACTGCTCGCCACCCGGATCCCCCGACCCGCCGCAGCCCCCGCTCAAGCGACCTGCGCACGCTGAGGACCCCGATCTCCAGACCTGCGCCTTGCCCTGATCGGGCGATGAAGACGTGAAGCGCGAAAGGGACTCGACCAGAGCGCCCGAGGGCGGTTACAGTACTGGTATCGGCTCCTCAAGAGCTTGCCAAGGATTGCCCGCGGTGCTGCCACCGCTCTCCTTAAGTGGATCGGCCCTTGGAAGCTCTTGGGGAGCCGATCTCATGGCTGCATCCGGTGCATGGGAACCAGTCGTTCGTCCGGACGAGCTCGTTTCGCGGCATGCTCCTGATCCCCATCGGGATCGCGCACGAATCACGCTTTCGGATCTGAGGCCAGATCTTCAGCAGATACGCAGACTCGACGTAGCCGAACTCCCCGGCGGGCCAAGTGGCCGCCTTGAGGAACCCCCCGTACAGGTCTGCCGCCTGACTCTCAACATAGCTACGCGCGGAGACCCAGCGAAGCCCTTGCTCTAAGTGAAACGGCACGCGCTCATCCTTCGTCGCTTCTCGTCGGATGTAAGCGTTGGTCGTCTGGTGGTCGTGTCCCTTGACATGCCCGAAACGCGTCCACACCCTCGCATTTCCCTTCCAGTCACGTGCGGCCCACAGGACGGACTTGTACGTCTGGTACGCGACGTAGTTGTAGAACCGCGTCGGGTCGTCCCGGTACGTCCCCGGCCAGAGGTCATGTTTGATCGCGTACACGTAGCAGACCCGCAGGCCATCGACCGCACCAAGAACTTCTGCCGCTCGCCGCCGCCGATCATGGGTCTTGACGTGGTCCTTCCACGACATCACCGCAGACTCCGGCACCTTGAAGTCACGCCGAAGCAACCCGATCGCCTCGCGAACGTTGGCGACGCCGCCCTCGTCTAAAACGATCGCGGCCATGCCGAAGATCGGACTAGAACTCGCTGAGGCGCCCCGGTCACCGGTCTCGTCGATGTAGGCATGAACACGGGGCGCACTCGACATAGACGCAAGGATACGATCGATATCACTGTGCGTGATCGCCCCTGTTTGAGTGATCTTGAGTCGGACGAATGTTCGACATCTCGCTGCAAGGCTTGCCTTCCGAGACTCGACCGCGCAGGCCGTTTGCGCGCAACTTGTGAGTCCAGATCGCCGGGGCCGTGCCCGGTGCCGTTTTCGCGCTCAGCACGGCCGTCGGCTGCGGCACCTCCCGAAGCCCGCAGCGGGAGGACCGGCAGGAACAGCTGGACGGCGATCAGCAGCGGCCGACGCGGGGCTGGTGAGGGTTCTCCGCATCGCCGTTGTGGTCAGGCGGTCTTGTTCATGCCGCCGTCGACGATGTGGTCGGCGCCGGTGATGTTCGCCGCGCGCGGTGACACCAGGAACGCGACGAGGTCGGCGATCTCCTCCGGTTCGCCGACCCGGCCGGTGGAGATCGACATCATCTCGGGCAGCAGCCGGTCCATCACGTCGTCCCGCGTGGTGCTCGCCTGATCGGCGAACACGTCCGCGAACGCTCCCGGATCCGTCCACATCGGAGTCCGCACGGGCCCGGGAGAAACCGTGTTGACGCGGATGGCGGGCGCGAGCTCCTCCGCCACGGCCTTGGTGAAGTTGCCCAACGCCGCCTTCGCCGCGCAGTACGGCGCGATCATGCCCGCTGGCAGCCTGGTGTTCAGCGAGCCGATCGTGACGATCGCGGCTCCCTCCCTGCCGCGCATGGCGGGCACGGCACTGCGCACGGCGCGCACCGCGCTGAACAGGGTCACGTCGAAGATCCGCTGCCACTGCTCGTCGGTGAAATCGTTGATCGACGCCGCCGGTTCGCTCGCGCCCACGTTGTTCACCAGGACGTCCACACCGCCGTGCCGGCCGACCGCGACGTCGATCAGCTCAGCGGCTCCGCCCGGCGAGGCGAGATCGACCGGGACGAACGTCACCGAGCGCTCGGCGCACAGCCGTTCCAACTCCTTCGTGGCGTTCCGCGCACCCACCACGACGTGCGCCCCCTCGCTCGCCAGCACGGATGCGGTCGCGAGTCCGATCCCCTTGCTGCCGCCGGTGATCACGCAGACCTTCTCACGCAAGTTCAGCTCCATGGCCACCACTGTGCGGCGCCGCGAACCCGACCGCTGGCGGATTTCGGGCATGGCGGTCAGCTCCGCGGCCCGCCGGTTGCGGGCGTGGCATGACGAATCGTCGGAGTCGCCCGTATCGTCCAGTTATGCGCAACTCGAAAATCCGGATCGTCACTGCCGTCGCCGGCGCCGTCTTCGCACTCGGCGCGACCGCCGGCTGCGACTTCGCCCAGCCCCCGCAGCAGGAGGACCAGCAGGAGCAGCAGGACGGCGAGCAGCAGCAGCAAGAGGACGGCGGCGAGGAGCAGGAGGAGGGCGACAACTGATCGCACCGGCGCGGAGACCTCCGGGACTCGGGGGTCTCCGCCCCGGTCGACCCCTGCGCGCTCGGCTCAGTCCAGCGGGATCGGGACGGCTCCGCCGGTCACGGTCACGCGGGGGTCGTCGGGTGCGACGTCCACGGTGATGCGGCTCGGGCGCCCCATGTCCTCGCCCTGGACGACCGTCAAGCGGCGCGGTTCGGTCACGTGGCCGAGGGTTCGCAGGTAGCCGCCGAGGGCTGCGGCCGCGGCACCGGTGGCCGCGTCCTCCACCACCCCGCCGACCGGGAATGGGTTGCGGGAGTGGAAGACCTCGTCGTCGTGCCGCCACACCAGCTGGAGCGTGGTCCAGTTCCGTTCCAGCATCAGGGTTTTGAGCGCGTCGAAGTCGTAGTCCAGGTCTGCCAGGCGTTCCCGGGTGCGCACGGCGAGGACCAGGTGCTCGTTGCCCCCGAAGGCGACGTGGGGCGGGAAGACGCTGTCGAGATCTTCGTCGTTCCACCGCAGCGCTTTCAGAGCTTCCCGGACCTCGCCATCGGTGGCCGGGCGACTCGTCGTGGCGACGCTGCGCAGGCCCGCTCGGACGACTCCGGATGAGTCGGCGCTGGTGCTGATCGCGATCTCCCCCGCCGGGGTGTCGAAGTGGAGGTCGCCGGTCGTGGTGCGCTCGGCGAGCGCGACCGCGGTGGCGACGGTCGCGTGCCCGCAGAAGGCCACCTCGGTGAGCGGGCTGAAGAAGCGGAGATCGTAGCGCCGCGGCCCGGTGGGGAAGGCGAACGCCGTCTCGGAGTAGCCGACTTCGGCGGCGATCTGCTGCATCCGGGTCTCGTCCAGACCCCTCGCGTCCAGCACCACACCGGCCGGATTGCCGCCGGTGGGGGTCGAGGTGAACGCGGCGTAGCGGTAAATGTCAGCCATGCGTCCACCGTCCACCAGCTCCCCCATTCGTTCAAACGATGGATTTCGATCGCTCCGATGGACTGAGCCGATGGCCTTGATGCGTGGACACCGATCTGCTGCGCATGTTCCTCGCCGTGGCCCGTCACGAGAGCTTCACGGCCGCCGCGGCGGAGCTGAACCTGGTCCAATCGACGGTGACCAGCAGGATCAAAGCGCTGGAGAAGACCCTCGGCGCTCGCTAGCCGATCGAGCTGGTCGCTGCGGTCGTTCGCGGTCGATTTTTGGCGATAGATTGGCGAAGGCAGTCGATCACCGTTGCGAGAGGGCCTGGTCCTTCCCCATCAGCCCTCGCGAGAGCCGCACGCTCGCTCAACAATGGACCGCATGAGCGATCCCACCGCCTCTACGCCCGGCAGGTGGCACATCGGCCACGGAGAACTCCTGCTTCGCCACCGCTACGAAACGGCCAGCATCGTCAACGACATGCTCGTTGCGATCTGGTTCATCGCAGGAAGCGTCATGTTCTTCCACCCCGCGATGGTCAACCTGGGCACCTGGATGTTCCTGCTGGGCAGCATCGAACTGGCGATCCGCCCCACCATCCGCATGATCCGGCACGTACATCTGCGTCGCCTCCATCACGCCGCCGGACACGAATCGGACCAGGACTTCTAGCGCTTCCAGGCTCACCGCCCGTCAGGTGGCCGACGTGCTGGGCCATTCCCACCCGTTGATGACGCTCAACACCTGCATGGGCCGGGGCAGGTCTCCCGGGCCGATCACGAGGCGCTGTCGTTGGTGGTCAAGACGGCGGATCGCAAAGTTGGCGATAAATTGGCGAACCGCCCTGCTGAGGACTCCGGCGGGGAGATCGAGAGCGAGGTGGAATAGCAAGAAACCCCCAGGTAACTGGGGGTTTCTGCTGTCTCGACCAGACGTGCGCCCGTAGGGATTCGAACCCCAAACCTTCTGATCCGTAGTCAGATGCTCTATCCGTTGAGCTACGGGCGCTTGTTCAATTGTCGGGTCCCACCCTAGGGTAGGGCCCTTGCGGAGGCTCCGGGATTTGAACCCGGGAGGGGGCGTAACCCCCAACCGCATTAGCAGTGCGGCGCCATAGACCAGACTAGGCGAAGCCTCCCGGCGTCCTTCGCGGCCACCGGAGAATACTTTACACACCGCCTCAGCGCCTTCGAACAGGGGGGCCCTTAATCCTCCGTTCACTCCCTCGCAGTATTGCTGAGCTGCACAAACGGATCCAGCGACGCCGGGTTCTGGAGGGCGTCGCGGCTCACGGCCCGCTCCGGCGGGGTGCCGGCGAGGATCTTCTTCACCGGGACCTCCAGCTTCTTGCCGTTCAAGGTGCGCGGGACCTCGTCGACGACGATGAAGCGGTTCGGCACGTGGCGCGGCGAGAGCTCGGTGCGCAGCGCGGCCTTCAGCTCGCGGATGACGTCCTTCAGCTCCACCCCCTCGGCGAGGACCAGGAAGCACAGGAGTTCGCCGTCGGTTTCGCCCGCGCCGGAGGTGTCGATCACCAGGGAGTCGGCGATCTGCTCGAAGCCCTCCACCACGCGGTAGAACTCCGCGGTGCCCATCCGGACGCCACCGCGGTTGAGGGTCGAATCACTCCGGCCGTAGATCACCAGCGAGCCCCGGTCGGTCATCCGGACCCAGTCACCGTGCCGCCACACGCCCGGGAACGTGTCGAAGTAGGACTCGCGCAGCCGACTCCCGTCCGGGTCGTTCCAGAAGAACACCGGCATCGTCGGCATCGGCTTGGTCAGCACCAGCTCGCCGACCTCCTCGTGCAGCTCCTCGCCGAACTCGTCGTAGGAGGCCGCCGCAGCGCCCAGCAGCGGGCAGGAGATCTCACCCAGCCACACCGGGACGTCCGGGCTCGCACCGACGAACGCCGTGCACAGGTCCGTGCCGCCGGAGACGCTGGCGATCTGCACATCCGCTCCCACCGCGTCGGCGACCCAGCGGAAACCGTCGGTGGTCAGCGGAGCCCCGGTCGAGCCGACCGCGCGCAGCGCCGAGAGGTCGAAGGCGTCCTTGGGGCGCAGCTCGCGCTTCAGGCAGCTCTGGATGTACGGGGCCGACGTGCCGAAGAAGTTCACCCGGCACCGGGCCGCCAGCTCCCACAGCGCCGACAGCGACGGATAGCCCGGGCTGCCGTCGAAGAGCACCAGCGTCGTCCCGGTCAGCAGGCCGCCGATCAGGAAGTTCCACATCATCCAGCCGGTGGTGGTGAACCAGAAGAACCGGTCCCCCGGGCCCAGGTCGCAGTGCAGGCCGATGGCCTTGAGGTGTTCCAGCACCATCCCGCCGTGCCCGTGCACGATGCCCTTCGGCAGACCCGTCGTGCCCGACGAGTACAAGATCCACAGCGGGTGGTCGAACGGCACCGGCGTGAACTCCAGAGCCGCGCCCCGGTGGTCGGCCAGCAGCTCCGACCAGTCCAGCGCGCCCGGCAGCCGGTGCTCCTCGCCGAGGTAGTCGATCAGGACCGTCGCGGCAAGGCCGGGCATCTCCGCGCGCAGCTGGTCGACGGTCTCGCGGACGTCGAAGCGGCGACCGCCGTAGCAGTAGCCGTCGACGGCGATGAGGACCTTCGGCTCGATCTGCACGAACCGGTCGGCCACGGCGCGGGCGCCGAAGTCCGGCGAGCACGACGACCAGGTCGCCCCCAGGCTCGCGCTGGCCAGGAACGCCACGAGCGTCTCCGGGCTGTTCGGCGCCAGCGCGGCGACCCGGTCGCCCGCACCGACGCCCAGCTCGGCCAGCGCCGAGCGGGTCGCGGCGACCCGGTTGCGCAGCTCGCCGAAGCTGATCTCCTCGCTGCGGCCGTCCTCGCGCACGAAGACCACCGCGAGGTCCTCATCGCCCTTGCCCTCGCCGTCGCGGAGAGCGTGCTCGGCGTAGTTCAGCGTCGCACCCGGGAACCAGCGGGCACCGGGCATGACCTCCTCGGCCAGCACCTCGTCGGCGCGCTCGTGGAAGGTGACGTCGAAGAACTCCGCGATCGCCGACCAGAAGCCGGGCAGGTCGGCCACCGACCACTCCCACAGGGCGCGGTAGTCCGACACGTCGAGTCCGCGCTCATCGCGCAGCCAAGCGCGGAAGGCGGCCATGCGGCTGGCGGCCACCCGTTCCGGACTCGGTTCCCACAACAGCTCCGGTGCGGTCGTCATGGGCTACTTCCTAACCCACCGGAGGCCCTCCCTGCCAGGGCGAACATCACCCCGGCACGCCGCTTCAGCGAAGGTGCAGGTCGAACCAGTTGCGCGCGCGGCGCAGCGCCTCAGCGGCGGCGTCCTCGTCGAGGTCGAAGCGGTGGCCCGCGCCCGGGTAGCGGACGACGTCGGTGACGACCTCGGCGGCGTCGGTGATCTCGCGGAGCTTGTCGACCTCACCGGCCTCGACGTCGTCGCCGTAGAGACCCAGCCACGGGCACGCCAGCTCACCGGCGACGTCCACCAGCGGCGGCAGCTCCGCCGACAGCGGTTCGAGGATGCCGCTGCCGCCGACGCTCACAGCGGCGCCGAGCGAACGGTTGGACGCGACCACGAGAGCCGCCGAACCACCGATGTCGAAGCCCACGATCCCCTGCCGGTCGGCAGGAACGCCCTGGTCGGACAGCCAGAGGAACGCGGCGTCGGAGTCGGCCAGGATCGACTCGCCCGAGAGCTTGCGCACCTGCTCCTGCTCGCACTGGTCCTCGGCGAGCTCGTCGGTGCCTTCGCGGTGGTACAGGTGCGGGGCCACCGTGAGCCAACCCTCCTGGGCCAGGAGGCTGCAGAGCTTGCGCACCCGCTCCGTGATTCCGCGCGCCTCGTGGAGGAAGACGAGGCCCCCGCGCACCACGTTGTCGGGCTCGGCGACGGTCAGCCGCAGGCCCGTTCCGTCGGTGAGCGCGATCGTCTCGGTACGGGTTTGGATCATGTCCGGCAGGTAACCACAGGTAGGTAAACATCGAGCAACACGGTCATCCATACGGACCAACACTCGTTCGAAGAGCACCTCATCGTGATCGGGGTTCAACTGTCCACTTCACGGAGGCGGGAAGCGGACAGTGGTGGTGTGGGGGCGGGGGACGTCGTACTAACGTTTTGGTTGACGGAGCGAGGTAGGAGATGTCGATGAGCGTGCGCACCCGTGCCGACCTGGAGCAGTTGCCGCCCTACGTGGCGGGCCGGACCGTTCCCGGTTCGATCAAGCTGGCCAGCAACGAGGTCTCCGAGGGACCGCTGCCCAGTGCGGTGACCGCGATCAACCAGGCCGCGACCGAGGTCCACCGCTACCCCGACATGGGGGTGAGCGCGCTGACCGAGGCGCTGGCCGCGCACTACGACGTCGCGCCGGAGCAGATCGCGGTCGGCTGCGGCTCAGTCGCGCTGTGCGAGCAGCTGGTGCAGGCGACCTGCACCGCCGAGGACGAGGTCATCTTCCCGTGGCGGTCGTTCGAGGCGTACCCGATCATCACGCAGGTCGTCGGGGCCCGGCAGGTGAAGGTGCCGCTGACCGGTGAGCACGCCCTGGACCTCGAAGCGATGCTGGCGGCGGTCACCCCGACGACGCGGCTGATGTTCGTGTGCACGCCGAACAACCCGACCGGCACCCTGGTGCGCGAGGCCGAGCTGAACGCCTTCCTCGACCGCGTGCCGGGCGACGTCCTGGTGGTGCTCGACGAGGCGTACTTCGAGTTCGTCGACGACCCGGAAGCGCCCGACGGCGTGGAGATCACCCGGGTTCGCGACAACGTCGTGTCGATGCGGACCTTCTCGAAGGCCTACGGCCTGGCCGGGCTGCGCGCCGGCTACGCGATCGCGCCGGTGAAGGTCGCCGAGGCGCTGCGCAAGGTCACGATCCCCTTCAGCGTCAACGCTCTCGCCCAGTCCGCCGCGATCGCTTCCCTGCAAGCACAGGAGGAGCTCCGCAGGCGCTGCGCCGACGTGATCGCCGAGCGCGGCCGGGTGCACCGCGAGCTGGTCGCGATGGGCTACGAGGTCCCGGAGACGCAGGCCAACTTCGTGTGGTTGCCGCTCGGTGAGCGCACCACCGCGTTCAACGAGCACTGCCTGGAGAACCGGGTCGTGGTGCGGGCTTTCGTCGGCGAAGGTGCCCGGGTGACCATCGGCCAGGCGCACGAGAACGACGCGTTCCTGGCCGCCGCCAAGTCCTTCGGCGGCTGACTCGGAACGGGTCTCCCGCGCGGGAGAATGGAGCAACGGTGGTGGCCGGCGAAGAGAGGGGGAGTACTTCGCCGACCACCACCGATGCGGATGCGGTCGCTTGAGCCGAAACGACCGCACTTTCTACGCGTAGCGATCTACGCAGCACCGGAATGTAGTGGCGGGCCGGGCCAGCCGCTACAAAAGCGGCAGGGGTCCACCCGTTCAGGTGGTCGGCCCATCCATCCGAGTGGACTTCAGCCGGTCACCGCGTGGTGGCCCTGCACCGCGACCGGCGCCGGGGCCTCGGGCAGCGACTCCTCGCCGGGCGAGACCTCGTGCGGCGGCTGCATGGCCGGCGGCTCGGTGGGCTCTTCGGTCGGCGGCTCCTCCGCCGGGGGCTCGCTCGGGCCCTCCACGATCGGAGCGTTCGCCCCGCACACCACGTTCTGCGGCGACGCGACCGGCACGACCGCGCCGAGGATGGCGATGTTGTTGCCGCACAGCTGGATCGGCAGCACGCTCATGTTGTTGTCGTTGCCGACGTTGACACCGTCGTTGTCGGTGCTGTCGGCGAACGCCTGGGTGCCGCCGATGACCATGCTCGCGGTGCCCATGGCCAGCGCGCCCGCCAAGTAAGCAGTCTTGCGCATAGATC
Organism: Saccharopolyspora sp. NPDC049426; assembly: GCF_040676935.1. Classification (NCBI taxonomy): domain Bacteria; kingdom Bacillati; phylum Actinomycetota; class Actinomycetes; order Pseudonocardiales; family Pseudonocardiaceae; genus Saccharopolyspora; species Saccharopolyspora sp. NPDC049426. Next base: position 24,534 of record NZ_JBFAPZ010000020.1, on the reverse strand, counting down.
GCTTCCTCTTCCTTTTCCGGTGGGGAATTCCACCCGCGGCGAAGTCACCGCAGGTGGACGAGCGTGCCCAGTGGCAGCGTTGCCAGCAGGCGCAGCGCGTCGTCGGGGACGCGGACGCAACCGTCGCTGCTGGCCTGGCCGAAGACCGAGGGGTCGGGCCAGCCGTGCAGCGCGACCGTGCCCGGCCCGCCTCCGTACGTGCTGAAGGTGTTGGAGTGGATGCCGAGCGGCAGGATGATCGGGCTGAACTTGGTGACCGTTTCCTCGATCGCGGCCATGATGTAGGTCCGGCCGCGCGGCGTCGGAGCATCCGCCGCCCCGACGCCGACCACCCACTCCCCGATGACCGCGCCGTCCCGACGCACCGTCAGCCGCCGCGCGTCGATCTCGACGTCGACCACGTAGGGCGTGCGGGCGCGTTCGACCTGGTCGTCCTCCAGCACCCAGCCGGTGGCGCCGTTGGGCCGGGAGGGCAGCAGGACCTGCGCCCACCGGCCGCGTTCGGCGATCACCGGCACCCACGTGGGGTTGTTCAGCTGCTTGGCGGGCAGTTTCGCGATCACCGGCCCACCGGGCGACTGGTGCACGGCCACGTCGGCCTGCACCCGCAGCACGACCCCCTCCGTCAGCCCACCTGGGGCGGGATCGGTTGGGGCGGTGGGGAATTCGGTGAACGTGGTGGCGTCGGCCTGCATGCCCAGGTCGGCCCTGGCCATGGCGTAGGGAGGTCGCTCGACCGGCGCACTGCCCTCCGCCGCGCAACCGGTCAGCGCGAGGCATGCCAAGCCCAGCGAGGCGGCCGTCAACGACCGCGCCACGCGTGCGGTGCGTCCGGCTGTGCGACGTAGGCTCATCATCGGCTCCTGGCCCGTTGGCGCTGCGGTCCTCCGGGTCGAAACGCCTTGGGGCGCCCGGAGGTGGTCAGCTGATCGGAGAGATCACATGCCGACGGGAAGGTATCCGGGTGTTCCAGCACCACCGCACCGGGCCACGCAGCGGCGGCGAGGGAAATTCAGCCTCTGATCAGCTAAAACAGGCTTTCCGACGCACCACCGGGGCCTCGTTACCGAGCAGTGATCACCTGATGGTGTGGCTCTTTTACCTCGTTCGAGCGACAGCTTCTAGTCGAGAGCGCGGCGCAGGAAGAACTTGATCCCCAGCGCGCCGAACAAGGCCGTCGCGAACAGCAGCGCCAGCACGCACACCCACGGAGCCATGTGCGGGATCCCCGGCAGCAGGGCGCCGCGCATGCCCTCGCTGACGTAGGTCAGCGGGTTGATCGCGCACAGCACCTGGAACCAGCGCAGGTGCTCCAGCTGCGCCCACGGGAACTGGGTCGCGCCGGTGAACATCAGCGGCGCCAGGATCACCGCGAACATGATGTTGATGCGCCTCGGCGGCACCGCCGCACCCACCGTCAGCCCGACCGCCGCGCCCGCCGCCGACCCCAGGACCATGCACAGCAGCGCGAACGGCAGACCGCCCAGTTCCCAGTCGATCCGGCCGAGCATCCACACGCCCATCGGCACCATCAGCACCGCCGCGAACAGCCCGCGCAGCGCGCCGAAGAGCATCTTCTCCACGGCCACCCAGCTGATCGGCAGCGGCGCGAGCAGCCGGTCCTCGATCTCCCGTGAGTACGAGAAGTCCAGGACCAGCGGGAACGAGGTGTTCTGCAGCGCCACCAGGAACGCGTTGAGCGCGATCATGCCGGGCAGCAGCACCTGCGCGTAGCCGGGCTGGGTGTAGCCGAGCTCGCCGAGGACCTTGCCGAAGATGAACAGCAGCGCCACGGGCTGCACCAGCACCTGCGCGAGGAAGCTCGGCAGCTCCCGGCCGGTGACGAAGACGTCCCGCCCGAGCACGGCGAGGAAAGCGCGGGCCGAACTCATCGCAACTCCCGTCCGGTCAGGTCGATGAAGACGTCCTCCAGCGTCGCCGAGCCCAGCGACAGGTCGCTGACCGGAATCCGCTGCTCGTGCAGGGTCTGCGCGATCGGTCCGAGCAGCGCGGCGGGCTCGGCCCCGACGTAGAGCCGGAGCCGCAGCTCAGCGGCGTCGTCGGCGCTGATCCGCTCGACGCGGTTCACGCCGCGGACCTCGGCGAGCAGGTCGGCGATCTTGTCCGGGTGGTGGCCGTCGGTCAGCACCGTGGCGTCGAGGGTTCCGCTGCCGGGCAGCGAGCGGATCAGGGCTTCCGGGGTGTCCAGGGTCAGCAGCGTGCCGTGGTCGACGACCCCGACGCGGTCGGAGAGCTTCTCGGCCTCGTCCATGTCGTGCGTGGTCAGCACCACCGTGACGCCCTGGTCGCGCAGGTCGTTGATCCGGTCGTGGACGAACAACCGGGCCTGCGGGTCCAGCCCGGTGGAGGGTTCGTCGAGGAACAGCACCTCGGGCTCGTGGATCAGCGCTCGGGCGATCATCAGCCGCTGCGCCTGCCCACCGGAGAGGTCGTCGACGCGGGCCTTGGCCTTGTCGGTCAGCCCCATCCGGTCCAGCAGCTCGTCGGCCAGCCGATTCCGTTCGGCGCGCGGAACCCCGTGGTAGGTGGCGTGCCAGATCAGGTTCTGCCGGGAGTTCAGCGAGCGGTCCAGGTTCACCCGCTGCGGCACGACGGCGACCCTGCTGCGCGCGGCCACCGGGTTCGCGGCGACGTCCACCCCCGCGACCACCGCTCGCCCGCTGGTCAGCTGAACCCTGGTGGTGAGGATGCCGACGGTGGTGGTCTTGCCCGCACCGTTGGGCCCGAGCAGTCCGAAGACCTCGCCGGCGCGCACCTGGAAGGACAGCCCGTCGACCGCGTTGGCGCGGCTCTTGGGATAGCGCTTGACCAGCTCGCTGACCTCGACCGCGACCGCCACATCGACCCCCTGTTTCGCACTCGATGCTAGTCGCGACAACCGGACGTCAGGCAATCCATTTTCCACCGGAGGTTTCCGACCTGGACACGCTTCCCCGCAGAGCTCGGTAACCTGACCGGGTGAGTGAGGCGACCGAGCAGCTGACCCCCTGGCTGGGCGACACGGAGATGACGGCCTGGCGCGCCTACATCGTGGGCAGCGCTCTGCTGGAGCATCGGCTCAACCGAGAACTGCAGCTCGCGCACGGCCTGTCCATCGCCGACTACGAGATCCTCGTCTCGCTGTCGGAGGCTCCGGACATGCAGATGCGGATGAGCGAGCTGGCGAACGGCATCGCGCATTCCAAGAGCCGCATGTCCCACCAGATCCGCAGGATGGAGAGCGAGGGCCTGGTCCGCCGCCAGGAGTGCCCGCAGGACGGCCGAGGCGTGCTCGCGGTCCTCACCGAGGAGGGCCTGGCCAAGCTGCGCGAAGCCGCCCCGTCCCACGTCCAGGGCGTCCGCGACCACATGATCGACCTGCTCGACGCCGAGGAGCAGAAAACCCTCGCAGCGGTCTTCAGCCGCCTCACCGACCACCTCCGCAGCCTCGAATGACCCCGGACCGGCTGTAGGCCGACCACCCGGAGTTGGCTACGCTGCGGCGTGGAAGCGTGGCAGAGCGGCCGAATGCACTCGCCTTGAAAGCGAGCGTCGGGAGACCGACCGCGGGTTCGAATCCCGCCGCTTCCGCTCGATTGACCAGCACAAACAGGGCCCGGTGGGGATCTTTCCCACCGGGTCCTGTTGCTGTTCGTCTCAATTCTCGTCTCAGTTGCGGGGTCCGATCCCCGGGTGACGTCCTCGTATCGGCGCATGGCCAGGACGTGTTGGGGAACGTCACGATGCCGAGTCGACTTGTCTGCTCGTGCTCAGAGCCAGTGCCCGCCCGCGACCTGGATGACTTGCCCGGTGATCCACCGCGCTTGGCGCGAGGCCAGGAAAACTGCAGCGTCAGCGATGTCCGCGGGGTCTCCGACCCGGCCCAGCGGGATCGAGGGCTCCACCGCTGCGATCAGGTCCTCGTCCATCCACCCTGTCTGCACCGGCCCCGGTGCGATCGCGTTAACCCGCACCACCGGCCCCAGGTCCAGCGCCGCCCCACGCGTCAGGGACTCCAGCGCGGCCTTCGACGCGCCGTAGGCGACCTGGCCGGGAAAGCCTCGGGCCGCGTCGGTCGAGATGTTGACCACGCACCGCGAGCCCTTGGCCGCATCCTCCGGGAGTCGGCGCGATAGCTCGGCCAGGAGCATAGTCGGGGCGGCGACGTTGACCTGGAACGTGCGTTCCACGCCCTCCTGGCCCAGGGTGGCGAACGCGTCGGATTCCTCGGCGTGCGCGGCGTTGTTGACCAGCATGTCCACCGGCCCGAGCTTCTCCTCGACCTGGTCCAGCAGCAGCCCGGCCGCTCCGGGCAGCACGAAGTCCGCCTCGACGGCGACCGCGCCCGGCAGCGAGGCCACGAACGCCTCCACTTCCTGGCGGGTGGCGTGAGCGTGCTCCAGGGACCCGGTGGTCGCCGTGTCGACGTAGTGCACTGCTACGCGTGCGCCCTGTGCTGCGAACGCCCGTGAGATCGCGGCACCGATGTTCATCGCTCCACCGGTGACCAGCACCGTCTTGCCCTCGAGCCCTGGGTCGATCACGGGCTGCAGTTTAGGAGGGACGGTTCGGCGCAGGCCAATGGTTATCGGGTGCTGATCAAGTCGAGCAGGTGTCGTTGTGGCAGTTGCTCCCTGCCTCGCGAGGTTCGGGGAGCTTGGTGCGGATCGCTGAAATTCGGTGGCTGTTGCCTGCATCATGGGTGGCCATGGAGGTGCGGGAGTTCGACGACCGGAAGGTGTGCAGCAGCGAGGACCACCCCTCGTTCATGGTCGAGCTGTGGTCGTGGGAAGTCGCTGAGGACAATCCGCTTCGCGGGCTCTCGTACAGGACCTGCACGCTGACCGGCTGCGATGTGCTGGAGGCGCTGGCCTGGTGTCGCGAGAACCAGCCGAAGCCGGGTTGTTTCGTGCTCCACGCCGCGAGCTGGACCAATCACGGCTACCTGGAAACGGTGTGGCTCACCGGTGAAGCCCCGCAATCGGCCGGCACCGACCAGCCGAGCGCCACGAGAACCTACGAGGCCCTCCCCACACTTCCGAGGTCTCAGCGAAGGACAAGCGGCTAGGACCTTCTTTCAGCGCTGGCCAACAGGAAAATCGATGGAGGAGCCGATCCGGCATCGTTAAAATCAGCCACGTTCAAGATCCACGCGTTCCCACGACGAGGTGTGCCCGATGACGGTGTCAACAACGGCGGTCGATTCCTGTCGGCTGTCTCCCGCGAACGCCATTCCTTCATCGAACGTAGGGAACACTTCTCGTGGATCTTCCACGCATCTTCACCATTCGCGAAAGTAGTCACCGCCTCCACAACCCGTTTACCCCTGGCAAGCTCGCCGCCCTGGGCCAAGCGCTGCACCTGGCACCCGGGACGCGCGTGCTCGACCTCGCCAGCGGATCCGGCGAGATGCTGTGCACGTGGGCCCGTGATCACCAATTCACCGGAACCGGGGTGGACATCAGCACGGTGTTCACCGAGAACGCCCGCGTCCGCGCCGCCGAACTCGGCGTCGCCGACCAAGTCACCTTCGTCCACGGCGACGCCTCCGGTTACGTCGCGGACGAGCCGGTCGACCTCGCCGCGTGCGTCGGCGCCACCTGGATCGGAGACGGCGTGCCCGGCACCGTCGAGTTGCTGGAACGCAGTCTCCGCCCCGGCGGCCTGATGCTGATCGGTGAGCCGTACTGGCGTCAGGAAGTCCCGGACCAGGAAACCGCAGCAGCCTGCCACGCCGGCAGCAAGGATGACTTCCTCGTCCTGCCTGACCTGATCGAGCAGTTCGGCGACCTCGGATACGACGTGGTGGAAATGGTCCTGGCAGATCAGGACAGCTGGGACCGGTACCAAGCGGCGCAGTGGCTCAACCTCCGCCGCTGGCTCGACGGGAACCCCGATGACGAGCTGGCCGCCGAGGTGCGGGCCGAGCTCGACACCGAACCCTCCCGCTACGTGCGGTACCAGCGCGAGTGCCTCGGCTGGGGAGTCTTCGCACTGATGGGCCGCTGACAGCCCGCTGTCCGGATGTGGCCCGGTCGGGATCTCTCCCGCCGGGCCACGTTGCTGCTCGGGTCAGGTTGGGGTTCGGGAGGTTCTGGTTGGGGTGTTGCGGAGGCCGAGGGTTCGGCGGATCTTGCGTCGTGCTTCGTCGATCGCGATGCGGGCCGGGTTGAAGGCGACGACGAGGACGATGGCGTCGCGCGGGCCGAGGATCGACGCGAACCACTCGTCGATGTCCGTGCGATCGGACGTCGGACGTTGCGTCCACAAACCGGTTTCGGTGTCGTCGTAGGCGTCGGTGATGACCAGCGTGCGGCGGTCCAGCCGGTCGGCTTGGCCGAGGTCGGCGGCGGCGTCCGCCGCGATGCGCTGGACGTGGTCCGGGATCGCCTGGCCCGGGGCGGGCCAGGTGGCGTCGGGCCTGCCGGTGGCCGATGACCACGCGCCGTAGACCAGCGGGTTCCCGGTGCGCATCACCGCGTGCAGGCTGCGCGGTGCGGCCTTGACGATCGACGAGCGCAGCAGCGCCCGCCAGATCGTGCTGGACAGACCCGCGCCCTGGTAGTCCGGGTGCACGCCGGCGGAGTTGGCGTAGAAGCACCTGCGTCCGCCGAACTTCCGGTCGTTGCTGGCCACCCACGCCACCGGCAGACCGGCCGGGTCGAACACGATCACGAGTCCCGACAACTCGTCGAGCTTCTCGTCGGAGAGCCAGTTCTCCCAGAACTGCTCGGTGGTCGCGGTGAACGCCTGCACCGCGACGGACGGGAACGTGGCGCGCAGGTGTTCCCGGGCGGGGGTGGAGAGCTGCGATTTCACGTCCGTCCAGAGCAGACCTGTCAGGCCGCTGCCTGCGGAGACCTTCTTCGCTCCGCGGAGGAGTTCGGGCGGGAAGTCGTTGGTCATGTCCGTCTTTCTGGTCCGGGTGAGCCGCTCGCGGCGGCGTGGTCGGTCTCCGGTCATCGGCTCGGGGGTTCGCGGTCGAGGACCGCGCGCACGGCTGCCGCGAGGCGCTCCCTCACGTCGGCGGGTATCCGCACCGCGCCGTCCGCGTCGACCTGGCGGAGGGGTCGGCGCAGCAGCGCGGTCGGCAGGTCGACCACGCAGGTGGTGATCACCTCGACGCTCGGGCCGTCCTGCCGTCCCCACATCGCCGTGCTCAACCGGCACAGCACCTCGGACACCAGCCTCCGGTCGAGCCCGAGCAGCGAGTCGGCGAGCTCCTCGGGCAGCTCGGGACCGAGGAGCTGCTCCCTGCGCACCGTCATCAGCATCCGAGCCGCGGCCGGACGCCGATCCGCCAACACCGCCGGGGCATCGGCGGCGGCGACCACCGCGTTCATCGCGTCCTCGGGCGTCGGTGACGCGCCGAGAGCTTCATCGATGAGCGCCGCCTGCATGTCCAGGAACTCGGTGGCGGCGCGCAGCCACATCCGTCCGCGCAGCGCCGCCAGCGAGCCGAAGGCGTGGTAGATCGCACCGTTGGGCACACCGCCGGCCGCGGAGAGCCGGCGCACGGTGAGCCGCTCCGGCCCGTCGTCGACGACGAGCCGTTCGGCGACGTCCAGCAGCTGATCGAGGTCGTGTACACGCGGTCGGGGCACGACTCGCACGGTAATGGAGCATGCGCTCCACAACAACCTCGCCCGGCCTGTGATCTCCCCGGCTTCTCACTCCTCGGCGGTTCCCCGGCGCGTCCCGGACCGGCAGCATTCAGGAGTGATCGCGTGGAGGGCTCGGTGAGGATTCGTCGGGATTCGCTGTGGGGTGATCGCGATTTCCGACGCCTGTTGGTGGCGGACGGGCTCAGCCAGATCGGCGCGAGGATCAGCTTCGTCGCGCTTCCACTGCTGGCGCTCGCCGAGCTGAACGCCTCGGCATTCCAGGTGTCGATGCTGGTGGTGCTGGAGACGGCCGCCTTCCTGGTGCTGGGGCTGCCGGTGGGCGCGTGGTGCGACGGTTGGCGCAACCGCCCGGTGCTGCTGATCGCCGACGTGGGCCGAGCGGTGGCGTTGGGATCGCTGCCGGTCGCGGCGGTCTTCGGGGTGCTCACGCTCGGGCACCTGTACGCGGCCGTGGCCATCACCGGGATCTTGACCGTGTTCTTCGACGTCGCGCACCAGACGTACCTGCCTCGGTTGGTGGAGCGCGCGCACCTGGTCGAGGGGAATTCCAAGCTCCAGGCGAACATCTCGATCGCGGAGGTGTCGGGGCCTGCCGCCGGAGGATTGCTCGTCCAGTGGCTGACCGCTCCCCTGGCGATCGTCGCCGACGCCCTGAGCTTCGTGTGGTCGGCGGCGTGGCTGCGCTCGATCAAGCACGCGGAACCTCAGCGGGAGCGGCGCACCGACCGCCGGTTGATCAGCGAGATCCAGGAGGGGCTGCGGTTCGTCTTCGCCCATCGGCTCCTGCGCGCGATCGCGTGCAGCGGGGCCAGCGTCGTGTTCTTCCAGGCCGGGAGCATCGCGATCACGATCACGTTCCTGACCGTCGACATAGGACTGACGCCCGAGAAGGTCGGCGCGCTCACCAGCGTCGGCCCGCTCGGAGCGGTGGCGGCCGCGCTGACCACGGGCGCCATCGCGCGCCGGGTCGGGCAAGCGCGGCTGATGCGGGTGGCGATCGTCGGCATCGGAGCCGGGATGCTGCTGGTGCCGCTGACCGGGCCTGGCCCGCACCTCGCCTGGTTCGCCGTCGGCGGCCTGATCAGCGGGTTCAGCCTCGTCGCGTTGAACATCGTGGAGGTCAGCTTCCGCCAGGCGCTGTGCCCGGACCACCTGATGAGCAGGATGAACGCGACGATCCGGTTCATGTTCCGCGCGACGGCGCCGTTCGGGGCGCTGCTGGGCGGGGTGAGCGCGACCCAGCTGGGGATGCGGCCGACCTTGTGGATCACGGGCGCGGGCGTCCTGCTGTCGTCGGCGTGGCTGCTCAGCTCACCTCTCCGCCATGTCCGCGACCTTCCCCTGGACGAGGACGCCACTGTTCGTCCGTGAGGTCGCCCGCGGGCGGTTCTGGGCCGTTGCGGCCACGGCTCGACCCGGCGGGCCGCGGCCGCTCGGGGGTCACAGCCAGCCGCTGCCCATGCGGGTGAGGTGGTTGTGGAGCTCGGCCGTCCAGTCGACCTGGGGAATCGCCTGGTAGTCGATGTTGAGGACGTTGGTGAGGTCCCGGCCGCTGGAGAGCAGGCCCGCCTTCTTGTCCCCTTCGATGATCACGTCGAGGCCGTCGTGCCCCGCGATGAAGGTGACCTCGAGTTGCTTCAGGCGCGGGTAGTTCGGGGAGCCGTGGAACTCGATCTCCTGGTAGAACGGCAGCGTCTGGCGGGTTCCGCGCAGGTGGCCCGCCTCGCAGTCGACCCGGTGCAGGCGGAAGCCGAGGCGTTCCACCGCCTCCAGCAGGACGTGCTGGGCGGGCAGCGCGCCGACTCCGACCGGGTCGGTGTCGGTGGCGTCGACCGCGCCGCTGATCTCCAGCCTCGTGCGGACCGCGATCTCACCGCCCGGTAGGTGCCTGCCGCCGTAGAACGTGATCGGGGTTTCCATCGGCGCCGCCACCTGGAACGGCAGCTCCAGGACCTGACCCGGCTGCAGGGCCACGCCCTGGCCGACCCGCTGCCGGCCGAAGCCGCGCACCGACTCGACCTCGTCGTCGTTGACCTCGCGTTCCACCCGGGTCACGAACTCGACCGACACACCGTCCAGCTGCTGCGGGACCTCGCCACCGCGCAACCGCACGACCCCGTGGACCTGCCCTCCCGGCTGCACGCCCGGGGTGCGCAGCTCGGTCTCCACTTCTGCGCCGCCGACGCCGACCGCTGCCAGTAACTTCTTGAACATGCCCCCAGTCTTCCGGGCGCACCCGCCGCACGGGCCCGAATCCCCCATTGTTCAGCCACTTCTCAGCGAAACCGCGACGACGGCCGCGCGGGTATAGCGTCGGGGCATGACTCAGATCGATTTCCAGTCCCGTGTCGGCGTGTGGTGGACCAGCGATGCCTGGGGCATCCAGGACGTGCGCTCGCGGGCGAAGGAGATGGAAGGGCTCGGGTACGGGTCGCTGTTCTACGGCGAAGCGTTCGGCAAGGAGTCCTTGACGCAGGCCGGGGCTCTGCTGGGAGCCACCGAGCGGCTGGTGGTGGGCACCGGCATCGCCAACATCCACGCCCGCGACGCCAAGGCCGCCGCGGCCGGTTCGCGGACGCTCAGCGCGCTGCACCCGGGGAGGTTCGTGCTCGGACTCGGCGTCAGCCACGGTCCCCTCGTCGAGGGCAACGCCGGGACCTACGCCAAGCCGCTGGCGACCATGCGCGACTACCTCAAGCGCATGGACGAGCTCTCGGACAAGGTCGAACCCGGTGCTGCCCGACCGGCCCGGCTGCTGGCCGCGCTCGGCCCGAAGATGATCGAGCTGTCCGGCACCGCCGCCGACGGCGCGCACCCGTACCTGATCACCCCGGAGCAGACCGCGAGCACGCGCGAGCTGCTCGGCCCCGACAAGTGGGTCGTCAGCGAGCAGGCGGTCGCCCTGACCACCGACCGCGAGGTCGGGCTGCGCCGCGCCCACGAGCACCTGCACATGTACTCGCAGCTGCCGAACTACCGGAACTCCTGGCTGCGGCAGGGTTTCGACGAGTCCGATCTCGTCGTCGGCGGATCCGACAAGCTCGCCGAGCACCTGGTGGCAATCGGCGACGCCAAGGCGATCGCCGAGCACGTGCAGCGCCACCTGGACGCGGGCGCGGATCACGTGGTCATCCAGGTCCTCGGGGACGACCCGTCGGCGGACCCGCTGCCCGCGCTGCGCGAGATCGCACCCGCGCTCGATCTGTGAGCCTCGCGCCAGGGTGACGGGCCAGTGATCTTGCGCCGATAGGGTCGGCACGTGAGTGGAACCGAGCAAGAACACCCCCACGACACCGAGGACCTGGTCCGCCTGGTGCTCCTCACCCGCCAGGAGCTGGGCTGGGACCAGCCGAAGCTCGCCGCGTCGGCCGGAATCACCGAGTCCGACGTGGCGCGCTTCGAGGCGCAGGAGATCGTCCCGGCCAAGCCGCTGGCGCTTCGGTTCCTCGAAGTGATGGGTGTGGTGGTGCAGTCCTGAACCCTCGTCATCGAGGGTTCAGCTTCCCGACGGAGGGCTCGGGGAACGCGGTCTGCCCTGTGCTGCGAGCATGGGGGTCGTGGATGAGACGCAAGACGTGAAGGCCCGGCCCAAGCCCACCGGCGCCGTCGTGTGCGCGCACCTCGGCATCGGGGTCGACGACGAACAGGCGAAGCTCGCCCGCGACCGCCTCAACAAGTCGCTGGCGAACTACAGGGTGGCGTTGCTGGCAGGAGAGCAGGCGGGCGCCGAGGTCGTCGGCGCCTGAGGGCGCATCGGTCAGGGCAGCGGCGAGGACGCTCCGTCCGGCGGAGCTAACTCGTCGCGATGCGCTGCGCCTTGGCGCGTTCCTCCGCTGCCCGCTCCTCGCCGATGAACGGGGCGACGACGCAGAACAGCAGATCGGGCAGCAGTTCGGGCAGCTGCTCGGCCTCACCGCGCTGCACGCGGTTGTAGAGGACTTCGAGGACCGCCCCGACGATGGTCTCGGCGGTGAAGCTCGCCCCGAGCGCGGTCTGCGGGAAGTTCCGCGTCTGCTCCGTGATCACCTCGGTGAGGCTGCGGATGATCTCGCCTCGGCGGCGCAGCGCCTCAGTGCCTGCGGCGAAGACCTCGACGATGCCCAGCACCGCCGCGTCCGGATCCGCCGCGAGCTCGCGCAGCGTGCTCTCCAACGCCTCGCGGGCGCTGGAGACGTAGTCCTCGTGCGCCGAGTAGGCGTTGTGCACGGCCGCGACCAGGCGCTCGGCGACGTCGTCGAGCGCGGCGAGGAACGCGGCCTGCTTGTTGGCGAAGTGCTGGTAGAAGGTCTTGCGCGAGACGCCGGCTCCGCTGACGAAGTCCTCGACCGTCGCGTCCGCGTAGCCGCGCCGACCGACGGCGGTCACCACGGCGCCGAGGATGCGCCCGCGCTGGTCTTCGGCCACCTGATCCGCCGGGATTCCGTGCCGCCCAGGCGGCAGCTTCCGCTGATCGCGGGGAACCCTGGCGCCCAACTGCCTGCTACCTCGCTCGTGGTCGATGAATCGGCTAAGCAAGATCTTCAAATCAAGCTTACCGGCCCGCTAACGTGCCCGCGTGGACATTCCGGGGGGAACGAAGGTGGGCACGTGATCTCGAATTCGCCTGAGCCGTTCGCCGATGCTGTGGAGGCGTGGCACGCGGCCTGCGAGCAGGCGTGCTTGGAGAACCAGAACTGCCTTGATCGATACGGCGCGGTGGTCTCCGCGCTGATCACCTGGTTGGCCGACAACCCGGCCGCCGCCCGGCTGTACTTCGGCGCCTGCGATGAGACCGGGCATCCCTGGTTGTCGACCTACGTCCGTTCCTCCGCGAACGATCTGACCAGGTCACTCGTCGAGTTGAACGCGGCGCACAACCAGCCGGAGAACAAGACGAAGATCGAATTCATCATCGGAGCGCTCCGCCATCTCGTTCGCGAGGAATTACGCAGGGAGACGATCGACCACACCCGATTGGCCCTCCGACTCACCCGATTCGCCCCTCTCCTTCGAACGAATCGGAACTGCGACGACCACTGGTGATCAAACCTGTCATTGCGGTTTAGAAACATGCGTGTTTCTATACATTTTCCCTCGGGCGCAGCCTCGAATTCACCACCGCTCCCACCACTCCGCGACGCGAAACGACGTGCCGTCGGAGCAGCGAGGCATGCCCACGACAGGAGGTCATGATGCGCGCAGGACGACACAAGATCGCAGCAGTGGCGATGATCGCCGCGTTCTACCTCGGCGGCGCCGCGGCGGCCCAGGCGGCCACCGCCCAGGCCGTGCAGTGGAACCCGCAGAACACCGTCGAACCCATCACCCTGGCCAGCGGAACGCAGCTGGTCATGACGGCCAACACCGGCACCGAGGTCCGGTGCGACGTGGTCAACGGCAACGTCCAGGCACCTGTCGCCGGCAACCCGGCCGTCGCCGGAACCGTGGATTCCTCCGGCGCTCCGGCAGCGCCGACCATCACCCGCTGCACCAACTCGCTCGCCCCGTCCGCGGCCACCACCGTCACGCCGTCCGGCCAGTGGCTGGCCACCGCGACCAGCACCGGCAGCGTGGATATCAGCCAGGCCAGCGCGACGGTGACCATCAGCGGCGTGTGCACGATCACCGTGGACAACGCCGCCGTACCGGCCAACGGCTGGGACAACGGCACCCATCAGCTGACCGCCAACTCCAACGCCTCGTTCCCGATCAGGGAGAGCGGCCTGCTCTGCGACGGCGCTACCAGCGCGACGCTCAGCGGCACGCTGCAGCTCCCGGCAGAGGTGACCATCTCCTAACCCGGTGAGCGGGGCGCGGCGACGACCGCGCCCCGCTCAAGCGGCCGGTCAGCTCGCGTCGTGGCCGTGCGGGATCGCCCGGCCCTCGGCGTGCGCGGCGAAGGTGGACAGCTGCGCCTGGCGCGCGCTGGCCCGCTCCTCGCGGGTCTGCATGCCGTTGACCGCCTCCGTGCTGTGCGCGTACGCCTCGACGACGTTCGCGAGGCCCTTGGCGTTGCGCTCCAGGGCCACGCGGTCGATGTTGCCGAGGTGGTCACCCGCCTGGTGGTAGTTCGGGTCGTAAGCCACACCCGCCGTGCCACCCCACTTGGCGGCCTGGGCGTCGGTCTTGACCCCCTCGGCACCGGTGAACAGCCCACCCGCGGGAATGCCGTTGGCGATGAACTCGCCGTAGTCGGAGCGGCCGTTGAAGTCGGTGCCCTCCAGCTCCACGCCCTCCGCGGCCATCGCGGCCACGAAGTCCTTCTCGATCTGACCCGAACCCTGCGGGCCGGGACCCGAGCCGACGGCGTCGGAGTCGTCACCGTCGTAGGCGAAGTAACCGGCGTTCGGCGAGCCGATCATGTCGAAGTTCAGGTACAGCGCGATGTCGAGCCGCTGCTCGAAGGTCAGGCCCTGCACGTACTTCGTGGAGCCGATCAGGCCCGACTCCTCCGCGCCCCACCAGGCGAACCGCACCGCGTTCTCGGTCTGCGGGCTGCCGCCCATGCGCAGCGCGGTCTCCAGCAATCCGGCGCTGCCGCTGCCGTTGTCGTTGATGCCCGGCCCTTCCGCGACGCTGTCCAGGTGCGCGCCTGCCATCACGACGTTGTCGGGGCGGCCGGTGCGGGTCTGCGCGACGACGTTGCGGGTGGTGACGGTCTCCAACCGCGACTGGACGTCCAGCTTCACCTCGGCGCCCGCCTGCCCGGCCAGGGCCTCGCCGACCTGCTTGGTCACGCCCGCGCTGGGGATGCGCGCGTCCGCGGGGTCGCCGAGCGTGCCGCTGAGGGGCCCGTCGACGTTGTTGTAGATGATCGCGCCCGCGGCACCGAGATCCGCCGCGACCCGCTGCTTGTCGGCGAAGGTGCAGGACCCCCGCTGGATCAGCACGACCGAACCCGCCACGTCAGCGGGGAAGTCGGTGGCCTCGCAGCCCGGGGTGTCGTCGACCGCGGCGACCGACAGCGGAGCGGTGATCCCGCCCTGCGGGGTGGCCGGGGAGTACTCCAGCGCGTCGCCCTCGGTCGGCTGACCGGCGACCGCGAGGCTGAAGGAGTCCAGGTAGTAGGCGTCGTAGGTGAACTCCGGGGTGGTCACGTCGAAGCCCGCACCGCGCAGCTTGCCCGCGACGTGGTCCACGCTCGCCTCGTACCCGGGAAGCCCGGACGCGCGGTTCCCACCGTTGCTGTCGGCGATCCGCTGCAACGCGATCAGGTGACGGTTGACCGCGTCACCGGTGATCCGGTCGCCGAGGCCGGCCGGCGCCGCGGAGGCCGGGGCGATGGCGACCAGAGCTGCCGCGCAAGTGGCGGCCACAGCAGCGGCCGTGCGCCTGGGTGTGATGGTTCGCGAACTCATCGAGCTCCCCCGTTTTGTGCGGATCGAGTGGTTGTCCGACACAGTCAAGCGAACCCGGACCGAGTTGGAGAAGCGGGAATCTTTCCCGTATTTCCCGACTCGGCCCGCGTTCTCGGTTTTCGCGCCGCCCGAGGCTGACTACCGTCACGGGCATGCATGGGATTTCAATCCGCGAGCCCGGTGACCCCGACGTTCTGGTGTGGACCGAACACCCGGACCCCGAACCCGGCCCCGGTGAGGTGGCCATCGACGTCGTGGCCAGCGCGGTCAACCGCGCCGACCTCGCTCAGCGCCAAGGCAACTACCCGCCGCCCAAGGGCGCAAGCGAGATCCCCGGACTGGAGTGTTCCGGCACGATCGCCGAGATCGGCGAGGGCGTGACCGGCTGGAACGTCGGCGACGAGGTGTGCGCGCTGCTCGCGGGCGGCGGCTACGCCGAGCGGGTGGCCGTCCCCGCGGCGCAGGTGCTGCCCAAACCCGCCGGAGTGGATCTGGTGGAGGCGGCCGGGATTCCCGAGGTCGGCTGCACCGTCTGGTCGAACGTCGTCATGGAGGCCGGACTGCGCGAAGGTCACGTGTTCCTTGTGCACGGCGGCGCGGGCGGTATCGGGACCTGCGCGATCCAGATCGCCAAGGCGCTGGGCGCGCGGGTCGCCGCGACCGCGGGGTCGGCCGAGAGCCGGGCGCTCTGCGCGGAACTGGGCGCCGACCCGGTGATCTCCTACCGCGACGAGGACTTCGTCGAGGTCGTCAAGGGTCTCGGCGGGGCGAACGTCATCCTCGACAACATGGGTGCGTCCTACCTGGACCGGAACCTCTCCGCGCTGGCCATGGACGGGTTCCTGGCCGTGATCGGGATGCAGGGCGGCGCCAAGGCCGAGCTGAACATGGGCAAGATGCTGATGAAGCGCCTGCGCATGTCTGCCCTAGGCCTGCGCGGGCGCCCCGTGGACGGACCGAACGGCAAGGCCCGCATCGTCGCCGACGTGCGCGAACGCCTCTGCCCGCTGATCGAGAGCGGTGAGGTGCGGATGCCGGTGCACACGCGGATCCCGATGGCCGAGGCGTCCCGCGCCCACACCACCCTCGAATCGGGCGACGTCCGGGGCAAGATCCTCCTGGTGCGGTGAGGGCCGGATTCGAATTTCGCGCGAAATTCGAGCCTGAACTTCGGCGTTCAAATTTCGCGCGAAATTCGAATTCCCCACCCGGTCAGGTGAGGTCGGCGACCGCCTGGAGGAGTTGGTCGACCTCGGTGGAGTTCGTGTAGTGCGCCAGGCCGACCCGGATGGCTCCGCCGACCTCGGCCGCGCCCAGGGCCGCGAAGACGCCGTGGGTGCCCGGGTCGGCGAAGGCGCAGATGCCCTGGTCGGCCAGGTGCGAGACGGCGTCCTCGGCCTTGACGCCGTTGACGGTGAAGGCCACCGACGGGATCCGGCGCATGGCGTCGCCGATGAGCATCACCTCGGGGAGCTTGCGCAGCCCGTTGGTCAGGTTGGTCAGCAGACCCGCTTGGTAGGACTTCACCGCGCGCAGCGAGGTCAGCAGCCGTTCCCGGCGCGGCCCGATGGCCGCGTCGTCGAGACCGGCGAGGTAGTCCACGGACGCGATCAGGCCCGCGAGCAGCGGCAGCGCGTGCGGCCCCATCTCCAGGCGCTCAGGTCCCCGAGCGCTGTGGTCGAGCGAGACCGACGGCAGGTGATCGAGCATCGCCGGGTCGCGGAAGGCCAGCGCGCCCACCTGCGGACCGCCCCACGCCGAGGCGTTGACGGCGACCACGTCGGCGCCCAGCTCGGTGACGTCCAGTGGGACGAAGGGCGCGGCGGAGGAGGCGTCGACGACCAGCAGCGCGTCGTGCTCGTCAGCGGCCTCCGCGGCCGGGCGGATGTCCGGCCGGGTGCCGACCGCGCCCGAAGCCGCGGTGATCGCCACGACCTTCGTGCGCGGCGTGACCAGGTCGCCGTACTGCCAGGTCGGCAGCTCGCAGGTCTCGATGTCGATCTCGGCCCAGCGCACGGTCGAACCGGAGCGCTGAGCGGCGCGCTGCCACGGGTCGACGTTGTCGGGCGAGTCCAGCCGGGAGACGACGACGTCGTCGCCGATCATCCAGCCGTCGCCCAGGGCGTCGGCGAGCCTGCCGAGCAGCACTGCGGAGTTCGGCCCGAGCACCACTCCGGAGGGCTTGGCACCCACGAGATCCGCGATCGCGCGACGAGCGGCCTCCACGATCGCCTCGGCGCGCTGCGAAGCGGGGAAGTTCCCGCCAGGACCGGAAACCGGGGCCCGCAGGGCGGTGGACGCCGCCGTGGCCACCTGCTCGGGAACCTGCATGCCTGCCGGGGCGTCCAGGTGCACCCACCCGTCGCCGAGCGCCGGGAAGAGTCCGCGAACCGCCGCGACGTCGAACGCCATGATCCAGACATTACTGAAACGCGGGACTCGGCGACGTCCAGGGTGGTCGATACTGCATCACTCGCGAGCCGTCGCCCCAGCGCTGCGGGCGAGTCGGCACGACCCCTCCCACGACCTGGCGGCACACTGGAACCATGGCAGCCATGAGCGAACAAGAGCGCCCGCAGGTGTTCGTGGTGGGCGAGGACGGCAACCCCGTGGGTGCCGGCGCGACCGAGGTCGGCGACGAGGGCCAGGAGCACGGCGAGGACATCAACGGCCTGGTGGAGCAGCCGGCCAAGGTGATGCGCATCGGCACCATGATCAAGCAGCTGCTGGAGGAGGTCCGCCAGGCGCCGTTGGACGAGGCCAGCCGCAGCAGGCTCAAGGAGATCCACCAGTCCTCCATCCGGGAGCTGGAGCAGGGCCTGGCGCCGGAGCTCATCGAGGAGCTGGAAAGGCTGTCGCTGCCGTTCGCGCAGGAGACCACGCCCTCGGACGCCGAGCTGCGGATCGCCCAGGCCCAGCTGGTCGGCTGGCTGGAGGGCCTGTTCCACGGCCTGCAGACCGCGCTCTTCGCCCAGCAGATGGCCGCACGAGCCCAGCTGGAGCAGATGCGCCGAGGTCTGCCGGCAGGTTCCGGCGAACCGGACATGGGCCCGACCAAGGGCACCGGGCAGTACCTCTAGCGGTCCTGCGCGATAACGGAAGGTAGCGCCCGACGTCAAGCGGGCGCTACGCCTTCGAGTGATGCCCAGCCCGAGTGTGCACACGCGCGGTCGGTACTCTTTCGCTCGTGCATGCTACGAGCACGCTAGACCGACCTACGGCGCCTTCTGAGATCTCGCCGCGGTCCTGGCGAAAAGCGTTCAAGGACATCAGTGACGCCCTCAGCCAGCGACAGCTGTGGGCTCATCTGGGCTGGCAGGACATCAAGCAGCGCTACCGCCGCTCCGTCATCGGCCCGCTGTGGATCACCATCAGCATGGCCGTCACGGTCACGGCGCTCGGTCTGCTCTACTCGCAGCTGTTCGGGCAGCCGCTGGAGAAGCACCTGCCCTACCTCGCGGTGGGCTTCATCGTGTGGGGCTTCATCGGCAACTGCGTCAACGACGGTTCCGAGGTCTTCATCTCCAACGAGGGCCTGATCAAGCAGCTCCCGGCACCGGTCAGCATTCACGTGCTGCGGCTGCTGTGGCGGCAGGTGCTGTTCTTCGCGCACAACCTCGCCGTGTACTTCGTGCTGCTGTTGATCTTCCCGAAGCCGCTGTCGCTGATGTCGCTGATGGCGATCCCGGCCTTCGCCCTGATCGCGCTCAACGGCGCCTGGGTGATCCTGGTCGTGGGCACCATCTCGACCCGCTTCCGCGACATCCCGCCGGTCACCCAGAGCATCGTGCAGCTGATGTTCTTCATGACGCCGATCGTGTGGAACTACGACGAGTTCCGGTCCAGCCCGAACGTGGCGATCGCGGAGCGCGCGAAGCTCGCCGAGATCAACCCGTTCATGCACTTCCTGGAGATCATCCGGCAGCCCATGCTCGGCACCCCGATCGCCTGGCACCACTGGTTGGTGTGCGGCGCGATCACCGTCGTGGGTTGGGCCGTGGCACTGGTCGTGCTGCGCAACTACCGTGCCCGTGTCTCCTACTGGGTCTGAGTGAGGCCGAATAAACCATGGTCAGCATCGACGTATGGAACGCGGCGGTCGACTTCCCGATCTTCGACGCGAAGTCCCGCTCGCTGAAGAAGGCCGTGCTCGGCCGAGCCGGAGGCAAGATCGGCACGGACAGCCGGGTGCCGGTCATCGAGGCGCTGCACGACATCAACATGTCGCTGCGCGAAGGTGACCGGGTCGCGCTGGTCGGCCACAACGGCGCGGGCAAGTCCACGCTGCTGCGGCTGCTGTCGGGCATCTACGAGCCCACCCGGGGCAGCTCTCGCGTGGTCGGCAAGGTCGCGCCGGTGTTCGACCTCGGCGTGGGCATGGACCCGGAGATCTCCGGCTACGAGAACATCATCATCCGCGGCCTCTTCCTGGGCATGTCCCGCAAGGAGATGGAGAAGCGGATCGACGACATCGCCGAGTTCACCGAGCTCGGTGACTACCTGGCGATGCCGCTGCGCACCTACTCCACCGGCATGCGGGTCCGGCTCGCGCTGGGCGTGGTGACCTCGATCGACCCCGAGATCCTGATCCTGGACGAGGGCATCGGCGCGGTCGACGCGGAGTTCCTGGAGAAGGCGCGGGACCGCCTCAACGACCTCGTCAAGCGATCCGGCATGCTTGTCTTCGCGTCGCACTCCGACGAGTTCCTCGTCGAGCTGTGCAGCACCGCGATCTGGATGGACAAGGGCGGTATCCGCGAAGAGGGCTCGCTGCGCGAGGTCTTGACGCACTACAAGGGGTACGACCCCTTCAACAACCTGAGTGAGGAAACCCTGGCCCGGATCGGCGAATCGCGGGCCACGATCGGGAGCGAAGAAGGCTCATGAGCACCGACTCCGCACAGCAGCTGCCCGCCGGATCCGTAGTCGCGGTCATCGTCACCAGGCACCGTCGCGAGCTGCTGGCCGAGTCCCTGAAGGTCATCGCGAGTCAGACCCGGTTGCCGGACCACCTGGTCGTGGTCGACAACGGTCCCGACCAGTCGGCCTCCGACGTGGTCGACGACTGCCCGGTGCCCTCCACCTACATCGCCTCGCAGCGAAACCTCGGCGGCGCCGGCGGTTTCGCGCTGGGCATGCTGACCGCGCTGTCCCTCGGCGCGGAGTGGGTGTGGCTCGGTGACGACGACGGCCGCCCGGCGGACGAGCACGGGCTGTCCACATTGCTGGAGGTCGCCGAAAAGCGGCGCCTGGCCGCCGTGTCGCCGGTGGTGGTCAACATCGACACCCCCGGCACGCTCGCCTTCCCGCTGCGCCGCGGCCTGACCTGGAAGCGCGAGGTCAGCGAGCTGCCGGAGGACTTCCTGCCGGGCATCGCCTCGCTGTTCAACGGCGCGCTGTTCCGCGCCACCACGCTCGACGTCGTGGGCGTGCCGGACTACCGGCTGTTCTTCCGGGGCGACGAGGTGGAGATCCACCGCCGCCTGGTGCGCTCGGGACTGCCGTTCGGGACCACGTTCCGCACGAAGTTCCTGCACCCGGACGGTTCGGCGGAGTTCAAACCGATGCTGGGCGGGCGGTTCCACGCCCAGGACCCCTCCGACGCCAACAAGCGCTACTACACCTACCGCAACCGCGGATACCTGCTCTCGCAGCCGGGGATGCGCAAGATCGGCGCCCTGGAGGTCGTCCGGTTCGGCCTGTACTTCGTGGTGCAGCGCAAGGACCCGAAGGCGTTCCGCGAGTGGCTGCGCCTGGTGATCCAGGGACGCAAGGAGCGGTTCTTCCGCCGTTGATCCGAAGCTTCGACCGAGCGGTCGCCGGAACTCCCGGCGACCGCTCGCTTTTTACGCGGACTTCACAGCGGGATCGATAACCGGAAGGTCACGAGACGCTTAGAGGCGCCTGAGATCGAACTGAGTTCGCAGCTCACGACGTTACCTCTGGTGTCGATTCGCACACCCTCGGAATGCCGCGAAAGCGCCCGGACCAGCAACTACTATTCTCCTTTCGTGCTCAGTGGCCAGGAAGACAGCCGCCGAACGGACGACCCTTCGGCAGACAACGGGACCGACCGCGCTCGACCGTCGGCCAGGCGGCTGAAGCTGTTCGCCTCCGTGCTGGGCGTGCTGGGCACGGTGCTCGCCCTGGCGGTGCCGTTCCTGCCCGTCAACCACGACGTCACGACCCTGAAGTGGCCGACGGCGGAGGGCACCAAGTCGGTGTCGGCGCCGCTGGTCGGCTACTCGCCGCTGTGGCTCAACGCGGAGGTGCCGTGCGTCTTGGCGCGCAGCCTCGACGCGCGCACCAACGGCGCGGCCGTGCTGCTGAGCACCAACCCGCCCTCGTCCGACTACGGCAAGCTGACCGGTCTGACGCTGCAGGTCGACAACGGCCAGCTGACGCTGCTGACCAAGGGCCAGCAGGTCGGCACCGCGGCGATTCCCGCCGGGGACTGCTCGATCTCGCTGCGGTCCGACGGCTACGGCAGCACCGCCAACGTCGGCGACCAGTCGATCGCCAACCTGCGCGGCGACCAGCGCCCGCAGCTGACCGGCGTGTACTCCAGCATCGACGACCGACTCGACGACGTGCGCGGACTGTCGTTCGAGGCGCGCGTGGACACCCGCTACGAGAGCCAGGCGACGTCGCTGAAGCTCGCCGTGATCGCGCTGACCGTGCTGGCCTTCCTCGGCTCGGTGATCTGCCTGCGGCGCCTGGACGTGCGCGCGGGCAGGCGTCCCCCGAAGTGGCTGGCGATCGGCTGGTGGAAGCCGACGTTCCGGGACGTCGCGGTGATCGGCTCGCTGCTGGTGTGGTGGGTCGTCGGGGCGATGACCTCCGACGACGGCTACATCCTCAACATCGCGCGAGCGCGCGAGAGCTTCGGGTACGTCAGCAACTACTACCGGTGGTTCGGTGTCCCGGAGGCGCCGTTCGGCTGGTTCTACGAGCTGTACTCGGTGTGGGTGCAGGTCTCCACGGCCACGCCGTGGGTGCGACTCCCCGCGCTGCTGATGGGCATCGTCAGCTGGCTGCTGATCTCCCGCGAGGTGCTGCCCAGGCTCGGCCAGGAGGTCCGGCGCTCCAACGCCGCGGGGTGGGCGGCCGCGGCCGTGTTCCTGGCGTTCTGGCTGCCCTACAACAACGGCCTGCGCCCCGAACCCGTCGTGGTGCTGTTCTCGCTGCTGGCGCTGTGCGCCGTCGAGCGCGCGGTGGCCACCGACCGGCTGATGCCGGCCGCGCTGGGCCTCGTGGTCGCCGCGCTCTCGGTGGGCGCGAACCCGCACGGCATGGTGTCCGTGCTGCCGTTCGTGGCCGCCCTCAAGCCGCTGTTCCGGCTGGTGCGCAAGCGGGCCCTGGAGTTCGGCTGGCTGCCGGTGCTGGCGCCGATCGCCTCCTCCGGGTTCGTGATCCTGACGCTGGTGTTCGCCGACCAGACGTGGCAGTCGGTCATGGACGCCACCGACCTGCGCACCGACATCGGCCCGAGCCAGAGCTGGTACGAGGAGCTCAGCCGCTACAACCTGCTGTTCAGCCCCACGGCGGACGGCTCCATGACGCGACGCTTCCCCGTGCTGCTGGTCATCCTTTGCCTGGCGACCTGCGCCGTGGTGCTGCTGCGCCGCGGGCGGATCCGGGGTGCGGCGCTGGGACCGAGCCGGCGACTGCTGGCGATCAGCGCCATGTCCTTCGGCGTGCTCGTGCTGACCCCCACCAAGTGGTCGCACCACTTCGGCATCTTCGCCGCCACCGGCGGAGCGCTGGCCGCGCTGACCGCGCTGGCCACCAGCACCACCGTGCTGCGCTCCAAGCGCAACCGGGCCGCCTTCTTCGCCGGGCTGATGGTCATCCTGGCCTTCGCCGCCACCGGCCCCAACGCGTGGTGGTACGTCTCGGGCTGGGGTGTGCCCTGGTACAACATGCCGCCGCAGCTCAAGGGCAGGCACCTGAGCACCATCCTGCTGATCATCGCGTTCATCGCGCTGGTCGTGGCGTTCATCGAGCATCTGAGGATCGACGAGCACAACCCGAAGGTCGTCGACGAGCGCTTCAGCCGCGAGGAGAGGCGCAGCCGCGCGCTGCGGATGGGCACCGCTCCGCTGTCGATCCTGTGCGCCCTGCTGGTGCTGTTCGAGCTGGCGAACTTCGGCAAGGTCATCCAGAAGCAGTGGGGCAGTTACAGCCTCGGCTCGGACAACATCAAGCAGATCGTGGGCACCAGCTGCGGCCTGTCCGATTACATCTACGTCGAGACCAACCCGCAGTCCGGGATGCTGCGCGTGGCCGGGGAACAACCGGCCACGGCGGCGCCGTCCGAGGACAAGGAGATCGGCGTCCCGCCCAAGCGCCTGCAGGACAAGGAAGACGCCGACGAGTACATGCGGGCGAAGCTGTCCGGCTTCAACCAGCCCGGCCTGCCGCCGGGCGACGGCACCGACCCGCAGGAACCCAACTGGAAGCCGCCGCACCAGTTCGGCAACGACAATGCGCCGGTGTGGGGCAGCTACGACGCCGCCGCCGTCGGCACCGGTGAGCTGCGCACCCAGTGGTACGACCTGCCGGAGCGCGCGCAGCGCGGCGAGGTGCCGGTGGTGCTGTCGCTGGCCGGCGCCGAGCTGGGCGCGAACTCGGTGGCGCTGGAGTTCGGGCACGACACCCCGAACGGCTTCCTGATCACCGAGCGCAAGTACGTGGTGCAGCGGGACGGCGGCCCGAACTGGCGGGACTTCCGCTACACGCTCGGCGGCAAGTCCGAGGGCGCCACGAAGATGCGCGTGGTCGCGGTGGACAACGCGCTCGGCCCGAACGGCTGGGTCGCGGTCAGCGCCCCGCGCGCGCCGCAGCTGGTGAACATGACCGACTTCGTCGGTGACCAGCCCGCGTTCGTGGAGTGGACGGCCGCGCTGGTGCACCCGTGCCTGCAGCTGCCGCGCGTGCACCACGGCGTCGCCGAGATCCCGAAGTTCCGGGTCGCGGCGGGTGCCGAGGTCCGCGACATCGGCCAGGGCTGGTCGTCGCCGGACTCCGGCGGCCCGTTCGGCTGGCTGAACGTGGCGACGAGCATGCGCGAGCTGCCGACGTACATGAAGAACAACATCCACCGGGACTGGGGCTCGCTGTACGCCGTGGACCCGTACGACGCGGACGCCGTACCGGCTCAGACGGCCATGGACGTCCACACGGAGACCCACTGGGGCAACTGGACTCCGGGGCCGCTGCCGAAGTCCCTGCAGCTCCCGGGCGACGTCCCCAGCTCCGACGACCGCAACGACGTCAAGGGCTTCGAGGCCCCCGAGGAGTCGGACCAGTAGTCCTCACCCGAGGAACCTCGCCCCGAGCGCCCCTCCTGCCGGCCACGTCCGATGGGAGGGGCGCTCGCACGTGCGAGGACCCCTCCCGCATCACCACGCACTTCCCGAGCCACTCCTGCCCCGGAGGCGTTCACCCGTTGCGGGGGCGGATTCGAATTTCGCGCAGCTTGTTGGGCAGGCCCGCGGCGAACCGCTCCACGAGCGGCCGGTGGTTGTCGAGGTGGTGCGAGAGCACGCCCAGGTGCGCGATGCTCTCGC